>DAHUYN010000029.1 GCA_027315165.1 Thermoplasmata archaeon | reverse complement strand
AGGCCGCCTCCGTCAAGTGGCTTCCCTCCTCTCACGGCCGCACCCGAGGGGATGGGGTCGACACACCGGACCATCTGGCCCGCCAAGCCGCGGAGCTGCCGACGCGAACCGAACTGAGGCGGCTACACCGCCACCGGCAAGCCGTTACTCGGCGGCTCCGTCTTCAAAGCCCCTGACGTTGGCAAGGGTGAAACTGACGGGGGGACTCCCGCGCGTTCACAAGGGACCCCTTTCCGCGTAATCGTTCGTTGCGCCCGCTCTCGACAGAAAGACGATGCGGAAGCCCGCGGATGGTCCGCGGACCCGAGTGTTCGTTCGCGATCCGCCTATTTAGCCGACCGACGCGTTTCGTTAGCGCGGATCGTGCCACTGACTCTGCGAGAAGTCGATGAGACTGTCGTTCGGCACTCGGCGCCTTCGGCTTCTTCTCGTCGTTGCTGTCGCGGCCGGGCTGATCGTCGCATCGTGGGCATGGCTAGCGCAGACAGGGCCGTCGACCGCCCCCAGACCGACCGTCCCACCGGCTGCGTCGATCCAGACCTGCAACGGGCTAAGCCTCGCGAACGGAATGCCGTTCGCTATGTCCTTCACTCAATCTACGGCGTGCTTCGAGGGCTCCCCGAAGTGGGGAGTCAACATTTCCTTCGTTTGGGTCAGCACGAGCGCCCCCGTCAATGTGGAGGTGACCTGGCATGCCATCTCGATCAACTTCCTCGTCATGCTCGAAGAGCCAATCTACAACGCAACCGGCACCTACGGGTCGTTCCACTGGAACAGCAGCTCCCTTGGATCCCAGTGGGCGGGCGATTATCCCATCGTTTACACGTTCTGGGCAGGTTCTCCTGGAAACGTCTATGGCGTTCTCGACCCGGGTCAGCAGGTACTCGTGCGGGGCGCGGTTGCTTGAACGTTCGACCTACCAAGTCGCGCGGGGACTCACTGATCTCTCACTAAGCGCCGCCGACAAAGGCTCGGGCTGGGACCGATGCCAAGGGACGGGTTAGAGGCCAGTAGCCACCACGGCGTCCGACCGGGAGTTCCTCACCCGGAGTTCGCGGAGGGGGCGGTACTCTTCCGAGTCGTACCAGTCCCGAAACGTCTGCATCGTCGGGAATTCAAGGACAATCAACCGACCGGGCTTCCAGGTCCCCTCGACGACCTGAAAGTCCTTGCTTGCGACGATGAACCGGCCCCCGTGCTTCTCGATCATGCCGGAGAGACCTTGGGCGTAGGTGCGAAGCACTTCCTCGCTGTCCCACTTGATTTGGAGAACGAAGTAGACCGCCATCAACGAACCTCGTCTCCCCGAGACCTCGCTCGGGGTAATGGTTCCTTCGATGCAAGCAGAGCGAGGGAATCGCACCCCGAAACGGGGTGCGACGGCACTGTGAAGCGGTAGACGAGGTAGGCGACGGTCAGCCCATCCTTCTCGCCTTCCACTTTCCGCAGCTCCTCCGTCTTGAGCCCTGCCTGAGCGACCAGTTCGTGGAGATAGTCGATGTCCCCCGTCGTCCCGAACGAGAGCAGAATTCGACCACTTCCCGTCAGGTAGGCCTTGACCTGTTGGAAGAGCGAGGTCAAGGTCTCGCAGTTCTCGTCGGCCGTGGCCCGCTCGTAGAGGTCGTTGGGACGAAACCACCGGAAGGGGGGGTCGAACAGGATCAGGTCAAACCGACCGGAAACATTCTCGAAGAGGTCGCTCTCCCGGACTTCGACCCGCCCGGCAACGCCGTTCCGTTCTGCGTTGCGTTTCGCGCAATCGACCGCGATCGGATTCACATCGACCGCGACCCCATGGTGCGATTTCGAGGCGGCGACGCTTCCGTTGACACCACACCCCGTGCCCAAGTCGAGAACCCGGTCCGTCCCCCTCAACCTCTCCCGGGATAAGCTCCGCAAGACCGAGGGGATTGGGAGGGTATACCTCCGGGGGGACCGAGAACGTGCACCCGTAGACCGTGATCGTGATCGCCTCCCCGCGTCGTCCGCTCTTGAGCGCGTCTTCGTGCCATCGCCGAAGTCGTTCGGCCCGCTGCTTGGACATCCTTGGCTGATAGGCAGACCGGGCATCGTGGGAGTGTTCCATTGATCCCTCTAGACTCAGCCCTGGATATCAGACAGGACGACTGTCCTGACCACAATATTTGTGCCGACCCCGACCCGGGGGCGGTGAGCGCGCAATGAAAGGCCGACGACGACGAGCGCGCGAGCGGAGGTGACGGCAACGGCGCGACGGGTACCCTCCGGAAACCCACCCATTTCTGGAGACCGCCAAGACACGTGGCGGGCACTCCCGTCTGTGCGCCCGCCTCTGAGACGGACGCTCGGTCGGTGGCGCGGGCATTCTCCAGATGACCGGAACGCTATCGCGATCTCGTCCATTCGTAGAAGTCCAGAGTGTTTCTGTGCTTGGCGACTTCCCGAGGTCCGGTCGGTAGCTCCCCCAGAAGCTGCATTAGGCGCACCTCGAGGTCCTGGTCTTCACGTCGAAGGGCATGCAGCGCCGCGTCGTCCCGAATCTCCTCGCGGATCGCAATGGGGTAGACTTCGTCAGCGATGCTCGGCCACATCAGCACCCAGGTCCGGTAGGAATGGCCGCCGTCAGGGAGGGTGTCGGAGAGCGGAACCTCGTACTCCGAGAGAATCGATCGTACGTTGTCGTCAGACGTCCCAGGCTGACTTAGCGGATAGGTTGCGCTCGGGGTCAAAAGCACGCCGAACCAGTCTGCCTTGTCATACCACTGGACTGCTTCGTCAATTGCCGGCCCCAGCACGATTCTATCGGACCTGAAGAATTTCCCGAAGCTGACGGCCCCCCGAAGAAATACGCCGTGATCTACCGCGCGGAAGTACGGAAACGAGATGTGTTGGAGGAGTCCGAGCAGAGCGGGAGCTCGCGGTTCGCTTGCGCGCGCAGTGTCCACTATGGTATCTGAAAATGCAGCGACCTTGACCTCGATCTTGGGACGCTCCCACGAGAATTGGCCGCCTCGCTCGGAACGGACGCGCGCTTGTCCCCCCGGACGATCGGTTTCCTCTGTGAAGTCAGTTACGACCGACTCCCAGGTCTCCGCGGCCTGTCGGAGGCTCCGATACGACCAGATTCCTCTGAAAGCTATCGCGTCGACTGGGTCGCT
The DNA here is from genome assembly GCA_027315165.1 of Thermoplasmata archaeon. Lineage (GTDB taxonomy): Archaea > Thermoplasmatota > Thermoplasmata > Lutacidiplasmatales > UBA184 > Lutacidiplasma. Next base: position 120 of record DAHUYN010000029.1, on the reverse strand, counting down.
CCGCCGGGCCCAGACGGGGGGAACGATGCCATCGCGTCTTCTGATTCGCTTGACGTTACCGGGCCGACGATTAGTGTAGCGGTCAGTCGAGCGGAGAAGTCCCAGGACGTAGGAGACGTC
>DAHUYN010000028.1 GCA_027315165.1 Thermoplasmata archaeon | reverse complement strand
GACGCGTGGTCCGACACCGGCCTCGTCCCCGAGGCGGTCCGCGCGCTCAAGAAGGGGGCTCCCGAGCTGGTCGTGGCGACCGACGTCTGCCTGTGCGCCTACACGACCCACGGCCACTGCGGGGTCGTGAAGGACGGTGACGTGGAGAACGACGCGTCCGTCGAACGACTTCAGCGCGTCGCGCTCGCGCACGCGCGCGCGGGCGCCGACGTCGTGGCTCCGAGCGCCATGATGGACGGTCAGGTCGGTGCGATCCGGCGCGCCCTCGACGACGCGGGCTTCGAGGGGACCGGCGTCCTGGCGTACTCGACCAAGCACGCCTCGGCCTTCTACGGACCGTTTCGGGAGATCGAGGGGTCGTCCCCCGAGTTCGGAGACCGCGCCGGCTACCAGATGGACCCCCGCAACGCGCGCGAAGCCCTCCGGGAGATGGCGCTCGACGCCGCCGAGGGGGCGGACATCCTGATGGTGAAGCCCGCCCTCACGAGCCTCGACCTGCTCGCGAGGGCGCGGGACCGCTTCGACCTCCCGCTCGCGGCGTACCAGGTCAGCGGCGAGTACGCGACGATCCACGCCGCCGCCGCCCGCGGGATCGTCGACCTTGAGAGGGCCGCCCGCGAGACGCTCGTCGCGATCCGCCGAGCCGGCGCCGACCTGATCGTCACCTACTTCGCGCGCGACGCGGTCCGCTGGCTCCGGGAGGACGGGTGACCGAACCGACCCCTTCCCGAGGAGGGGGCGCGGAGGACGGTCCCGGGACGGAGGAGCCCCGGGACGTCGTCAAGTACACCTTCTACCGCGTGGAGCCGGGGTGGCGGCGCCTCCCCCGCCCGGAGCGGGAGGCGGGAAAGGCCGCGCTCGTCGACGTGCTCGAGCATCCGCCCGAGAACGTCCTCGTGGGCACCTACTCGCTGGTCGGGCTGAAGGCCGGGGTCGACTTCCTCGTCTGGTCGGTCGCGCCGGCGCTCGAACCGGTCCAGACGCTGCACGCCCGCGTCCTCGGGACCGGGCTCGGGCCGTTCCTCGCGACCCCCTACTCCTACCTCGGGATGGCCCGAAAGTCCGAGTACCTGGGGGGGCACGCGCACGGCGGCGAGGGCACCGGCACCCGGCGCCGCCCGGGCGATCGACCGTACCTCTTCGTCTACCCGTTCGTGAAGAAGCGGGAGTGGTACGGCCTTCCGTTCGAGGAGCGCCGCCGCATCATGGGCGAGCACTTTCGCATCGGCCACAAGTACCCTCGCGTCGACATCCACACCGGCTACTCGTTCGGTCTCGACGACATGGAATTCATCCTCGCGTTCGAAGCCGACCGCCCGGACGAGTTCCTAGACCTCGTGAACGACCTACGGCCGTCGGAGGCGAGCCGGTACACGGCCCTCGAGACCCCGATCTTCACGTGCGTCCGGACCTCAGCGCGGCGGGCGCTCGACCTCGCGGACGGCCTCCCGTGAACCGCGGTGTCGGCCCCCGGTCCCGGGCCCTGTTCCGGAGGGCATCGCGAACGCTCGTCGGCGGGGTCGACAGCCCGGTCCGGTCGTTCGCCGCGGTCGGCGGGAGCCCGGTCTTCTTCGCGCGCGGCCGCGGGGCGTATCTCGTCGACGAGGACGGCCGACGCTACCTCGACCTCGTCGGCTCGTGGGGAGCGAACCTCCTCGGCAACGCCCCCCGGTCGGTCGTCGGAGCGGTCCGCCGGACCGCGTCCCGGGGGCTCTCGTTCGGGGCGCCGAGCGCTCTCGAGCACGAGCTCGGCGAGCGGCTCAAGGACGCGGTCCCGACCTTGGAACGGTTGCGCTTCGTGAGTTCGGGGACCGAGGCGGTGATGAGCGCGATCCGGGCGGCGCGCGGACGCACGGGCCGCTCGAAGATCGTCAAGTTCGCGGGCGGGTACCACGGGCATTCGGACGGCCTGCTCGCCCGGGCCGGTTCGGGCGTCGCCGCGGGGTCGCTCCCGGACTCCGCCGGGGTCCCCCGCGCGATCACGCGGGAGACCCTGGTCGCGCGGTACAACGACCCCGACTCGCTCCGCCGGCTCTTCGAGCGGTGGGGAGAGTCGATCGCCGCGGTTGTGGTCGAGCCGGTCGCCGGCAACATGGGCGTCGTCCCTCCGCTCCCCGGGTTTCTCGCGGCTCTCTCGGACCTCGCGCATCGCTCGGGAGCGCTCGTCATCGCGGACGAGGTGATCACGGGCTTCCGTCTGCGCCGTGGAACCGTCGGCGAGACGCTCGGACTGCGCCCGGACCTGGTCACGCTCGGCAAGGTGATCGGCGGCGGGATGCCGGTGGCGGCCTACGGGGGCCGACGGGCGGTGATGGAGGTCGTCGCCCCGGTCGGTCCCGTCTACCAGGCCGGCACGCTCGCCGGCAACCCGGTCGCGATGGCCGCCGGCATCGCCACCCTCGCCGCGCTCACGGCCTCGCGCTACCGCAGGCTTGAGGAGACCTCCCGGCTTCTCGAGCGCGTGCTCGTCGAGGCCGCCGCCGAGGTCCGGGCGGAGCCGTTCACGGTCCAGCGGGCCGGCTCGATGCTCGGACTCTTCTTTGCGCCCGGACCGATCACGAACGTCGAGGAGGCCGAGAGGACCGACCGCTCCCGCTACGCGAGGTTCTTCCACGTCGCGCTCGACCGCGGGATCTACCTGCCTCCATCGGCGCTCGAGACCGCGTTCGTCTCGATGGCGACGGGACCCGCCGAGGTCGAACGGGCGGCGCCCGCGTTCCGCGCGGCGTTCCGGGCCCTCCGGGAGGACTCCTCGTGACCCGCGACCGCCTGACCCGGGCGCTCTGGGGCGAGGAGACCGACACCGTCCCGATATGGCTGATGCGTCAGGCCGGGCGCCACCTGCCCGGCTACCGGGCGCTCCGGCGGGACCACCCGATCCTCGAGATCGCCCGCACCCCGGAGCTCGCGGCCCAGGTCACCCTCGAGCCCATCCACCGCTACGACGTCGACGCCGCCGTCGTCTTCGCCGACATCACGCTCCCGTTCGCCGGGCTCGGCATCGACTTCTCGATCGACCCGGGCGTAGGGCCGGTCGTGCCGCGACCGATCCGGACCCGGCGGGACGTCGAAGCGCTGCGCGCGTTCTCGGCGCGCGAGAGCGTGCCGTTCGTGGGCCGGGCGATCGAGCGGTACCTCGAGCTCGAGCACGATCGCCCGATCATCGGGTTCGCGGGCGGCCCGTTCACGCTCGCGTCCTACCTCATCGAGGGACGGGCCGACCGCGAGTTCTCGGCGACCCGCCGCATGATCTACCGCGACCCGGGGACGTTCGACCGGCTTCTCGACCGGCTCGCGACCATGACGGTCGACTACCTCACGATGCAGGCCGAGAGCGGCGCCGCCGCCCTCCAGGTGTTCGATACCTGGGTCGGGGCCGTCGGCCCCGCCACCTTCGAGCGTCACCTGCGCGAGCCGCTCGCCACCATCTTCGAGGGCGTGCGATCCCTCGGACGGCCGACGATCCTCTTCTCGACCGGGTCGTCCCCCCTGCTCGAGGGGCTGGCCCGGACCGGGCCGGACGCGCTCTCGGTCGACTGGCGCGAGCCCCTCCACCGAGTGAGGCGGCGGGTCGGTCCCCGGCTCGCCCTCCAGGGAAACCTCGACCCGGGGGCGCTTCTCGGCCCCACCGCGACGCTGCGTCGGGAGGCCCGGGAGGTGCTCGAGGAGATCCCGGACCATCGTTCGCACGTCTTCAACCTGGGGCACGGCGTGTTGCCCGAGACCGATCCCGCGCGCGTGGCCGAGCTCGTCGACTTCGTCCACTCTCAGGGCCTCCCGCGACCTCGACGGTGACCCCCGCGCGTACCGAGCGTCCGACCGTCGTCCTCCGGACGGGCTACGCAAACCCCGACCGCGTCGCCGACCCCCCGTCGTGGCTGGCCGAGGTCCTCCACGGCCTCGACGCCCTCCGGGAGTTCGCACCGGCGCGGAGGCGACGGCCACCGAGCCCCGATGCCGAACGGCGCCGACGAGGAGGTCGAGGCGCTCGCGCGTCGCCTTCCCGGTCCGTAGCGGGCCGGGGATGCCTCAGTGGCCCGCCGGCGGCTCGGTCGGGTGCGTAGCGACCCAGCGTCGACCCAGCGCCATTCCGATCGCACCACAGACCGCGGCGCCGACGACGATGCCGAGGACGAGGTAGACGACGCTCCTCCCGAGGTCGCTGAGGCTCCAGAGGCCCAGCTGCTGCGCGAGGAGGACGGCAACGATACCGAGAACCGCTCCCGCGGCCGCCCCGTGGCAGGGAGTGCTGGTGGGAGGGTTCCTCCAGCACGTCGTGCTTGGATCGGTCCTCGTGGTCGCGGGCCTCGCCCCCGCGCTCCTCCTGGCGATCTCCCG
>DAHUYN010000027.1 GCA_027315165.1 Thermoplasmata archaeon | reverse complement strand
CGCGATCCCGCGCGAGCGCTGGCTCGCGGCGAGCGCGGTGCTGCACGAGGCCCGGACGCAGCGTCGGCTCGACGAGTGGCTTGCCCCGGCCACCGGCTAGCTCGTTAGGAGAACCTCTCTCCGCAACGGCCGCAGAACGTGTCGGCGGGCGTTCGGCCGGCCCCGCACTTCGGACAGGCCATCGGGCCCCGCTCGGAACCGCAGCCTCGGCAGAACCGGTCGTCGGGGAGCAGGGGGAACCCGCACTCCGGGCACCGTCCGGCGCCGGCGACGCGCATCGCGGACTCGGCTGCGTCCGGAGCCGCGGACGGAGCGCTCGGGTCGGGGCCGTTGCCCGCGGGGGAGCGGAACGTCGGGGACGGCGGAAGGCCTTCGACGGCCCCGCCGAGAGCGCGGCGCGCCCGCAGGGCGCTGCGGAACGCCTCCGTGAAGTCGCCCCGGTCGAACGCGGCCTTGGCGCGGTCGCGTCCCGCGACGGCCTCCGCCATCTCGGGGGCTCCGGGTCGGGCTCCTCGCGCCGTGTCGAGCTCCTGGTCGAGCAGGCGGAGCTGGAATTGGGCCTCGACCCGGTTCTGGGGAAGGGCGCCCGCGGCAGCGGCCGCCGGCCCGGCCGCCCATGGGCCGGTCCCGCTCGGCAACGGCGCGGCCGACGCCGGGGAGCTGGGCAGAGGGGTTGCGGACGAGCCCGGACGCGCCGAACCGAGCGGTGGCGAACGCGAGTGGACGAGCGACTCGTGCGCGAGCTGGGCCGACTCGTACGCCCGGTTGTAGTTGCGGGTGTCGAACGCCGCCTGGGCGGCCGCGATCAGTTCCCGGGCCCGTCCGACGTCGCGGCCCTGCCGGCCCAGGATCTCCGCCTCGCGTCGGGCCATCGCGATCCGGTTGAAGGCGCGATCCTGGACGAGCTCGGGCCGGTCGTGGAGCTCGTGGAGCAGCTGGTCGCGGCGGTCCCTCAACCGCTTCACGAGGAACAGGAGGGTGGCCACGACGGCCACGCCGAGGACCACGATCACGACGATCGCGAGGAGTTCCTGTGAGGTGAGCGACGACACGGTCGGATCCTCGCGGTGCCCCGCGCCGGTGGCGGGCGGGAGAACTAGGGAAGGTGGGGGTATTTAGACCGAGGCCTCTTGCGCGCGCCCGAGCAGGTACGTCGACCGAGCCCCGTCGACCCGGACCGTCACGCTCGCGCCGAGCGCCGGACGGCCGTCGAGGACGACGGGCAGGTAGTTCGGAAGCCGCGCGACCGCGGTCCCCCCGGGGCCGTGCTCGACGACGCGCGCCGGCCCCCGATGGCCGATCCACCGCTCGAGTCGCTCGCGGGCGACCCGCTGCCGTAGGGAGGTGAGCTCTCTCGAGCGTCGCTTCGCGGTCCGCGGGGAGAGCGGAGGAAGGCGCGCCGCCGGCGTGCCCGGGCGGGGCGAGAACCGGGTCACGTTGACCGTCTCGGGTCCCACCTCCTCGAGAAGCTCCCCGGTCGCCCGGTGGTCGTCCTCGGTCTCACCGGGGTACCCGACGATCACATCGGTCGAGAGCATCAGCTCGGGATACCGGCGTCGGGCGGCCGAGACCTGCCGGCGGAACTCGGCGACCCCGTAGCCCCGATGCATCGCCGCGAGGACCGCGTCCGACCCGCTCTGGACGGGCAGGTGGAGGAACCGGTAGAAGCGGCTCGGGGCGAGCGCCTCCAGGTACTCGGGAAGTATCGGCGCGAGCGACTGGGGGCTCATCATCCCGACCCGGACCCGAACGTCTCCCGGGACGAGCGCGACCGTCCGGAGGAGGTCGGGGAGCCGGGGCCCGTCCGTCCGGTCGCACCCCCACGCGGCGGTGTCGAGCGACGTCAGGCGGACCTCCGCCGCGCCGCGGGCGACCGCCGCCCGCACCCGCTCGGCGATTGCGGCGGCGGGCACGCTCTCGATCCGTCCGCGCGCGAGGCGGCTAAAGCAGTAGGCGCAGCCGCTCGTGCACCCCTGGGCGATCACCACTTCCTCCGTCGCGGCCGCCGGGAGGGCGGGGTCGGCCGGGGCGGGCGACGCCCGGTCGGCGTCCGCCTCGCCCTCCCGGGCCCAGGTCGCGAGCAGTTCGGGGATGCGGAACTGCTCGCGGATCGGTACGAGGTCCGTGCGCGCCCGGCCGGGACCGACGAGGAGATCCGTGCGCAGCGGGACGAGGCAACCGGTGACGACGACCCGCCGATCCCGCGACGCGAGCGCCCGCCAACGCCGGACCATCCGCGACTCGGTCGGGCCGATGACCCCGCACGTCACGAGGATCCCGACGTCCGCGGCGTCGGGCGTGGCGACCAGGTCGTGGCCGTGAGCGGCGACGTCGCGCGCGATCGCCGTCCCCTCGCCGTGGTTCTGCGCGCAGCCGTACGTCTCGACGAAGACGCGCACGGTCGCGCTCCGGCCCTCCCGACCTAGAAGACCGACAGCTTGTCGGTCAGGAGGCGCCGGGGGAGCGAGTCGATCTGGTCGAACCAGCTCTGCGCGACCGCGTTCGCCTTCCCGCGCACCTCGGCGAGCTTCACGCCGTCCGCCGGCAGGATCTGCAGGCTCGCCACCTGGGGCTGGTCGACCGGTTTCCCGATCTGGGAGAGGATCCGCACGTGGACCTCCTTGACGTTGCCGCCGGTCTCCTTCACGATGTCGTTCGCGATCAGGTTCCCGAGCAGGTTGTAGATCTTCCCGACGTGGTTGACGGGGTTCTTCCCCGCCGAGGCCTCGAGGCTCATCGGGCGGCACGGCGTGATGAGTCCGTTCGCCCGGTTCCCCCGGCCGACCGAGCCGTCGTCGCCCGCCTCCATCGAGCAGCCCGTGACCGTGAGGTAGAACCGACCGAGCTCGGGGTCGTCGGCCGTGTTGACGTCGATCTCCACCTCGCGGCGCGTCAGCTTCGTCGCCTGGTCGGCGAGCTTGTCGTGGATCTCCTCGCAGACCGCCGCGTACTCCTTCGGGTTCGCGATCTCGCTGTCGACGAGCGCCGCGGCGACCGTAAGGTGGATCCGGTCGCCCTGCCGGTACCCCATCACCTTCACGTCCTCGCCGAGCGCGGTGAGCTTCTTCTTCAGTTTGAGCGTGAGGAACTTCTCGCTCTCGAGCACGAGGCGCTCGGTGTCGGAGAGCGGGGCGAACCCGACGCCGAAGCTCGTGTCGTTCGCGAGCACCGCCTTCTGCTCGAAGACCCCCCTCAGGTCGACCGAGCCCGACCCGATCTTGCAGTCGAACTCGACCTGCGAGTCGACCTCGAGGTGGGAACCCACGGAGGCGACGTACTTCTTGGCCGCATCGAGCGCCGTCTGGCGGAACGGCAGCTTCTCGCCGTTGACCTCGGTGGTCGCCCGCCCGACCAGGAGGATGTAGATCGGCGCGGTGACCCGCCCCCCGCCGAACTTCGGCTCCGAGGCGCCGCCGACGATCTGCGTCTCGTCGGTGTTGTGGTGCAGGATCCGCCCGTACTCGTCGAGGTACATCCGGGAGAGGGCCCGGCTCACGCTCTCGGAGATCCCGTCGGCCATCGAATCGGGGTGCCCGATCCCCTTGCGCTCGACGAGCTCGATCTCCTGGTCCTCGATGTGCACGGAGCGCAACGGCTCGACTCGGATGTTCCGGCCCATACTCGCCACTCGGGGGGGGCGGAGTCGGGGGGCGCCTTAACCGTTGCGTGCGCCACCTTCCGCCGGGGCGGGGAGCCGACGGCGGGGGGACGGGAGCGCGCGGGAGCTCCGGGAACGCCCCCGCCCCCGGCCGGGAGCGGGCTACGCCGGCCGCATCGGTAGCCGGCCGTCCCGAGGCAGCGACGCCACCAGATGGGGTCCCTCCGGGAGGAACCCGAACCGCCGGTAGTACGGACGGGTGCCCACCGCGCTCGTCACGAACAGCCGGCGGTGCCCGGCCTCGGCCGCGATCGCGGCGGCCCGCGCGAGGAGCCGGCCGCCCAGCCCCCGGTGCTGGCCGGCGGAGGCGGCGTCGGTGGGACGGAGGCCGATCGCCACCTCGGGGCCCAGCACCTTGAGCTCCCGGATCACGGGCGCCGCGAGCCCCCCGACGGTCTCCGGGGAAGGGAACCGCAGCCGGAGGAAGCCGGCCACCGCTTCGCTTTCGGGTTCCTCCTCGGAAAGGAAGATCTCGAGCCCGCCGGAGGCCGGATAGCGGCGCTCCACCGGGACGAACGCCGCCCCCGGCACCACCGGCCGGCGGCCGACTTCGCGGCATCTCAGGCAGCGGCAGCGCTCCCCGCTCCGGGCCATCTCGGCGATCGCCATCTGCCGGAGATTGCCGTGGCGCACCCCGGCGGCGATGAGGCGGGCCGGGATGTCGCGCTGGATCCTCTGGATCCGGATCCACGGGGGGATCCGGGCCTTCATCCGGGCAAGGAGCCGGACGGCGGTTTCGGTGTCGTACGGCGTGTACCGGCCCGCCACGAACTCCGCATGGAGCGCCGTATCCGGAAGGACGAGCGTCGGGTACAGCTTGAGCATGTCCGGCGAGAGCGCGGGGTCGCTCACGATCCGCTCGAAATCCTCGAGGTCGCGCGCCGGGTCCATCCCCGGTAGCCCCAGCATGAGGTGGTAGCCGAGCTTGAGCCCCCGGTCCCGGGCCTCGCGGCTGGCCCGGAAGACCTCCGCGGCCCCGTGCGCCCGGCCCACCCGTTCGAGGACGTCGTCCCGAAGGCATTCGACCCCGATCTCCACCCGGGTGACCCCTGCCGCGAGGAGATCGGGGAGGATCCGCCCGTCGCACCAGTCCGGCCGGGTCTCCACCGTCAGCCCGACGAGCCGGCGGGCCGCCGTCTCGTCGGTGAGCCCGTCGCCGAGCGCCCGCAGCACGTCGCGGGCGCAGTCGTCGAGCAGGGGAGGCGCCTCCCGGGTCAGGTAGCGGCGGTAGTCGGTGGCGGCCGACCAGGCCGCCTGGAAAAGGTCG
>DAHUYN010000026.1 GCA_027315165.1 Thermoplasmata archaeon | reverse complement strand
GGTCCCCCGACCGCGAGGGCCGTCCAGAGGAGCGTCGAGAGGTCGAGAGCCCCGGTCATCGGTCGATCCGGTCGAGCCTGCCCGCGCGCCGAGCGTCACGGGGGGTTTCGCTCGCCGCCACGTGCCCGTCGGGCCCCGCGTGGGTCACGGGTTCACGGGCCCGGGGCCGCCCGAAGCCGCGTCCGGCGTCGAGGCGGCCCGCGCCGGGGGCGAGCGTCGGCGGCGAAGCATGAGCAGGCCCAGGAGGAGCACGAGCACCGCGAGGACGCCGTAGCCGACGAGCAGGAAGAACTCGTTCGTTGACGTGAACGAGGGATACGCCTTCGAGAAGGTGAGTACCGCGACCTCGCCCGGACCCGTGACGGAGACGTTGTCGCGTTGGCTCTCGGAGAGACTCGTCAACGCGTAGGTGGTGCTCCAGCTCCCGAGGACCCGGTATCCGCCCGCCGGCACGAGGAAGTCGAGCTCGCCGCTCGCCCCGGTGACGCCCGAGGCGATCGTCGCGCCCGTCGTCGCATTGACGACCTGGACGAAGACCTCGGAGAGGGGAGAGCCGCCGGAACCGACGGTCGAGACCGCGAGCGTGTACACGCTCGAGGCCACGACGACGAACGGGCCGTCCCCGGTGACGGCCTCCGACGCCCTCGCAACGACCACGGCGTCCTCGTAGACCGCGGTCAACGTGTAGTTGCCGTCGGGCGCCTGGTCGAGCGTGAGCTCCCCCGACGCGTTCGCGACGAGCAGGGGGAGAGCCGTGCCGTTCGGGTGGACGAGAGAGACGAGCGCGTAGGAGAGAGGGTCGCCGGACGCGGTCTCGAGGCGGAACGTCGGGTAGCTGACCGAGGTGTTGAGGACCACGAGCTGTCCCGGCCCCGAGACGGCGACGGAGACCGTTCCCACATCGACGCCCTGCCACAACGCCGAGACGGCGAACGTGGAGGCGTTCGAGAGGTCGAACCCGGCGCGGCCCGAGGCGTTCGTCGTGTTCTCTGCCAGGAGGGTGCCTCCCGATCGAGCCTGCACGACGGCCCCGCGGAGCGGCTGACCGTGGCCGTCGACGGCGAGGACCTGGACCGGTACCGGGGGAAGGCCGACGGCGAGGGACTCGACGCCGATCGCCTCGCGGCCGTAGTAGACCGGCATCGTCGCGGTCGGGCCGAGGTTCTCGTTCGTGTTGTCGACCGAGGTGACCGTGAAGTCGTAGCCGCCGGGGGCCAGCCCGGAGTAGTTGAACGGAACGACGTACGATCCGTTGGGCGCGCCCGGAGCGGCCAGCGCCGGCGTCGCCGACATCGGGAACGGTCCTTGGACGACCGCGCTCGTCGCGGGATCGACGACCGTGAGCTCCGGGGGGAAGCTCTCGAAGTCGTAGGCGCCGAGGGGGTCCGAGACGACCGCCCGGACGGCGACGGTCGTGTTTCCCGAGCTCGGGGAGAGGTAGGCGACGGCGGAACCGCTCCCGTTGAGCACACGGACGAGCGGTACCGTCAGATAGGTGCTCGCGGCCATCGTGACGGTGCTCGCGTAGGTGGTCCCCGCGATCGTTCCCCACCAGATCCCGTACGACTCGGCGGTGTTTCCGCTGATCGTGAGGTTGACCTCGACGGAGTCTCCCGCCGGCACCGTTTGCGAGAGGGTCGGCCCTGTGAGCGCGACGAGCTTGGGCAGGGAGCCGCCGGGTCCGAGCGGCGTCGCTGAATTCGCGGGTCCCGCCCCGAGCCGGGTCAGGGTCCCGGTGGTGCTCACGGCATAGACGGACAGCGTGATGCTCCCGCCGGACGGCGCGCTTCCGCTCTCGTTGAGGTAGACGTTCGCAGAGACCGTCCCGTTCAGCACGAGAGGGCCGGAGAGCTCAGGCGCCGCGACGAGGGAGACCGAGTCGTAGTGGCTCCCCTCGGCGAGGCCACCGGTCCCGGCCCAGGGAGCGACCGCGTCGGACGAGGTCGATAGGATGTCCAGGTACTGGACCGCCCCGACGGTGACCCCGGTCGAGGAGTTGTGGAGGTAGAAGACCAGGTTCGTCGGCGTCGGTTCGCTACCGCCCCACGGCGTCGCCGACGCGGGTGCGGCGATCACCCCCGCCAAGCCAAGCACCCCTAGGCCGACGCCGACGACGAGAGCCGCTGCGAGAACAGGCCCTCCGAAGGAGCGTTCACGCCCGGAATCCCCCCTCATCAAGCGCGTTTTCTGCAGAAGGGAGTATATGAAGCTCTGTCTCGCCGCGCGGCTGGGATTCTCTCGCTCGCCCGACGACCGAATCGGCCGGCGCGTCACCGGGCAGCTGGCGAGCGGAACGGTGGACGGTGGCGCCGGGCACGACAGGAAACAGCGGGTTCCGGACACGGAACATCCCAGGTAGTGCCACGTACTCACGGTCGCGTGTTCACTCGCAACGGTGCGGCGGAGGGTCCGCCGCGGATCTCCCCAAGGCAATGGTGCATACCGAAAACATACGCTCTCGACGAGAGCGTCTGGACGCGGACGCTGAAGCGCCCAGGTCACCGAACGAGAGATTGGGACGCTCGGGAACGCGACCGCCGGACCCTAACGCCGAACGAAGCGGGCAGCAACACCTCGGCCGCCGCGCCCAACGGGCTTTTCGGGCCCGAGGACCCCGCACCAGCCCTCAGTGGAACGACCGCTAGCTGTTGGCTGACGGGACATCCGACCGGCTGAACTGACGGGACCTGTGACCGGCCCCGGGAACGGGTCCGCGTGGTCACGGAAGGTGTCCGCCTCCGACTGCAGGTCGTTCGCCATGCGACCGCCAATCCTAAGAGCGTGCTCACGGTGCAACGTCGAGGACGAACTCCTGACGACAGAGTGTGAGACCCCGGGATGCCTTCACCAACTGCGACTCCACGGGGCCGACGGCAAGTGCCGCGCCTGCGCGTGCACCAGCTACTACCGCAAGGCGCCGCGACACCAGACGAAGGCCGAGGTTCGACTCGCGGCCCAAGCGCTCCGCAAGTGGTGACGGGCGTCGAGAGAGCGGCCCCGGGATTGCCGGTTTCGCGCCCTCGGTAGACGAACTCACGATGGGGTGCCCCGTGTGGCCCTGGCGCCCTGCGCGTCCGGACCCGGACCTCGTGAGTCATGCGAGGGCCGATCGTCTCGGTGGCTTGGGCGGCACCCCCTGCCGCCGGTGGCCGCCCCCGCGGGAGCAACAGGGCTCGGACGGCTCCACCCATGGAGGTGCACGTCGCCTCCCGGTCCCGGTCGCGGCCGAGGCCGCTGATGTCGCCCCGGCCGCCTTTCTCGAGACGGAGTCGACGCTCGATCTCCCGATCAGGAGCCCAAGGTACGTCCGTTCAGCTCGTGCCCGCTGCCGGCGGGGCGACACGGATCGACTCGCTCGCGCGGGTCCTCTTCCGGCGACGCCACCGCGGATCCGTACGGCCCTAGGGTGTACGGCCCGGAGGGATCGAGGCTCCACGTGATCGTCCGCGTCCCCGATCTGCCGGGAGGGGAAGCCGGACCGGGTTATCGAAGCGACAGGAGACGAGGATCTAGGGTCGGGAAGGAGAACGGAGGGTGCCGGAGGATCCCGTACGCCACGAGGTAGGCGAAGAAGCCGACGAACGGAGCCGCGGCCTGCAGGGCGTTACGGACCCAGGCACGTTGGACACGTCGGCACAGCACGATCGCGGTCACGAGCGTCGGCCCCTCGACGACGCCGATCCCGAGGCCAAAGACCACCACGGGACTCACCCCGAGAAACTCCTCGAACCCGGGCGTGAGGATCTGGGTCGCTGCGCCGATCGCGCCGCCGATCAGAAGCGACGTAAGGAGGACGAGTCCGGACCGAGAATTCTCCCGCATTTCCGGTTCGGCCGCGAGCCGTACGACTCTACTGCGCCGACGCGACCTAAGAGCATATCCTTGGGCGAGCGGACCCGGGATGGCCATCGGTGCGCTCGCGGGTCGACTCGGTTCCGTCGCCTCTACGGGAGAAGACCGATCACCGCGGGTGCACGGATCGACAAAGCGCCGAGCGCCTCGAGAGGGGAGGCGATCCCGCGCTCGAACGAGTCACTGGCCGATCAACGCGACGGCCGCGCACGGGCCACCGTAGCGCCTGGCCGGGTTGAGCGACGCGCCACGAGCGGGACCGAACGCGACCGGGATCCGGGGTCACGACGCCCGGAGGGGGAGACCCGGCCACGGAGCCCGGCGAGTCGCGGCTTGGTGTGACAACCTCGTTGCCTCGTCGGAATCCCCCTTCGGCACGAGTGGCCAGGTCCGGAGGGGACCGGTCGCGCGGCCCTTCATCGCGACGCGGCCTCTCTCGCGGCGTGGACGTGCCGCGGCTGACCGCTAATGGGTGGCCGGCCGTACGCGGCCTCGAGAGATGAGTCAAGGCGCGGCGCTGCTCTCGCCGGCGTTCGCGCGCCTTGACGCGCGCCCCGTGAACCTTCCGAGGGTATCGGAGATCCGTGCGTGCACGTCCGCGAGGATCGCGTCCCGCTCCTCAGGCCGACGGATCATCACGGTGAGCATGAGGTCCGTCGACTGCGGCCCCCTCGCCCGCGTCGTGAGCACCGGGGGGAAGCGCTTGTCGAGCCGCAGGCGAAGCTTGGTGAGGCTCTTGAGGAGCTCGCTCTCGAACGCGGGGAGGTCGACGACGCTCGGGACCGCGAGCGGGATGGTGAGCTCCTTCCACGCCTGGGGCGAGAGGTTCGTCACGACCTCGCGCATGAAGAGGGCGTTCGGGAGCGAAACGAGGGTGTCGGCCTCCGTGAGGAGGACCGTCGTCATCGCGTTGATCTCGATCACCTTGCCCGTTTCGGCGCCGACACGGATCGTGTCGCCGACCTTGAACGGGCTGTAGACGTCGGCGAAGTACCGGGATCCGAAGTTCTCCAGCACGGGTCGGAGCCCCAAGATCGCGGCGAGTCCGAACAGCGCGATGAACAGGAGCGCGATCAGCGGACTGATCCCGAGCTCCTGGATCGCGGCGATCCCACCGACCAGCCACACGACGAGCGCACCGAGGCGGCGAGCCCCGAGGACCACCTGTGGGTTGCTCGAACGCATCACGCTCGCGATGAGAAGGCTCGTGAGTCGAGCGAGGAGCCACGTGATGACCAGGATGATCGGGACGTAGACGAACGGGAGGTACTCCGTGGGGATGAACGCCATTCACGCCTCCAGCAATCGCTCGAGGAGCAGCGACTCGGCCTGAGCCGCCTCCTCGAGCGAACACTTCCTCGCCGTGGTGCGTCCGTGGCGGACGAGACGGGCGGCGAGCTCCGCGGGGTCGTCGAGCAGTCGGACCATCTGTCGAGCGAGGTCGGAGCTCGACTCCGGGTCGAAGAGGAGGCCGTTCTTCCCGTCCTCGATCAGCTCGGAGATTCCGGCCCGTATCGTCACGATGGCCGGACGTCGGTGGAGCCAGCTCTCGACGACGACGAGCCCGAACCCTTCGTTCGTCGAGGGGAGGAGCGTGAAGAGGCAGCGCTCGTAGAGCCCGTCGAGCTCCGCTTGGGAGACGTGCCCCGTGAAGACGACGCGGTCGGCGATATGGAGCTCCTCAGCGAGCCCGCGGAGGCGCTCCCGCCACCGGTCGGCCTTCGACAGCCCCAGACCACTCTTGGCGCCGGAGAAGCTGCCGTTTCCGACGAGGACGAGCCGTAGGTGGGGACGGTTCTTCGCGACCTCCGCGAAGGCGAGGAGCGCCCGGTCCTGACCCTTCGCCGGGTCCATCCGCGCGACGACGAGGACGAAGGCATCCTCGGGACCAATGGCGAACTTCGCGCACGTGGCCGCGGCCTCCCCGGGAGTGGGTCGCGCATACTCCGCCGGGTCCACGTACGGGTAGAAGCGCAAGACGTCTCCCTTGTAGCCGAACCGGACGAGGGACTCGCGGTATCGGTCGGTGCTGACGATGACGAGGTCGTAGGCATCGAGGTAGCTCGTGATGAGCGCCGCCCACTCCTCCGGGATCGTGTCCGCATCGAACGGGATGTGCCAGCGGAACACCTTCGGCTTCAGCGTGTCGAGCATCTGCCCCACCGGGAGCTGCTGGAAGTCGTGGATGTAGAACAGATCGAAATCCTCCTCTTTGTCGAGGGCTCGGATGCGCTCGGCCGTGAGTCGGTTGTAGTACGCGTACTCGCTGAACGAGTCGGTCCAGAAGAGGCCGGCCGAAGCGGACGGGGCATTGAGGCCGTGGATCGTGCCCCAAATCGCCTCCTTCGTCCGGCCGTAGCCCGCCATCCGCTGGGGTCGCATTCGCACGTTGTGGAGCGTGAGGCCGGGTAAGCGGACCGTCTCCGGCCCGGTAGGGTTGAGAGAGACCCAGTGCGCGTCGCGCATGCGCCCCTCGGCGGTGAGCCGACGGACGAGCGGATAGACCATCCGCGTGACGCCGCCTGGGGAGAGCTGGTAGTCGACGTCCTCTTTCAGCGAGGCAAGGTCGACTTCTCGAGGCCACACGCGGATCGATGCCTCGGGCTTCGGTCCGGGGAGGAACTGGATGAGCGGGGTCTGTGTGTTGAGACAGACCGAGATGCTCGCCGTGTGACTCCCCCTCCGTTGGTTTCCCCGGGGCTTCGGGTCCCCTCGCCTCGTTCGCCGAAGGTGAACGTAGTGCGGAACCCCCGCCCTCGAGCGCCCCGGCGCGTCGGGACAAACTCGACCGGCAACCCGTTGCGACGGCTATGGCCGCCGGCCTATAGAAACTCGCGCTTTCCTGTCGAAACGGAGCCCCAACCGGTGAAGGCGACGACCCGCCACGGCACGCGGTGCCGGTACCTGGGTGCCGAGTGGAGCTCGTCGCGAGCCCGGTCCTAGAACGGACGCGGCTGGGACGGTTGGCGACTCCCGCCTGCGAGGTCCAATCGTCGTTGCACCTTCCGCCCGATTGTGGACGGACGGAGCCATTCCGACGCTCGGCGAGAGTCCTGTGCTGCGGGCGTGTGCCCCTCGGGGACTAGCGTCCTGCGACTCAGGACGGCCCTGAGCGGATGACCACCGGGGTGTAACGTATTGAGACCGTCCTTATCCCGGGGTCTTCTGTCGAACGGACCACGGCCCGCCCATCTGCGGGCTGACCCGAATCACCTCGTC
>DAHUYN010000025.1 GCA_027315165.1 Thermoplasmata archaeon | reverse complement strand
AACTTCCGCGCTCTGAACATGTATCTGACGGAGGCCGCGCTCGACCCACACGTCAAGCGCCACCGATTCCGAGAGGAGTGGTCGGCGTGACGGATCTTAACTTATGACACATGGGGCGGACTCGAACCACCATGCCCGAAGGCAAGGCGGTTCACCGGAAAGTACTATCGGTCCAGACCCCGAACAACCCCGCCGGCCGCTCCACTAGCGGAGAGCGTCGGGAAGGGCGCCGCGGGAGAGCTCCAGCGGCGCCCGGAAATGGTTCCCCTCAGGCGACGGAGATCTTCTGCTCCGTCGCGGGGTGGGCCTTGGGGACCTCGATCGAGAGGACCCCGTCCTTGTACTCGGCCTTCACCTGCTCGGCGACGACGGGCTCCGGCAGCTCGAGGGTGCGCTCGAGCTGGCGGTAGGCGCGCTCGCGGCAGAGGTAGCCCTCGTCGGCCGTCGTCTCGACGTTCTCCGCGCGGATCGAGACGGTGCTGCCGTTCACGCGGACGTCGATCTTCTCCTTCGGGACCCCGGGGAGGTCGACGCGCAGGACGAAGGAGGTCCCCTTGTCGACGACGTCGGCGAGCGCCGGCAGCCGCTCGCCCCAGAAGGCGAGGGAGCTCTTCGGAGCCGCCTCGAAGAACTGGCGGCTCAGGCGCTCGAAGGCCCGCTCGAAGTCGGAGGGGCTCGTCCACATCGTCTCGAACAGCTCGCTCGGCGTCACTCGGATCGCTAGGTCGCTCATGGTTCCTCTCTCCCGTGAGGGAGCGTCAGAAGGATGTTTGCGTTACTATATAATGACTCTCATTCGACCCCCGCGCTTCGGTCGAAGCTCGGCGCGCCGCGGAGGCGGGACGCCGCGACCGTGTAAGGGGCTCGAGCGGCGTCGGCGGCCCGACGGCTAGTACTCGCGCGAGCGGATCGAGTAGAGGATGGCGGCGAAGCCGACCGCGGTGATCGACGTCGAGCCGAGCTCGCACTCGTAGAGGCTGAGGCCCGCGAAGTAGAGGAGGAACCAGACGAACCCGGCGACCCCCGAGATGAGGATGAACCCGGCGGCCAGGAACGCCATCGAGCGGTTCCGGGTCCTCAAGAAGATCCGGAACCCGTAGTAGCCGACGACGATGCCGAGGCCGACGACGATCGCCCACGTGAGGACGATCGCCCACCACGAGGTCATGTCGACGCCCCCCGGTCCGAGCCCGCTCAACGCGCCGCCTCCCTCCGGACGTCACGCCACAACACCTTAAGGCGCTCGGCCGACAGGTCGCGGAACCGGACCTGGATGCGGAGCTGGGTCCCCTGCAGCTCGACGCGCAGTTCCTCGAGGAGGCTGCGATAGAGGTCGACGCGCTTCCCCTCGGCCGTGATCGCCGTCCGCTCGATCCCGACGAGCCCGAGCTGCTGGAGCTCGTGGAGCTTTCGGTAGAGCGTGCTCTGGGGGATCCGGTTCGCCTGCAGGAGCTCCTGCGCCGAGCGCGGCTGGTTCGAGAGCATCAGGAGGATCCCTCGCGACGCGGAGTCCCCGAGGGCATCGAGGAGGCGCTCCCGCCGGTCCTTGGGGGGCGTCGGTGGCGTCGGAGGCGTCGTGCCACCGGAAGCCGTACCCGATTGCCCCACTACTGCCCGCCGTCGATTCCACGGTGTGGGAACGCACCGGCCGGATGGCCCCGGGGCGACCCCGGGGTCCTCGCTCGCGTCACGCGCCCTCCGCAGGACCTCGCGAGGACGAGCGGCGACCGCCTCATAGGAGTTCGGTTCGGTCCCTCACGCGGGAGGAGGACCCTCCGACAACGTTCAAGTAACCGCCGCCGCTCCGGATGCTGTGAACCGAAGCCCGTTCGGCAAGCCGCCTCTGCCGGCCGACGAGCCCGAGGCCGGCGGCACCGCCGAGGCCGCGCACCTCGCGGACCGGATCTCGAGCGAGCTCGACCTGCTCGCACGGAACGTCGACATCCTCGAGCTCCTCTCGAGCCACCCCCCGATGGGGATCATCCGGCTCTCCGAGGCGCTCCACCTGCCGATCCACAAGGTCCGCTACTCGCTCCACCTGCTCGAACGCGAGGGGGTCATCCAGCCGTCGGCGGATGGCGCCGTCGTCACGGACCGCTCCAAGGAGTTCTGGGCGACGCTCGACCAGTCGCTGGACCGGATGGGCGCGCTGATCCAGCACCTCAAGGAGCGCGCGGCGGAGTACAAGGGACGTGCCGCCGGCCGGAAAGGATATTAGCGCGACGCGCGGTCGGCGCCGCCGGTGCCGCCGTAGCTCAGCGGCAGAGCGATCGGCTGTTAACCGAAAGGTCAGCGGTTCAAAAGCCGTGGACCCACGACGGATCCCGGCCGAAATTCCGCTCGGCGGCGCCTCTGCTCTCTTGCCCTCCGGCCCGTGGGCCCGTAGCTTAGACCGGCCGAAAGCGTCCGGCTCATAACCGGGCGATCGACGGTTCAAATCCGTCCGGGCCCACCGGCCGCCGGCCCGAGGGCGTCGCCGGCCGCGCGCCCGTCAACCCGGTCCGACGGCACCGATACCTTCGGCGACGGTCTCGCCCGAGACATGTCGACCGCCTACCCGCATCCGACCGTGCCGCTGCCGGCCTCGCGGGTCCGCACGCCCTCCGGGGCGACCGCGGAGACGCTCGTCCTCGTCGCCCTCGTCCTCGAGGTCATCGGCGGCGTCCTCGTCCTCGCCGGGATCGGCTACCTGTTCGGGTTCTCGCTCCTCAACCCGTTCCCGTATGCCTGGGCCGCGCTCGTCGCCGGCGCCGCGGTCGCGGTCGTCGTCGTCGCGTTCCTCTACCTCGCCTACACGCTCTCTTACCAGCGGATCCAGCGGGGCGAGTACCTCGAGGCGCAGGCACCGACGCTCGTCCTCGGCATCCTGTCGCTGCTCTTGGGGGTCGTCCCCGGGATCTTCTACATCGTCGCCTACGTCAAGCTCGGCGACGCGCTCCGCGAGGCGCAGGGACCCGTCCTTCCGCCCGCGGCCCCGATGCCGCCGGGGGTCAGCGCGGGAGGCGGCTCGGTCGCGTGCCGGGGCTGCGGCCGCGTCTACGGGCTCGGCCAGTTCGCTTTCTGCCCGGCGTGCGGACAGAAGCTCGCTCCCTAGTCGGACCCCCCGACCCTCCGACCCTCCCGTCTCGCCGCGGGCCGAGGCCGGGCCGCTCCCACGCCGCCGAAGGCCGGTCGGGGTCAGCCCGCGCCTGACCGCGAGCCTATATCCTCGGGGCCGAAGTACGGTCATGGCACCGCGTCGGGTCGTGATCCTGGGCGCCGCCGGTCGGGACTTCCACAACTTCAACGTCCTCTATCGGGGACGAGCGGAGGTGAAGGTCGTCGCCTTCACGGCGGCCCAGATCCCCGACATCGCCGGGCGCCGCTACCCTCCGGCGCTGGCCGGACCGGGCTATCCCGACGGGATCCCGATCGTCCCCGAGGCGGAGCTCCCCGCCCTCGTCGTGCGCGAGCACGTCGACGACGTGATGCTCGCCTACTCGGACCTCCCCGACCTCGAGGTGATGCACAAGGCGTCGATCGCCCTCGCCGCCGGGGCGTCGTTCCTCCTCGCGGGGCCGCGCGACACCGAGCTCGTCTCGACGAAGCCGGTCGTGGCGGTCGGGGCGGTCCGGACCGGCGCCGGCAAGAGCCCGCTCACGCGCTTCGTCTCGCGCTATCTGCGCTCGAAGGGGCGGCGGGTCGCGATCGTGCGGCACCCGATGCCATACGGCGACCTCGAGCGCCAGCGGCTCCAGCGGTTCGCGACGATGGCCGACCTCGACCGGGCCGACTGCACGATCGAGGAGCGCGAGGAGTACGAGCCGCACCTGCGCGAGGGGGCCGTCGTCTTCGCGGGGGTCGACTACGAGGCGATCCTTCGCGCGGCCGAGGCCGAGGCGGACGTCGTGCTGTGGGACGGCGGGAACAACGATCTGCCGTTCTACCGACCCGACCTCCTGTTCGTCGTCGCGGACCCCCACCGCGCCGGCCACGAGCTGAGCTACTACCCCGGGGAGGCGAACTTCCGCAAGGCCGATGTGATCGTCATCTCGAAGGTCGACTCGGCGTCGCCCGAGGGGGTCAAGACCGTCGAGGCGAACGCGGCCCTCGCGAACCCGTTGGCGGAGCTCGCGCACGCGGGACTCACGATCTCCGCCGACGAGCCGGAGCGGCTGCGAGGGAAGCGCGTCGTCGTCGTCGAGGACGGACCGACGGTGACGCACGGCGGGATGCCGTTCGGCGCCGGCACGCTCCTCGCGCGACGGCACGGCGCCCAGCTCCTGGACCCGAGGCCGTTCGCCGTCGGCTCGATCGCCCGCGTCTACGAGCAGTACCCGCACCTCTCGGAGATCCTCCCGGCGATGGGCTACGGGGCGACGCAGGTCCGCGAGCTCGAGGCGACGCTCCGGGCCTCGAAGGCCGAGCTCGTCGTCGATGGGAGCCCCGTGAACCTCGCGCACCTGGTGAGCGTCCCGATGCCGATCGTGAGCGTCCGCTACGACTTTGACGACCGCGAGGGGAAGGTCTCGGCCGCGCTCGACGCGTTCCTCAACGGCGAGGCGCCGCGCGCCCGGCGCGGGCGAGGGAAGGAATAGGTTCCCGGGGGGTTCCTAGCAGCAGCCGCCCGAGCCGCACCCGCAGCCGCCGCCCTCGTGGGCGGGGCCCTCTTCGGCGTGCGCCCGAACGGGCGGCAGGATCTGGAACCCGGACTGGTCCAAGCTCTGGACGAAGTCGATCTTCGCCCCCTCGAGCTCGGAGGCGGTCATCGAGTCGACGACGACGGAGAACCCGTCGATCTGCACGACCACGTCGCCGTTCCGGGCCTTGTCGAAGGCCATCCCGAACGAGGCGTGGCCGCCGCCGCCGCCGGACCCGCACCCGCACCCACCGCCGCCGCTCCCGCAGCCCCCGTCGCCACAGCCGCCGCCGCAGCCACCGCCCCCTCCCGCCTGGAGGAAGACGCGCACGGCGGTGCCAGGCTTCTGGGCCTTGATGAGCTCCCGGACCTGCGTTTGGGCTTCCTTGGTGACTTCAATGTTCAGTGCCATATCTGGGGCCCTCCTGGACGTCCCCGACCTTGCATGACGAGCAGAGTTATTTAACGGGCGTGTCGGGCGTGTCGCTACGCCGAGAACGACTTCCCGCACGAGCAGGTCGTCTTCGCGTTCGGGTTGTAGATCTTAAAGCCGGAGGCCTCGAGGCCGAGCAGGTAGTCGACCTTGAGCCCCTCGAGGAGCGGCGCGCTCGCCCGGTCGACGACGACGGTGAGCCCACCCTGCTCGAAGGCGACCTCGTCACCGCTCTCGCGCTTGTCGAACGTCATGCCGTAGGTGAGCCCCGAGCAGCCGCCCCCCTGGACGAAGATGCGGAGCGCCCGGCCCTCCTCGGGCGCCTGGCCCAGGAGCTTCAACACCTGCTCGCGCGCCGGCGGCGTCACCTCGATCGAGACCATCGGACCCCTCGGAATTTAGCAACATCGAGGTGAGTAAAAAGCATTGCGCCTTCGGGCGCGTTCGAGCGCCTCTCCGTCGGGAGGTTCATATGGCGGGCCCCCCTCGCCGCGACGCGATGTGCCGGCTCTTTGGCCTCCTGGGGAGTCCGGCCACGCCGGCGGAGCCGTGGCTGATCTCGACGGACCGCTCGCTCCTCGCGCAGTCCGATGGGAATCCCGAGATGCTCCAGCCCGACGGCTGGGGCATCGCGTGGTACCCCGAGACGCGGGACCCCCGCATCGTCAAGGGGGTCGGCGGCGCCTACCAGCCCGAGGAGCGGGAGCGGTTCGTGGCGACGGCGCGCCGAGCCCGCGGCCCGGTCGTCCTGGGCCACCTCCGGCACGCGAGCAACCCGATGGGCCTTCCGCACGAGCGCCTGCTCGGCCTCGAGAACTCGCAGCCGTTCGGCCACCAGAGCTACCTGTTCGCCCACAACGGGGCCATCCCGCACCCCGCGGAGACCCGGCCGCTGCTGGGGAAGCAGGAGAGCCACCTGCGGGGGGTGAACGACAGCGAGGTGCTGTTCTACCTCTTCGTCGAGCAGGTCGAGACGCTCGGCGACCCGCTCGCCGCCTACGCGGCGACGGTCCGCTCGCTCCGTGAGGTCCACGCGGCCCACGGCCGCCCCGGCGAGGCGCCGTACACGGGGCTCAACGTCGTCTTCTCCCGCGGCCCCAACGAGATCTGGGCGTTCTGCCACTGGCACGGAGAGCACGGCGGCGCGATCCTCGAGCCCCACCGACCGTACTACCAGATGACCTACACGACCGACTCCAAGCAGCTCGTCCTCGGGAGCGAGCCGTTCGACTCGACCCGGCGCGACTGGCACGCGCTCGAGAACGGCCACTATCTGTTCGGCCACGTCCAGCACGGCCTCGTCGCGCTGAAGACCGGGCCCATCCCCGGCCTCGACCTCGGGCCGGAGGACCTCGTCGGTCCAACGCGGGCCGCGGGATTAAGTGGTCGGGCGTAGTAGGACCGCGCGCGGATGGTCGCGGTCCGGCTCGACGCGATGCTGCGGGAGTTCGCCGCGCGCCGCGAGGTCGACGCCGAGGCCACGAACGTCGGCGAGCTCCTCGACGAGCTCGAGCGGCGGTACCCGAGGCTCCGCTTCCGGCTCCGCGACGAGCTCGGCCAGCTCCGGCCGTTCGTGAAGGTCTTCCTCAACGGCGCCGAGGTCGACCGGCGTGGCGCCCTCTCGGCGTCGCTCGCGAGCGCCGACACCGTCGATATCCTGCATTCGATCCAGGGAGGCTGAAATGGCAAAGAAGGGGACCGTGAGAGTGTACGTCGGAACGCGGAAGGGTGCCTACGTCGCCTCGAGCGACACGGCGCGTCGTCGATGGCAGGTCGCCGGTCCGTTCTTCGACGGGAAGGACGTCTTCCACCTCTCCCCCGACCCGAGGCAGGACGGGGTCGTCTACGCCGCGGCGAACTCGAGCTGGTGGGGCCCGATGGTCTTCCGCTCGAGCGACCACGGCCGCCGGTGGTCGGAGGTCGCGCCCCCGATGATGGTCGTCTCGAAGAAGCGGCCGCCCCCCTCCTCGTTCGACGAGGCGTCCAAGCGCCCGATCGTCAACCTCTGGCACCTCGAGCCCGGGCCGGAGAACGAACCGAAGAGCGTCTACCTCGGGGTCGACCCGGCCTCGCTCTTCCGGAGCGACGACAACGGCAAGTCGTGGGAGGGGATCCCCGGCCTCAACGAGCACGAGACCCGGCCCCGATGGAACCCCGGTGCCGGCGGGATGTGCCTGCACACGATCATCTTCGACCCGTCCCGCCCGAGCCGCCGGTACGTCGGGATCTCCGCCGCCGGCATGTTCAAGAGCGAGGACGGCGGCGCCCACTACCGGCCCGCCAACCGGGGGGTCCGCGTCTCCTTCCAGCCCGAGCACTACCCCGAGTTCGGCCAGTGCGTCCACAAGGTCGTCCTCGACCCGGCGCGACCGGAGACCGCCTACCGGCAGGACCACGACGGGATCTACGTCTCGCGCGATGCGATGGAGAGCTGGCAGCGCGTCGGCCGGCCGCTCTCGACGGACTTCGGGTTCGTCGTCGCGGCGCCGAAGGCGATGCCCGGCCACGCGTTCTTCGTCCCCCTCGAGGGGGGGCCCCGATTCGCCCGGCACCAGCTCCAGGTCTACGAGTGGCGCGAGAAGGAGCGGAGCTGGCGCGCCACCGTCAAGGGCCGCCCGTGGCCCGGCGAGCTCGGCGTCCACCGCGAGGGGCTCGCCGCCGACGCGCTCGACCCGGCGGGGCTCTACCTCGGCACGACCACGGGCCAGCTGCTCTTCACGCGCGACGGCGCGCGCACGTGGGGGCAGGTCCCCTACAACTTCCCGGGGATCCACTCGGTGAGCGTCGCCTCGCCGCCCGAGTAGGCGCTCGAGGGAGATGCCCTTCGAGCTCCTGTCGGGCCCGGACCTCGGGGGCGGCTTCCTGTTCCAGCTGACACAGGAGCTCTCGGACCGCGGACCGCTCGTCACCGTCCACGCCCAGGAGGGCGGGCTCGACGCGAGCGGCCCCCCGAGAGGCTCGCCGCTGCCGCTCGGGTTCGCGCGCTCGGCGGAGCCGTGCCCGCTCGGCGGCCGCGGCTGCTACCACCGGAGCTTCGAACTCTCCGAAGCCGCGGGGCCGACGGCCCGGCTCGCCTACAATCGGCTCCGGTTCGTCTTCGGCCCGATGCTCGAGCAGCTCTACCACGAGGCGGAGGTGCCCGCGCTCGAGGGCCTCGGCGAGGTCTCGAGGCGGCTGTCGGAGCGGTCCGACCTTCCGCTCGGGCGATGGTTCGTCGGCGGCTCCGCCTCGGCGCTCCTCCAAGGCGTGGCCGTCGCGCCGCTGGACGTCGACCTCGGGACCGACGCCGAGGGCGTCGGCGCGATCTCGGACGCGCTCGCCGACGCCCTGATCGAGCCGCTCGCGCGGACGACGTGGCCGGGCGACCGGCCGATGCTCGCGGCGCGGGCGTTCGTCGGGACGCTCGTCCGGGGCGTCCGCGTCGAGTGGGGGGTCCCTCTTTCCGACGACGACCCGCTCGCCCGCTACACCGAGTGGGGGCGGGACCCCGCGAGCGTCCCGACCGTCGAGCTCTCGCTCTCGGGGAGGCCTCTGCGGGCGAGCCGGCTCGAGTTCTTCCTCGTCGCCGCCGCCGTCAAGGGGCGCACGGCCGCGGTCGCGGCGACCCTCCCCGTGCTGCGCACCGCGGGCGTCGACCGGCCGCTCCTCGAGGCGCTCGTCGAGGCCGCACCGCTCTCGGAAGACCGCCGACGGGCCCTGGCGAGCTCGTTCGACGAATAACTCTCCGATCGGTCGGGCGCGCGCGGCGCGTGGAGGCACATCTTCTTAGCCCGACCCCGCGACGGTCGGTGGATGGACGCCGGAACCCTCGTCAGCAGGCTCGAGCACCTCACGCCGCACGACCTCGTCACCTACTCGAGGTGCCCCTACGAGATGGAGGCGACGCGCGCCCAGCGGGCGTCGCTCCAGGCCGGGACGGCGGTCGTCGCCTGCACGCCGCTCTCCGTCGTCCCCGAGCGCCACTCGCCGCTGTTCTCGCCGCCGATGAGCCACGTCACCGTCAACGACGGACGCCTCGACCTCACCGGCCGCGAGACGCTGATCTACCTCGACGACGGCGAGGACGACCTCCCGGTCCTGTTCCCGCCCGAGCACGTCCGCCTCGACCCACGGCTCGGACAGCACGCCGGGACCCTCTACGACGACGAGTGGGGGCTCAGCG
Organism: Thermoplasmata archaeon; assembly: GCA_027315165.1. Classification (GTDB taxonomy): domain Archaea; phylum Thermoplasmatota; class Thermoplasmata; order Lutacidiplasmatales; family UBA184; genus Lutacidiplasma. The sequence goes on along the minus strand of DAHUYN010000025.1, from coordinate 1,388 downwards.
GTCGGCCGGACTTCGTCGTCCTCACCCCGGAGGGCTCGATGTTCCCGATCGAGTACAAGTCGACGCATCTGTTCACCGGGTACCACGAGTCGCACGGGAGGACCTTCGACACGATCCAGGCGATCGCGGAGTGCCGGCTCGTCCACGCGGTCACCGGCCGTCGCCCGAGCTACGGGCTCATCCTCTACGGGGACGTGCAGGGCGACGGCACCCACGAGGGCTGGGTGCAGATCGCCTACGGCGACGCGGAGGAGCACTGGCTCAAGGCGGCGCTGAGCCAGGTCCGGTCGGACCGGACCCGGCCCCCCGTCCCCGCGGAGCGCAACTGCGCGGGCTGTGACGTCAACCGCCAGGGGCTCTGCCGGTTCGCCGCCGCCCGGTACGAAGGACCGCACGCCCATCATAGCCCGATGGGCTACCACCCGACGTTCCGGCCGCGGTTCTAGACGCCCCGGCGACGGCCGCCGAGCTCGGCGCCCGCGGTCGAGCGCACGCCGTGGCGGCCGTCGGCCCCCCGGACCGCGGCGCCCCGGCGCGCCCCGCTCGGCACAGGGGTTAAATAGAGCCTGAGAGTGCCAAAGCGGCCGCGACGGTCGGTTCTACCGACCGCTCTGGCACATGCACCCGCAGAGGCTCGGGCCTCTCCGGGGAAGGGCGAGGGTTCTCCGTCCCTGGACGGGGCGCCGATGACGCCGATCACACGCGTTCTGGACGCTTGTCAAATGCCATCAGTGTAGCTGACTCCTGTCAGTTGGGGAATGGCTGGGCTCGGGCGCCGATGAAGGTCGTGCCAAGCTGCGATAAGCGGTGGGTAGGCGCAAGGAACCTTTGATCCACCGATCACCTAATCGGAACTCCGGTCCCGCAAGGGACATTCCGCAAGGAAGGGGAACCCCCCGAAGTAAAGCATTCTAGTAGGGGGAGGACAAGAAATCAAATGAGATGCCGCTAGTAAAGGCGATCGAAAACGGCAGAGGACAAACCGAATCCCCACCCGGTGAGGGTGGGGAGATGTGGAGTGGTGGACCTCCGTACTCGCAAGCTTCCCAAGCCGAACGTGCCTGGAACGGCAGACCGTAGAGGGTGAAGGTCCCGTAGGCGAAAGGAAGAGGCGAGATTGGAGGTATCCCGAGTACCGTGTGTTGGATATCACGCGGGAAGCTGGGAGGTACAGACTTCCGATCCTAAATACGTCCCGAGACCGATAGCGCATTAGTAGTGCGAACGAACGCTGAAAAGTACCTCGGAAGGGAGGTGAAAAGAGCCTGAAACCAACTGATGATAAGCCGCATGTGGTCCCCAAGGAACGAAGCGGCCGCAAGGCCGTGGACACAGGATCCATGCGTCCGTTTTGAATAACGGGCCAGGGAGTTTCGATCTATGGCGAG
>DAHUYN010000024.1 GCA_027315165.1 Thermoplasmata archaeon | reverse complement strand
CGGTTCCCGGTCGGCGCGGTTCCGGCGCCGGACCGAAGCGATTTTGAACTGCCGTTCCCCCACGGGGGAAGTCGGGGGACGCTCCGGGCGCAGCGGAGGTCCCGCCGGAACGAGGGTGCGTGACCGATCGCGCAGGCGAGCCGACGTCGGACCCGGGCGGGCCCCGAGAGGGGGAGACCTCCCTTCCCCGGACCCCCGAGGTGACGGTGTGCATACCGGCGTACAACGAACGCCCGAACATCGGGCCCCTGCTTGCGATGGTGCGGGGGGAGGTCGCGCTCGGAGCGCGGATCGCGGGCGTCCTGGTCGAGGTCTCTGGCAGCACCGACGGTACGGGGTCGGTGGTCCGGGATTTCGCGCGGGAGTGGCCGAGCGTTCGAGTGCTCGATTCGCCGGCACGACAGGGGCTCGCTCGAGCCGTGGCGAGGCTGATCGAAGCCGCACCGACCGAAGTGGTGGCGCGAGTCGATGCCGACGTCCGGTTCCCGCCGGGGACGATCGTGGGGCTGGTCAACGCGATGCGCGACCCCTCCGTCGGAATGAGCGGGGCTCGCATCGTCCCGGCCCTCAGCGGCCGCCGGATCCTCGACCGGATCCTGAGGGCGGAGTACGTTCTCCATCATCTGATCAGCGAGCTCTCGCCCAAGCTCACCAACGTTCAGGTGTTCCGCAAGTTTCCCGGCCGGTTCGAGGACGACGTCGAGACCGAGGACATCCTCCTTCAGGAGCTCGCGACCGAGGGCGGGCGCCGGGCGCTCTATCTCCCGCAACTCACCGTGCACATCCTTCCCCCGGCCTCCCTCGTGGGACTCTTCCGCCAGCGGGTCCGGGTCATCTCCTCCGAGCGCTGGTACCTCTATCGAACCCGACGAGCCGCGGCGCCCACCACACGGCCGTCATTCTTCGTTCGGGCCGTCCTCCGCGGGTTCTCGACGGGCGAACTCGGTCCGCTCGATTTCGGGCTCTTCCTCTTGGCCGAGTCGCTGGCGCGATTCTACTCGCGGGCCCGGTACTCGCTCATCGGCCACGTCCGGCAGGCCACTTGGCAGAGCGTCCGGCAAGAAGGGTAGGGGCCGCGGTCCGCCCCATCTGAGGACCGCGCGCGGGGTCGGGTCAGGCCAGCCGGTGGCGGACGATCCATCGGACCATCTCGCGGACCGCGTCCTCGCTCGATACCGTCGGGGTCCAGCCGAGGGAACGGATCCGCCGGGTGTCGAGCCGCACGACGCTGTTGTCGCCGATCCACCCGCCCCGGCCACCCGTGAAGGTCGTCCGCACGTCCGCGAGGCCGAGTTCGTCCGTGACGATGCGGGCGACGTCGACCGGCGTCAGGTTGACGTCGACCGCGAGGTTGAACCGATTGACCCGGTCGCGGACGCCGCGGTACCCGATCAGCATCCCGCGGACGCAGTCGGAGACGTGGAGGAACTCCTTGCTCTGCTGCCCGTTCCCGAGGATCTCGAGGTGGTGGGGGTCGCGGGCGAGCTTTCTCACGAAGTCCCAGACGACGCCCCGGCGGCATCGCTCGCCGATCACGTTCGAGAACCGGTAGGTCCACAGGTGGAGGTCGGCCAGCGACGTGTACGCCTCCGCGAACGCCTCGAGCGCGAGCTTCGAAGCCCCATACAGCGACGTCTGCGTGGGAGCGTAGCTCTCGGGCGTGGGGGTGAGCGTGGCCTCGCCGTACAAGGAGGAGGTCGATGCGTACACCAGGTCGGGGACCCTTGCCCGCTCCATCGCCTCGAGGAGGCGGAGCCCGCCGAGGACGTTCACGCGCACGTCGGCCGTGCGGTCCTTGAGGCTCTCCCGCAGGTCGGCGAAGGCGGCGAGGTGGAAGACCACCTCTGCGCCCTCGAGATGGGGTTCGAACTCACCGTCGGTCACGTCGAACCGCACGATCTTGAGACGAGGGTTCTCCCGGTGATGGGCGAGGTTCTCGGGGTTCCCGGCCGCCAGGTTGTCGAGGACCACGACGTCGTCCCCGTTCGCGAGCAACCGGTCCACCAAGTGGCTTCCGATGAACCCGGCCCCGCCGGTCACGACCGCCTTCATCGGAGGCTCCTTGTAGGGTAGGGCGAGAACGGATGCGTACGATCGCCTCGGGGGGGCGAGCCCGGCGAGCATTTCAGGATTGGGCCGTGCGTCCCGCCCGCGCCCGAGGGCGGTCCGGTGGCCCTTCGGCGGGTCGCCGGAGCGCCGGGATCCTACGGGACCGCGAACCCCTGGACGGCCACCGGCGTCGAGCTCACGAGGGACTCCACGACGATCGCCAGGGGGGCGACGCTCGGCCCGGCGGTCAGCGTGACCTCGACCGTGCTCCAGCCCCGCAGGAGAACCGACGTCGAGACGATAGGCCCTGGAAGGTAGGTGAGGCCGAGAGCGAGAAGGATGGAGAGGTCGTAGCCGAGGTCGGCTCCCGCGTCGGGGACCGAGGGACCGTCAAAGGCCCAGAGCGCTCCGCCGAAGTAGAGCACTCCGCCGGCGCCGACCGGAATGTACGCGAGCGACATTCTCGAGGTCGGGCCCACCGTCGCGTTCCAGCCCAGGTTCACCCCGCCGTGGGCGCTGACCTCGGAGGCGTTCGCGCCGTACGTGACCCCAGCGTAGCTCAGCCCGAGCGCCGACGCCCTCGCGGAGGGGACCGTCCCCGCGGTCGCTTTCGGCCAAGCGACGGGGATTCCGGGCGGTCCCGGGACGATGTTCGCGATCGGAAACCCGACGAGCTCGGTCTGTCCGGCCCAGCCGGGGGTATCGAGCCCGTACGTGGGAGAGGTCACCACCTGGTTGTAGAAACCCAGCGGACCGCCAGCCCAAACGAGCGTACCCCCCGCCGCGATCCAGTTGTGGAGGGCGAGGTCGGAAGGATCCAACGGTGAGATCGGTATGACGCCGCACTCTAGGAGCAGCAGGATCGCGTGGGGGCTACCCGCGAGCACGCCCAGGACGCCGGAGGCATTCTCGACCTGGATCGGCTGGGTCAGGCCGAGCCCGGAAAGCGTCTCCTCGACCCGGCTCACCACCGAGGCCACGTCGCTCTGGCTCCCAAAGAGGCACGATGCCCTCGCGTCCTCGAAAGCGAAGATCGGACGCGTCGCGGCCCCGTAGAAGGTTCCCGGCAAGACGGCCACGTTCACCGGGGCCGCGAAGACCCGGTGGTTGCTCATCGAGACCGTGATCGAGGTCCCCCCGGCGGCCGGCTGCACGCGCTCGACCGTGGCCGTGACCACGGGGCCCGCGAGGGGACCCACGACGCTGATGAGGGCGATCGCGAGCACGACCGCCGCGACGACGGCCCCCCACGTGCGGGAGTGGCGACGAGAGGTCATGCGCTACTCTCCGCGGGGATGGCCCGTCGAACGCGACCCGTCCGCACTCCGCGGGCGAGCTCGAACAGCCCCAGGACCACACCCGCGAGGAGGAGGATCCCGGACACGACACCGATGACCTCCCACAGGCTTCCTCGCAGGAGGAGGTCGATCTCGTACGCCGCGGAAACCGAATTGACGGCGGTCACGGCGCCCGGGCCGAGCCCGGTCGCGAGCGGATAGAAGAATGCGAACGGGGTCAGCAGCGCCCAGTACTGGAAGAACCCCGACAGGACGAGGCCCCACACCACGGCCCAGTACCGGGTCGAATCGATGGCGAGCGCGCACGCGATCCCGGCCGCCACGAGGACGTCGATGTTCTCGGAGTTCGGCACGGGGTTGGCGAGAACGGTGCCGGCGAGCGCGATGGCGCACGCGATGGCGAGGTCGCGCACCGCGGCGAGATCCGGCCGGGGACCCGACTTCCGCCGCACGACGAGCAGGACGACCGCGACCAGGATCGAGAGCGCAGCGAATCCCTGGAGCGTCATGAGCCAGAGGTGGGCGTTCGCCGCGCTGTTCGTGTACTGGGCCCAGGAACCGGTCCCCTTCGGCGACGCGGGATTGAAGATCGCGAGCACGCTCAACCCCCCGTAGGTGACCGGCGCCGTCGTGTGCGTGGCGAGCAGGTCGAGAGTCTCGGACAGGTACTCGAAGAAGACCGCGAGAGCCGTCGCGATCCCGAGGGCGAGGGCCGCGAGAGGTCTCACGGCCCGCCGCAGGACAGCTCGCCAAGGACCCGGCTCGACGACCGCTCCCACGACGAAGACCGGGACCAGGACGACCGTGTACCCCTCGCGAGGATGGAGAGGGAGAGGAGGAGCCCGGCCCAGTACCAGTAGCGTTTCGCGGCGGCGGCGAGCGCGAGGATGGCGAAGGCGGCCGCGAGCCCGTCCACTTCTCCGTGTACGCTGCTGACCCAGATCGTCAGCGGGTTGAGGAACCACAGGGCCGCGGCGAGGGTGCCGCGTCCCGGAGCAAGGTGGCGCTCAACGAGGTAGTAGAGGGCGAGGGCGCCGGCCAGGTCGGCGAGGATGAGCGGAACCTTCCAGGCCAGGAGGGCGGCCGGGACCGGCACGACGCTGGGCACCCAGGAGGTGAGCGCCGCCGGTACCGCGAAGGGAAGCGACCGATAGAGCCCGCCGGGCCCGAGGAGGAGCGTGACCGCTCCCATGGTCGGGCTCGCGAGGTAGGGTGCGAGCGGCGGGTTGAACCAGGTGCCCCCGGAGTACGGGTTTCCGCTGTAGAGGAGGATCTGGCCGGAATGGACGAACCCGACCGTATCGGTTCCCCACGACGTAAGGGGAGCGAGGACCAGTCGGACCGCGAGGCCGAGGAGGAGGATGACCCGCAACCGGGAGTGTCGGGGATCGGTCAGGCCCCGTCGGCACGCCTCGAAGGCCCCGGCGAGCGGCCCCGTGAACTCACGAGCGACGACCTCGGAGAATCTCCGTGAGGTCCGTGTCGGTCGAGCGGGGGCGTTCGTGGGTTCGGTCTCATGCGGCGAGGACACGACGGATCACCCCTTCGAGTCGCGGGCCGATCGCGGGCCACTGGTACTCCTTCGAAACGGTCAGGGCTCGCGCGGAAAGCTTCCCGCGGAGCGCCCGGTCGGTCCAGACCCGTTCGAGCGCGGCCTCGAGATGGGCCAGGTCCCCGACCGGGTACGCCACCCCCGCGCCGCGCTCGGCGACCAGCTTCGGCCCGGGGGCGAGCTCGCTGCCGACGACCGGGCAGCCGTAGGTGATGGCCTCCACGCAGATGGTGCCAAACCCCTCCGCGTCCGAGTCGGAGGGCAGGACGAGAGCCCACGCACTTCGCAGTCGGTCGGCCAGGTCCTCGTCGCCCAGACGCCCGAGGAACTCGACCGAGCGGCCGACGCCGAGCTCGGCTGCCAGCCGTTCGAGGGACGGCCGTCGGTCTCCATCGCCCACGATCCAGAGTCGGACGTCGAGGGACCGGGCCTTGAGGTCGTGCACGGCCCGAACGAGGAGGTCGGGGCGCTTGTAGCTCCGGGCAGCGTCCAGGCCGCCGACGAACAGGAGCGGGTGGTCGGGCCCCGGGGCCGCGTCCTCCGTGACGGTCGTCGCCACCGGCAACGGTAGAACTCCGTCCCCCAGGTACGGACCTGTCGGAAGGGTCACGAGGCGATCGCCGGGCGCCCCGCGGCGGATGAGCTTCTGCCGATAGTGTTCGGTGGTGGTGAACACGGTGTCGGCATGCCCCACGAGGTAGCTCTCCCAGCGCGAATAGGGGGGTCCGTACGGCTTGTCGCGCCTCAGGTCCGCGTGGTAGGTGGCGACCCACTTGCACCCCTTGAGGCGCGCGTAGAGGCCCGCGATGTCGGCGTTCACGGACGGGTGGTGGGACCAGACGAGGGACGGATCGAATTCCTGGAGCGCCTCGAACAGTTCGAGGGCCGGAACGACGCGTTCCCCGAAGAGGGTGCGGAACGGAAGACGCGTCACGGGGAGATCTCCCGCCGACCGTCCCTCCCCTGTCGGAGCCGGGACGTCCTGGGCCGGGCGAAGGGGGACGAAGACCCGGACCTCGGCCCATGCGCGCAGGAGCCCACCGGTGAACCGGACGTACCGCTCGACCCCCCCCAGGCTCGGCAGGTAGTTCGGCGTGACGAGCGCGATCCTCGTCCTTTCGGGCGAACCCGGGTCGCGGGGCGGCGAGCCATCGGACGGTCCTCCTGGTTCCCGCATCGACCGGGGAACGGGAACCTGGTCCGCGGGCCCCACGGGTCGGCCTCAACAGCCTCCCCATGATAACTTGGTGTCCCGAACGAAACCCCACCGCCGTCCGGCCCGGGGGAGACGGCGTACGGGACGTGGGACCAACCTCATCTCTCCGACGGCAATCGCGCCCCCGTGCGTCTCGCGCACGCGCGACCCCAGCGACCCGACCGAGACCGGCCGACCGGGGAGTGAGCCGCGATGCCGTTGGGAGCGGGGGAGGTCATCGCCGGCGGCTTGGTCGTCGGCTTGGTCCTTGTGGCCGCCGGAACCTCCGTGGTGCGCCTGCTCGAGTCTCTCGTGGGCCGTCGGTTCACGCTGACGTCCATCGAACGCGCGCTGCTCGGTCTCTACGCCGGCGGAGGGGCCCTCTTCGTGCTCGCGTCCCTCCCGATCGCCGCGTACTCGATTCCCCTGGTGCTCGCCCTCCTCACGGTGGGAGGAGCCGTCACGGTCGTGCGGTGGGCCTCGAAGGCGCGACGGCACCTCTGGCCGCCGAAGGACCTGCGGAACTGGCCCGCGGCGTGCCTCGCCCTCCTGTTCTTCGGTCTGGTCGTCCTCGAAGTCGTCACGACCACCCACATTCTCCTGCCCAACCCGTACGACGGCGCGGCGGCGTCCCTCTTCGTCAAGCTGATCCTCTCGGGGCACACCGTCCCCACGACCCTCGAACCGTTCGCCGCGTCCGGCGTGGTCTATCCCCTGGGGGCGGCCGTCTGGATGACCCTACCGGTGGTCCTGTTCGGCTGGCCGATCGTCTCCGCACCCGTCGTCCTGCCGCCGATCTTCCTCGCGCTGTCGGTCGCCGGGGTCTACTGCTGGGGAGAGCGGTTGGGCGGAGTCGGCACCCCTCACGGTCGCCGGACCGGTCTCTTGTTCGCGCTGTTCTTCGGTCTCGTGGCGAGTTGGCCCCGTCTCTTCATCGGGGGGTCGTACGACTTCGCGTTCGGCCTTCCGCTGTTCTTCACGCTCCTCGGCCTCCTGCTCCCGTTCGTGCGCTCCCGCCGCCGGCCGTGGAAGGAGGTCATCGTGTTCGGTCTGGCGATGGGCGTCCTCACGTCGGTGAGCGTCGCGGCCGGCGAAGCCGCCACGCTGATCTTCCTCGCCTCCCTCCTCGCGTTCCATCCTGCCCTCCGGACCGAAGCGCGCGGGCTCGTGGCGCGAGCGGCGACGGTCGTCGCGATCTCGACGGCGTTCGTGACCCGCAGCCTCGTCGGACTGGTGGCGTGGTTCTCCTACCCCGCGCACGTGCTGGCCGCCGTCGGCAATCGTCCCTACGGCCCCGAGATCCCGCCGTCCACGTACGTCGCCGGGACCCTCGCAGGGAATCTGAACCCGTTCGTCCCCGGGAAGCCCCGGATGGCTCCGATCCCCATCGCCGCGCTGGAGCTCCAAGTGCTGCTGGCCGTATCGATCGCGCTCTTGCTCTGGGCCGTCGGCCGTCGCAGCGGCCGAGCCGACTACTCCCGTCCCCTCGCGACGATACGCCCCGTCCTGGTCGCCGCTCTGACCACGCTCCTCACGGCGGGAGTCCTGGTGGCGCTCAGCGACGCGACGGCCGGCACCTCGCCCGTCCTCTCGGTCACTTCGCTGTACGAGACCCTGTTCCTCGTTTTCGCCTTCTACGAGACGGTGTCGCTCTTCCCCCTCCTGGTCGCGCTCGACCGGATCCGGCCTGCGCAGGCCGGTGCCGCTCTGGGCACGGCGCCTCACCCTGCCGGGTCGACCTCCGACGCGCCGGACCGTCATAGAGGCCCGAGGAGCACCGCCCCTCGCCGCGTGGTGGCGACCTGGCTCGCCGTGGTCGTCCTCGCCCTGCCCCTCGCCGTTGGGGCGGGCGTCACCGCGATCGACGTCCCGAGCTATCTCGAAACGCACATGGCCGAGTTCACGAACGCGACGAGTGCCGACCTCTCGGCGCTCGAGTGGGCCGGCGCCCACCTGCCGGCGTGCTCGCGGGTGCTGGTCGCCCCCGGTTCGGCCGCCCAGTTCCTGCCCCTCTTCGCGACGCTGGGCGTGGTCTTCCCCATGGAACCGGCGTCGAACAATCTCTCCTACTCCGTCGCGGTCAGCGACCTCACGAACGGAACGTACACCAACGCGACGCGCTCCGCCCTCCTCTTCCTCGGCATTACCGAGGTCTTCGTGACGGGGCAGACCTCGGTCTCGTTCCTGCCGTTCCTTTCTCGCGGACCCTCGGGGTCGGGCGACTTTTCCACTCTGTTCGACCAAGGCGACGCCGTGGTCTTCCTCTTTGGACCGGGGGCGACGGCCAGCGACTGCCTTCCCCGCTGAACTCCGAGGAGCCGCGCGACTCGCTCGCGCCCCGTCGTCGCGTGGGGTCCGGACCCGGCGCCCGGGCCCTCAGCGCATCAGGATGCCGGCGGTGTCGCCTCGCATCGGGCGTCCCGAGACCGGCGGATTCTCGGGGACCAGGACCGGCCGCGCGTCGAGCCGTCGGGCGCGGAACACCTCCCGCAGGAAGACTCGGATGAACTCGAGGTCGCGGATGATCTTGCTCGAACCGTTCTTCCGCGAACGGAAGCGGTACGGCACTTCGACGACCCGTCGGGCCCGGCACGAGACGAGCAGGAACAAGATGAGCTTGTAGCCGCGGTAGCGCGTGTCGAGCGGCCGGAAGATCGCGCGCCGGAACGCGAAGTATCCCGAAACGGGATCCGAGACGCGGCGAGCGGGGAAAACGAACGCGCGCACGACCGCCTCTGCTCCGCGCGACAGGGCCGCCCGAAAGATCGACCGGTGCCCGACAGACCCGCCCCGGCCGTAGCGGGTCGCGACCACGAGGTCGCCGCCGCCCTCGAGTTCGGCGACCATCGCCGGGATCGTATCCGGTGGGTGCTGCAGGTCGGCGTCCATGATCAGCACGAACTCCCCTTTCGCCTGGGCGATTCCCTGGCACTGGGCGGGGGTCAGGGTTTGTCGCCCGTCGTGAAAGATGGGGCGGAGCCAGGGAGCCTGCATCGCCGCCGTTTCGAGGAACTCCCGGGTCCCATCGGTGCTCCCGTCGTCCACCACGATCACTTCGAACGGGGGAAGTCGCTGCCGCGCGATCTCGTCGAGGAGGACGGGCAGGTTCTCGTGTTCGTTCAGGGTTCCGAGAACGATGGAGAGTCGGGGTTCCGACGGGCCGTCAAAGGGGCTGCTCATGACCAATCCGTCGATTACGGGCATCCCCTCGTCCGCTGGTGTGAACTCCAAAGGCACCGCACTCCATTTTAGGCTTTACGCTAGAGTGCCGAACGTGGTCGGGCCCCGACCCGAGCGCCTCTCCCGCCGTGACACGGTCCGTCACGGCGTCCGGAGTCCGCGGGCCGGGCGCTCTCGACCCCGTCGAGCGCTCGCGACGCCACCTAGGCGTGGGGCGCGGGGCCTGACGGCGTCAGGGCCCGCTCGGCTCTCCAGTAGTCCAACGAATCCGAGAGCGTGCGCTCGAACGGGACGGACGGGCGGAAGCCGAGCGCCCGCAGTCGGCCGACGTCGGCCCGGTTGTCGGGCTCGTCCGTCGGCCGGAAGAGCTGAGGGTCCGGGACGACCTCGATCGGGACCCGCGACATGCGGACGAGGTCGTTGGCGATCCGGCCGATCGAGTAGCTCTCGCCCGCGCCGACGTTCACGGCACGGGCAGGGTCGCCCGACTCGAACACGGTCCACATCGCCCGGACCACGTCACGGATGTCGGAGATGTCCCGAAGGGTGTCGAGATTGCCGACCTTCAGCACTCCCGGTCTTCCGGTCCGCTCGAGCGTCGCGATCTGGCGCGCGAAATCATTCAGCGCGTCTCCCGTCTTTCCGGGACCGGTCGTACCGAAGAGCCGGGCGCGGACGATCCGCAGGTCGAAGTTGAGCGCATATTGGAGCGACAGCATGTCCTGACAGGCCTTCGAGACGCCGTAGGGGTTGGTCGGTCGGAGCGCCATCTCCTCCTCGATGGGAAGACGCGGAGGGACGCCGTACGCTGCACCCGAAGCCGCCAGGAGCGCCCCCTTCGAAGGCCGGTGCTCCCGCAAGGCCTCGTACAGGTAGATCGTGCCGAGGACGTTCGTGCGGAACGTGTCGGCCGGGTCCCGCCAAGCCTTCTGCGCGTAGGCTTGGGCCGCGAGATGGAAAACCCCTTCGGGCCGATACTCCGCGACGAGACGTGCGACCGCGTCGCGGTCCTGCATGTCGAGACGGGCCCACCGGACTCCGTCCTGCGGGAGCCCTCGCGCGGAGAGTTCGGACTCGGCGTAGTACGTCCCGAGAACCTCGTGTCCCGCCGAGACCGCCGACTGGCAAAGGTATCGACCAATGAACCCCGACGCGCCGGTGATCAGCAACCTCATTGTCGTTTCCCACCCTCTCTCAGGGTCCCCTGAGAGACGACCGGAGGCGCGCGCGGGTATTATGCCTCCGACGACCGAGCGCGGGCCACCGCGGTCGGGGCCACCCCTGCTCGTTGGGACGGCAGCGTGCGGCGCGGGAGCGCGACCCGTCCCATTCGGGACCGAGTTCACGAACGGGGATGGACGAGGGAGGCCGCCGAGAGACCCGAGCGGGAGCTCGCCCTCCGGAGACTGGCCGTGAACTGCCGGGCGTGGAACAGCTCGACCAGGAAGATGCGGATGAACCCGAAGCCCTGGGTGAGCTTGCTAGACCCGCTCGCTCGGGGTTCGAATCGGAACCCCACCTCGCTTACCCGCTGTCGGTCGGCCATCACGAGAACGAAGAGGAGGAGCTTGTACCCCCGGAACCGAGGGTCGAGCGGTCGCCAGAGGGTCCGGCGGAAACCGAAGAAACCCGAGACCGGGTCCGACACCGGACGCGCGGACGGCAGCAACAGTTTCGCGAGCCACTCCGCGCCGTGGGAGAGAACGAACCTCACCGGAGCCCGAGGGCCCGGCGATCCGCCGGGAGAGTACCGGCTCGCAACAACGAGCGACGCGCCGGCTTCGAGACCTCGCAGGATTCCCGGGATCGTCTCGGGTGGATGCTGCAGGTCGGCATCCATGATGACGAGGTACTCCCCCCGGGCCTCGTCGATCCCCTGGCATTGGGCCCGCAGCGTGGTCTGCTTGCCCTCGTGGACGAGCAATCGGAACCGGGCGTCGCGGGCGGCGCGTTCGGCCACGTACTCGCGCGTTCCGTCCGTGCTCCCGTCGTCCACGATGAGAAACTCCGTTGACGGGAG
>DAHUYN010000023.1 GCA_027315165.1 Thermoplasmata archaeon | reverse complement strand
CTTCACGAACTCTTCGGGGATCGGCATCGCCTTCGTCGGGGGTGCGCGGCCCTCCAGAGGGTCTCGATATCCTCCCCTAGGTCATGAACCTCTCGGTTTCCGGCTCCCGGAGAGGTCGCAAGCCCCCCGACCGGCTCGACCCCGGGGACCTCGGAGTCCCTCGGGTACGAGGGCTCGCGGAGCCCTCCGGCAGATGGCGGGACCCGCGGGCCGACGGTTCGGCTCAGGGAGGGACGAGCCGCTCCGGCTCGTCGGTCGGTGGAATGTAGAGCCGCTGGCTCGAGGGGATCGGGGGAGGCGGGGGCCGCGACGGAGGTCGGCGGCGTCGCAGGGACCAGACGATGATCCCCGAGGTGAGGACCGCGGCCGCGACCCCCGACAGGTCCGCGTACAGGTAGAGAGAGGGGGAGAGGAACGTGCCGGTCGACGCGGCGCTCGCCGACTGGTTGACGACCACCTCGGTCGAGTTCGTCGCGGTGTTCCCGAGGCTGTCGGTCACGATGACGCTCGCCGTGAACGTCCCGGTCGACGTGGGCCGGCAGACGAGCACCGAGGAGTTCCCGGTCGTGCAACCGGGAGGGAGGAGGGACCAGGAGTACGTGAACCACGGCCGTCCTCCGCTGGTGAGCGCGAGCAGGTCGGTGGCGTTCCCGAGAAGAAGGTAGGTCGGTCCGGCCACGACACGCACCTCGGGCAGGGTCGTCGTCACCGGCGCCGCGCTCGCGTTGACGACGACGCTGCCGCTCCCCCGCGTCACCCGGTCCGCGCTGTCCGTGACCGCCACGCCGATCGTGAACGTTCCCACCTGGGTCGGAACGCAGCTGAACGTGGACACGTTCCCACCGGTGCAGCCGGGCGGTAGGGGAGACCAGTCGTAGGCGAGCCACGTACGAGCACCCGAGACGACCGCCGTGAGGCTCGTCATGTTGCCGAGATTGAGGAACGCCGGGCTCGCATAGACCGCGACGCTGGCCCACGCGTGAGGGCCGGCCTCGCCCGTGGCCTCACGCGGAAGCGACGGGGTCGGCGAGGTCGCGAGGGTCGGGGCCGAGACCGAGAGGGCGGCGAGCGCCAGCGCCGCCAGTGCGACGGCGACGCCGGGGGGACGGCGCCTCGAGCGCCGGAGCACCCTGACCGAGCGACGGTCGGACCGACCCGGGGTCCCCGCAGACGTCACGATAGGTATAGGAAAACAGGCCGAGACCTCATATTTCAATATGGCGGGCAGGGTGAACCTCTAGGCTCGACGCCGCACGCATCGTGGAGGCCTCTCGGGTTCATCCGTCGGGGCCCGGGGCCCTTTGCCGCGAGGGCCCGAGCCCGGGAAGACGCCCGTGGGACCGAGTCCGGCGGCACCGGCCCGGCCGACCCTAGGCGGGAGCCGCACGACCTCCGGGGAACGGCGCCGGCGGACCGCGTCGCGCCGACAGCCACGAGTCGTAGGCGACGACGAGGTCCCCGACCCCGACGAGGATGATCGCGAGCGAGACGATGCCGATCACCCCGAACCACCAGGAGTAGGCCGAGAGCGCCGCCAGGACCCCGACGAGCGCTCCCGCGACCATCCGCGTCGTGCCCCGCCGGAGGAGCGAGGCTTCCGACGGCGTCGCCACCGCGCCGAGGAGCGACGAGAGATGGCTGGCGCCGTAGTAGTAGATGGCGACGAGGACGCCGCCCGTGGCGAGGCCCGACGCCAGTGACGTCAGCCACGACGGGATCGACGTGCCCGCGGTCGCGGCCGTCCCGGCGATCCCCGCGGAGACCGCGACGGCCACGAAGACGTAGACGAGGAAGAGCCAGAGGGTCAGCGAGTGCTCCTCACGGGCCTGCCGGCAGGAGGCGACGTGGGCCGCGCCCAGCTCCGGGGCGGACTGGACCATCTTGAGGACGCCGCGTCGCCAGACGAGGAGGCCCCGGATCGCGGTGACGAACGCCACGATCGCGAGGACCACGATCGCGACGGCGAGCGCGACCACGAGGGCGATCTGGACCCCGTCCCACCAGGTGAGCGACAGGGCATTCCTCCCGATCCTCTCGAGCGCCGTGTAGAAGCCGCCCCAGGAGAGGTAGCCCTCGACGAACGCGAGGACCGAGATCGCCAGGCCGAGCGAGATCAGCGTGCGGAGACGTCCGAGGGCCTGACGTACGGACGAGGCTCCCTCGAGCGTGCCATACGCCGGGGTCGACGGAGACGACGGATTCAGCGGGTTCGGAGCGACTGCCATGGTCCGGCCTCGTGCCGCGGAGCCACCGGCGGCGGATTATCGGTCGGTGAACCGGGCTCGACGCGCGGGCGGCCTTCCGACCCTCGGGAGGCGCGGGCGCCTCCCTCATCGACCGCCGCGGAGTCGGGCCTACGCAGGCTTCCCCGCCGTGACGGGGGCACAGGCGTCGCACAGTCGCGGGCGGGGAGCGAGCGACTCCCCGCAGGCCGAGCAGCGACCGTCGGACGGGTCCTGACGGAGACCGAGCCATCGACGGCGGGAAGGAGGCCGAGCCGACGCGCGGAGGGGACGGGAGCCCCGGACGAGCCACTCCGCGTGCTCTCGAGGGAACTCGAGCGTCAGGTACTCCCGCAACCCCCGCGCCCCGGCGCCCGGGTACGGCTCGAGCTCTCGGCGCGGTCTCCTCGGTGCCTCGGGGAGCTCCCACTCTTCTGCGTTCATGGTCGCGATATGTAGACACCAGAGAAAATATAGAGATTTCTTCTAAAGACCATAGGCGCACCCCGCTGCCGCCACCGCGGGGGGCGGCCGTCCCCTCTTCCCGCGGGGCTCTCAGTATCGGGGGGGCCCGGACCCCGGCCTCGCGCTCGTTCGGCGTCCCGGCGCTTTGCCCGGGACCGAGGGGAACCCGTTGTCATGTCCCGAGGCGTCGGTTCGCGGGGACCGTCCTCGGGGATTCGGGTCGAGAAGGCTAAGGCGGGCGAGGGCTCGCCCTCGAGGACCTCGATGACCGCCTCCGGGGCGATGTCGCTCGAGCCGACGGCGTCCCCGCCGGAGGCGTCGGTGCCTCGCCTCGAGGTCCGCTCGCCGCCGTCCCGTCCGATCTTCGGCCACGGGCTTGAGATCCGGCGAGACCCTCTCGGGACGATGCTCCGATGGAATCGCGAGTTCGGCGACGTCGTCTCGGTCCGGCTCCGGCACGAACGGCTCTTCCTCAACGACCCGGCCGACGTCCGGCACGTGCTCGTCTCGCACTCGTTCCGATACCACAAGGGCGAGGCGTTCCGGGTCGGTCGGCGCGTCTTCGGCAACGGCCTGCTCGCGAGCGAGGAGCCGTTCCACCGGGCCCAGCGTCGCCTCATCCAGCCGGCGTTCCACCGGGAGGCGATCCGCTCCTACGCCGAGACGATGGTGTCGCGGACCCTCGAGGCGACGCGGGGCTGGCCGTCCCGGGGCGAGTTCGACCTGGCGGCGGAGATGACCTCGCTCACGCTCGGGATCGCGGCAAAGACGATGTTTGGGGTCGACGACGTCGCCGAGACGGAGACGCTCGCGAGGGCGGTCGACGTCGCCCAGGAGTTCCTCTACCGCACGCAGGTCGCGCTCGTGAACCTCCCCGAGTGGGTGCCCACACCCCTCCACCTGCGCTACCGTCGCGCGGCGCGACACATGGACCGGATGGTCTTCTCGATGCTCGCCGCGCGGGCCCGCTCGCCCTCGGACCGCGTCGACGTCCTCGAGATGCTCCTCCGGGCCCGGGACGAGGAGGGACGCGGGATGGACCGCCAGCAGCTCCGCGACGAGGCCCTGACGCTCCTCCTCGCCGGCCATGAGACGACCGCGAACTCGCTGACGTGGGCGCTGTACCTGCTCGCGGGGCATGAGAAGGTCGAGGCGCGCCTCCTCGCCGAGCTGGGTCAGGTCGTGGGCGACCGCCGCCCCACCGCCGAGGACGTGCCCGCGCTTCCCTACCTCGACCAGGTCTCCAACGAGGTGCTCCGACTGTATCCGCCCGCGTGGCTGATCCCGCGCGTCGCCATCGAGGCGGACGTCCTGCCGACCGGAACCCCCATCGAGGTCTCCCAAGAGGTCGTCCTCTCGCCCTGGACGATGCACCGGAGCCCGCGCCGCTACCGCGACCCGGACCGCTTCGACCCCGACCGCTTCGCCCCGGGCCGGGACGAGCCCCGGCCCGACCAGGCCTTCTTCCCGTTCGGCGCCGGCAACCGCCGGTGCATCGGAGAGCCGTTCGCCCGGCTCGAGATGGCGCTCGTCCTCGCGACGATCCTCCCTCGCTGGCGGCTTTTGGTGCGGCCCGGCCAGCGTGTCGAGCCCTCTCCGAGAGTGACGCTGCGCCCCCGCGGGGGGCTCCTCGTCACCGCCGAGGCCCGCACGCGCGACACGCCGTCCGGACCCAAGGCGGCCGACTAAGGAGCCCGGGCCGGCCGACGTCGGGCTTGTCGTGACGGTCGTCGCACTTGTCGGAGCTTCGAGCCGAGTGCCGAGGTCCGCCTTCCTCGAGAGCGCCGTCGGCCCGACGGAGACCTCGAGCGGGGCCGACGCGCTCGGCACGACGTTCTCGCGAGGGCGTCTTCGACGTCCGGGGCGCGCGGCCACGTCGTGGGCCACCGGGCACGACTCCCGGCACGCTCGTCGTCGAGGGGCTTGTCGTGGCGGCCTACCTCGGCGTGCGGCGGTTCGCGAGGCGCGCCACGCCCCCCGCCGCGCCGGGACTCGCGCGACCCCCGCCGATCCCGCCCCTAGGTCGTGAGGAGGAGGATGCCGAGCGGCAGCATCGTGAACGAGCGCGGCAGGGTCCCGTAGGTATGGTTCGGGACGAGCTGCGTCGAGGCCCAGCCGTAGTGGGTCCCGAGCGAGCCGACCGGGAAGAGCGAGGGGGTCAGCGTGAACTTGATCGAGAGCGTCGCGTTCGTGTTGACGACGAGCAGGGACTCGTGGGTCCCGTTCACCGTGAGCAGGGCGAAGACGCCGCCGACCCCCGGCGCCGAGACGTTCACCGAGTAGGCCTGCCCCATCGTGACGTTGTCGAGGATCCTCTGGTAGGCCAGGCCCTCGGGCAGGAGGACGCCCGTCGACGAGTTGTACAGGTCCCCGAGCTCGTAGACGGTGAACATCGAGACGTTCGACTCGATCGCCTGGATCACCGAGGCGAGCATGAACGGCGCCCCGTCGTAGGTGTGGGCGAGGGGACTGTGGTTGTCGAAGATGCCGGCCTGGTACTCGCCGATCTCGATCGGGAGGTTCGAGCAGGTGCAGTTCAGCGCGTCAAGCGCGCGCATCTTGCTCGCGAACGTCGGGATGCCGGTGCCCGAGGTCAGCGCGCCCATGAACTGGGAGGCCGAGGTCGCCGAGTTCGTGAGCCACGGGTACTCGTGGAACGCCATGCCCATGACCTTGCTGCCGTCGACCTGGGCCGTCGTCGGGATCTGGCTCTTGCCGCAGGCGCAGTTCGCCTCGATGCCGATGAACTTGTCCGTCGGGAAGACCTTCGTGATCGCCCGGATGTAGTTCTTGACCATCGTGGCGTAGTCCCACCCCGTCGGGGCGTGGTTGTCGGTCGTCGACCAGGAGGAGAGGTTCTTGCCGTAGTGGGTCCAGGCGTCCGGCTCGTTGTCGAACTGCCAGGCCGTCGGCGCGAACTTGAGGACGTTGTGGTACCACTTGGCGGTGTGCACCGCGAAGGAGGTGTCGTTCTCCTCGGCGGGCAGGGTGCCGATCCAGTTGCAGTGCGGGGTGCGCGAGTCGCACCACGCCTTGAACCAGGTGAAGTTGAGGAGCTGCTGGGAGACGGGCTGGTAGGTGCCGCCGCCCGGCGGCGCCACCCAGTTCGTGTTCGTGGTCGGGTCGTAGCCGTCGGCCCCGATGGAGAGGCGGAACCAGGTGAACGGGCTCGAGTTGAAGTACGCGCCGAGCGCCGGCCCGTTCGCCGGGCCGAGCCCGATCGGCGTGAAGACGACGGCGTAGAACGGGTTCGCCGACGGGCTGCCGATCAGCGAGCCGATCTCGAGCGTGCTGCTCACGGCCGAACTGTTCGGGACGACGAGACCGGGCGACGCGGCCCTCGCCGTGCCCGCGGAGAACGGGAACCCGGCGAGCAGGAGCACGAGGATGCTTCCGACGACGCACCACGCCGCCCCCCCGTTCGGCCGCGCGACGCGCCAGCAGCGGATCTCCGCCCTGGCCACGGTGAATCCAGATGGGTCGTGGTATTTATCGGGCTCTCGCGCGAGGAGAGAAATTCTCACCGGACGCCGATTCGGTGGGCCGTCGCACGATCTCGCGCGTCGCCGACTTTTCGACGTGACGACACGCGCGATTCGACCGAACTTCGATCGATCCCGGCCCGCGATCGTCCCCCGCAGAGCGGAGGCGGACGCGAGAGGGGAAGGTCCGGGCCGGAATCGTCGAGTTCTGGCACGCGTCGGCCGAAAACGGGTCCGCGAGGGGCCAGAAGCGGGGCGAGACCTCGATCAAAGGCCGGAGTCCGTCTGCCGGGAGCCGCCAACCGACCGCGGCCCGCCCGCGAGCCTCCTACGACGCCTACCCGTCGTGCGCCGACCGCAGGTCGTGTCCGTGCTCGAGCACGGACTTGAGGTTCATCGCGAAGTAGGTCCAGCCCCATTCCGCACCGGCGTAGAGGTCGACCCACCTCTCCCCCGGCGGAAAGCCGGTGTGCTCGACCCGTAGCAGCGCGCCCCCTGGCGCCGGTTCGACCGACATCGAGAAGACCGTGCCGTTGAGCTCCTCCGAAGGCCAGGTCCACTCGAGCGAGACCCGGCGGCCGGGAACGAATTCGAGGACGGTGCCGACGTGGGTGGGCCCGTCGGTCCACGAGAGCGAGTAACGGCCCCCGGCAGCGGGCGCGACCTCGGCGGCGTCACAGAGCCAGCGGGTGAGCCCCTCGGGCTCGGAGATGGCGCGGAACACCGCCTCCGGCGCGACCCGGAGGAAGTACCGGTGGTTCACGGATCGGAGGCTCGGTTCCGACAGGGTCGCCCCACCGACCGTGAAGAGGGCGCCCCGGTAGTTAAGCGGGAGAGCGAGGGGCCCGAACGGGAGAGAGGTCCGTCGAGGACCTCCGCCGAGCCGCGTCGCACGCGCCCGGCGACCCCGCGGGACGCTCGGGGACCCCGGCGACTTCGGAGGCGACCCGGGAGCGGCCGCCGCACCGGACGGGCGCCGCTACTCCGCGATCGCCCGCGAGAGGCTCCCGCCTCCGGGCCCGCCGCCGGAGCGGAGGGCCCTCGAGGCCAGGAGGAGGGCGAGCAGCACGAAGAGGCACGCCCACGCGAGGAGGCCCAGCAGGTAGACCCACGCCGCGTAGGTGTAGCCCGCGGTCCCGAAGAGGCTCATCCGCATCACGTTCACCGCGAGCGAGATCGGGTTGATGCCGACGACGTACTGGAGCCACGCGGGCATGATGCTCGTCGGGTACATCGCGTTCGAGGTGAGGAGGATCGGGAGCTGCAGGATCGTGACGACACCGAAGTAGCTCTCGATCCGCTGCGCGGCGAACCCGAACGAGAGGAACAGCGCGGTGAAGGCGACCGACAGGACGAGCGCGGCCACGACGAACTGCAACGCGTCGACGACGGTGATGCCGCCCCCGACCGTGAGCCCGGCCACGTCGGGGACGTGGGCGAGCAGAAGAGCGAACCCGACGACGAGGAACGCCGGAATGAGCGTCAGCGTGCCGCGGAAGACCAGCGAGGAGAGGAACACCGACCGGCGCGAGATGGGGGTCGACAGGATCCGCTGGAGGATCCCCAGCTGCTTGTCGAAGATGATCCCGGTGCCGGAGAACATCGCGGCCGTGACGGAGGCGAAGGCGACCATGCCGACCGCGAAGTACGAGAAGTACGACGGCGCCCCGGAGAGGGCGCTCGAGAGCACGCTCGGCGGGACCCCGGGCGGCAGGAGCTTCCCGAGGTCGAACGCCTGCCCGAAGAGGATGAGGTAGAGGATCGGGCTCATCAGGCCCGAGATGACCCAGGTCGGGGCCCGGATCCACCGGAGGTACTCCCGCCGGATCAGCGAGAACGCGGGCAGGAGCATCAGGCACCCCCCGGCGCGGGCGCGCCGTCGCCGCCCGAGCCGCTCGAGGGCCCGTTCGGAACGCCCTCCTCGCGGTAGGAGTGCCCCGTCAGATGCAGGAACACCTCGTCGAGGGTCGGCTTCGTCACCGTGACGCCGACGACGTTGATCCCCGCCTGCGTGGCGCCGAGGACCGACCTCGGGACCAGCGACTCGCCGTTCGAGCACTTCACACGATACGTGTCCCGGACCTTCGTCACCGAGGAGACGCCCGGCATCGCCTGGAGCAACGGGGTCGGGTCCGGGCTCCCCGGCGCGACCGTGAGCTCGAGCGTGTCGCCGCCGAGGCTGTCCTTGAGCTCGTCCGGGGTCCCGATCGCGATGACCTTCCCGTGGTCGATGACCGCGATCCGGTCACACAGCTGGTCGGCCTCGTCGAGATAGTGCGTCGTGAGGAACACGGTGAGCCCCTTCGAGTCCCGGAGCGAGCGGATGTACCGCCAGAAGCCGGCGCGGCCCTGCGGGTCGAGCCCGAGGGTCGGCTCATCGAGGAAGATGAGCCGCGGCTTGTGCACCATCCCGACGGCGAGCTCGAGGCGCCGGCGCATCCCGCCCGAGTAGGTCTTCACGAGCCGGTCGGCCGAGCTCGCCAGGTCCATCTGCGTCAGGAGCTCCGTCGCGTGCGCGCTCACGTCCGGTCCGGCGAGGCCGTAGAGGCCCGCCTCGATGAGCATGTTCTCCCGACCGGTGAGTTCCTCATCCGCCGTCGACTTCTGGAAGACGAGGCCGAGCTTGCGTCGCACGTCGTGGGGTCGAGCGCTCACGTCGATCCCCTCGATCGTGGCCCGACCCGAGGTTGGAGTGAGGAGCGTCGTCAGCATCGAGATGGTCGTGGTCTTCCCGGCGCCGTTGGGCCCGAGGAAGCCGAAGATCTCGCCCCCGTGCACCTGGAAGCTCACGCCATCGACCGCGACGGTCCCCTTCGTCCCGGCCTTCGAGGGCGGATAGACCATCCTCAGGTCCCGGGCGTCGACGACGACCTCGCGGGGTCGCGCCGGCGTTTCTCCCGTCTCGACGAGGTCGACCATGGGTCTCGCGTTTCCGCCTGAGAGCGCGGTCGCCCTCCGGCGGTTCGGGACCTACTCTGGGGGGTACTTATTGACTGACCTCGAGGCCGGTGGTGAGCGCGAAGGCCCTGGGAGTCGCGCCTCTCTCCACTGGCTCGCTCCCAGGGTCGATGGAGGGGGGTGCCTGCTCCGCGGGGCTCGCGCCCCGCCGCGCTCTCCGGGTCCGCGCCCGCTTCTCAAGGGATCTTGCGTGCCGGCGGGATAGGAGTGTGGGACCGTCGCAAGGTTAAGAGGGCGTATCCCTCGCGTTGACGGAGTCGAACCCATGCCCCTTGAGACCCCCACGCTCCAGAGTCGCCCTTCCGCCTTTCGAGAGTTCCTCGACCGCGACTGGCGGGCCTGGCTCGACGAGTTCCCCGAGCTCGGGACGGTGTTCGGGTACCCGGGCTTCAACGACCGTTGGACCGACGACTCCGCCGAGGGGATCGCGCGCCGTACGGCGCACCTCGAGGCCACGTCCCGGCAGCTCGAGCGGTTCCAACGAGAGGAACTCCCGGAGCGGGAGCGCGTCGACCTCGACCTCTACCGCGACCTCGTTGCCGAGGCTCGCCGGGGGATCGCGTTCGGAGAGGACGCGAACCCGTTCCACTTCGGGATGCCCCACAACGTCTGGATGCCGATCAGCCAGATGGAGGGGATCCACCTCACGATCGCGGACCTGCTCGCGATCCAGCCGCGCCGCACCCCCAAAGACCTCGAGGACATCGTCGCGCGGCTCCGGCGGAGCGCCGCGGCGGTCGACCAGAACCTCGAGCTGATGCGAAAGGGGCTCGCCCGAGGCTACTCCGCCCCTCGCGAGGCGATCCGAGGCGTCCCCGCCCAGGTGGCGGGCCTCCTCTCGGCGGATCCGAGGCAGAGCGCGCTGCTCTTGCCGTTCGCGGAGCGACCCCGCTCGGTGCCGGAGGAGGCGTGGCGCCGCCTCTCCGTCGAGGCCGTTGAGGCCTACGCGACGATAGCGCGGCCCGCCCTCGAGCGGCTCCGGCAGTACCTGACGGACGAGTACCTGCCGAACTGCCGTCGAGAGGTCGGGGTCGCGGCCCTCCCGAACGGCAAGGCCGCCTACGAGCACCTGCTTCGTTGGCAGACCACCACGACGCTGACGGCGGAGCAGATCCACGCGACCGGGCTCGCGGAGCTCGAGAGGATCCACGCCGAGATGGAGCGGATCCGGACGCAGGTCCAGTTCCCCGGGACCCTCGCCGAGTTCTACGCGCACCTTCGAGAGGACCCGAAGTACTTCGTCAAGGACCCCGAGCGCCTCATCGAGATGTACCGCGCGGTCGGCAAGAGGGCCGACGCCGGGCTGCCCCGGGTCTTCGGCCGTCTCCCCCGCCTGCCCTACGGCGTCGAGCCGATGCCGGCCTTCAAAGCCCCGAGCTCACCCGCCGCCTACTACCAGAACGGGGCGCAGGCCGATGGCCGGCCCGGGGTCTTCTACGCGAACACGCACAACCTCGCGTCCCGTCCGACCTGGGAGATGGAGGACCTTCTGCTCCACGAGGCCGTCCCCGGGCATCATCTCCAGATCGCCCTCAGCGACGAGCTCGAGGGGCTGCCGTCGTTCCGGCGCCTGAGCGGCTACACCGCGTTCGTCGAGGGCTGGGGACTCTACGCCGAGACCCTCGGGGAAGAGCTGGGCTTCTACAAGGACCCGCTCTCCAAGATGGGTCAGCTGATCGCGGATGCCTGGCGCTCGGTCCGGCTCGTCGTCGACACCGGCATGCACGCGAAGGGCTGGACGCGCCAGCAGGCCATCGACTTCTTCGCCGCCAACGCCGGGCGCTCTCTGTCCGACATCGAGGTCGAGATCGACCGGTACATCGTCTGGCCCGGCCAGGCGGTCAGCTACAAGATCGGCCAGCTGCACTTCACGGGCCTCCGCAAGCGCGCCGAGAAGGCGCTCGGGGACCGGTTCGACGTCCGCGCGTTCCACGACGTCCTCCTCGGCGAGGGCGGGGTCCCTCTCGGGCTCGTCGAGGCCCGCGTGGACCGGTGGATCGAGTCCGTCCGGGCGGGAGCCTGAGCCGACCCCGCGGCCGGCGCGCCCCGCCGGGGTACCGTACCGGTGGGGTCGACCGAGCCGATCGGCGAGGACGTCCCCTACGCCCTCCCGCGCCACGTCGGGATCATGAGGGGAAGGAAGAGGTCCTTGCGGCGCCGGGAAGGACGGAGGAGAGATGGCCGAGGTCCGAGCGCCGTGCTAGACCGCCGTACGGCGCGTCAAGCATAAGACGGACACCCGGCAGTCCCGCGCTCGGCCAGGGTCGCAGATGGCATCGAAGGAGCCCCCCGCCGCACCGACGCGACAGGACCGAAGTGGGCCGCTCGGATGGCTCGGCCATCGGATCGCCCGTCATCCGTGGCAGCCGATCGCCCTCTGGCTCATCATCCTGGTCGTCTGCCTCCTGCCCGCGGCGAACGTCGGTTCGGTCATCAACAACAGCTTCAGCAGCCCGCTTCCCTCGTCCGACGCAAGCGTCATCGCGCAGAACGAGTACAACGCGCAGTTCCCGAACGGTCCCTCCTCGCCGTCCTCGACCATCCTTCTCCTCGAGTCTCCGAACATCGTCGGCCCGACGGGAAAGAACGCCACGCTCGCGCTCACCGACGCGCTCTCCTCGGACCACCAGCTTCACAACGTGAGCTCGGTCGACTCGCTCTACACGGCCTACACCTCGTACCTCGCCGGCGAGGTTCGGCTCGGCTGGGGGTTTCTGGGCCCCGCCCTGACCTCCTCTCCGACGCTCCCGACGAGCGTGAACCAGACCGCGACCGCCCTGTGGGGCCCCGTCGCGACGTACCTGACGACGTGGCAAGGGGTCGCGGCGGGCCTGCCGTCCGGGACGCCCGCCTCGGCCGCCGACTGGCCGGCCTACAATCAGACCGCGCCGATCTTCGCGTCAAGCGCGCTCGAGACCGCGGTTCTCAACGACTTCTACAACGGGAACGCGGGCGCGGCGGGCTTCAACGCGAGCGTGTTCGGCGGCTGCCTTTCGAACCAGACCGCGGCGGCCTGCGCCGAGACGGCGGCCCGGGCGACGCTCGCTCCGGCCCTGCCGTCGCTCTTCCCCGCGTCCGGCGCGCTCCTCCCGGCGCAGATCACGCTCAGCACGCTCGGGGTCGCGAACTGGAGCCAGCCGCTCGCGCAGCAGGTCACCGCCGCCACGGTCCTCGGCGTCGAGGTCGGGCTCTCGCCCGCCTGGCTGCTCACCGTGTGGCAGGCGTTCCCCGGCACCGTTGCTCCGACCGCGGCGCAGGCCGCGACGTGGGCCGCAGGGATCGTCCGCTCGCTTCCGACCGCCGCCTTCCCGCTTCCGATCCCGGCCGGGCTCTCCCACGCGTTCGTCAGCAGTTCGGGCTCCGCCGAGCTCGTCGTGGTCTCGTTCAACGTCGACGACGCGTACACCGTCAACGGCACGTCGGTGACCGCGGCCGACGTCACGGAGATCGACCACGTCGCGTCGCAGGTCCTCGGGGGCACCTCGCCCTACTCGACGGTGAGGTACTACCAGACCGGAGGCGCCCCGCTCAGCAGCGCGATCAGCTACCTTGCGACCTCCTCGCTGAGCCTGCTTCTCCTCCTCACCATCGTGGTCCTCCTCGTCATCATGCTGATCTACTTCCGCGCCCCCGCCGCGCCCCTGCTCGCCTTCGGGATGATCGGGATTGCGCTCGCGGCGAGCTTCGCGCTGATCTTCGTCGCGGGGCGGCTCGTGACGACGTTCAACTCGCAGATCGAGTCGATCATCCTGGTCTTCCTGATGAGCATCGGGACGGACTACTCGGTGTTCCTGCTCGCCCGCTACCGCGAGGAGCTCGTCCGCGGGACCGAGCCGAAGGAGGCGGTCGCGACGACGGTCCGCTGGGCCGGACAGAGCATCACGACGAGCGGCCTCGCGGTCCTGGTCGTCGCGGTCGCGCTCACCCTCTCCGGGATCAGCTTCCTGAGCCAGCTCGGGATCTGCCTGCTGATCGCGGTCGCTTGCGCGCTCCTGGTCAACCTCACCGTCCTGCCGTCGATCCTGATCCTCGTCGGACCGAGGATCTTCTGGCCGAACTCCGGCGCGAGGTTCCAGCGGTACGCCGAGAGCCGGACGCGGAACATCGAGACCCACCGCGACTACATCGCAAGAGCCGGCCGCGCGGCCACGCGCCGACCCGGGCTCGTCATCGTCCTCATCCTCGTCCTCTCGGCGCCGGTCGTCTTCGTGGCGCTCCAGGTCCCCGTCTCCTACGACATCTCGAACATCGGCCTGCCCGCGAGCAACCCGGCGCAGGCCGGCTTCGTCCAGCTCCAGAACGACTTCGGGGCCAGCTACTCTTCGACGAGCTACGCGCTCGTGACGTTCTCGCAACCGGTCTTCGCGGCGGGGCAGCCGAATGCGGCCGAGCTGCGCGACATCGCGGGACTGCAGGCGGCCATGAACGCCACCTCGGGCGTGGCCTCCGTGACGACGTTCGTCGGTCCGGGCGCCGCCCCCCTGGACGCCTGGCTCAACTTCTCCTCGCTGCCCGCCGCGACCCGGCTGGGGTTGAACCAGTCGCTGGCCGGCTTCCTAGGTGCCGACGGAAAGACGGTCCTCTTCAACATCGCCACGAGCGCCTCCGGCTATTCCGCCTCCGCGATCGGTGTCGTGAGCGCTCTCCGGCAGAACATCGGCGCCTACGATGCGGGGCACCCGGGGGCTACCAACGTCTACCTCGGGGGCGCGGGCCCCACGACCGAGGACATCCGCTCGCTCGTGAACCAGGCGACGGAGGAGATGATGATCGGGGCGGCGATCGGGCTCCTGATCCTGATGCTCGTGCTGCTCGGCTCGGCGTTCGTACCCCTGCTCGCCCTCGGGGTCATCGGCCTGTCGATCCTGTGGAGCTGGGCGGCGACCTACTTCGTCGTCGGGATCGTCAACCACGAGACCCTCATCTTCCTGCTCCCGCTCATCCTGCTCATCCTCGTCCTCGGACTGGGCATGGACTACAACGTGCTCCTCCTGACGCGCGTGCAGGAGGAGAGGACGCTCGGCAACCGGGGCGCCCAGGCGATCCGGGACGCGGTCACGCACGCCGGCGGCGTCATCACGGCCGCCGCCGTGATCCTCGGAGGGGCGTTCCTCCTGCTCGGGTTCACGAGCCCGCTGGGCCTGCTCTCCGCCATCGGGCTCGGGATCGGCTTCGCCGTCCTGCTGCAGGCGTTCGTCGTCCAGCTGTTCTTCACGCCGGCCGTGCTCACGGTCGGAAAGGACGGGATCTGGCGGGGCCTCCGTCGTTCCCGCTGAGCGGCGGCCCAGCCCTTAGCCCGGTTGGCCGGGGTCGGGGTCCGTTCGACCGGAGTTCGAGGAGCCCGCGGCCCGACGTCACATCAGCCCGACCTGTTTCATTAGGCCCACGAGGTCTTAGAACAGTCGCTCCTCGATGATCTCCCCTCGGGCGTTCCAGGTCGCGACCGTGCAGAACTCGACGTGGAAGCGCTTGCCCGTCGCCGGTATGACCTTCCCGTCGCCCATCTTCATGGGGCCCTTCATCGTACCGGTGAAGTCGGCGACGGAGCAGGTGTGGTTCCCCGAGGCGACGAAGATCTTGTACGGGCGATTGATGAGATGGTTGTCCGGGAACGTCTTGAAGAACTCGACGGCCTCGAGATCGTGGTTGTGTCGGCCCCGTGTCGGCTCCGGCTGCCCGGGCCAGTAGACGGCGACCTCCTCCGTGTGCCGCTTTCGGAACGTCTCCCATAATGCGCTGCTCGGTCCCGCGTTCCACGCGTCGTCCAGGGTCTGCATCAACTCTGCGAGCTCTTCCCGCTTCATCGACTCCTCCCCGTTGGGTGGGAAGCCCCAGCCCCTGAAGTGAGAACCGGTCGATAAGAGTCGTGATTCGCCCGGAGTGCGACCGTGTCGAGTCCGTCCCCGTGCGCCTCGCCCGACAGAAGTGGGTAGAATCTGGGCTGCACCTTCGCGGCTGCTTGCGCATGAACCTTCCCAATTCGTTGTGTCGAGGGCCTACCGACGCTCGGCTACCAGCGAGCGCCTCGTCGTGCGCTCTTTAGGCGCAGGGACGGACTCCGTCAGTCAGGCGGGTGTCGGACCGTTTCACCTCCGTCGGGTAGCAAGTCGATGGCTTCACCATCGCGAAGCTCGCGCGACTCCGCAGGAAGAAACGGGCCGGGCCAGGGCTCATCCGAAGACCCAGGTATCGGCTTCCAGCGTGCCGTTCATCGATCCCCCGAAGAGGACCAGGCGTTGCATCCCGGGATCGTATGCCATCATCGCCCAAGCCAGCGGCGGAGGATTCCGGGTTGGAGTAAGCTTCACCCACCCAGATGTTCCGAACGTCCACGTGTCGCGGTCCGAGGCTCCCCTGTTGTTTGCCCCACCGTAAAGGATCGTCTGGTTCGTTTGAGGATCGAACCCCATCGCCGATCCCTGCCTTGGACCCAGCCCGGAAGGTGTCGGCGGGGTAGTCCACCCACCGAGATGAAGGACATAGGTCGAGTTGGTGTTTCCGCTGCGCGGATTCCATCCCCCGAAGACAATGACCTGCTGTGTGGCTCGATCATACGCGGCCCCGGAAGTGTAGAGCGTGAGAGTCGGCTGGGCAGTGGTGGCAAGTCGCGTCCAGTTACCGTGGACGAAGCTCCAAACGTCGCCGGAGACCGAGCATCCGCATGCATAGTTGGCGGTGCCTCCGAACAGGATAGCACTTCCACGGGCGACATCCCAAACCAGAGAGGCACCCCCCCGCCCTGAGGGGGCGGTGACGGGGTGGAGGAGGGTCCAAGTTCCCGCTCGGAACGTCCACGTGTCACCTAGTCCGGAGTTGTTCATGCCCGCGCCCCCGAACAGGACAACGTAGCGGTCCACCGGGTCGTAGACCATCGCGGCACCGCGACGGGCCGAGGGGCTCGGGCCAGCTGTAAGATTGTACCAGTTGCCATGGACGAACGCCCAGGTGTTGTTGGTCACCGCCGTCGGACCAGATCCCCCGAACAGCAACAGGAACTGATCGGCTCCGTCGTAGGTGAAGGCCGCCTGGTCCACCGCACCCGGGCGCACGAGTTTGGTCATGTTCGTCCAAGCGGGAGCGGCGACCGGGGCTACTCCCACGGTCGAGCTGGCGACGTGCACGCCCGGGACGGAGACGGCTCCAGCAGTCGGACCGAGCAGGAGTGTGGCAAGGACGAGTCCCACGAGGGAGATCCCCCCGATCCTCGCGAGGCTCATGCGGAGACCGAAACCCCCCAATTTCATATGCCTTCCGCCGGCGCAAGCAGTGCACTCCGCATGAGAAGCGCCTGCGGCAGTGACAGCGGGGCTAGGTTCTGGTAATCAGCCGCCTACACGGGGGCGCGTCCTATGCGGTCCGGTCGCCAATCGATCTCCTCGTACCAGCCTGGCGGAACGTACTCTTCGGCCATGTCCGTGAGGAATCCGTCCCAGGTGTGGTTCACGACCGTCAGTGCGTTGAGTCGTCGAACGACGGCCGAGTAAACGGGCGTAGGGGTCAGTCTCTTGCTGGCCATTGACCGAAGGTGAGCGACGGAACTTGGGACCGCTTCCCCGAGCGGTAGGCGCTGGTCAGGGGGCGCCGGAGCCGGCCGTGCAGCGAGCGCCGCGGATTACACCGGTCATAAGTTAAGCAGTTCTCACGCCGACCAGACTTCGCGGAACCTCCGTCGATGGACGTGAGGATCGAGCGCCTCCTCAACCAAGTAGAGGTTCATCCCCCACCG
Source organism: Thermoplasmata archaeon (assembly GCA_027315165.1). Taxonomy (GTDB): domain Archaea; phylum Thermoplasmatota; class Thermoplasmata; order Lutacidiplasmatales; family UBA184; genus Lutacidiplasma. Next base: position 1,630 of record DAHUYN010000023.1, on the reverse strand, counting down.
ATTCGAGGGGGACGCCTTCTCCAACCCGAGGTAGGAGAGCACGCAGGCGAGGACATCCCTCGCCCCTCGACGGAAGTGGATCGCGAAGCGCAGCTGAGTGTACCGCGCTCGGAGTTCCGGGGGTGCGCGCTGTCGTATCAGCGTGTGGACCCGTCGGGCAGCGACGAGGGTCAGCAGCGCCGACCAGATGAGCGCCTCAACCACGTCGGGGCTCTCCGTCCGGAACTTGTCGAGCGCATAGCTCGATTTCAACTCGCGGAAACAGAGTTCCACTTCCCACCTCATCGAGTAGAGGCTCGCCACCTCCTCGGCGCTCAACACCTCGGGGCCGATGTTCGTGAGGTAGAGGTGGTAGCGTCGCGCCTCCTCGTTCCAGACGGCCACGAGACGGCACCGGAACGTGTCGGAGGAGCGGCGCCCATCGTAGACCCGGCGCTTGAACGAGAGCTCGACCTCGGCGTCCAGCACCTCGCGCTGCAGACGGGGCAACACCTCGGAGAGCCGCTTCCCCTCGAGGTCGATCGCCTGGCCTCGGTGGATCTTGAGGGAGCGAACGAAGAGCGGGTCGGCGCTTTCTTTGAGCCGAGAGGTGAAGAAGCCGCCCCATTCAGCGATCTTCGCGAAGAGGCGATGGGAGTAGTAGCCGAGGTCGAAGAGGAGGATGCGGTTCTTCACCCACGCCCCGACCTTCAACAGTTTCACGTCGGCGGTCCGCTCACCGACGAGGGCGAGGCTCTTCGGGCCGTTCGCCCGAACGCTCACCAGCGTATCGACCTTGACTCCGGCGGCGACCTTGCGCGAGCGGGTCGCCGGCCACTTGGTGGCGAGGCTCGCGTGGAGGCGGACCACCGAGGAGTCTTTGATGACGATGTCGTCGAAGACGGCGAGCTTGGGGTCGAGCTCGCGCCCGGGTTCCTGGGCGAGCTCGCCGAGAGCGTACTCGAGGCATCGTTTCAGGAACTTCGACAGCTCCGGGGTGAAGCGGAGGTAGAAGCCGGGGTAACTGAGCGTCAGCCGGGTTCGATGGACGTACCGCTCCTTGAGTTCCTGGAGGTGACGATGGAGTTCGACGCCGAAGTCGAGGACGAGGACCCAGAGGAAGGGGACGGGACGGATCGTGCGCTCGCGCTCGACGAACCCGGTCTCTCGGGCGAACTGGACAATCTTCTCGGAGGGGACGAGGCGGTGAGTGCCTCCTCGACCTCCCCTTCTCGGAGCGGGGTGGGGCGCTCTGGGGACGGGGGATGCCGTGGCATCCCATAGAGGTGGTCAGGGGCAGATGAACGGAAGCGGTTCCACGAGAAAGGGTGGGTCAGCCAGCCGCCGACGAGGCGGCCCTTAACTTATGCCCGATGCCGCGGATTAGGGGTAGGCTGAGTGGCGGGGGCTCGCTCTCCCCCGCTGGCTGCAAGTGGGGATGCACCCAAGTCCGCGCTATCCCCATAGCCGATGGAACACGTCGAGCCGCCAGCGGATCGCCTCGGGCGCGGGAAGGTCTTCGGCCAGTTCGGGAAGATTGGGGAGGCGCCTGCCCTCCCAGTCGAGGATGTGGTTCGCCCTCGCGCTCGCTTTGAATCCCTCGTCAGGGGCGACCGTCACTCTCAGATCCTCGTCAAAGGTCCAGGCGTTC
>DAHUYN010000022.1 GCA_027315165.1 Thermoplasmata archaeon | reverse complement strand
TACAACAAGGCGACCGTCACCGCCACCGGCGTGACCTTCTCCTCGAACCACGCGAACGGGGGGAGCGCGTCCTCGGGCGGTTCCGGAGGCTATGGCGGCTACGGCGGAGGCGGCGGCGGCGGAGCGACCGGCGGCCGGGGCGGTTCGGGAGGCTCCGGATCCCCCGGGACGAGCTCGAACTCCGGCGGAGCCGGAGGCGGAGGCTCGGCCGGCGGCGCGGCTGGCGCGGCGGCCGGCGGCGGCGCGTCGGCGACCGGCGGGGTCGGAGGCAAGGGCGGCGTCGGAGGCGCGGGCCTCGGCGGAGCCGTCTACACGACCGGCACGAGCGCGAAGCTCTCGTTCAACAACACGACCTTCGTTTCGAACGGCGCCACGGGAGGGAGCGGCGCCAGTGGCGGCGGGGGCGGCCCGGGCCTCACCGGGGGCAGTGGCGGCGACGGCGGCTCCGGGGGCGGCGGTGGAGCCGGCGGCTCGGGCGGGTCCAACGGCCCGGCCGAGAACGGCGGTAGCGCCGGCGCCGCCGGAGCGGCGTCGGTCGGCGCGATCGGCGGCGTGGGCGGCACCGGCGGCACCGGCGGGGCCGGCGGCGCGGGCGGCGCGGGCATGGGCGGCGGGGTCTACGCGGCCTCGGCCGTGACGATCTCGAACTCGACCCTGCAGTACGAGACCGCGATCGGCGGTACGGGCGGGGTCGGCGGCGGCGGCGGTTCCGCCGGCTACGGCGGTGGCGGCGGCGTGGGCGGCCCGGGCGGGTTCGGCGGCAGCGGCGGCAGCGGGGTCTCCGGCGGCAATGGGGCCAACGGGGCCGGCGGGGTCGCCGGGGCCAACGGCGGACCGGGCGCGAACGGCGGCGTCGGCGGCGGCGGCAGCGCCGGCGGGGCCGGCGGCGCGGGCCAGGGAGGCGCGGTCTACGCGTCCGGGACGCTCACCCTCTCCGTGTCGACGGTCAGCTACAGCTCGGCCGTCGGCGGCGCCGGAGCCTCCGGCGGAGCCGGGGGCGCCGGCGGACCGGCGGGCCCCGGCGGGACGGGCGGTTCCGGGGGCAGCGGCGGATCGGGCGGGGGTGGCTCGACGGTCGGCACCGGCGGCACTGGAGGCAACGGGGCGAACGGCGGCGGTGGCGGGACCGGTGGCAACGGCGGCTCCTCGGCGAAGGGCGGCAACGGTGGCGCGGCCACGGGCGGCGCCGTCGACAACACGACGAAGGCGACCTACACGACGGACACCTTCGGTGCGAACAGCGTCGTCGGGGGCAACGGCGGCGTGAACAACTGCGCGGCGGGCTCGGCCTGTCCGGGCGCGGGCGGCGCGGGTGGCTCGGGCGGCTCGGCCGGCACCGGCGGAAGCGGCGGCACCGACGGCTCGGGTTCCAACCGCGCCTCGAGCGGCAGCAACGGCGCCGTCGGCACGAAGGGCGTCACCGGCGCGTTCGGCACGAACGCGCAGGGTGGCTCGGCCGGCAGCGTGAAGGACCAGAACCATCCGTAGGCGACCCTCGTCGTGGCGGGGGTTCGAGTCAACCCTTTCCGGGGCCTTCGGGCCGGCACGGGGGGTCCCGGACGCCGGCCCGGGGCGCCCCCGTGGGGGCGACCCGAGACCCACGCGGTTCCTCCCGGTAGCGCGGGAGCCTTCGGGTCGCGCCGGCGGCGCTCGCGGGCCTTGTGGTCCTCGCCCTGCTCCCGGCGGCGTCGGCGACGCCCTCCGTCGCCGGAGCGGTGACGAACTGCACCTCGACAACGACGTGTGACTTCACGTTCAACACGAGCGCGGGGAGCGGCGGGGTCTCGACGACGGCGACGACGTTCTCCTTCCAGCTTCCCGGCGAGTCGCTCGCCTCGTACAACCTCTCCTACAGCACCTACCTCGGGTCCCTCACCGGGACCTACACCTACTGGACGGTCGGCAGCTTCGTCGGGACGGATGGGAACGAGGGCTACGTCGTCCACGGGACGACGGACACGAACTTCACGATCAGCTGCCTCGGCCACAGCGGCCGCGGCGGTGGCTGCACCTACATCGACACGACCGACAACGGGACCGTCGTCGTCGACCTCACGCACCAGCAGATGACCCCGACGAGCGTCCGCTGCAGTCCGACGAGCGTCCGGCCCGGGTCGCCGTCGACGTCCTCGGTCCAGGTGTCGGACCTCTGGAACAGCTTCCGCACGCCGACCGGGTGGGTCCATCTCGCTGCCGGGGGTCTCGGCTCGCTCTCCAGCCGCGGGACCTGCACGCTGTCCGCGGGAGGCGGCTCGCTCACCTTCCGGGCGTTCGACAACACCGTCGGCACGGTCACGATCCCCGCGACCTACTCCGGCGCGGCGTCGTTCTACCGGTCCGCCGGGACGACCTCCGTGACGGTGACCTGACGGGGGCCCAGGGCCGACGCGAGCGCTCGCGCACCCTCCTGAGAGGCGTCGGAGGGGCCGAAGAGCAGCCTGAAGCGCCCACGGGCCTCTCCGGGGTTCGGGCGGCCGATGGCGCAGGGTCCGATCCGAGACCGGGATGCGATCGGCCCCTCGCTGCCGAAGGAGGTCCCTCCCGAGGTCGCGAGCTGGTTGGACGAGAACCCCCCGCGCCGGGTCTCCCGAAAGCCGCCCCTCGAGACGGTCGCGGGCGTCGGGTTCGGCGTGTGGGGGGTCGTCGAGGCGGCGATCTTCGTCATGGCCCTCGCCGTCGGCGGGACCGCTCTCCTCCCCTGGACCACGTCGCCGCTGCTCCTTCCGTGGGTCGCAGTGCTGGCGCTCGCCGCGGTCGGAGCCTGGCTGTCGTTCTGGTTGGCCAGCGAATACGGCTGGGGCGTCACGACGGAATGGCGGACGTGAGTTCCGGCGCTCGTGCCGGAGCGGACCTCTCGGTGGGGTCTCGCGACGGCGGCGGAGAGGCCCCGCGCTCCGGACGCGCCGCGGCACGACGAGCGGGCGGGCCGCCCCGCCCGAAGGCCGGATCGAGCCCGTAGCTCGACACCGGCGTACCCCCGCTCCTCGGTCGTTCCCCGACGGTCCCTGCCTCACCGCGTTCCTCCTCCGAGCGCTCGAGGACTTCGACGGCTTCTTCGCGAAGATCGACGAGGCGTTCGCCGGGCACTCGCTGCACACCGGCACGCTGCTCTCCCGTCCTCTCTTCGCCGCGGCGCGGTCGGACCCCCGGTTCGACCCGCTCGTTGCTCGCATGCGCCACCGGTGGTTCCCTGAGACGCACGAGCTCCTCGGGAGGGGAGACCCGGCTGACCGCGGAGCTCGACCCTGCGAACGGGGGGAACGAGGGACGCAGGGCGACGGTGCGGGATGGCGAGTACCCTGAGGCCGACAGGTCCTCGTCGGGTCGGCCTGCGGACGCTCGGCAACCGCGCTCCCTCCCGCCCTCGGGGGAGGCGCGTGTGCGGCGGTGCGGGGGCTCGCTCCCCGTACGGGAGGGCCGCCCGCGCGCGGCGCCCCCTTGGACTTATCGGATAGGAGGTCTACGCGCCGCTCGATGGTGGCCGCACGGAGCCCTCCCGAGCTCCCGACGCTCCTCGGGGTCACGGTCCGTCGGTCGCTGATCGTCGGGCGCATCCCGATGGCCATCAGCACCGCGATGCTGTGCTTCTACTCGATCGGGTTCGCGCTGGCGCCGGGCGACCTCTACGCCGACATCGGGAGCCTCCTCCTCCCGGTGTTCGCCGTCTCGGGGGCTCTCGGCGGGGCCACCGTCTTCACGAACGACCGGATGAAGGGCGTGCTCGAGTACCTCGTCGCCTACGGGCTGACCCCGCGACGGGTCCTCGGGAACGTCCTCGTCGCGGGGCTCGTCCAGGTCACCGTCATCCTTTCTGTGGGCGTTGCCGCGGGGGTTCTCACCCATCGGCTCGCCGGCTTCGCGATCACGGCGAAGCTCGTCGAGGCGCTCCTCCTCTACTCGTTCCCGATGAGCTACCTCACGGTCGGCCTGATGACGACGATCGGCGTCTTCTGGACGGCGCTTTCGTCGCCGCGCGCCGGCATGACGAGCTCGGTGGGCGTCCTTCCCCTGATCGGAGTGGCCCCGACGACCGGGGTCCTCGTCGCGGCGCTGGCGCTCCCGGGGTACGGGGTCCCGATCCTCTTCGGGTCGGAGGCGCTCGTGGGCGTCGCCCTGCTCGCCCTCCTGTCCCAGAGCACGCGTCTGATGCCGCCGGAGCGGCTCCTCTCCCCGGCGTAGCGAGGCACGAAGCGTGGCGTTGCGTCCGTCCTCTCCTCCCGTTGCGCCGACCCCCCGGTCCGACGCTCTCGTGACGCTTTGTTGCCGCGCGGTCGACTCGGGGTATCGGGAGACCGCGGTCCTCCACGAGGTCTCCTTCGAGATCCGCGAGCCGGCGGTCTACGTGGTCCTCGGTCCCAACGGCGCCGGAAAGACCACCCTCTTCCGTACGATCGCCGGCGTCCTGCCCCTCACGTCGGGCGAGGTGCTGATCGACGGCGTGCCGTCCGACCGCCAGGCCTCTCGAGACCATCTCCACTACCTCTCGCACATGGAGGGGATGCCCGACGGTCTCACGGTCCGGGAGTGCCTCGAGTACTACGCCCGGGTCGAGCGGGCCGGCGCCGCCGACGTCGAGCGCGTCCTCGATCTGCTCGGGATCCGGGAGCTCTCGACGAGCTTCACGTCGAAGTTGAGCGCCGGCCAGCGGAAGCGGGTCTCGATCGGCCGCGTCTTCCTCAAGGAGAGGGAGATCTACCTCCTCGACGAGCCGACCGCGAACCTGGACCCGAAGGTCGCGCGCGAGATCCGGTCGCTGATCCTCGACCTGGCCAAGGACAAGATCATCCTCTACTCCTCCCACAACCTGTTCGAGGCGCGCGAGATCGGACGCTACGTGATCGCGCTCAAGGGCGGCCGTCTCGCCCTCTTCGAGCGGATGGAGAACGTCCGGTCCTCGCGCTTCGTGGTCGGGGTGCGCACGCTCAACGGGTCGGGACCGCTCGCCGACTGGCCGCGGACGGGCGACTACTTCCTCAAGGAGCTCGCGGGGCCTGAGCAGGTCCCGGCACTCCTGCGCGAGCTCGAGGCGAAGGGGGTCCAGGTGCGCGAGCTGCGCGAGATGGAGAACCCCCTCGAGGACCTGTTCCTGTAGGCCCGTCGGCCCCCGACCGTTCGCGGGCCCTTCCGACGCGGCCGCGCTTCCCTCGAGACGGCCCGACGCCGGTGCGTGCGCGAGCCCCGGAGGGGCCTCGCGAGCGCCGCGCGGCCGGCGGGGTCTGCGGAGCGTTTAACTCGGCCCACGGGCTCGGCCGGTCGTGACACCGTCGCGCCGCCGTCTCGCCGCCATCATGTTCACGGACATGGTCGGCTTCTCGGCCCTCGCCCACGCGGACGAGCCCGCGGCGCTGGCCGACGTGGCCGAGCAGAACGCGCTGCTCCGGGGGATCTTCCCCCGTCACCACGGTCGCGAGGTCAAGGCCGTCGGGGACGGCTTTCTCGTCGAGTTCGAGAGCGCCCTCGACGCCGTCCGGTGTGCTCTCGAGATCCAACAGGGGCTTCAGGACCGCAACGCGGCGACACCCGTGCGGCGTCCGATCCTCGTGCGCATCGGCATCCACGTCGGGGACGTCGAGTCGGGCGACGGAGACGTGCTCGGGGATGCGGTCAACCTCGCCTCGAGGCTCGAGCCGCTGGCCCTCCCCGGCGGCATCTGCCTGAGCCAGCAGGTGCTCGACCAGGTCCAGAACCGTCTCGACCTTCACCTCACGGCGCTGCCCTCGACCCCCCTCAAGAACCTTCGCGACCCCCCGAGGCTCTACTCGGTCCTCCCTTCGTCGGGGGCGGGGCGCCGGCCCGCCGGCCGCTCCGCCCCCCCGGAGGGGAGAAGCCTCGCGGTGCTGCCGCTCGTGAACATCAGCCCGGACGCCGGCGACGAGTACATCGCCGACGGGCTCACCGAGGAGATCATCTCGACGCTCTCCCAGGTGCCGTCCCTCAGCGTGATCGCCCGGAGCTCGGTCATGGGCTACAAGTCCTCGCCGAAGTCGGTCTCCCAGGTCGGGGCCGAGCTGGGGGTCGAGACGGTCCTCGAGGGGAGCGTCCGAAAGGTCGGTCAGCGGCTCCGGATCGCGCTGCAGCTCATCGACGCGCCGAGCCAGCGGCACATGTGGGCCACGACCTACAACCGGGAGGTCGGGGACGTCTTCGCCGTCCAGACGGACATCGCGGAGCGCACGGCGGAGGCCCTGAGGATCCGTCTGGGCGCGGCGCCCGAGGCTCAGGAGCGGCCGCCGCTCACCGACCCTCGGGCCTACGACCTCTACCTGCGCGGGCTCGTCGCCGCGGCCGAGCCGGGGGCCGAGGGCTTCGAGCGCGCCGTCGGGTCGTTCGAGCGCGCGACGACGCTCGACCCGACGTTCGCGGAGGCCTATGCCGCCTGGGCCCAGGTGTACGTGGTGCTCGCGGGCGAGTACCTCGCCGTCCGGGCCGTCCTGCCGAAGGCGAAGGAGCTCGCCCGGAAGGCGCTCGAGCTGAACCCGCAGTCGTCCGACGCCCACGCCGCCCTCGGCAACATCGCGCTCCAGTTCGACCACGACTGGGCTCTCGCCGAGGCGGAGTTCCGGACCGCGCTCTCGCAGAACCCCAGCAACGTGACGGCGCTTCGCTTCTACTCGATGCTGCTGCGGTCGCTGGGGCGGTTCGACGAGGCGCGGGATACGGTTCGGCGCGCCCTCCGCCTGGACCCGGCCGGCTCTCTCGAGGGCTCTCTCGCCTGGATCGAGCAGGACGCCGGCGACAACGAGGCCGCGATCGACTACGCGGAGCGGATCCGCGACCGGCATCCGGAGTCGGTCCGGGCGCACGTCTATCTCGGTCTGACCTATCTCACGGCCGGCCGCGTCGAGGAGGCGCTTCGCGAGGCCAAGACCCCCGTCGAGGGGGCGAGCGGCACGGAGCGATTCGACCACGCGCTCCTCAACGCCCTCCTCGGCCGTCCCGAGGCCGCTCGACAGATCGTCGCCGAGGTCGAGCGGGGCGAGGCGAAGGTCTACACCTCGGCCTGCGATCTCGCGATGCTGTACGCCGCGTTGGGAGACTCCGACCGGGCGATCGCGCGGCTCGAGAAGGACTGGCGCGAGGGGGACCAGATGCTCTGGAACTACTACCGGGGCGTCGTCTTCGACCCCCTCCGCGGGGACGCCCGGTTCCAAGAGCTCGTCGCCCGGTTCGGGCTCCCCGAGTTCCCGATCCGCCGCGGGGTTCGCCCGACATCGCGATAGCCCTCTCCGCTCGCGGCGCGGTGGCGGCCGCACGAGGGCGTCGGGGCCGCGCGGAGTCTAGCCCCCCTCCGACCGCCGCCGCGGCCACGGACCCGGCGATCCCGAGTCGGACCGGCCGTGAGGGCCCCACGCCGGACGTGGAGCCCGGCTAGAGGAGCGGCGTCGCGATCGAGCCGGTGAGGGGGGGCGACCCGTAGACCAGGAGCTGGAGTCCCTGGCTCGAGGGCGGGGCGCTCAGGGCCTCGAACTGCACGTAGATCGTCATCGAGGAGTTGAGCGCGGTCGAGGCCGACGCGCCGTGCTCGAACGAGGGAAACGCCGCGAGGGCGAACGAGGCGCCCTTGGAGAAGTTCGCGGAGGCCAGTACCGATCCGTTGATGCCCACGACGGCGAGCCTCGCCGAGTTGTTCGTCACCGTCCAGCTCGTTCCCTGGGTCGTCACGACGCGGAAGCCGAGGTGGCCGAGCGTCGCCCGGCCCGAGGAGGAGGCGATAGAGACGGCGTAGCAGTAGTGGCCGGTCTGGCAGTAGTTGTCGGTCGGCGCGGAGCCTTGGATGAGCTGCGCCGGGCCGAGCGCGAGCGCGGAGCCGAGCGGCGCGGAGGTCGAGGCGCCCCCCGCCAGTTGGCCGACCATGAGGTAGAGGATCGCGGCGAGGACGAAGGCGATCGCCACGAGGAGGATCGTCGCGACCACGGGCGAGACGGCCTTCCGGTCGTCACGGACGCGGGCGCGGGGGCCGGCTCGGCGGACTCGCAGGGACGTCATCGGACCTTTCGCGGGCCCCCGGTTCCGACCTGCGGGGCCGCTCGCTAGAGTCGTTCGTTGAATGCGGATAAATATGTATCGGAGCGTCAGAACCCTCCGTTCCCTCGGTTTCGGCCTCCCTCCGGTGGGGGATCGCCGCGGGGCCTCATCCCGCGAGGGGGAGGTCCGGGGGGGCTGCCAGGCCGTCCCCCGGGGACTAGACCTGACGGCCCTCGAGGATGGAGACCGCGCGGATCCGGCCCAGCAGGACGGTCGAGACCCCGACGAGCACGAGCACCCAGCCCGCGAGGCCGGCGACGGAGAGCGGCCAGGCGAGCGACGCCGACCCCCCGCGCGTGAGAACCTGGGTCGCGGGCGATCCCGAGTAGGCCTCGTAGAGAAGGCTCTCCATGTCGTTCCACGGGCAGAGGTACAGGAACCACGCGGGGAGCGCCAGGAAGAGCTGAGAGAAGCCGAAGAGGTAGGAGAGGACGAGCGGGAGGAACTCGACGAAGCTCAGGTTCCTCAGGCCGAGGTGGTTCACGACGACGAGGACGAGCACGGTGGCGAGGCCCATCATGAACGCGCCGGCGAGGAGCGACGCGCCGACGACCGCGGCCGGATCCGCGGGGAGGAGGGCGGTGCCGAAGCGCAGGCTGAACACACCCGCGACGAGCGTGAGCATCACGACGCCGAGGACCAGGCCCATGACCGCGGCGGCGGCGAGCAGGCTGAGCGCGTAGCGCCCCGGCGTCAGCCTCGTGTAGCGGAACCCGAAGGCGAGCGCGGAGGTGCCGTAGGTCATGCTCGAGGCGATCCCCATCGAGAGCGTCGTGAGCGAGAAGACGGCGATGACGGCGAACCACGCCGACGTGTAGCCGGTCTCCGCGGCCCGCGTCGCACCGAGTCCCCCCGAGAAGACGTAGGCGCCGAGCACGAACCAGAACGCCATGAAGACGACGCCCCAGAACCAGAGCGACCGGTTCGTGAGCGTGGCGCGCGCGTAGGGAAGGGCGAGGCTCATGCGATCCGGTCCTTGAGGTAGCTCAGGTCGGACACGCTCCGCAACGCCACGCGCCCCGAGTCCCGCGAGACCGAGACGGGCCCGCTCCGTGTCGTGAACGTCGTCAAGGCCCCCGGGAGCTCCCCCGCGCTCACGTAGAGCCGGTCGATGTCGCCGGCCCGGAAGCGGCCGATGAGCTGGCCCTCGAACATCAGGTAGAGGCCCCAGTCGGGGATCGCGTTGAGGAGGTCGAACTGGTGCGTGTTGAGCAGGACGGAGGCGTCGGTCCGGGCGAGGAGGTCGAGGTATCTCTGGCGTCGGGCGAAGTCGACGTTGTCGAACGGCTCGTCCAGGAGGACCAACCGGGGGTCGAACCCGACCGCGAGGAGGTCTCCGACGAGCTTCGCCTGCCCCGTGGAGAGCCGGAAGAGGGGCCTCGAGAGGACCGAGGAGAGCTGGAACTCCTCGAGCCACGCGCGGACCCGGTCGCTCGAGCGGCCCTGGAGGTCCTCCCAGAGCGAGAGAAGCCGCCCGACCGGGATCGTCATCAGTCGGTAGACCTCCTCGAGGTTCGTCCCGACGCCGAGCACCGCCCTCGCCGTGCGAACGTCCCGTCCGAACACTTCGACGGAGCCGCTCGCCGGCGTCACGAGCCCGAGCGCGGCCTGGAGGAGCGTGGACTTGCCGCTCCCGTTCGGGCCGACGACGACGACCTTGTCCCGCGAGAGCGAGAGCGAGGCATCGGCGACGGCGTCCGCCTCGAGGCCGGGGAAGCGGACGGTCAGGTGGCGGACCTCGAGCGCAGGCGGCCCGACCGGGGTCGCCTCGACGTGGGCTCTCGCGGCCGCTGGTGTCGTGACACCGCTCACGGTTCGGGTCGACCCTGTCTCCGACGACCGGCTCCGGTCAGATAATCGGCTAGACTGACGACCGCTAAGTTATTCTGACCGGTGAGAACTCCCCGGGTGTGACCGGGACCGACGCGACGGCCCGGCTCTTCTTCGAGCTCTCCCACCCACAGCGGCTCGTCCTCCTCGCGTCGCTTTCGGGCGCCTCCCGTCGACTCTCGGAGCTCGCGAGGGAAACCCGCCAGGGGGCACCGGAGGTGAGCCGACACCTCGCCCGCCTCTCGGCCCAGGGGCTGCTCGAGCGGGCTCCCGGTGGAGGCTACCGGCTCACCGGCTACGGCCGCCTTGTCGTCGCGGCGGTGGATTCCCTCGAGGGTCTTTGCGCCCGGCGCGGGTTCCTCAAGGACCACGACCTGACGGTCCTTCCCCCGGGCTTCGCCAGCCGATTGAACGAGCTCTCGACGGACCCCCCCGGGGCGACCTTCACCGAGTCGCTCCGCCACGTCGAGGACGTCCTCGAGTCGGCCCGCGAGTTCGCCTGGTTCATGACGGACCAGGGGCTGCTGACCGCGGACCGCGTCCTCTCGACCGTGCGCCGGCGGCGGGCGGCGGTCCGGGTCCTCTTCCCCCGCTCCCTCTTGCCTCCTCCAGGGGCGCGGGGGGCGTCGAGAGCGCGCGACCTTCCGATCGAGTTCCGGGTCCTCCCCGAGGTCAAGGTGGCGCTCGCGCTCAATGAGCTCGTCGGAGGCGTCTGCTTCGCCGCGCCCTCCGGGCCGATCGACTACGCCATCGGGTTCCGGGGGAGCTCGCCGCGGTTCCGGGCCTGGTGCCAGGACCTCTTCGAGCACTACTGGCGGAGCGGCCGACAGGTCCGGGTCTGGTAGCCCCGATCGCGCCGGTCCCGGGGGCTCGCCGCGCCCTCCTCGGGTTAAGCCCATAGCCTCCGCGGGATTGGAGACCCGGATGAGCCCGTCCGACTGGAGGCCGCCGCCCGACCAGGTCACGGGGCCGGACCAGCTCCCGCCGGGGGCCCTCGACGAGCTCGCCCTGATGGACGGAGAGCGGGTCGCGAGGTGCTGGCGGCTCGCTCACGGCTACCTCGTCCTGACGAACCTGCGATGCGCCGCGCTTGCGCGCCGGGCCGAGCTGCTCGCCCCCCCGCACTGGCGCATCGATTCGAGCTACTTCTTCTACGCCTTGGACCACCCGCGGGTCCTGGCCGACCGCTTCCTCGAGCTGCGCGAGGTCGGGGACGGCGGCGGGGCGGCGAGCCGCCTCCTGGTCCCGAACGCCCGGACGGTCTCCTCCGAGATCGACGCGGCGATCCCCGCGGGCCGGGCGGAGTGGGGGCGGCGCCGCGAGCGGGCCGCGGCCGATCGCGCGGGCCGGGTCGCTCGAGCTGCGACGGACGGCCCCGGGGTCGTGCGCGAGGTGATCCGCGAGGTGATCAAGGTCCGGTGCCGCTACTGCGGGAACCTCATGGACGAGGGCGCGGAGACCTGCCCCTACTGCGGGGCGCCGCAACGGTAGCCAAGACCGGACGCGGGCCGGGCGCCGGACCCGGTGCGTGGCGTCCTTGGGCTCTCGACGGGAGCCCGCGACCCGGAGGGGGCTCTCGGCGTCCTGACTCTCCCGGCTCGGGACTCCTCGCTCCCCGAGGGTGCGACGCGCCTAGAAGTCGTCGAGCAGGACGATCTCCTGCGGACCGATCGAGTACGAGGACGGCAGCGCGCTCGTCCTCGTGGCCCACGGGGCACGGAGGCCCTGGGTCCACGTCCACGTCGTCCCCGCGTGGCCGACGGGGAACAGCGCCTTCGGGACCGTGAGAGCGAGCGTCGTCGTGAGGTTCGTGTTCACGAGCAGGAGCGACGAGCGGGTCCCGTTCGTCACGAGCACCCCGTAGAATCCGCCGATCCGGGAGACGTTCAGCTGGACCTGGGTGTCGGCCCCCATCGTCAGGTTCGCGAGGACGCGCTCGTAGAGCATGCCCTCGGGGAGGATCGAGCCGCGGCTCGTGTTGTAGAGCCAGGTGTCGTCGAACTCGGTGAACATCGAGAGGTTCGTCACGAGTCCCTGCGCGACGGAGGCGGCGAGCCAGACGGCTCCCGGGAAGGCGAGGGCGAACGGACTGTGGTTGAAGAGGGGCCCCGACTGGTACTCACCGACCTGTAGCGAGACGTTGCCGCACGAGGGGCACTGGGCGAGGACGTTCGCCTCGAAGTGCGCCGAGGTGCTGCTCAGGTTCTGGTTCGAGGCGAGGCTCGCGTAGAACTGCGAGAGCGAGCCGTTCACGAGCGGCGGGCCCGGGTAGGAGTGGTAGGCCATCGCGGCCAGGTGTGGCGAGAGCTGGGCCGTGTCGGTGATGAGGCCGGTGTTGCAGTCGCAGCTGGCCTCGATGCCGACGAACCGGTCCGTCGGGAAGTACCGCGTCACCGCCGCGATGTAGTTCCGGACCATCGTCGCGTAGGCGAGGGGCGTGGGCGTGCTCGCGTCGGTCGTCGACCAGGTGCTCCGGTTCTTCCCGTAGTGCATCCAGCGGTCGGGCTCGTTGTCGAACTCCCAGTAGGTGGGGGCGAACCCGAGGACCTTGTGATACCACTCCGCGACGTGGACGGCGGCGGTCGTGTTGTTCTCCTCGCCGGGCAGATAGGAGAGCCACTGGCACGGCACGCTCCGCGACCCGCACCACGCCTTGAACCACGAAAGGTTCACGGCGACCGAGTGCACCGGCTGATAGGTCCCTCCCGAGGCCGGGGGGTTGTAGATCGTGCCCGTCGTCGGGTCGTACTGCTCGCCCCCGCCCCCGACGCGGAACGTCGTGAGGGAGGTCGTATTGTAGTAGGCCCCGAGCGCCTGTAGCTGCGGGGTCGAGAGGCCCCCCATCTGGAAGACGACGCCGAAGTACGGCAGCCCCGCGTGGACCGACGAGAGGCCTCCCGCCATGAGCGAGACGGGGACCTGACCGGAGCCGCCTCGAAGGATCGGGTCGATGGTCAGCGCCTGGGACGGAGAGAGGATGACCGGTAGGCTCAGGGCGACCGCCAGGACGACGGCCACGCCCACGTAGGCCGAGCTAGGAAGCAAGGGGTCAACCACCTCGCCGGTCACGGGCGTGACCGGGCCACTGCGGGATCGAGGTTCGGACCCGTACTTATACGCATAGGCGCCGACGCTGCGGTCGTGCGCCCTCTGCGACAAGGCCGTCGAGACCGGGGGCGCCGAGGCCCCGACGCCGACCCGGGAGCCGTCCACCGGCGACGGCGGTCATCGGAGGGACGGGCGCCCGTCGACGGTGTCGAGGAATCGGCGGACGACCTCGAGGACCCGCCCGAGTTCCTCGCCGAAGGGCATGGGCGAGGAGGCCTCGAACGTGACGGAGCGCGCGCCGGGGATCCCGCGGCGGAGCTGCTCGGCGACGACGGGCGTCACCTCGTCGTGCCGCCCTCCCAGGACGAGCGTCGGCGGCCGGATCTCGCCGAGCCGCGGCGACAGGTCGACGTCCCGCATCGTGCCGGTGATCGAGAACTCCGTCGCGCCGTTCCTGTAGGCGTAGACGGGGCGCTCGTCCATGAGCTCCATCGTTCGAACGATCTCTCGAGGCCACGGGTCGAGCCGACCGACGTGTCGATTGTAGAAGGGCCGCACGGCAGCCTCGTACTCGGGAGAGTGCGCGCGCGCGGTCGCTTGGCCCGCGTCGAGGACCCGGCGCACCTCTTGAGGCAGCTCCGCCCGCCGCCGGTCCGTCTCCCGCTGGGTGAGGGGCACGCTCGCGAGCCCGCCGCTGGTCGTCAGCGAGACCGGACGGCGTCGGGGTGGGCGAGCGCGTAGGCGAGGGCGAGCAGGCCCAGTAGCTCGAGCCGATCCGAGGGGTCCGGCCGAGCCCGAGCGCTTGGCGGACGCCCTCGGTCTCCACGAGGGGGGGCTCGACCGTGAACCGGGTGCGGCCCGTCGGCCCGTCGGAAGCCCCGCAACCGAGCGGGTCGAAGAGGACGACCCGTCGGTCGGGCCCCGCCAGGTCCGCGAGCGGCAGGAGCGAGTCGTGGGAGGCGCCCGGTCCCGCGTGCTGAACGAGGGCCGTCGACGAGGCGCCCGTCGGTCCGAACGACCGGTCGTAGAGGCGGGAGCCGAGGACCTCGACAGGACCCGTGTCGGAATCCATAGGACCCGACAACGCCGCCCGCAAGCCCCGCGGGTGGGTTGCCTGCGGCGCTCCCTCGCCGACGCCGTCAACGCGGTTCGACGGCCGCGGGATATCGGGAGCGCCCCGTGACCGACGCATGGTGGCGGCGCGCAGCTCGACACGCCCACCCGCCGGCAGCGCCCGGGGCGTCCGGAGCCCGGTGGAGCGGAGCGCGGTGATCCCTCTGGCCTACAACGTCACGGTCGCCGACGTGATGAGCCCTTCCCCGGTGACGATCGGCCCCGGCGCGTCCCTCTACGACGCGCTCGTCCTGATGCGCAGTCACGACATCACAGGTCTCCCCGTCGTCGACGAAGCGGGACGGGTCCTCGGGGTCGTGAGCCAGCACGACCTCGCGAGGACCCTCTCCGTTCCGGTGAACCTTTCGGGTGTGAAGGGGCTGCTCGATATCCTCATGGTGGCGATCCGCGACCAACCCGCCGACCTCCTCGCCAAGCTTCGTCAGACGCTCGAGGAGGTCTCGGTCGAGGAAGCGATGTCGCGGCCGCCGTTCGTGGTCGCGGCCGAGGCCCCGCTCGAGCTCGCGATGGAAGCGATGACGCAGAACGCCCTTCACCGGCTCCCCGTCGTGCGGTCCGGACGGCTCGTCGGGATCGTCACGCCGACCGACCTGATCAGCGCCGCCCTGCGGCGCCGGGAGCCCCGGGCGTAGCCGGGTCAGGCGGGGGCGATGGGCGGGATCGGCCGGCACCGACGACAGTCGAAGCGGAAGCGCAGGGGCACGAAGCGGGCCCGGGCGCGGGACCTCTCCGGGGAGCTCCGGGCCGAGGGGCTCCGGACGAAGACCGAGCCGGCGCGAGCCCCCGGGCCGTAGCGGGCGCGACGGCTCGCGCGGCCTTTCGCCTCACTCCTCGCGCCAGCGGAAGACCCGCACGGCGGCGATCGAGAAGACCAGCGCCAGGAGCCCGACGACCGCGAGGTCGAGGGTGACGGCGCCGGGGTTGTCGAAGATCATCCCCGCGTTGAGCCCGTCGATGACGTAGTAGAGCGGGAGCGCGTGGGCCACCGTCGCCAGCCAGGGCGGGAACAGCGAGACGGAGAAGAAAGTCCCCGAGAGGAACATCATCGGGAACGTGATGAGGTTCCCGATGACGCCGGCGGTCTCCGGGGTCCTCGAGACCGACCCGGCGAGCAGCCCGAGCGAGACGAAGAGGACGGGTCCGACGACCAGGAACGGCGCGGCGAGCCAGGTGAGCGTCACGTGCGCGCCGAAGGCGAGGACCCCGACGCCGACCAGCAGCACCGCGGAGACGACCGCCAAGAGCACGTACCACAGCAGCGTCGCCGCGAGCCACTCGCCGCGCGAGAGGGGAGTGAGCGACAGCTGACGGAACAGCTTGTCGCGCTTCCAGGTCGAGCTGATGTTCACCATCGAGAACATCGGGCTCACGAGCACCGAGAAGCCGACGAGACCCGGAATGAGGTAGTCGATGTACGTGTAGAGCGGGCTGCCGACGTTCAGGTCGATCGAGCTCACGACGGTCGTGCCTCCCGCGAGCTGAAGATTGATCCCGTTGCTGACGCCCTGGACCGCTCCGAGGACCACGCCCGCGACGCTCCCCGACGACGGGTTCGTGTAGACGGTGAGCGCGACGGGGGTCCGGTGGGCCAGGGCGCTGCCGAACCCGGCCGGAATGACGAGACCGGCCGAGAGGCTGTGGCTCGAGAGGTACGCGGAGAGGTTGCCGACCTCCGGCGAGACCAGGTCGACCTCGATCGCGCCCGTCTGATTGAGCCTCTCGAGGAGCGCCTGGCTCGCGGGCGAGCCGTGGTCGAGGTTCTCGACCGTGAGGGCGACGCGAGCGACGCCGGTGTTCGAGAAGACAGCCCCGAAGATGAGGATGAGGATCACCGGGAAGATCAGCGACATGAACAGCCCGAGCGGGTTCCGGAGGTAGCCGCGCGCGAACGCCGGGAAGTAGGCGGCGATGCGGCGGGCGTTCATCGCGGCGCCTCCCGTTCGACCGCCCCCGGCGCGGTCCCGTCCTCGAGGCGACCGACGAGCCGGAGGAAGACGTCCTCGAGCGTATCGGCGCACGTCGAGAAGCTCGTCCAGGGCAGGCCGTTCTCCGAGACCGCGTTGAGGAGGCGGAGGGCGTCGGACTTCGAGCGGAGCTCGACCTCGAGGCTGCCGTTCGAGCGTTCGATGGGAAGACCGAGGCGGGAGAGCCTCTCGGCGAGCCGAGCCTTCTCAATCGCATCCTTCTGGAACTAGGTCCGAAACACCTCGGCCGCCGGGACCGTGGGGTCCGTGTGGAACAGGAGGAACCGCCCGTCGAGCTTCCGCTCTCGTCCGAGGGTGACCGGGTCGACCCGAAACCCTCGGCGGCCCACGGAGGGCACCGCGACCCGTCCCAACTCGTGTCGGATCTCGCCCAGGCGACCCCGAGGGGGGTGTCCGGTCAGTTCCTGAACCAACAGGTCCCGACTCTGCCGCTCCTCGACCCGACGCCGAGCATCCGAGACCACCACGACCCGGACCTTCGGCTGTCCGAACAGCGGCGCCGTGAACCCTCGGGCATAGGCCGCGTTGCCGTGGGACCGGGCCACCACGTGCTCCGGTCGCTCCAGCCCTTCCTCGGTCCACCGCGTGGCATACCCTCGGGTCTCCTCCGTCCAGCCCCGGACCATGCCGAGGAGGTGATGGCCGGCCCCGACCAATCGGGTGACGTTCTCCCTCGAGACGATCCCTCGGTCGACGACCAGCGTGATCGACCCCAGCCCGAACCCCCGGAGCATCTCGAGCGTGGTCGCCAACGAGACCGAGTCGCTCAGCGACCCCGGGAGCGGGCGACAGAGAACGGGGTGGTGGTGGTCGCGGGATACGACCATCCCGAACCCGACCACGGAACCGATCGCGCCGATCGCGGGGTCATGCCCCACCTCGGCCCACGGACACTCCGTGCCGCAGTACGCCTGCTTGGTGATGTCGTAGTAGCAGGTCGCCGGCTCTCGGGAGCCGTTGCGCCAGCTTCGGGTCAGCGCGCGCTGGAGGTCGAAGCCGCGATGGTCCCAGTCGCGGGTCGGGAGGAGGCGAGAAAGCCGCCCGAGCGCGGTGTCGAGCACCGCGCGATCGAGACCGGCGGAATCGAAAGCTTCCCATCGCGGTAGAGGACTACGGACAATCCGGTCCGGGACGCGGCTCAACGGGAGTCGATGGATCGCCTGATTGAGGGCGAGGGAAAGGAGCAGGCTCGCCTCCGAACGCACGACCTCGAGCACCCCCCCTCGACGCGGTCAACCACGTGGAGGTCCCGGGCGGCGGCGTAGAGCACGGCGAGGGGTCCGACCGGGAAGGAGGAGTGAAGCGAGTCCACCCGAACCGAGGGCGGTACTCGCAATCGACCACGGGCGTCGCAGGGTCCCAGGTAGCGCAGGGTGCGCTTGCGGACCTTGCGGAGCTTGGGGTCCCAGTAGGACTCCCGCTCGTAGAGGTAGTGATGACGCCCCTTGCGGTAGACCTCCCGAAAGGCCATATGACCCGTAATTACGGGTCATATTGTCAGTAGAAGCACCCGACGGTGGAACGGAAGGATCTCGCCGAAGGTCAGGCACTCGATCGGAGGACCTGTCCCGTATACGGCCTAGAAATCAGGCTGAGGCGGCCCGGAGTCGAGCCGACGAACAATCGGGGAGAGCGGGCGCTGCGCGAGGGCGTGGTGGTGCGCAAGATCGTGGGGACGTTGAGGAACGCCCGGGGCGCGGACGTCTTCTCGAGGCTGCTGACCGTGCTGGGAAGCTGGCGAGCTCGGGGCGAGAACCCGGCAGATCGACTCTACGCGGCCCTCACCTGATCGCTCGCTCCGTCAGGGGCTAAACACGTACGATTCATACTACGTCACCACTCACATCCGCGAGGAGCGATGCGCGTCAGGTCCTCTCCGCGACTTTCCGAGCGCGCCCCCATCCTGATCCTTGTGGTCGCCGTGATCGTCGTCGGCGGAGTGATTCCAATCCAAGGTCCCTTCTCGCCCAACGGCCAGCGTAGGACTCCTGCAAGCACGCCTTCTGCCGTCGACGGTCAGGGCGCGGCCATGCACCGAACGGATTCGCCAACTAGTGCGGCCGGCGTATCGAAGGGCGCCGGGTCGATCTCATGTTCGGGCCAACCCAGCCACCCGCCCGGCTGCGTCCCGCCGACCCTTCCCGTTCAGTACGGTGTCGCCCAGAACGCACGATGGCGGAATGTGACATCGGAGTCGAACGCGTCGCCGCCGTTGCGGTTCGACACACCGAGCATGGCGTATGATCCGCTTGATGGATACACCCTTCTCTTCGGGGGCGTCAACTCTAGTGGATATGCCACCAACGATACCTGGGTCTATCAGAGCGGGACGTGGACGCAGCTCCATCCGTCCCGCTCCCCTCCGGCACGAGGCGACGCTTCCATGTCATGGGACGGGATGGACGGCTATCTTGTGCTCTTCGGCGGGCTCGAGAATGGAGGAGTGTACGCCAACGACACTTGGGCATTCCTCCACGGCAACTGGACGAAGGTCCGTGCCGGATACAGCCCCTCTCCGCGGACCGGGGCCTCGATGACGTGGGATGCTTCCATCGACCGGGTGGTCCTCTTCGGTGGCGCTGAATATGGTACAAACAACAGAAACGACACCTGGACCTACCTAGGGGGAAATTGGACTGAGCTGCGCCCCGCGACCTCTCCCCCGGAGCGGTCCTACCCAGTCATGAGCTATGATCCCGGGACAGGGACCCTTGTCCTGTTCGGAGGCTGGAACAACTCCTACCCGCTGCTCGGTGACACGTGGTCGTTCTCGAGTGGCAACTGGAGCCAGCTCGTCGTATCGTCCTCTCCCCCGGCTCGTCTGGCCGCGAGCATGGCATACCTGCCGTCCATTCAGTCGCTCGTTCTTTACGGAGGAGAGAACAAGTATGGTGCCGCGTTCTCCGATACTTGGTGGCTCCACAATGATGCGTGGGTTAACCAGACTACCTCGGCAGACCCGGGCGGTCGGACCGCCTTTGGAATGGCTACCGGTCCGGATTGCCAGTGCCTTATCATGTTCGGAGGCGCGTCGGGGCCCTCCTCCGTAGCGCAAGGCACCTGGGAGTACTACTCGCTCAATCTATCGGTGACCTCGAGCTCGTCCGCCGGCGAGGTTCCACTCACCGTCACGCTCCGGTCCACTTCGTCGAACGCCATCCTCTCGACGGTGAATTGGAGCTTCGGCGACGGAACCACCGGCTCGGGCCTCTCGGTGACTCACACCTTCGTCACCGTCGGGAACCTCACGATCTCCGTCGTGGCCTCGGATGCCGAAGGCGCGACGGCAAAGCTTTCCCTCACTATTCGAACGGTGAGTTCTCTCGACCTCCTCGCGGTCGCTACCCCGCTCTCGGGAACCGCTCCATTGCCAGTCTCCTTGGTAGCTGCTGCAATCGGGGGTCAGGCTCCCTACGCGTTCGAATGGAGACTCGATGGCCAGCCCCTTGCTACCGTACCGTTCGCGAATGCGACCCTCGGCACGCCGGGATCACACGTCGTTACAGTGGACGTCCGGGACGGGC
Organism: Thermoplasmata archaeon; assembly: GCA_027315165.1. Lineage (GTDB taxonomy): Archaea > Thermoplasmatota > Thermoplasmata > Lutacidiplasmatales > UBA184 > Lutacidiplasma. The sequence continues at coordinate 1,581 of DAHUYN010000022.1, read as the reverse complement.
TCAACTATTCGCTCAACCGCTCGTTCAGCATCACGGTCCTATCTTCCGAGCATGTGCAGCTGTCCGTCGGCATTCTGGCGAACCGCACCGCGGGACCGGCCCCGCTCTCGGTGGCCCTCTCGTCGTGGGAGTCTGGTGGGAGTCCCCCGTACGCGAGCGCCTGGAGCCTAGGCGATGGCAACACATCGACGCTGACGGACCTGAGTCACACCTACGTCGTGCCGGGAACCTACACAATCGACCTGTCCGTCTCCGACGCAAACGGAGACCTCGGCAACGCGAGCACGACGGTCACGGTCTGGGCACCGCTCTCGGTGAGCGCGACCGTCAGCGTCCCCGCGTCGAGTGGAGGCAACGCGCCGCTGACAGCGAACTTCACCGCCACGGTGCATGGGGGAGTTCCACCGTACACGGTGATCTGGGTGTACGGGAACGGGAACGCCTCGGTCGGGTCCACGACGAGCCATCGGTTCTCCATCGCGGGCACGTACTCGGTCACGGTCAAGGCGCTGGACGCGACGGGCGCGAACGCGACGAGCGAGGTGAACGTGACGGTTCTTCCCGGACCTGTCGCGGCGAGCGCCGACTGGGTATGGACCGCGCCCTTGGTAGAACTGCTCGCCCTCGTGGCCTTCGCGGTAGGCGTCTCGACCGCGGTGACGTTCGAGCGACTGCGGCGTCGGAAGCGCCCGAGTCCCGGTAGCACCGAGAGTCGGGTTCGCCATGATTAGAGCTCATCGGGCAGCGAGAGTGGCATTCGAAGCCACAGAATGGACTGCTGCTTTCCCGAAGAACATACTGCTCTTCGGTAACCCTCACTACTTTGGCGGAATTCGGCTCCGTCCTGTAACCCGCGCCGGGACGTTTCCCCTGTAGCCGGGCTCTAAAGACCGGCCTTCCATCGTACCCTGGGGCATGGACCACCGCCGCGCCTCGGCGAAGAGGAGTCCCAGCCTCTCTCGACTTCAGCGTCACGTCCAGCAGATCGGCATCGGCGGCCCTTTCCGCGACACTCCTCGAGAGCGACGGCAAAGGGCTCGCGCCCTCGAATACACTCTGGGCCTTCTCGTTCCGGGCGAGCGCAAGAGCAGGCAACCGTCGGCGGGCCGGGTCCCCTCCGCCCAGTACGAGGCGATCCAGCAGTTCATCACCGATTCGCCGTGGGATTGGGAGGAGACTCAGGGGCGGCTGATCGATCTCATGGCCCGCGAGGCCACTGGCCCCGAGGGTCTGCTCGCCATCGATGACATCCCGCTCATAAAGCAGGGGACCAAGCGTCCAGGGGTCCACCGCCAGTACTGTGGCGTCATCGGGCAGGTTGGGAACTGCCAGGCCCTCGTGGATGCGGTCTATCTGCTCCCGGGGAACGCCCTCCATCGAGAGACCCTCGGTTGGTGCTTCGGGATCGACCTCTACCTCCCGAAAGCCTGGGCCGAGGACCCCGAGCGTTGCCGCGAGGCCGGCATCCCGATTCCAGTACCGGGGTTTACAAGATAGGATCGAGGGTTCAGCCTTTCTCTGACGGAGGATCGCGGGTCCAGAGTGTATTACCTACAGTCTTCTTGCCGCCCCGCGCTCAGG
>DAHUYN010000021.1 GCA_027315165.1 Thermoplasmata archaeon | reverse complement strand
ACAGTACGAGAGGAACGGGGAATCGGCGCCTCTAGTCCATCAGTTGTCCGGCAGGGCATCGCTGAGCAGCCACGCGCTACGGGATAAGGGCTGAAAGCATCTAAGCCCGAAACCCCCTCGAAAACGAGAGACCTTCAAGGACATTCGTAAAAGACGAGCTCGATAGAGCCGGGGTGTACGCGGAAAGCCTTCGGGCGATCCGTTCAGCCCGCGGCCACTAACGTCCGCAGCTACGCTAGCTGGTGGCGTTTGACAGTTACACAGAACGCGTGTGATACAAATTTTTCCAGGGAGCCCCGACCGGCGGGCCGAAAGGCCCGGCGGTCGAGGCAACGACCTTTTTTGCGCAGGGCGCTCGGCACGCCGATGCCGTCGCTCGGGAGCGCGCGCTCGCAGTGGCCGGTCGTCGCGTGGATCCGCCTCAAGCTCCCCGAGCCCGCGGCGCCGGTCCTCCTCCTCGGCTCGGCGCCGCCGCCTCTGCAGCCGCCGCTCGACCTGCTCGAGCCGAACCCGGTCACGACCGATCCGCGCAAGCGGGTCTTCGCCTTCGAGCAGGAGCAGCCCGGCGGGTGGGTCCTGCGGCTCGTCTGGGACGCGGACGATCCGAAGATCCTCGAGGCCGAGTACCGGGCCCCCCGCTACGGCTCCCGCCTGCCCCTCGACGACGTCCGCACCTTCTGGGCCGCGGTGAAGGAGAGGGTCGCCCCGCTCGGACCGCTGCCGGTCGACTCGGCCGACCCGAGACCGTAGCGGTGCGCGGGGGATTCCCGGCCCCCCTTGCGGGAGCTTGGCATGTCATATGGGGGGTTTGCGCACACTTCGAGGTCTGTTACGGAAAGGGTTTATTGGAGGAGGCAGCAGAGTATCGCATCCCGAGCCACCTCCCCCGGAACCGTGAGCGAACGAATCGCCTTCTTGGCAGACCCCCTCAAGGACCTTCACGGCCCGGGTCGTGTGATCTCGCTCCTCACGAGCTACCTCGGTGACGACTTCGACCTGAGGGTAGCCTCGCCGTCGGTCTCGCCCGGCGTCCGCGCGGAGCTCGAGGGCCGCGGGATCGAGGTCGTCGACCTGGGGCGCCGCTACCATGCCCGCAGCTCCTCGTTCTGCTTCGCCGAGGCGTGGGGGCGGGAGACGCTGTTCCAGGCGAACCGCAAGGCGTGGGCTCAGCACGCGCTCCCGGAGGAGCACGTCGTGAACTTCTCCCAGACGATCGCCGCCCCCTCCGAGGTCTGGTACCTCCTCGGTGCGGTGAGCCCGGCGATCCGCGACATCGCTCCGTCGCTGCCGTTCGGCCTCCGCGAGGGGGTCCGGGCGATGCTCCCGTTCGCCGCCTGGCTCGACACGAACCTGATCGACATGGTCGCACCGACCTGCTCCCAGATCCTCGCGGCCTCGCGCTACACGGGCACCACCTACGCCCCGTGGAACGTCCGCGTCGACGGCGTCCTCTACCCGCCCTTGGACACGGGGGTCTACCGCCCGACCCGACCCTACCCGGAGGAGAGCTACGTCCTGGCCTACCTCGGCAAGGAGGTCGACTACCGGCCGATCGTCGCGATCGCCGAAGCCGGCATCCCCGTCCGGATCTTCGGGTCGAAGGTCACCTCGCTCCCGCAGGAGGTCCGTTCGCACCCGCGGATCGAGGTCCTCCGGTTCGTCAGCGAGGCGGAGCTCGCTGAGCTCTACACGCACGCGCGCTTCACGATCTTCCCGTTCATGACCGAGCCGTTCGGCTACGTCCCCGTCGAGTCGATGGCCTGCGGCACCCCCGTCCTCACCTACGGGCGCCACGGCCCCTCGGAGACGGTCATCGATGGCCGGACGGGGTGGTTCTGCGACGGGCGGGAGGCGTTCGTCCGCCAGGCACTGGCCCTGTGGGAGGCCGGGCAGATCGCGCCCTCGGTCCGTCGGGCGTGCGTGGACCGCGCCCAGTCGTTCTCGGTCTCTCGGGTCGGAGAGCAGTGGCGCGGTGTGCTTCGCGGGATATCGTCCGAGGCCCCCTCCTGCATGCCGACCCGCGTTCGACCTCGGCCCCTCGCGATCGGCTCCGGGCCTGCCCTCGAGGCAGCGCCCCAGCCGGTGGGGAGCTAGACGGCCGCGGGACCCGGGGGCTCGGAGCCATTCGGACCGGGCCGGACGGCGCCGGGAAATAGGAGCGCCAGGTAGGACTGCGCGATCTGCCGCCACGTGGGGAACTCCTCGACGAGGCGTCGCGCGCCCTCGGTGAGCCGGCCCGCCAGACCGGGCTCTCGCACGAGGAGCACGAGGGCCCGTGCCAGGTCCGCCGCATCGCCGGCCCGGAAGAGAAGGGCGTTCTGTCGGTCGGAGAGGAGTTCGGTGATGCAGGGGATGTCCGAGGCCACGAGGGGGAGGCCGAGCTCGAGAGCCTCGAAGGCGACCATCGGCGAGGCCTCGTAGCGCGTGGGTACGACGGCCCCGAGGCAGTGCCGGTACAGCGTGAGCTTCTCCGGGTCCGAGATCCGACCTAGGAACCGGACCCGGCCCGCGACGCCGAGCTCCCGTGCGCGTCGCGCGAGCGCCTCTCGAAACCCGGTCCCGAAGTCCGAGCCCGCGAACGCCACGAGGAGCTCCGGGGCCGCGCCCGGGTCCCGCGCAAGGATCCCGAGCGCCTCGACGAGCAGGTCTTGGCCCTTTCGGGCCACGAAGTTGCCGACGCAGGCGAGGTACTGGCCCGGCACGAGCCCCACGCTCGCGAGCCACTCCTCCTCCGCCGACCCTGCCGAAAGCTGCGGGCGGGGATGCGGCGTGACGGGGACGACCGCCATCTTCCGGCCGACGAGCCCGAGGGCTCGGCACTCCTCGAGCGTTGCGCGCGAGACCGCGGTCACCGCGGCGGCCCCGCGGTACGTCCAGCGCTCCCACGAGAGCCAGGCGCGGTAGGCCCAGGCGAGAGGCCGACCGAACCTCTCCGGGGACTGGACGACGCCGTGAACGGTCAGGACGAACGGCCGCCCCCGAAGTCGTGCGAGCGTCGCACCGAGGTCCTCGACGAGCATCGGGACGCCGTGCAGGTGGGCCGCGTCCCAGGGGCCCGTGCGCATCTCTCGAACGAGGTGCACGAGCCCGGGGATCGAAGGAGGAAGCGCTCCGGTGAACGAGGTGCCGCGAGAGATCCAGCGCCCGACGACGGGTAGGTAGACGATCTCGTAGCCCTCCCGCTCCTCGCGCTCGGGGCGGGCCCAGAGGCCCGAGCGCGTGACGTCGAGCGCGACGACCCGAACGCGGAGGCCGAGGCGCGCGTACTCCTCGGCGAGTCGCAGGTAGACGAGCCCGCCGCCCCCGCTGGAGCGCGGAGGGAACTCGGGAACGAGCAGGAGGACCTCGCGTCCTTCGGCCCGCCGGCCGGCGGCGGGGTCCTCCGACCGGGGCGGCGTCACTTCCGGCCCATCCGGTCGAGGTAGAGACCGACGACGAGGCTCACCGCTCTCCGCAGTTCGTAGTCGGCTCGAACGCGGGCGTAGCGGAGGCCCCGTAGGTCTTCGTCCCGGATCGCGAGGGCCCGCCGTCGCAGAGGCATCGCGTACAGCGCGATGGGCGCGAGCTCCGCGGCGGAGTAATGATCCGGCTTCGTCGCGGAGAGGAAGACCCCCGGCTTCTGCGGGTCGGACTCGACCGCCTCGATCGTGAAGTCCGAGAAGATCCGGCGCATGTCCGCGACATCGAACCGCCAGAAGTCGTTCGGGGCCCCGTGGTAGGGAAACCCGACGGAGCGCGTGGTCACGACGATCCGCCCTCCCGGCCGGCAGAGCCGCTTCAGGTTCTCGACCGCCGCTCGCCAGTCGCGGACGTGCTCGAGCATCTCCGTGCTGAGGACCAGGTCGAACGAGGCGTCGCCGAACCTGCGGGCGGCCTCCTCGACGCGGCAGACGACGTCCACGCCCGGGCCGGTGGCGATGTCGACCCCCAGGTATCGAGCGGGCCCCCAGTGCTCGACGAGGGGACGGACCGCGGCGCCGAGGGCACCGAGCTCGATCACCTCGCGTCCCGCGATCTCGGAGGGAGGGAGCCGCTGCGCGACGAAGATGAGGCAGCTCTCGTGGCACATCGGCCGGTCCTACCGGGCACGCACAGCGGGCCCCCTTCTTCAACTCAGGGGTCGCCGTCCGGCGCCCGCGGCCTCACGGCGCGCGAGGCTCCGACGTCTAGCGTCGCTGGGCGTGCTCGTAGAGCCGGTCGAGCGCGCTCCGGCAGCGCTCCGCGGTGAACGTCCGCGCACGGGCGAGAGCGCGCTCGGAGGCCTCGCGGTAGCGCCGGGGATCCGTGAGCGCCTCGACCGTCTCGGCCCAGCGTCTCGCGTCGGTGGGAGGGAGAACTCGGCCCCCGTCGCCGACGACCTCGGGAAGGCAGGTCGCGTCCGAGACGAGGACGGGCAGTCCCTCGACCATCGCCTCGAGCACCGGCAGCCCGAAGCCCTCGTAGAGCGAGGGGTGGACGAGAACGTGCGCGCTCCGGTAGACCGGGGAGAGGTCGTCCTGCGGTGGGAGGAACTCGACGCGACCGGTGAGGCCGAGCTGCCGGGCCCGTTCGCGCGTCTCCGGCCTCGGGGTCGCGACCACGACGGCCCGAAACCGCGCGTCGAGCTGCGCCAGGACCTCGAGGAAGAACCCGAGGTTCTTGTGCGGCCGGTCGACGGCCACCGCGAGGAGGGTCCACGGATGCGGAGGCGTCGGCGGCTCCGTCGGCGGCGATCGGGGGGGACCGGCCCGCTTCGGGGCGGGGGGCGGCACGACGACGACGCGGTCCTCGGGGACGCGGAGCACCCGCACGAGTTCTCGCCTCGTCCACTCGGTGTAGCAGGAGAGAGCGGCGGCCCGCGAGAGGTACGGGAGCTGTCGGTTGTAGAGGAACGAGGGGATCCGTCCGTAGTACCGCGTCGTTCTCTTCGCGAGATCCGGCACCGTGACGACGACATCGGTCCGGTAGCGCACGACCTGGGCCAGCTGCGGGCTCCAGAGATGCAGGAGATCCGCCCTCACGTCACGGAGCTTCCTCGCGAAGACGGGCAGGAGGCGGTTCACGCCGCGCTCGACGGTGCCGCCGAGCGGAACCCGGAGTCCCGGAACGATCGTGCCGAGATCGGGGTACTCGGACCGCAGCGAGGGATCCACGCACGTGTAGACATGGACGGAGGGAGGCCCCGCGCCGACGGCCTCGAGCGCGAGGCGGAGCATCACGAACAGCCCGTCGTGCCGACGGCAGTCGTGGGCGAACGCCACCTCGAGGGGTGGACTCGGCACACCCGCACGACGGGAGCGCGCATTAAAGCGATTTGTGACGGGTCGTGTCGAAAGGGGTAGCATCATAGCCCGGTGGGGCTCCTCAAGGCGGGGTCGCAGGGGCAGCGTGACGGAGGGAGACGCAGCGGCCGGCAGTCGCCTTCGGCCGTTGACCGCGGTCCTTCTCCTGGCAGCGCTCTACGCGGGGGTCTCGTTCACGCTCTCGATCCTCCGACTGGAGGAGTTCGCGACCTCGAACTGGGACCTCGGGATCTTCCAGCAGGCGCTCGCCTCGACGCTTCACGGACACCCGATGTACGAGGCCGGGGACTGGGAGTTCTACGGGACTCGATCGTTCCTCGAGGTCCACCCGTCGTTCGTCCTCTACCTGCTCGAGCCGATCTATGCGATCTCCCCGACCCCGACGGTGCTGTTCGCGTTCCAGTCGATCATGGCTGCGTTGGCCGCGCTGCCGCTCTACCTGATCGGCCGTCGGATCCTCGGCCGCCCCTGGCCGGCGGTGGGCCTCGCAGGCGCCTACCTGATCTCCGCGCCGCTCCTGACGGCGAACCTCTACGACTTCCACCTCGAGCTGTTCCTGCCGCTCGAGATCTCGCTCCTGTTCTACTTCTGGCTCGAAGAGCGCTACGTCGCCGGCGTGGCCGTCGCGCTCGTCGCGTTCCTCACGATCGAGGTCACCCCGTTCCTCGTCGCGGCCCTCGCGGTGTATTTCCTGCTCCCGTCGTCGGGTCGTATCGCGAGCTCGCTGCGGGCGCTCCTTCGGCGCTCCTCGGAGGGCCGCCGAGGGTTCGGCCGGGCCCTCGCGGCCACGGCACGGAGCTGGCTCGAGGACCGCCGACGCCGGTGGACCGTGGGACTGCTCGCGCTCTCGGTCGTCGGGTACGTGGCCCTCCGCTTCGTCGAGTGGGTCGTGCTCCCCGCGGTGCTGCCCCCGGCCCCGATGAGCCCGTTCGGCCCGGTCTCGCCGTCCGCGACGGGGCTCAGCCTTGGCCTCGGATTCACCGGGGCGTTCGGAGCGGATCTCGGCGGCAAGGCAGCGTACTGGGTTCTCTTGATGGCCCTCTTCGGATTCCTGCCCCTCCTCGCTCCCCGCGTGCTGATCCTCGAGCTTCCGTGGTTCGCCTACACGGTCCAGTCCGGCAATTTCGTCTGGACGACGCTGGGGTTCCAGTACTCTGCCGTGGCCGTGACGCCGCTCGCCATCGCGGCGATCTTCGGATACGCCGACGCAGAGCGCCGCGTGATCCCGAGGATCCTGCGGGCGCTGGGAGCGCTCCGCCGGGCGCCCGCGAGCACCGTGAGGCGCCGCCCTCTCGTCGTACGCCGACTCCATCGGAGCCTTCCCGCATCGCCGACTCTCGTTCTCGCGCTGGTCCTCGTCCTCGCGGCGGCGGCGAACCTCTGGGTCGGTCCGCTGAACCCGGCGCACCAGCGGATCAACAGCGGCGTGCCGGGCTACAATCTGCAGTTCGTTCCGACACGCGGCTACGCCGACGTGGTCCAGCTCGCCGCGCTGATCCCCTCCGAGGCGCCCGTCCTCGCCTCCTCGGACGTCTTCCCGTTCGTCGCCACGGACCTCCACGCCTACTCGCTGCTCTGGGTCCCGGATCAACCCCCGCAGCTGCCGTTCTCCCCGGGCGCTCCACCCGCCTATTTCCTCCTCGCCTCGGAGCAGGGCTACGCCGTGCCGACGTGGCTCGCGGACCAGGTGGCGCACCACCTCTACGGGCTCCTCGGTGTCGTCTACGTGACCCCGGTCGGCTCCGTCGACCTCTGGCAGTTGGACTACAACGGGCCCACCAGCGTCATCGGTCCCCCCGTCGGATGAACCGGTCGGCTCGGCGAACCGCCGACGGTCCGTGTCTCCTCGAGCGAGACCGAAACGCCGGTCTTCGAGCCTCGCGGGGCCGCTCGGCAGGGCGATCCCCCTGCCCGCACGGGCCCACACACGCCAGGTCCCGGTGAGGGACTCGGCCGGAAAACCTCGCCCCGGAGCCCCACGCGGTAGGCGGGACCCGGCGAGGCAACCGCGACGGCGTGCCGCGGGACCGCACGGGCGCGCGTCGGTCCGAGCCCTCTCACGTCGGCGCGAAGGAGAGGCCGGCGAGGTCGACCTCGAGGAAGAGCGTGCCCTGAATGCCGGCGACCTCGACCCCGAGGGTCGGCGCCGCGATCGTGAACGGCACCTGGACCGTTACCCAGGCTCCCCCCGAGAGATCTCCCGTCGAGATCGCGGCGCGGGCGATGTCGGGCTGGGCGAACCCGTAGATCGACACCGAGAGCACCGTCTGGTTGGCTCCGGTGGGCCCTCCCCCACCGGGGACCGGGATCGCCCGCATCGTCAGGGACGCCGTGTACGCTCCCGGGGCGAGCCCTGCGTACGGGCCGTACCAGACAACGCCCGCCTCGCCGGGACGGCTCGCCACGTAGGACTGAGGAGCCCCGTGTCCCGGGGGAACGAGGCCGAGCGCCGCGGGGCCGAGAGAGAGCTGCGAGGGTGCGAACGACTGCGTGGACTGCGGGCTGCCGCCGTAGAAGGTCCCGAGCGTGTCGTCGGGGGGCCCGAAGAGCGCAACGGGTCCGACCGGCGTGCTCCAGGCGACCCCGGCGATGCGATAGTCGCTCGCGTCGTAGAGGAGGTTGACGAGCCAGGTGGGGACGCTCCCCTCGTGCTCCGTAGAGACAAGGACGTACGCCGGCAGGTCGCCGGGGGAGAACGGGAGATTCCGAGCCCAGGCGGCGACCGTTGGGAGGACGTACGCCTGGGGATCGTTCGCCACGAGCGGGAACAGATCGTCCGTGCTGAGGACGGTCGCTCCGGGCGGGACGTGGGAGGCCAGCTCGGCCGCCGACCCGAACCCGGCCGGTACAACGTAGGAGACGAGGTAACCGGGACCGAAGTCGGGCGAGCCTTGCATGAGCGGGTCCGCCGGTCCGACGCCCAGGTTCACGAGGACCAGGACGGCCACGAGCACGGGGAGAGGACGAAGCCACCGTACCGCCCTGCGCCGGCGCGTCGTCGCCCGAGACGGTCGGAGGGCCTCCCAAAAGGTCCCGACGACGCGGAGGGCCTCCGGGAGCGCGAAGGCGACGCCGAGGAAGACGGGCACGGCGAGCAGGAAGGCGTACTGATAGCCAAAGACGAGGAACGTCGTCTCGGGCGCGAGGAACCCGAGAGCCAGCACGGGTACCGCGACGACCTGGGTCCGCGGCGCCAGGAGAGGAAGGCCCCCGACGAGGAGGTAGGCCGCCACCGCCATCGAGACTTTCGTCCAGAACCCGGTGGCCAGTCCACCGGCGGAGAGATCCTCGAACCTCGGGATCACGGAGAGCGCGGTGGTGAGGCCGGTCGGGCCGGCCGCCGTCGGAGCCGCTCCGGGCGCGACCTGGGCATACCAGGCGAAGATCGCATAGGTCGCGAGCCCGACGCAGACCAAGAGCGCGGCGCCGAGGACCTCACGGGTGGCCAGGGCGGCGAGCCCACGCCTGCGCCCGACCGGGGCGGAGCTCCCAGGGGTGGGCGCTCGCACGCGTTCCCAGAGGAAGAACAGACCGAGCGCGACGACGAGAACGCCCACGTAGTCCCCGAAGCAACCTGCGATCGCGGCGACGGCGAGCGCGGCGGCATCGCGGCGGCGTGTCGCCAGCCACGCGGTGGCGAACAGGAGGGCGGGCACGAACGCCTCGATGTGGAAGTCGTAGAGGGTCGAGGCCAGCAGAGGGGCCCACGCGAGGTAGAGGAGCGTCGCAAGGAGCGCCGATCGCGTCGAGCCGCCCGGGACCGCGCGCGCGAGCAGGTAGAGCGGCCCGGCGGCGACGGCGACCCCGACGGACTGAAGCACGAGGAGGATCCAGGGGCCGGGAGCGAGCCGATAGATCGGGGCGAGCCCGTACAGCGCGACCGCTCCGTAGGTCCCGAGGAGGGAGCGGAGCCCGGCCTTCTCGAAGTCGGCGGACTCGTAGAAGGCACCCCCGTGCGAGCCGGTCCAGAGCGCCTGCTCGTAGAGTCCGAGGTCGTAGACGTTGGCGTGGAGCTCGACGACACGAAGCGCCGAAAGGAAGAGTGCGAGGAGCGCGAAGGCGGTCGCGGCCGCGGCCACCCCGAGCGCCGGGGACGCCCGCGACGGCGGTCCCGCGCCGTCCGAAGGTGGTTCGGCGGGACTCATCCGGCCGCGAGAGCCGCACCGAGCCAAAAGACCGTCGGGCGCGCTCGCGCCGGATTCCGAACGCTCGCTACGGAGGGTAGCGGGGAGGCGGACCCCGGAAGCTATACGGCTGGGCCGAGAATGGGCAGCGACCATGCTTCGCGCCACGTTCCTTCACCTCTCCGGTATCGGCGCCACGGGTGAGAGCACCCTGTGGCGCTCGGGCGTCCGGGACTGGCAGGACCTCGTTCGCCGGCTCGACTCGGGCCAGGAGGCTCCGGACCGGCTGGCGAGGTGGCGGGCGGAGCTCGCCGTGAGCGAGAGGGCTCTCTCGGAGAGGAACGTCGAGTGGTTCACGCTCCGCCTTCCCAGGTCCGAGCAGTGGCGGCTCTACCCGACGTTCCGCCCCGAGACCGCCTATCTCGATATCGAGACGACCTCGCTCTCCCCGTACGAGGGGATCGTGACGGTCGTTACCGTTCACGGGGGCGGGACCACGCGCACCTTCGTGGCCGACGATAACCTCGAGGAGCTGCCGGCCTGCCTCGAGCGGTTCGACGTCCTCGTGACGTTCAACGGCTCGCAGTTCGACGTCCCGTTCCTCCGGGTGCGGTTCCCTCAGCTGCAGCCTCCCGTCGCCCACATCGACCTACGGTTCCTGCTCTACCGGCTCGGATACGCCGGGGGCCTCAAGCGGATCGAGGCTCGCCTCGGGCTCGGGGATCGGTCCGGCGTCGAGGGGATCGGGGGTCTCGACGCCGTTCGGCTGTGGGAGTCGTACCGACGGGGGCAGTCCTCGGCCCTCGAGCGCCTCGTCCGGTACAACCGGGCGGACACCGTCAACCTCGAGCCGCTGACCGAGTTCGCGACGACCGAGCTCTCGCGTCGCCTGCTCGCCCCCCTCGAGGATTCGGGGCCGTCACTACGGGCTCGGCACTAGCTCGTCCGCGAGGAGCACGCGATTGGCGGCGGGGATCGCCGGGCGCCCGGTACCGCGCGCCGCCCGGACCCTCCGAAGCGCCCCGTCGCAGTACTCTGGCGAGGCATCGACGGACAGGTAGTGTCGACCGTTCGCCCGGGCCACCGCGGCCACCGTGCCGGTCCCTCCGAACATGTCGAGGACCAGGTTTCCGCGGTACGTGTAGAACTTGACGAGCCTCTCGACCAGGTCCCACGGAAACGGGGCCGGGTGACCCCGTCGGTTCCTCTCCGGCGGTATCCGCCAGAACCCGTCCGAGAACCGCTGGAACTCCGCGGCCGAGATGTCGGCGGTCCGAGGGTCCCCCTCGAGCCGATGGCTCCCCTTCGAGAGGACCAGGACGTACTCCCACGACGGGATGATATGGGGGCTCGCCGGGCTGCGCCAGCTCCCCCAGGCAGTACGGCGGCCCATCGTCTGCTTGTACCAGATGATCTCCGTTCGAAGCCGGTAGCTCAGCTCTCGCAGGTCGTGCGAGAGGTCGTGGTGGATCGGCCGGAAGTCCTTGATGGAGGTCGGGGCGACGTTCAGGGCCAGGCGCCCTCCGGGGACGAGAACGGGCAGGAGCGCGGACCAGACCGTCCGGAGCCACGCGCGGTACTCCTCGTAGGAGCGATCGTCGGAGTACCCGGCGTAGCGGATCCCGACGTTGTAGGGCGGGGAGGTCACCGCCAGGTGGACCGAGGCGCGCGGCAACCGTTCGAGCACACGGACCGCGTCACCGCAGATGACGGCGTCGGGAATCGCAGGGCGAGCGTCGTCGACCCCGCGGCCGGGTCCGGGCACTCCGGGGTCAGTCCGCGTTCGAGGGATGAGCTTTCCGGCCACGGTCCCATCGCGTCCCGCCCGCTATGCCACGCCGCGACACTGCGGGGAGGCAAGGGTATAATCTCGCCGGGCACAACCGCGGCCGTACCATGCCGACGGTCATCGCGGTCCTGAGGGAGACCGTTCCCGGGGAGCAGCGGGTCGCGCTCGTACCCGAAGTGGTCCAGAAGCTCGTCCAGGGTGGCGCCGAGGTGCGCATCCAGCACGAGGCGGGACGCTCCGCCTTCTATCCGGATGCGCAGTACGAGAAGGCCGGGGCCAAGATCCTGCCCGACGCGGCGGGCGTGGTCCAGGGGGCCCAGCTCGTGCTGCGCGTGCAGCCCCCGTCCCTCGAGGAGGCCGCCGCGCTCGCGCCCGGAACCATCGTCGTCGGGTTCTTCTACCCGTCGCGGAACCTTCCGCTCGTCGCCGCGCTCCGCGACGGCCGGGTGACGTCGTTCGCCCTCGAGCTCGTGCCGAGGATCACGCGCGCCCAGAGCATGGACGCGCTCTCCTCGCAGGCGACGGCGGGCGGCTACATGGCCGCGATACTCGGCGCCGCGAACTGCCCGAAGTTCCTCCCGATGCTCACGACGGCCGCCGGGACGATCCGCCCCGCCCTCGTGCTCGTCCTCGGTGCCGGCGTCGCGGGCCTCATGGCGATCGCGACGGCGAAGCGCCTCGGCGCGGTCGTCGAGGCGTACGACGTCCGCCGCGCAGCGGGCGAGCAGGTGCGGAGCCTCGGCGCGAAGTTCCTCGAGCTCGAGATCAACGCGGAGGGCCAGGGCGGCTACGCCCGTGAGCTTACGCCAGAGGAGAAGGTGAAGGAGCAGGCGATGGTGGGCGCCGCGGTCGCGCGCGCCGACGTCGTCATCACGACGGCGAACGTGCCGGGCCGCAAGGCGCCCCGCCTAGTCTCGAAGGAGACCGTCGCGACGATGCGGCCCGGGTCGGTGATCGTCGACCTCGCCGCGGAGTCCGGCGGCAACTGCGAGCTCACGAAGCCCGGGCAGACGATCGTCGAGCAGGGCATCACGATCCTGGGGCCCACGAACCTGCCGGCCCAGGTCCCGTTCCACTCGAGCCAGATGTTCGCGAAGAACCTCCAGTCGTTCCTGACGCTCCTTCTCGACAAGACCGGTGCCCTCGTCTCCGACTTCTCCGACGAGATCCTCGTCGCGAGCGCCCTTACGCAGGCGGGCCAGGTCAAGCACGGGCCGACCCGAGAGGCGCTCCAGGGAGCGAGAGCATGATCGACCTGACGAGCGTCTGGACGGCGGTCTACGTCGCGATGCTCGCGGCGTTCACGGGCTACGTCGTGATCAGCCGGGTTCCGGTCCTCCTTCACACGCCGCTGATGAGCGGGTCCAACTTCGTTCACGGGATCGTGCTCGTCGGCGCGATGGTCGCGCTCGGGCTCGCGCAGACCCCGACGGAGCAGTTGATCGGGTTCGTGGCCGTCGTGCTGGGCGCGGCGAACGTCACCGGCGGCTACGTCGTCACGGAGCGGATCCTCCAGATGTTCGACCGCAGCTCGCGCAAGCCGGCGAAGAGGGCGTAGATGCTCGACCTCTCCCAGGTGATCGACCCGGTCTACATCGCGACGATCTTCTTCTTCATCATCGGCCTCCAGCGGATGAGCAACCCGCTCACGGCCCGCAGCGGCATCGTCTGGGCCGGCGCGGCGATGCTGATCGCCACGATCGTCACGTTCCTCACGCCGTCTCTCTCGAACTTCGCGCTCATGGCGCTCGGGATCGTCGTCGGCGGCGGGCTCGGCTACGTCGCGGCGAAGCGCGTCGCGATGACCGCGATGCCGCAGATGGTCGCGATCTACAACGGGATGGGCGGCGGAGCGGCGGCGTCGATCTCCGCGGTCGAACTCCTCCGCACGACGACCGCCTCCGTGAGCAGTCTCGCCGTCATCGGCGGACTCATCGGCGCCGTCTCCTTCTCCGGGAGCGTCATCGCCTTCCTCAAGCTCCAGGGATGGATCCGCCAGCGCCCGATGACCTACCCCGGTCAGCAGGTCGTCAACATCCTCATCCTCCTCCTCGCGGCGGTCTTCGGCCTCCTCGTCCTCTGGCACCCGTTCGCGCTCCCGCTGTCGGTCTCGCTCCTTCTTCCGCTGTTCTTCGTCCTCGCGCTCGGCTTCGGGTTCCTGATGACCCTGCCGATCGGCGGCGCCGACATGCCCGTCGTCATCTCGCTCTACAACGCGTTCACGGGGCTTGCGGTCGGGCTCGACGGGTTCTCGTTCGCGACCCCGAACTACGCGATGGTCGTCGCGGGCGTCATCGTCGGGGCCGCCGGGTCGCTCCTCACGCTGCTCATGGCCCGCGCGATGAACCGGTCGATCTCGAACGTGCTCTTCGGCGCGTTCGGCGCCACCGAGGAGACGGGAACGGTGGTCAAGGGCTCGATGAAGCCTATCGAGGCCGACGACGTCGCGGTGATGCTCGCCTACGCGAGCTCCGTCGTGATCGCGCCCGGCTACGGGATGGCCGTCGCGCAGGCGCAGGGGAAGGTCAAGGAGCTCACCGACGTCCTCGAGTCGAAGGGCGTCACGGTGAAGTTCGCCATCCACCCGGTCGCGGGTCGGATGCCCGGACACATGAACGTGCTGCTCGCCGAGGCCGGGGTCCCCTACGACCACCTGTTCGACCGCGACGAGATCAACCCGGCGTTCCCCAACACGGACGTCGTCCTCGTGATCGGGGCGAACGACGTCGTCAACCCGGCGGCCCATCGCCAGGGGAGCCCGCTCTATGGGATGCCGATCCTCGACGTCGAGCAGGCGAAGAACGTCATCGTCCTCAAGCGCGGTCAGGGCAAGGGATTCGCCGGGATCGAGAACGACCTGTTCTACCGGGACAACGCGCGGATGCTCTACGGCGACGCGCAAGAGTCCGTTTCGAAGCTGACGCACGCGCTCAAGAAGCTCTAGGGCGGGGGCCTGTCGGGCGCGTCGCCGCCCCGGCCGGCTCTTCGGGCCGTGCGCACGCTTAAGCCGGGGCCCGCTTGCCTCGACGGATGGCCGGGCCCTCGCCGAGCGCACTCGGGCCTACCCCCCGCGCATTCGGGGAGGCGCGCGCGCCGGTCTCAGGTCGCGCCCGCGCGAGTTCGCCCGCGCTCCCCCACCCGGCGTTCCGTCTCCTCGGGGTCGCCCAATCCCGGCCGGGGGGATCCGTTGGGTGACCCCCTGAGTTCCCGCGGCCCTCGCGCGTACCCGGCGGCGGAATCCCTCGCGGTCGGAGGCTCGATGCGCGGCGCTGCGATCGACGCTCCACCGCGGCCCCCCGTCGCGACGGCCCGTCACGCGGCGCTGCTCGCCCTCGCGTCGGCGGCGAGCGTGGCCCTTCTCGTCGGGACCACCTTGGACGGATTCACCTGGCTCATCGTCCCGCTCGCCGCGCTAACGGGATTCGCGGCGGACCGATACGGCCGCCTCGTCGCCGCGAGCCCCCGTGCGGGCCTCGTCTACCTCGGCGCCGTCGTCCTGCTCGCCGTCGTCTCGGTCTCGACGGGCCTGCTCAACGGGCTCTCCGACGAGCCGTACAGCACACCGGCCTACGCGCACCTCGGCTGGAACCTCTACACGCGTCCCGTCTCCTTCGACTACGTCCAGTACGGCACGACCTACCACGAGGTCTCCTACGACGTCTACCTCCCGGCCCTCACGCTCGTGCAGGCCCCGGGCCTGGACTACCGCTGGGTGGCTCTCGGAGCCTGGGGCGCGATGGTCTACCTGCTCCGACGCGACAGCTTCGCCCTCGGGGGCCTCTCGACGCCGTGGATCGCTCTCCTGGCGGCGAACGGGCAGAACGACTTCGTTCCCCTTCTCGCGGTCACCGCCGGGCTCGCCCTCGGCTCGTACCGAGGTCGCTGGCTCGTCGAGCTCGCCTCCCTCGGCCTCAAGCAGTTCGCCAACGTGCTCGTCTTCGGCTACCACCTTCTGCGGCGCGAGTACCGGGCCGCCCTGCTCTCGGTCGCCGCCACGGTCGCCTTCCTCGCCCCGTTCCTCTGGCTCGATCCGGGAGCGGTCTACTGCCACGTCCTGCTCGGCGACCCAACGACCGCCTGCACGGGCCACGGGGCCGGCTTCTTCGTCTTCAAGCGGAACTACTGGCTCTACCCCACGTGGGTGGCCCTCGTGTTCCATCGGTCCCTCGGGGGCTGGCTCCGGGCCCATGGGGCGCGACGGCGGCGGGTCCGCAACGCCCCCGAGTAGCGGAGAGACCGTCCTCGCGGGGAGCCGCTCGTACCTAGGGGCGCGCCTCCTCGAGAGGGCCCCCCAAAGAGAGAAGGGGAGCGACCGACTGGGTCGGCCGTGGGTGTCGTCGGGCTCGTCCTGTGCCTCGCCGCCCTCGTCGTCGTTGCCGGGCTCGCGCCGTCCGCCGCGGCGCAGGGGACGGTCCCCCTACACAGCTTCCCCACCACCCTCACACACGTCGTCGTGGTCGTCTTCGAGAATGCGGAGGCGAAGACCGTCCTCGCCCAGGGCTCCTACTTCGCCTACCTCGCGGCCCACTACGCCTACGCGGAGAACGACTACGCGATCTGTCATCCGAGCGCGCCGAACTACCTCGCGCTCACCTCGGGCGCGACCTACTCGCAGTGCGGCACCGACGCGCACCATACCGACTCCGTCTCGAACGTCGCGAACACGGCCTCGACGGCCCACCTGAGCTGGGCGGCCTACGCCGAATCGATGCCGAAGCCGTGCGACCTGACGAGCAGCTATCCCTATGCGGTGAAGCACGAGCCGTTCCTGTTCTACGCCGATGTCACCTCGAACACGACGCGCTGCGACGCGCACGTCCTCAACCTCACCGCCTTCGGGAGCGCGGCGAACGCCTCGCGCCTCCCCAACTACTCCTTCGTCACGCCGAACCTGCTCGACGACGGTCACGACACGAACGTCTCCTACGCGAGCACCTGGCTTCGAGGCTTCCTCGGCCCTCTCGTCAACCGGAGCTCCTTCGCCCACACCGCCTACTTCGTGGTCTTCGACGAGGGCACGTCGGACCTCGGGGCCGGCACGAATGCGACGGGGCCGACGAACACGACCGGGGGCGGGCACGTCTACCTCTCGATCGTCTCGCCGCTCAGCGTCGGTGTCGGCAACCTGAGCAACGTCACCTCGCACTACACCGTCCTCACGACGATCGAGTGGCTGCTCGGCCTCTCGTCGACGGGGCACCACGACTCCGCCTCGGCGTGGCCGCCGCTCCGTGCCGCGTTCACCTAGCGGCGCGGACCGCGCGAGAGCCGGTCGGGGCCCCGCGGCGAGTGAACTCGCGTTCACTCAACCGTCATCCGTGGGCCGACGGCTTTGCGACGCATGACGCCGGCCGCCGGTCTTGGCGGGGGGCCTCCTCACGACGGACACTCGAACGCATTGCGCTATGCGGGCGCCCTCGGCTCGATGGTCCGCTCGCGCCTCCTGAGCGGCCGCCCGTTCTTCCTCGCGCACGCGGTGACGTTCGGCTGCAACTCGCGCTGCCGGACCTGCTCGTACTGGAAGCTCACCCCGCGCATGAAAGAGGACCTCACGACCGCGGAGGTCGGCTCGCTGCTCGACGAGGCCCGGGCCGCGGGCCTGCGCGCCTACTACCTGTTCGGCGGCGAGCCGCTCGTCCGCAAGGACATCGGCACGCTCGTCTCGATGGCGAAGGCCCGCGGGTTCCTCACGACGATGAACACGAACGGCTCGCTTCTCGCGGCGAAGGCCCCGACGTTGCGGGACCTCGACGTCGCCTTCGTCTCGCTCGACTACTTCAACGAGTACGACGACTTCATCCGGGGCCGGCCCGGGACGTTCCAGGAGGTCGTTCGAGGGATCGACCGGATCCGCGAGGTCGCGGGAACGAAGGTCGTCCTCGTGACGACGATCAGCTCGATGAACCTCGATGCGATCGAGCCGATGGCGGAGTTCGCCCAGGCGCACGGGGTCATGGTCTCCTACAACGCGGTCGAGCCGACGCTCGACTTCGGCCTCACCTCGAGCGAGAACTCCCCGAACTTCGACTACGGCCTCACGCACGAGCAGCTCGCGTCGTTCTACGAGCGGTTGCTGGCGGTGAAGCGGCGGGGGCTCCCGTTGATGGAGACCGAGCTGGTCCTCCGCCACTTCACCGAGGGTCGCGCGTGGCGGTGCGAGTTCCCCAAGATGTTCGTCTACGTCGCCCCGGACAAGAAGATCTACAGCTGCGACTACCGCTACGGCTACGACCTCAAGCAGGGTTCGTTCGAGGCGTACTTCGCGAGCCCCCAGTTCCGCGCGCACGTCCTCGAGGCCGAGCGCTGCAACCGGTGCATCCGCACGTGCGTCCGCGGTTACTCCTACAGCTACGACCTGCTCCCGCGCCAGCTGCTCGGCCTCGTCGGCGAGGCCCGCACGCTGTTCCGGCCTCCGGTCGAGGAGATCCATCGGGCCCCTGCGCCGTTGGGCGGGCGCGTACCGGCCTAGCGGCGCGGCCCCGCGAGGCCCGTACCGACGCGGCGGCTTCATCCGCCGGTGCGCCTCGAGGACGGCGGGGCCCGGCCGATGCGTCTCACGGGACTTCCGTTCACGCTCGTGAGCTACCCCGCGTCGACGACGACGAACCCCCGGTTCGCCTCGTTCGACCTGGCCCGCCTCGACCGCCTCCACCTGCCGCCGGCGCTCTCCGGGCTCGTCGACGAGGCGCCGGCGGGCGTCGAGACCTTCTTGGAGGACGACAACCGCGGGGCGGTCTCGCCCGATCCGGTGGCGGTCCTCGACGGGCTCCCGTTCCACCTGTCGGTCAAGGGCGTCGGATCGTCGGTCGACCCGTTCGCCTCCCGCCCGCTCGAGAGCCGGGACGCGGCGCGCCTCTCCGAGGACGCCCGCGTCCGGGAGCGTCTCCTCCACCCGACGGTCGCGCGACCGGCGGACGAGCCCGAGCGCCTCATCACCGGCGAGCGGTGGCTCCGCGGCTCTCCCTACGGCGGACAGGGGCTCGAGCACGCCGCGATCGCGCTCGCCCTCTCCGAACGGGCCGAGCTCACGTCGGTCAACGGCTTCCGCATCGCCCCCGTCGTCAAGGTCGCGCACTTCCCCGGCGCGCTCGAGGAGGAGCTCCGCACGCTCCACTGGTACAAGCACTTCCCCGGCCGCTTCGCCCAGGAGATCCGGCTGGTGCCGTCGAACGTCCGCGTCTACTTCCACGCGAAGAGCACGATCGGCCACGACGTGCGCGAGCTTTTCGATCGGTTCGGCCTCGACAGTCCGGTCGCGGCGATCCGCTTCGAGACCGCCTTCCTCCGGACCGCTCTCGCGATGCTCACCCTCTTCGGCCGAACGCTCCGGCCCGCCCCCGGTCGCGGAGGCTTCGCCGGCCTCGACTTCCACGACGTCTGGCTCGACAAAGACGCGGTCCTCGCGCCGGACGGCTCGGTCTACTTCGTCGACCTCGAGGGGATCGAGGAGGTCGAGGTCGCGCGCGAGGGGGTCCCCGAGAAGATCGAGGACCAGATCTACCGCTCGCTCTACGAGTTCCTCTTCGGCTACGAGCAGATCGAGCAGGAGCGGGTGCGACGGTTCGGGGAAGGCCGCGCCCGCAAGGCGCACTTCGCGGCGCTGCTCGAGGAGGCGCTCCGGGACGACCCGTTCCTGAGGCTCGTCCCGAGTCCGCAGACCCTCGAGCTCGAGGTGCGGAATCCCCTCGCCGACGAGGGCCTTTATACGCGCTTTGCCCTCGTGGACCGCTGACGATGACGACGTGTACTGAGGTCGCGACGTTCCTGGAGCAGGCGAGCGCGAAGAGCACGGTCGCCCGACTCCCCCCCGAGGACCTCACGCGCCTCGTCTCGCTCAACCTGGTGCGCCAGCTGAGCGCGGCCGACCTCGCGGCCACGCAGGAGCGCGTCGAGCAGATCCAGAGCGCCCAGGCCGCCCTCGCGCAGGAGGCCGCCCAGCGCCAGCAGACCTCGGCCGCGATGGCCGTCGACTCGGACCGGAGCCACTCGATCCTGTTCCACCTCGAGGGGGTCGACCGGCAGCACGCGCTGCTCGAGCGGCTCCAGCAGGAGGGCTCGGCCCTGAAGAACCTCGACGAGGACCTCGCCAAGCGGCAGCAGGAGTTCGCGCAGCTCCTCCTCGACAAGTCGCTTCTTGACGCCGTCGGCCCGTACGACGCGGGCTACCTCGCGGTGACGACGCAGGGTCGGATGGTCCTCCGGGACCTCGAGTCGCGCCTCTATCGCGTCGGGGACCTGAGCTTCGCGAGCTACTGGGACGAGACGACGCGCATCTCGAACGAGCTCGTCCAGATCGCGCAGGACGCGGCCCGCCTGATGCTCCCGCTCTCCTCAGAGCTCTCCGGGATCGAGCGTTCCTACCTCTGGGCCGTCGCGATCGGGCTGGTCAAGGTCGGGGGCGACCCGCAGCAGCGGCTCGAGGCGTTCCACCAGGCCTACCACGCGATCGAGGGGCTGTCGGACAACCTCGAGAACCGGCTCATGTCGGCGGAGATCCTCTCCGTCTCGCCCCATCCGATCGGGGAGGCGGTCCAGCACGTCGAGGAGCTCGCCCAAGAGGTGCACGACCTCAACGTCCCGGACGACGCCCGGCTCGGTGTCGCCTCGATCCTCTTCCTGGGCGAGCGGGCCGACGGCACCTACGCGCTCGACCCCTTGCACGCGTTCCTCACGAAGACCCCCTCGTTCGAGTCGGCGGCGCTCCTGGCGATCCAGAACCGGCCCTTTGCGGAGCTCGAGGCGAAGTTCGAGGGCCTCCGGGCGCTGTTCGGCTCGTGGGGCTACTCCGCCTCCGAGGACACCGAGCTGTCGTCGGCGTACCTCGCCGCCTCCGACCTTCCGACGGACGCCGTGAGCCCGAAGCTCGCCCTCCTCTCGCGAGGTCTCTCGGGCTACCTCCAGTTCCCGCTCGTGGCCGCCTCGATCCTCGCCACGATCCCGGTCCTCGAGGCGAACGAGACGCTCAACCTCCTCGAGAAGGCCTACGAGATCCTCGGCCAGCGCACGGGCCCGATGAGCCAGGCGGAGCTGATCTGCCTCGCCGTGCGGACGATCCACGGGATCGACGTGAGGTCCGTCGACGAGCTCGACGCGACGGCGCGCGCGGTGCCGGCGCCGCCGACGGCCGGCTTCTCCTACGTCGGCGTGCCGGTCCGGCTCTGGATGCCCGTCTTCGTCGTGCACGGCGCCTACTACTCGACGTTCAGCGGGATCGGCGGCTACCACCCGGGCCACGTCCACGTCTGGGGTGGGGGCGGGTTCACGGGATGAGCCGTCTCGCGCTCGGCACGATCGCGCCCGGCCTTCTCGTCGTCCTCCTCCTCGCGGCGACGGCCGCGGCCGGGCCGGCCGCGAGCGGCCACTACCTGCCCGTGGCGGGCGATTCGTTCGGCTACGCCGAGTCGATCCTCCTGACCGACGGCGTCGGCAACTACACCGGCTACACCGAGACGGGCTCGTACAGCGGCTCGATCCACGTGACGGGCGTCCTGCCCAACGGGACCGTCTCCGCCACCTACCAGAGCGGCGGGACCTGGTCGAACAGCCTCGGACAGAGCCAGCCGTGGAGCGAGAGCGGTGCCTTCACCTTCTCCCCGAGCACCTATCACTACGTCTCGGGGACCGACAACCAGACCGGCTACGTCGACCCGTACGTCTGGTTCTACGTGAACAGCTCGGCGACGCAGGGGACCCGCCTGGTCCTGCTCAACACGCAGGTGAACGTCGTGTCGACGGACGCCTCGTATCCGTTCCCCGCGAGCCCGACGGGCTACGCGCGCGCGGTCTTGGTCGAGGGGAACGGCTCCTACGAGCGCAACGACGTCTACGGTCTCTTCACGGCGTCGTACTCGTGGACCGCCTACTTCGACCCGACGACGGGGTACGTCCTCGGCTACCTCTACGCCGAGACCGACTCCGACGCGGCCGGCAACGGGTTCCACTGGACCGACACGCTCCGCGACACCTCGACCTCGTTCACGGTCGCGAGCGCCTCCCCGCCGCCGTCGACCTCGACGACGTCGTTCCCGCTCGCGACCGTCGTCGTCGTGGTCGGGGTCCTCGTGCTCGTCGTCGTCATCGTACTCGCGCTCCTCCTCCGCCGTCGCACGAGGACCCGGCTTCCCCGGCACTCGGCCCCGCAGGTCCCGGCGGGCGCGCCGGTCTACGCCGCCCCGCCGCCGATCGCGCTCACGCCGTCCAACCAGCCGGTCCCTCAGGTCGTCCTTCGGGAGGTCGTGAAGGTCCCGTGCCGGTTCTGCGGGACGCTCATCGACTCGACGGCGACGAACTGCCCCAAGTGCGGAGCGCCGCGCACGTAGGCCCGCGGCGTCACGGGCGCGGCCCGGGCCGGTAGTGGAACATCCGCCCGACGACGGCCATGCCGGCGCGCTCGGCGGCGACCTTCGACGCGGTGTTCCCCTCGTAGATCTCGGAGACGACATCGACGACCCCGCGACCCTGGAGCCACAGCATCCTCGCCTGGAGGAGGTCGGTGCCGATGCCGAGACCCCGGTACCGTGGGTGGACCATGAAGGAGTGGCCGCGCGCGTGGCGTCCCACGACCGAGGCCCAGCTGACGCCGGCGAGGCGCCCGTCGACCTCGCAGAGGAAGCCGACCTCCTCCGGCCGGGGCAGCGTCCCGAACCAGGAGCTATCGCGAGCGCCGGTGAGCTCGCGCATCAGCCGCTCGAGCGCCGGCAGGTCCTCCCGACCGGCGATCCGCACGGGGTTCCGCTGCGGCAGCGCCGCGACCCAGCCCCGCAGGTCCGCGGCGAGGACCTCGATCCCCTCGGCGCCTGGCGACCACTCCCGCTCGGCGTAGACGCCTCCCGGGGCGACCCCGGGGACGAACCGCTCGGCGACGGCCCGGCATCTCGTGAAGACCGAGCCGACGCCCTCCGAGGGGCTGTACAGGTAGACGCCGAGGGGCCTGCCGTCGCCCTCGACGACGACCGCCTCGCCGTGCGTACGAAGGGCGTCTCGAAGGAACAACCCGAGGAACGGGTCGAACCACTCGGAGAGCGGGGGAAGGTCGAGGGCCTCGATCTCGCCCACGCTCGAGAGCGACCGCCGCGAGAGCGTCTCCGGTGAGGGGTCGGGCGGGCTCGGCGCCGCCACCCGGAACGCCCCGGTCGGTCCCGCGGCGCCCGAGCCCTCGGCCTCGAGCGGGAACTCGGGGCGTGGGGCGAACGGGGGCAGGCCGTCGGGGAAGCGACCCGGGTCGGCCGGGGCGAGGGGCGCCCACTCGTCCGTCGTGAGAGCCCACGCGAGCCGGCGGGCGAGCGCGGGTGCGCGCATCGCGCCGAACCCGTTGAAACCGGTGGCGACGAAGAGCCCCGCGCGGTGCGGCACGCGCCCCACCAACGGGTACCGGTCGGGGGAGGCGACGCAGAGGCCGGCCCAGGATCGCTCCGTCTCGAGGGGCGCGTGGGCCGCAAAGAGCCCGGCGAGCCGCGCGCGGACCCGGTCGGGGAACTCCGGGTCGGCGTTCGCGTCGGCTCGGGCCGGGTCGGCCTCGACGAGCTCGGTCCCGTCTCCAGCGACGAGCCGTCCGCGCGGGGCGGTGCGGACGTACAGCTGCAGGTCCAGGTCGTGGAGGCTCGGGCCCGCGATGGAAAGGGGGCGCGGGCGGAGTTCCACCGCCTGCGTGCGGAACGGGGCCACGGGGAGCGCGACCCCGAGCGCCCGCAGCATCGACTTGCTCCAGGCGCCGACGGCGACGAGAGCGCGGGGGGCCGAGACCGAGCCCTCCGGGGTCGTGAGGACCCAGCCCTCCGTCGTCGGGGCGAGCGCGCCGGGCTCCCGACCCTCGACGACGGCGACGCCGGCACGACGGGCCGCCCGACGGTAGGCCTCGAGGACCTCCTCGCTCTCGAACGTCGCGTCATCCCGCGTGAACAGCCCGCGGGCCAGGTCCGAAAAGTCCGCGGTGGGCCAATGACGCGACGCCCCCTCGGGGTCGAGCAGCTCGTGCGCGAGACCGGCGTGGTCGAGCGCCGTCGCCATGCGCTCGAGCCACGCCGCACCCTCCGCCGTCCGTGCGATCCGAAGGCCACCCGTTCGGGCGAACCGTCCGAGGCCGGTCTCGTCGGAGAGCCGAGAGAGCTCCTCCGCGCTCTCGAGGACCAGCCCGAGGTCCCACGGGTCCCAGCCGACCACGGTGAGGAGGCCCGCGCTCGACGCCGAGGCGCCGCGGCCCGCGTTCCCCTCGTAGAGAAGGACGCGCCCCTCCCCGGAGCGCGCGTAGTGGAACGCGGTGGCGCTGCCCAGGAGACCCGCTCCGACAACCAGCAGGTCCGCGGTCGCTTCCATCGCGGTGCCTTCGCCCTCGTTCGTTCGAGTCGGTCTCAGCCGTCGAGCCGGAGTCGTCGAGAGGTCCGCGGCGCATCGCCGCGCCGAAGGAGGCGCACTCGAGACCGCCCTCCTCGAAGTGGACGGGCGCCGTTCCCAACACGTCGTCGGGCGTGGCTTCCACGCGTCGCGCGCCCCCGTCGACCCGGACCTCGGGGACGCGGAGGCGCTCGCCCTTCGGGGAGGTTGGAGCGCTCGACGAGCCTGGAGCCGGCCAACGGGTCGACGCGAGCCGTCTCGCTCGTGACCCCCGTCATCGTCGCGGCCCCCGACCCCTTAGGCCCTCCCTCGATATGAGAGGACGGAGCCGGACCCGCTCTCGCGAGATGCACCCGGAGCCAGGGACCCCTGCGACCGCGTATCGGAACCGCTCCGCGGGGGCCCGCGATTCACCCCGGGCCACGGCAAGACTATACAAGGCGGAGCCCGCTCGCCGGTCGATGATCGACCACCTGAACGCCTACGTGCTCATCGTCGCTGATGTGAAGAAGTGTGCCGAGTTCTACCGGGACAAGCTCGGATTCCAGGTCAAAGAGCTGAGCGATACCTTCGCGTACCTCACGTTCGGGCCAAAGGGTACCGCGGGCCTCGGGCTCGTTTCCCACGCGGGGGTCTCGGCCGAGTTCGCCGACCGATCCAAGCGCCCCGCCACGGGGGGCCTATCGCGGTCCTACTGCGCGGTGTTCTTGGAAGACGCCGACCGCGAGTACGAGGCTCTCCAAGCGAAGGGCGTGCACTTCGTCACGCCGCCGACGACCCGGCCGGACGGCCAGCGGTTCGCCTTCTTCGAGGACCCCGAAGGCAACCTCTGGGAGATCTCGCACTTCCCCAAGAAGTAGCCAGGCCCGCGAGCGATCGAGCGATCGACGAGCTCTCGCTGGCGCGCGGCTGGATCGAGTGGTTGGGCGACACGCGAAGCGGCGACCTTGAGACCCTCCTTCGACCTCCGGAGTCGGAGAGGGCCCAGGACCGGGGGGCCTCCTTCCCCCCCCGCAGGATGTCTTCCTCGACATCGTAGGCGTTCAGGTTTGTGGTCAGCCTGACGGAGCGCCGAAGGCTGGGTAGCCCTTCCCCTGCAAGGCATCTCTTGT
>DAHUYN010000020.1 GCA_027315165.1 Thermoplasmata archaeon | reverse complement strand
CGGTACTACACCCGCGAACTCGAAAAGGCGTACGAGGTCGCCCTCGGCCGCGGGGACCTTCGATCGACGCTGGCCCGATTTTCCCGTAGGAGCACCCAGTCAGTTCTGCTCTGGATCCTTTCCGGCGCGGGGGATTGGTTCCATCGAGGCGACTATCCAAACGCGCCCGGATACAGCGGGCCTGCGATCTGGAAGGCGCTTCAGGAGTTGGTGCGGGCCGGTGTACTCGAGGAACGCGGTGCGGCCAAGGGTCGCGAGTATCGGCTCAAGTCAGGGTTCCTCGCGGACGTGTACAGCCGGATGACCTAGGCCGCCCGAACGCCGGCAGGCGTCTCCCCGCCGTCCCAGGATACCCGAAGCCGCGGGAGGGATTTGAACCCTCGGCCTGCTCCTTACCAAGGAGCCGCTCTACCTGCTGAGCCACCGCGGCATCGCACGTCGGGGACCGTCTCAGGGGTGGCGCGTTCCCCTCGTTAAGGGCTTCGGTCCGTCGCCCTCTCCGTCGGCGGGCGGCAGCCGCTCTCGGAGCGCGTCCGGGTCCTCCCGCTCGGCGAGGCGCATCGGGCGCTTCTCGAGGAAGGCCGCCATCCCTTCCCGCTGGTCCGGCGTCCCGAACAACGCGCTCCAGAGCCGGAGCTCGTAGGCGAGCCCGGCGTCGACGCCCGGGTCGATGGCCGACAGGAGGGCGAACTTCGCGGCCGCGAGCGCCGTCGCGGGCTTCTGGGCGAGCTCGTTCGCGAGGTCGAGCGCCGCGCGCCTCAACTCCGCCCGCGGCACGACCTTGTGGACGAGGCCCTGCGCGTGGGCCTCGCGGGCCGGGACCGGCGAGCCCGTCAGGATCCAGGCACGGGCCCGAGCCGCGCCGACGCGTCGCGGCAGACGGCGGGTACCGCCCCATCCGGGCATCACACCGAGATTGATCTCGGGCTGGCCGAAGACGGCGTCCTCGCTCGCGACGACGAAGTCGCAGGCGAGCGCGATCTCGCAGCCCCCGCCAAGGCAGGAGCCGTGGACGGCTGCGACGACAGGGAGCGGCAGCCGCTCGATCGCCCTCGTCACGGCCTGGCCGCGACCGCCGTGGACGCGGGCTTCCGCGGGCCCCATCGGAGCCATCTCCCGGAGGTTCGCGCCGGCGGCGAACGCCCGCTCGGCGGCGCCGAGGAGCACGACCACGCGGGCCTCGAGGTCGCGCTCGGCCCGCGCGAGCGCCTCGGTGAGGGCGTCGAGGACCAGGGCGCTGAGGACGTTCACCGGGGGATTGTCGATCGTGAGGAGCGCGCACGGGCCGTCCCGCTCGTACCGGACGAGTGGAGCCCCCTCGGCGGCGGACACGCGGCGCGCACGCGGACCGGGTTAATAAGCCGCCGAGCCGAGGAGCCAAAGGCGCGGGCGAACCCTAATCCGCCCCGTCTCCTCGTGGAGACCGTGCGGGCCCTCGTCACCGGCGCCTCGCGCGGGATCGGGCGCGCGACCGCCCTGCACCTCGCTCGAGACGGCGTTGACGTCGCGGTCCACTTCCTCTCCCACGAGTCGGAGGCGGCCGCCACGGCGGCGGAGGTGCGGGCACGAGGCCGCGAGGCGCTCCTGCTTCGAGCCGACCTCGCGGAGCCTTCCGGCGCGACCGAGCTGGCGCGGGCCGTCGCCGAGCGGTGGGACTCGCTCGACATCCTGGTCCACAACGCGGGTCCCTACCCGAGGCGCAGCTTCGAGGAGACCTCGGAGGCGGAGTGGCGCTCGATCCTCCAGGTGCATCTGCTCTCGCCCGCGGCGCTCACGCGGGCTCTGTTGCCCCGACTGCGGCGGGCTCCGACGGCCCGCATCGTCTTCGTCTCGAGCGTGCTCGCGTTCCAGGGGTCCACGCGCGGCGCGCACTACGCCGCCGCGAAGGCGGCCCAGCTCGGCCTCGCCCGCTCCCTCGCGCACGAGCTCGCGCCGCAGACGACGGTGAACGTCGTCGCGCCGGGAAGTATCGACACCGCGATCCTCGCGGGGGACTCGCCCGAACGGCGACGAGAGCGCGAGCGGGCGATCCCCTTGGGACGCCTCGGATCCGCGGAGGACGTCGCCGAGGCGATCTCGTTCCTCGCCTCGCCGAAAGCCGCCTACCTCACGGGCACGACCCTCCACGTCAACGGAGGGCTCCGGTCCGACTGACGGAGCAGGGGACCATCGATGCGCGAGGTCGTCACACGGTGGTACGGCGTCTTCGTCGTCGAGGACGGACGGACGGTGACCTCCCGTCCCTACCCGACGGAGTCCGCCGCCCTCCTCGAACGGATGCAGCTCCGCCGCGTCGGGGCCCGAACGGAGGAGGAGGAGCAGCTCCTCTCGGAGCTCGCCGGCGCCCCCGCGCTCGCTCGCGACCGCCGGCTCGTGCGGCCGGGCGGCCCCGAGCTCGGAGGCGGCGCGGAGCCGACCCCCTTCTCGGAGCTCGGGTTCACCCGGGCCGTGCGCCGCGACCTGTTCCTCGAGGCCGCTCGAGGGGCCCTCGCGTCGGCCTGGGACCCGTCGATCCACGTCGAGGAGGCGGTGCGCGCGGTCACCGACCTCGACGGCGTCGCCAACTCGCTCGGGGAGCGCCTCGTCAGCTGGGGCTCTCGAGACCTCGTCGACCTCCTCGAAGAAGACCCGACGGCCGACCGGATCGCCCGGCGACTCACCGATGAGGAAACCGCCGTGACGGAGCGGGGCCCCGTCGAGCCGGAGCTCGTCCGGGCCCGGCGCGAGCTCGCCGAGCTCTACCAACGCGTGGGCCGACTGCGCTCGAGCGTCGAGGCGGCGATCGCGGCCTCGATGCCGCAGCGGGCCCCGAACCTCTCGACCCTCCTCGGCCCGGCTCTCGCCGGGCGGCTCGTGGCCCTCGCCGGCGGGCTCGACCGGCTCGCTCGGCTGCCGGCGAGCACCGTCCAGGTCCTCGGGGCGGAGCGGGCGTTCTTCGAGCACCTTCGGGGCCGCGCTCCTCCGCCGCGCCACGGCGTCCTCTTCCTGCATCCGCTCCTGCAGGGTGCGCCGCGGCGGCAGCGGGGACGGCTCGCTCGGGCCCTCGCGGCCAAGGCGGCGATCGCCGCGCGGCTCGACCAGGCCGGCACGCCGCTGAGGTCCGACCTCGTCGAGGCGTGGGAGGCGCGCGCGAAGGCGATCCGAACGGGCCCGGCGCCGAGAGCCCCGGGGACCTCGCGCCGCCGGCTACGGCCGCCACTTCACCGAGCAGCCGAGGACCGGTAGCTCGGCCTTCGGCACGGCCTCGTCGCGGAGCGCTGCCTCGAGGGCCTCCTCGAGATACCGGTGCCGGACGCGGGCCGGCTCGGAGGGCTGGTCGTCGATGCGGCCCTGGTAGAGGAGTCGCCGGTCCGGCCCGAACAGCATGGGGTGCGGCGTCACGAGCGCCCCGTAGGCGTGCGCGACCGCCTGGGACTCGTCCCACAGGTAGGGGAACGGGTAGCCCTTGCGCCGGGCGCGATCCGCCATCTCGTCGAACCCGTCGTCGGGATAGCTCGCGGCGTCGTTCGCATTGATGAGCACGACGGCCACGCCCTTGGGGCCGTAGCGCTTCCCGAGGTCGACCATCCGGGACTCCCAGCCCTGGACGTACGGGCAGTGGTTGCACCAGAAGACGACGAGGAGGAGCCGGCTCGCGTCGAAATCGTGGAGGCCGTGGACCTTGCCGTCGACGCCGGGGAGGGAGAAGTCGGGCGCGGCGTCGCCGGGATGCAGCGAGAAGGTCGAGAGCTCGGCCATGCTCGGGGGAGGGAGGAGGGAGCCATATCTTTTGACCCGGCCCCCGCTCGTCCGTCCCGCGATGGAGGCGGATCCCCGGCCGCCCGCCGCGGAGCTCTCCCCGTCGGAGAACCTCGACGCCGACGAGGAGGCGCTCCGTCGGGGCGGCGCGTCGGTCCGAGCCACGGTGCTCAACGCGCCCGCGGTCTCCCTCGGGGTCTCGCAAGGCCCCGAGGCCGCCGCCGCGCGGCGCGCCCGCGCCCTCGGGATCCCCGTCCTCGTCCGCGCGAGCGGCGGCACGGGCCTCCTGCACGAGCCGGGGGACCTGGCGTGGGCGGTCGTCCTCCCGCGCGCGGACCCTCGGGCCGGCCGCGACTACGCGCGAGCCTACGCGAGGCTCGGCGCCGCGGTCGCGG
Organism: Thermoplasmata archaeon; assembly: GCA_027315165.1. Classification (GTDB taxonomy): domain Archaea; phylum Thermoplasmatota; class Thermoplasmata; order Lutacidiplasmatales; family UBA184; genus Lutacidiplasma. The sequence goes on along the minus strand of DAHUYN010000020.1, from coordinate 22,494 downwards.
AGTTCCTTCGTGACGACGTTCCCGGCGCGGACTGGCGCCCCTCCCGCGGCGTGAGCTCGACGTACTGCCTCCTCGGCGAGCGCGGCTCGGCGCTCGAGGCGCGCGGACGCGTCGTCGGCGGCGCCGCGCAGCACCTCACGCCGACCCACCTGCTGCACCATGGCGTCCTCTCGAGGACCGTCGACCGCGCGGCGATCTCGCGGCTGTTCGACCTCGCGCCCGAGGAGGCGCAACGCCACCTGACGAGCCTCGAGGAAGAGGGCGTCACGACGCCGGCCCCCGCGCTGCGCGACGCGCTCGAGCGGCGCCTCGCCCGATGGCTCTCGAGGACGGGCCCCTAGCGGCGCGCGGCGGCCCAGAGCGTCGCCGCGGCCGCCTCGGCCTCTCCAGAGATCTTCGCCCACGGCTCGCGCACGAGCGCGCGATGGCGGACGACGGCCTCCCCGTCGACGTAGACGGCGTCGACCGCCTCCTCGCTGGCGGAGTAGGCGAGGTGCGAGACGATCGCCTCGGGACGCGCGGGGAGCAGCGTCGGATGGTCGAGGCGGAACATCGAGAGGTCGGCCCGCTTGCCGACCTCGAGGGAGCCGAGCCGGTCGGCGACGCCGAGGGCGCGGGCGCCGTCGATCGTGGCGAGGTCCAAGAGCGCCTGCGCCGGCAGCGCGCCGGCGTCCCACCGGTGGTGCTTTTGGAGGAGCCCGGCGACGTGCATCTCGCGGAGCATCGACAGCGAGTTGTTCGAGGCGACCGAATCGGTCCCGAGACCGACGACGACGCCGGCCGCGCGGAGGTCGACGACCGGGGCGACCCCGCCCGTGGCGAGCTTGAGGTTCGAGCTCGGACAGTGCGCGACCGCGACGCCCTTGTTCGCGAGCGTCTCGACCTCTCGGCGCGTGAGCCAGACCCCGTGGGCGGCGACCTGGCCGGGGCCGAGGAAGCCGATCTCGTCGAGCCAGAGCGGCGGGCGCCGTCCCGTCTTCGCCTCGTGCTCGTGCACCTCGCGCCGCGTCTCGGAGAGGTGGTAGTGCACGAGCGTGCCCTTCTCGTGGGCGAGGTCTCGGGCGCCGAGCCACGTTTCGGCGTTGCAGACGTAGACGCCCTGGGGGGCGACGAGCGGCACCACCCGCTCGTGGCCCCGCCAGCGGTCGATGAACCCGCGCGCGTTGTCGAGCGGGCGGCCCTTCTGCGTCGTCAGCTCGGGGTCGAGGACCGCCCAGCCGAGGTAGCCGCGGATCCCGAGGCGCTCGACGGCGCGCGCGATCGCGTCCGCGCCGTAGTAGAGGTCCAGGAACGTCGTCGTGCCCGAGAGCAGCATCTCCGCGATCCCCGCCGCGGCACCGGCCTCGAGGTCGCTGTCGGTGCGCTTCGCATCGACAGCGAAGAGGACCTCGAGGAAGCCACCCAGGTCCCGGTCGTCGGCGAGGCCCCGCAGGAGGGTCATCGCGACGTGGTTGTGCGTGTTGACGAACCCGGGGACGATCGCGAACCCGCTCGCGTCGACCTCCTCGCCGACCGCCGGGGCGCCGGGACCCACGTGCGTGATCCGGCCCCCCTCGACGGCGAGGTCGCCTCGGAGGACCCGCCGTTGCGGGTCCTGCGTGACGAGGAGGGCGTTGCGGAAGACCTTCGGGAGGGCGGCCGTGGCGCTCACGCGAGGGCGAGCCGTGTCGGTCACAAAGCGGTTTGGACCGGTCAGCGGCCGGCCGGAGGCCGTCGCGGGGTCTCGACCTCGACCTCGGGGAGGTCCTGGAGCCCCTCTCGAGCCCGGGACTCGTAGGCCCGAAGGCCTCCCAGGATCGCCTGGACCCACGGACGGGAGAAGACGATGACGATCGGGATCACCGCGAGCGCGACGAGGAGAGCGTCGACCCACAGGCCCGGCACCCACGCGGCGCTCGGCATCCCGAGGATCGTCGCGGCGGTGTTCGGGATGAGGACGACGGCGCTGATGAGGCCGAGGACGAGGGCCAGGTAGGTGATCCCGAGCATGCGGATGTTCGAGGTGTTCGCGAGGGTCGCGATCGTGTTCGACGTCCGCGTGAGCTCGTTGGCCGCCTCGGCGATGCGGTTCGCCTCCTCGGCGTTCCGAAGGAGGATGAGGTCGCTCAGCGACTGCTGCACGCTCGCCGCGAGCGCCTGCACGCGCCCGAGCTCGGCGGTCAGCGCCGGAGCGGCGGCGGACAGCAACGGGAACGAGGGCGCGAACCGACCCGAGACCTCGGCGAGCCCGACCAAGGCCCGGCCGATCTGCGCGCGGAGCCGGGCCGTCTGCCGCTGCAGCGTCCACACCTCGGAGAGCGGGACCGACCGTCCCTTCTCCTGGGTCTCGGCCAGCTTCGCATCGATCGCCTCGACGCGCTCGAGGTAGACGCGAGAGGCCCAGACGAACAGCTCGAACAGCTCGGCCGAGACTCCGGAGAGCCCGTGCGCCGCCGCCCCGCCCGTCGGCTCCGGTCGGGGGCCGACGATCCTCGGCCCCGCCGGGGCGATCCAGACCCCGGCCCAGTCCATCCCCGTCGGCTCGGAGGGCACGCCGATCGTGACGAGGGTGCCGGCCGCGCCGTGGAGGACGGGGTGGCGCGGCACGTCGCGGGGGCCCCGCCCGAAGGCCGCGAGGGCCTCCTCGAGCCCCGTCGTGGCCACGCGTCCCTCCTCAGATGTCGAGGTTCGAGACCTCGACCGCGTGCGCCTGGATGTAGGCGCGACGGGGCTCGACCTCTTCGCCCATCAGGATCGTGAACAGCTCGTTCGCCCGCTGCGCGTCGTCGACGGTGACGCGCAGAAGGGAGCGCTGGCCGGGCTTCATCGTCGTGTCCCGAAGTTGCTCGGCGTTCATCTCGCCGAGCCCCTTGTAGCGCTGGATCGTGACCCCCTTGCCCCCGTACTCGGTGACCCACCGGTCCCGCTCCGCATCCGTGTAGGCGTAGGCGAACTTCTGGCCGCGCTGGACGCGGTAGAGCGGCGCCTGGGCGATGTAGACGTGGCCCTCGCCGATGAGCTCGGGCATCTTGCGGTAGAACAGCGTGAGGAGGAGCGTCCGGATGTGCGAGCCGTCGACGTCGGCGTCCGTCATCATGATGATCTTGTGGTAGCGGAGCTTGGCGAGGTCGAGCTCGTCGCCGATCCCGATCCCGATCGCCGTGATCAGCGTGCGGATCCCCTCGCTCTGGAGCATCTTGTCGAGGCGGGCCTTCTCGACGTTGAGGATCTTCCCCCGCAGCGGGAGCACCGCCTGGAACTCCCGGTCGCGTCCCTGCTTGGCCGTACCGCCGGCCGAGTCGCCCTCGACGATGAACAGCTCGCACGCGCTCGGGTCCCGGGAGTGGCAGTCGGCGAGCTTCCCCGGGAGACCGCCGCCTTCGAGGAGCCCCTTCCGGCGCGTGAGCTCGCGGGCCTTGCGGGCCGCCTCCCGAGCCTGCGACGCCTGGACGGCCTTCGAGATCAGCGCCTGGGAGATCGCGGGATGCTCCTCGAGGAACTCGGCGAGCTTCTCGTTGACGGCGCTCTCGACCTGCCCCTTCACCTCGGAGTTGCCGAGCTTCGCCTTGGTCTGCCCTTCGAACTGGGGCTCGAGCACCTTGACCGAGAGGACGCACGCGAGCCCCTCGCGGACGTCCTCGCCGCCGAGCGCCTCCTTCTCGCCCTTGAGGAAGCCCCGCTGGCGCGCGTAGTCGTTGAGGGTGCGCGTGAGGGCCGAACGGAGCCCGATGACGTGGGTCCCGCCATCGACGGTGTTGATGTTGTTGACGAACGCGAGGAGCGTCTCGTTGTAGCCGTCGTTGTACTGCAGCGCGACCTCGATGTCCGTCGTGTCCCGCTTGGCGTGGAGGAACACCGGCGTCGGGAAGAGCGTCGTGAGGGAGGCGTTGAGGTCCTGGACGAACTCGACGATCCCCCCGGCGTGGTGGAACGTGAGGTCGGTGCCGTCGCGCTCGTCGCGGAAGCGGATGGCGACCTGCGGGTTGAGGAACGACAGCTCCTTGAGCCGGCGCTCGACGGTCTCCTTCTCGAAGACGACGGTCTCGAAGACCGCCGGGTCCGGCTTGAAGCGCTGCTCGGTGCCGGTCCCCTCCGCGTCGCCGAGGACCTTGAGCGGCGCCACCGGGGCCCCGCGCTCGTAGCGCTGGAAGTACTCGTGCCCGTTGCGGCGCACCCGCACCTCGAACCACTCGCTGAGCGCGTTGACGACGTGGAGACCGACGCCGTGGAGCCCGCCCGAGACCTTGTAGGTGTTCCGGTCGAACTTCGAGCCCGCGTGCAGCACCGTGAGGACGATCTCGAGCGCGGGCCGGTTGTACTTGGGATGGACCTCGACCGGGATCCCCCGCCCGTTGTCGACGACCGTGCAGGTGCCGTCCGTGTGGAGCGTGACCGAGATCTCCGTGCAGGCCCCGGCCAGGACCTCGTCGATCGAGTTGTCGACGACCTCGTAGATGAGGTGGTGGAGGCCCCTCGTGTCCGTCGAGCCGATGTACATCCCCGGGCGCTTGCGGACCGCGCTCAGGCCCTCGAGGACCTGGATCGAGCTCGCGTCGTACGCGGCGGCCTTTGCGGTCTCTGGAGCCATCGAAGGGCCACCGGGGAAGGTGGCTGTACCGAGCGAGCCGGGGTCGAGTTATAACCCTTCGGCCGGGCGCGAAATCCGACCCCTCTCGGACCCCTCTCCCCGCCTCGGCCGGAACGCCCGTCGAGGGGGGCTCCGAAGCGCCCGGGCCACACCCCCGGGACAGGCGCCGGAGCGAAACCCCAAATAAGCCGCCCCCGTCGGCGACGCGACCGATGGCGGCAGAGGGCGCCCCACCTCCCACCGAGACGGCGAGCCCGGCGACGCCGGCGGCCCCCGCCCAAGAGCCGGAGCGAGCGGAGGACTGGGAGACCCGGTTCAAGTATCTCCTCGCGGACTTCGAGAACTTCCGCAAGCGGGTCGCCCGGGACTGGGAGGGCCAGCGCCAGCAGGCTCACGCCGGACTCCTGGGACGGCTCCTCCCCCTCTTCGAGGCCGCCAGGGCCGCTCGCGACGCGGTCGGTCGGCTCCCGGCGTCGGACCCGGTCCGCCGCGGCGTCGACCTCCTCGCCCTCGAGTGGGAGAAGCTCCTCACCGCCGAGGGCGTCGAGCCCGTCGCCCGGGTCGGCTCGCCGTTCGAGGCGGACCGGCACGAGGCGGTCGCCGAGGCGCCCCCGAGCCGGACGAGCCCCGCGGGCACGGTCGTCGAGATCGTCCAGCAGGGCTATCGTATCGGGGCCACTCTCCTCCGCCCGGCGAAGGTCGTGGTCGCGCGCGCGACGCCACCGGCACCCGCCCCTCGGGCGGAGGACGCGGCCGCGCCGGACGCCGAGGACGGACCCGGCTAGCAGAAGGGACCATGGAGAAGGATTCGGCGATCTCGGGATTCTACAAGCGGACCGTCGCGGAGCGTCGAGCGTTCATCACGGAGTGGGCCGGGCTCACCGAGGAGGAGGCCCGGGCCTACGACTTCCCCCCCGGGGTCGACCCGGGGCTGATGAACCGGATGATCGAGAACGTCGTCGGCGCCTTCCCGCTCCCCCTCGGCGTCGCCACGCACTTCCGCATCAACGGGATCGACCGGCTCGTCCCGATGGCGATCGAGGAGCCGAGCGTCGTCGCCGCGGCCTCGAACTCGGCGAAGGTCGCACGGGCCACGGGGGGCTTCCGCGCGCAGACGACCGCCCCCATCATGATCGGCCAGATCCAGGTCGTCGGCGTCGTCGACCCGGCGGCGGCGCGGCTCCGCCTCCTCGCCGAGCGGGAGCGGCTGATGGCCGCCGCGAATGCGAAGGACCCGATGCTCGTGAAGTTCGGGGGCGGCGCGCGCGACCTCGAGGTCCGGGTCCTCGACTCGCCCCGCGGCCCGATGGTCGTCGTCCACCTTCTCGTCGACGCGCGCGACGCGGGGGGGATGAACGCCGTCAACACGATGTGCGAGGCCCTCGCGCCCGAGGTCGCCCGCCTGGCCGGAGGTCGCGTCGTCCTCCGGATCATCTCGAACCTCGCGGTCCTGAGGCTCGCCCGTGCGTCGGCGACGTTCCCCACCGAGGCCCTCGCGACGCCGACCGCCTCCGGTCCCGAGGTCGTCGAGGCGATCCTCGACGCCTACACGCTCGCCCTCGTCGACCCGTTCCGCTGCGCGACGCACAACAAGGGGATCATGAACGGGATCTCGAGCGTCGTCGTCGCGACGGGGAACGACTTCCGGGCGATCGAGGCCGGCGCCCACACCTACGCGGCCTTCCGGGCCCGTGAGGGAGGCGTCGTCCGCCCGCTCACGACGTACGAGAAGGACGCCGACGGGAACCTCGTCGGGACGATCGAGCTGCCGACGGCGGTCGGCCTCATCGGCGGCGCGACGGCGGTCCACCCGACGGCGAAGGCGAACGTGAAGCTCCTCGGCGTCCACGGCGCGCAGGAGCTCGCCCAGGTGCTGGCGTGCGTCGGGCTCGCCCAGAACTTCGCCGCGCTCCGCGCGCTCGCGACCGAGGGGATCCAGCGCGGCCACATGGAACTGCACGCCCGCAACATCGCCGCGACCGCCGGGGCGACCGGGGCCGAGGTCGACCGCGTCGTCGCCCGCCTCGTCGAGGAGCACGCGATCCGCATCGACCGCGCGAAGGAGATCCTCGAGGAGCTCCGCCGCGGCCGATGAAGGTCGGCGTCCTCGCGTTCCAGGGGGATGTCCCCGAGCACGTCGCCGCCTTCGCCCGGGTTCTCCCTCGAGAGGACGTCGTCACGGTGCTGACGAAGGCCGACCTCGAGAGCGTCGACGCCGTCGTGCTGCCGGGCGGCGAGAGCACGACGATCGCGGACCGCCTGGGGCACGCGGGGCTCTGGACGCCGCTCCACGAGCGGCTCGCTCGAGGGCTCCCGCTGCTGGCGACCTGCGCCGGCCTGATCCTCGTCGCCCGCGCGCTCCAGCCGAGCCCGCGCGGCCGCGACCCTCCGACCCTCGGGCTGCTCGACGTCGTCGTGCGGCGCAACGACTACGGGAGCCAGCGGGAGTCGTTCGAAGGTCCCGTCTCCTTCGACGACCTGCCGGGAGGCCCCTTCCCGGGGGTCTTCATCCGGGCCCCGCGCATCCTGAGCGTCGGCCCCGGGGCTCGAGCGATCGCGCACCGGGGCGAGGAGGTCGTCGGCGTCCGGAGCGGCCGGATCGTCGGGCTCACCTTCCACCCGGAGCTCGCGCCGGACCCGCGCCTGCACGAGTGGTTCGTGAACGAGGTCGTGGCCGGGGCCTACCCGAAGAGCGCCCACGCGAGCGCGACGGCGACCAAGAGCCCGAGCACGAGAGAGCCGACGACGGCCCACACGAAATAGTCGCGCCGGCCCGCCGCCCGCCAGTCTCCGAAGAAGATCGGGACCGGCCCGACGAGCACGACCCCGCCCCGGAGCCCTCCCCCCGGCCCCTCGCGCGCGTCGTCCCCGACGAGGGTCTCCGAGGTCGCGAGGGCGAGCGGGAGCGTGAAGAGCCCGAGGACGAACGCGACGAGGCCGAGCAGGAACTCGGCCGAGCCCCCCGAGACGACCGGGAAGACGAGGAACAGCGACACCCGCGCTCCCCCCGTGACGACCGCGTCGGCCAAGAGCCCCGCGCCGACGAGCAGGAGGACGAGAGGGAGCCACCGGAGCGCTCGGACCACGAGGGGGAGATCGCACCGACGCCGTTTTTCCGTTGCGCTCGAGGCGCGGATCGGGGCTGCGCGTGACCGGCTCAGTTTATAGCCCCCTCGAGCGCTAGCTCGCGCGAGAAGGCGATGACGGCGATGGCGCGACGCGGGGGCGGCACCGGCGCGGGCCAGGCGCTCATCGGCCTCACGATGCTCGTCCTCGTGGTCGAGCTCCTCCTCGGTCTCTGGATCTACCTCTACGACAAGGTCCTTCCCGCCTCGCTGCCGGACGCGTTCCGCAACGCGAGCTCGACGCCCGCGCTCTCGGCCCACATCGGCCTCGCCCTGCTCCTCGGAGTGCTGGCCCTCGGCGTCCTCGTCTGGGCCGTCGTGAGGCACCACCCCCGCGTCGTGCTCTGGGGGTTCCTCGGCCTGATCGGCGTCCTCCTCGCGGGGGTCGGTGGGGAAGAGTTCCTGATGACCGGCCACGACGGGTTCTCGCTCGTGATGGTGCTCGGCTTCCTCGTCGCGTTCGGCGCCTATTTCCGGGCGGCCCGGGTCCTCGCACGTCGCCGTGCGATGCCCCCGCCCCTGACCCCCGTCGCGATGAACCCGCCGTAGCCGGGGGCGCTCGACCCTCGGACCTCTCCGGCGCTCCGCCGATCGTCCGGTCCCGCGCCGGGCTCAGTGGTAGGTATCGAACCGGTAGGGCGCGAGCGGCAGCTCTCCCAAGAGCATCAGGAACTCCGGGGGGGTCAGCATGGGCCGCTCGTAGAGCCCGGCGTCGTCGAGCGCGATCCTCGGGCAGGCCGTGTTGACGTAGGCGTCGAGGTCCCGCCCGACGAGGTCGCGTGCGTCGAGCCGGTCGAAGACGAGCAGCTCGGCCTCGAGCCCGCGCTCCCGGGCGCGCCGCTGCAGGGCGAGCGCCATCGCGCTCCGGTCCTGCCCGGGGAAGCTCGAGACGAGCAGCCCGAACCGCTTCGCCTCCCGGCAGGAGGCGACGAGCAGCTGGCGCTTCGCGACGAGCGTGGCCCGGTCGATCGGCGGCTCGAGCGTCCCCTGGCGCGGGTCGAGCGACCAGACCGGGCGGTCGACCGCGAAGGCGAGGCCGAGGGGGTGGAACCGGCCGGTTCCGAGGAAGAGGAACGCGTCGACGACGTCGGCGACCGCTTCGGCCGACGTGTAGTTGCAGCCGAGCGCCTGGCCCGGGTAGGCGAGGCGCCGGTCCCCCGACCCGACCGCGACCTCGAAGCCCCGCGCCCGGAGCGCGTCGGCGAGGCGCGGCGCGAGGTCGAGGTGCTGGACCGAGACGACGAGGCCGAGCCGCCGCGGCACCGTCGCCGCTGCGACCGTGGCCGCGAGCGTCTCCGGGTCCCCGAGAGGGTCGCGCATCTCGACGAAGTAGGTCACCCGGTTCCGCCGGACGTTCGGGATCGGGGCGTGCCCGAGGACGACGGCCGCGTCGGCCCCCTGCGCCTCGTCGAGGGACGGAAAGTCACAGGCGCCGAAGCACGGGCGCGTCGCGACGACGACGGGCACGCCCGCCGCCTCCCGGAGCGTGGCCGCGAGGTCGTGGGCGTTCCGCACGAGCCCGGCGGGGACCTGGAGGACGACCTTGCGATGGCGTCCTGCCCGCACGGCCTCGAACAGCGCCGTGTCGAACGTCGGGAACACGAGCGCCGCCGGCGTCGGCGCCACCGGCGGGGACGCCTCCGAGAGCGGGGGCGCGGGCGCGGTCCCTGGGGCCATCGCCCCGAGGAGCCGGGCCGGCGCTAAACCGTTGACGGCGGGCCGACGCGCGCGAGCAGCCGGCGGACCGCCTCCCGGTTGTCCTCGTAGTAGAGGCGGCGGAGCGCTTCGTCCGGAGCCACCCAGGCGAACGCCTCGTGCTCGTCGCTCAACCTCGGCGCGAGGGCCGCCCGGAGCTCGACGCCGTAGGCGTGCAGACGCCAGCGTCGGCCGTCCGGTCCCTCGAACGGGACCGACCAGTCGAGCGGGAAGACGTTCGGGAGCTCGTCAAAGCCGGTCTCCTCGAGGATCTCGCGCCGCAGCGCCGCGAGGAAGGTCGCGTCCGACGGGTCGACCTTCCCGCTCACGGGGACCCAGACCCGGCCGCGGGAGGGAGGGCGCCGCAGGACCAGCAGCTCGAGGGGGTGGGTGTGGTAGAGGTAGCCCTCGACGCACTCTTGGTCGACCGCGGGCTCGCTAGGGGCCACGGGCGCCCGCGCGGGAGAGCAGCTTGAGGATCGCCTCGGCCGGCTCGCCCGAGGCCGCCACGAGCGCGCGGACCGCCTCGTCGCGCTCGACCCCCGCCTGCTCCATCACGAGGCGGACGTCCTCCTCGGGAGGCCCGGCGGGGGCGGGCGGCGGCGCGGGCGCGGTCGCGGCCCCGGTCGGGGCGCCGGCCGCCGAGAGCGGACGGACCTCGGGCTGGCCGACGACCTGGTAGGTCCGGACGCCCTGCACGGTGAGGATCGTGACCTCGGGCTCGTGGAAGACGTGCTCCTTGTCGCGCGTGCGCACGATCACCTCGACGACGCCGTCGAGCTCCTCGGTCGTCATGCCGAGGCGGCGCATCATCAATTGCATCTGGCGCGGGTTCCGCGCGCCGCCAGGGAGCATCGGCCCCTCCGTCACTCCTCGTCGCCGCCGCGCGCCGCGCGGAGCCGGGCCTCGAGCTCGGGATCCCCGACCGACTCGTCGGCGATCAGGTTGCGCCGGCGGCCTCGCGTCCGCCGCGGCGCCTCCTCACGGACCCGGCGCGTCTGCGTCTCGAGCTCGTCCATGAGCGAGGCGACGCCCGCGAAGAAGTTCCAGCCGGTGATCGACGCGTAGAAGATGCCCCGGTCCGTGTGGAGGCGCGCCTGGACGACGGCGTCCCCGCTGCGGTGGTTCCCCTGGGGGCTCACGTGCAGGTTGAGGAGCCGCGGCCGGACGTGCCGGCCGATGTGCCGGAGGCCCTTGGCGATCACCCGGTCGAGCTCGGAGAGCGTCTGAGGGTCGCCCGAGCCGCGGAGCCCCGTGATCTGGACGTAGACGTCGCCGGCGGCGGCCCCGCTCTCGTGCCCGACCGCGAGGCCGAGGATGTCGGCCTGCGAGACGACGCCCGTCGGACGGCCGTCCTCGACGACGAAGACGCTCGAGACGCGCCGGGCCGTCATCTGCTTCGCGGCGACGCCGACGGTGCTCCCCTTGGGAAGCGTGAGCGCCGGGCTCTGCATGATCGAGCCGATCTCGATGGCGGCGGACGAGCCCCGGCGCAGGGTGTCGCGCTTGCCGACCACCGTCGGGCGCCAGAGGACCCGGCCCAGGTCGGCGATGCCGACGGCGCCGACGAGGCGCCCCTTGCGGTCCACCACCGGGAACGGGTGGTCCTCGAGCTGGCGCAGCAGCGTGAACAGGCGCGTCACGGGCTCGGTTTCGCGGACGATCGCCGCGGGGGCGCTCGCGACCTCCTCGACCCGGTGTCGGGCGATCTCGACGAGGGCGGGGATCGCCTTGATGAGGTCGCTCCTCGAGACGATCCCGAGGAGCTGTCCCTTCGCCGAGAGGACGGGGGCGGCCCGGAGGCCGCTCGCGAGGAGCCGCTCGACGACCTCGCCGAACGGCGTGCCCTCCTCGAGGAGCGGCGGGAGGACGAGGAGGTGCTCCACCTTCGTCGCGAGGGGGAGGTAGGCGCGACGAGCGATCGTCTCGAACGTGATGAGGCCGGCGAAGGTCTTCCCCCGGAGCACCGGGATCTCGTGGACCGACCGGGTGCGCATCAGGCCCAGCGCCGTCGACAGCGGCGCCTCGGGCGGGAGCGTGATCGGCTTCGGGGTCATCAGGTCGCGAGCGGTCGGCGGGGGGGCAGCCATGAGCGCTGCCGTGGGACGGCCCGGGGCTAAAGGGTTTCCGCCGGGGGGGCCCGGGGGGGCGCTAGAGGGGTCGGGCCATCTGGTAGCCGTTCTCGCCGTCGGAGTAGTAGCCTCGGAGCAGGTCGGTGACCGAGAACTCGTAGCGTGTGTAGAACCGGATCGCCGTCGCGTTGCTCACCCGGACCTCGAGCGTCGCGCGACGGAGCGCGCGGGCCCGGGCGCGCACGAAGAAGGCGTCCATGAGGCGCGTGCCGACACCCCGGTTCCGCCAGGGCCGGTCGACGGCGAACATCAGGATGCGGGCCTCCCCCTCGACCTGGCTCACGCCGAGGAGGAAGCCGATCGGCTGGTCGGAGGGGTTGGTGGCGACGAGGAACCCCTCGGGCCACTGCTGGCTCAGGGAGGGGTAGAGCCCCGGGTCGTAGTGCTCGTGGAGGGCGTCGGCGACGATCCTGGAGATCGTCGGCACGTCCTTGCCCTTGAACCCGCGGAGCTCCACCGACGGGGCGAGGGAGCGGAAGGCGTCGCTCCCCGGGGCCCGGGCCGTGTCAGCGATACATCTCACCCGGCCCGACCGGTTCCGCCTCGCGCATCGCGGTCATCGACTGCTGCTGCTTGGTGAGGTTCCTCCGCACCTCGGCCTCGATCTCTCGGGCCTTCTCGCGGAGCGGTTTCGTGTCGAGCACGAGCATCGGCACGAGCGGGTTGACCGTCTCGATGACCTTCGCGGCGGCGCGCGCGTCGGGGTAGTCCTTGTGCGCCTGCGCGACGAGGCAGAGGACGGGAAGGCTCCGGCCGATCGCCGAGAGCAGGAGGCCGCCCGCGAACCCCGTGACGACGCCGTTCGCGGGCTCGAACCGGTACTTCCCCAAGAGCGGCGCGGCGGCCCGGTTCGCCATCGCGACGACGCGGGCATCCCCGAGGACCTCCTCGTCGAGCGGCTGGCCCTCGACGGCGACGACGAGCTGGACGCCCTTCGCCTCCGCCCAGTCGAGGATCTCGCGACCCAGATGGCTCAGCGTCTCGGGGGGCGGCTGGATGTCGCTGATCGCGACGACGAGCTGTTCGCAGGAGCGGTCGACGCCGCAGACGACCTTGCTCGCGTAGAAGCGGACGGGCGCGGAGACGACCCCCTCCTCCATGATCACCGTCGGCGGGAACGCCTCGCTCGTCATGTAGGCGACCGACGCCATGTCGAGCGTGTGGACGAGGTAGGAGGCGGCGACGGAGCCGACGAGGCCGTGCGTGGGGAAGCCGACGACCATCATCGCCCCCTTGAGGGAGTCCCCCCGGGTATCGACGATCCGGACCTCGGCGGTCACGCGCGCGTCGCCCTCCGACGGGTACCGTAGCGGGACGGAACCTTAAACTGTCGGAGGCGCCACGCGCGCCCGGCGGCGCCGACCGGCGCGGGGAGGGCGACCCTCCCATTAGGCCTAAATACGGGCCCCCCCCAGCTTTCGCGGGATGAAGGTCCTCATCACGGGGATCGACGGCTACTCGGGGTGGCCGCTCGCCTTGCACCTCCTCGGTCGGGGCCACGACGTCGCCGGGCTCGACAACTTCGTCACGCGCCGGCGCGTCAAGGAGGTCGGCAGCCACTCGGCGACGCCGATCCCGACGTTCCCCAAGCGCCAGGAGGCCGTCCGGAGGCTTCTCGGCAAGGAGCTCCGGTTCTACAAGGGCGACATGACCAACTACGCGTTCGTCCGCCACGTCCTCGAGACCGAGCGGCCGGAGGCGGTCGTCCACCTCGCCGAGCAGCGGAGCGCGCCGTACTCGATGATCGACGTCCACCACGCGGTGCGCACCCAGGTCGACAACCTCACCGGGACGCTCCACCTCGTCTACGGGATCCGCGACGTCGTCCCGGAGGCCCACCTCGTCAAGATGGGCACGATGGGCGAGTACGGGACCCCGAACGTCGACATCCCCGAGGGATTCTTCGAGGTCGAGTTCCACGGCCGGAAGGACCGCCTTCCGTTCCCGCGGCAGGCCGGCTCTTGGTACCACTGGAGCAAGGTCTTCGACTCGGGCGACGTCATGTTCGGGGCGCGGATCTTCGGCCTGCGCGCCACCGACGTGATGCAGGGGGTCCTCTACGGGACGCGGACCCCCGAGATCACCGACGACGCCCTCCTCACGAGGTTCGACTTTGACGAGACGTGGGGGACCGCCCTCAACCGCTTCGTCGTCGAGGCGGTGCTCGGCCTCCCGATCACCCCGTACGGGGCCGGCGGCCAGAAGCGCGGGTTCATCGCGCTCGAGGACTCGATGCAGTCGCTGCGCCTCGCCGTTGAGAACCCGCCCAAGGGGCCGGAGTACCGCGTCTTCAACCAGTTCGACGCCTACTATTCTGTGAACGAGCTCGCCGACCTCGTCCAGCGCGTCGGGCGGGAGTTCGGCCTGTCGCCGACGATCGAGCATCCTCCCGACCCGCGCGTCGAGGCCGAGCAGCACTACTACCACCCGATCCTCGAGAACCTGCCCGCCCTCGGCTACAAGCGAAGCCGCGAGCTCGAGGACGTCGTGCGCGAGGTGTTCCGCGACCTCCTCAAGTTCAAGCGACGGCTCGTCGCCCGACGGCATGTCGTGATGCCGGTGGTCCAATGGCGCGAGGCCGACAACCGCGGCCACCTCTCGGGCCGGGTCCCCCCCGCGCCCGCGCCGACCCCGACGGCCTCGGTGGCCCCTCCGACGACCTCGGACCGGACCCCCGCCTAGAGCCCCCATGCGCGGCGTCCTCACGCTCGCCGGCGAGGGGACGCGGATGCTCCCGTGGACCCGCGGGCTCCGCAAGGAGCTCCTGCCGCTGTTCGACTGGACCCGGCCGAACGGCACCCCCGTGCTCAAGCCGGTCGCCCATCTCGTCCTCGAGAGCCTCGTCGAGGCCGGCATCACGGACGTCACGCTCGTCGTCGGCCGCCGCGACCTCGAGTCGGTCCGGCGCTACTTCACGATCGACCGCGCCTTCCTCGAGCGCCACGCCGACAAGCGCGAGCGCCTTTTGGAGACGCGCCGGTTCTACGAGACCCTCGAGGGGCTCCACCTCCGCTACGCGGTCCAGCCCCGGCCGAACGGCTTCGGCGACGCCGTCCTCCGGGCCGCTCCCGAGGTCGGGGCGGGGCCGTTCCTCCTCCATGCCGCCGATGCCGTGCTCCTCGAGCGGCCCCGAGGGGCCCTCGTCCGGCGCCTGGCGGAGTTCCGCGACGCCGAGGGGCACGACGCCGTGCTGCTCGTCCGGCGGGTCGCGAACCCGTCGCGCTACGGGGTCGTCGAGGGGGTCGCCGACGGGCGGTTCGAGGGGCTCCGACGCCTGCGCGTCACCGGCATGGAGGAAAAGCCGGCCCGGCCCCGCTCGTCCTGGGCGGCGACGGCGGTCTACGCCTTCTCCGGGCGCTTCTTCGAGGCGCTGCGCACGGTCAAGCGTCGGGACCGGCCGCGAGAGCTCGAGGTCACGGACGCGATCCGCACCCTCCTCGAGGAGGGGGCGAGCGTCCGGGCGCTGGTCCTCGGGGCCCGCGACGGCGAGTGGTGGAGCGTCGGCTCGCCCGACGGCTTCCACCGGGCCCTGGCCCGGAGCCGGCGGCTCCTCGAGGCCGGCCCGCGAGAGTGGGCCCGTCGTGGCCCCGGCCGGCCCTCGGGGCGCGCCCGGCAGGGCGAACAATTAAGCGCCCGCCCCCCTTAAGGCGGAGCACGAGCCCCGTCATCACGGCGTCGTGAGCGACGGGAAGGAGCTTGTTGCGTCGATGAAACGTCAGATGGTCGATATGCTCGCGGACCTGATCAAGATCCCGAGCGACCCGTTCTCGGACAAGCAGGAGGTGCTCGACTACGTCCAGTCGTTCACCGACCAGGTCCACATGCGCAACACGCTCTTCGGCGACTCCTCGGCGCCCGCCCTTCTCGCGGAGTACGGCCAGGGCGGGGTCGTCCTCTCCGGCCACCTCGACACGCCCCCGATCGGCGACTACTGGAGCTTCTCCCAAAGCCAGCTCGCGTCGGGCCGGATGTACGGCCGCGGGGCGGCGGACATGAAGGGGACCGTCGTCGCGATGCTGCAGGCCGCCCAGGACCTCGTCGCCCGGAAGATCCCCGTCGTCCTCGCGCTCACGACGGACGAGGAGACGACGATGCAGGGGGCGACGGCGCTCGCGAAGACGCTCCCGATGCGCCGGGCCAAGGCCGTCGTGGTCGGCGAGCCGACCGGCCTCCGCGTCGCCTACGCGGAGAAGGGCGTGCTCGACCTCGCGATCGAGACGAGGGGCAAGGCCGCGCACGGCGCGATGCCGCACCTCGGTGAGAACGCGATCTCCAAGATGATGCGGATCCTCCGGGGCCTCGAGAGCTTCAAGGGACGGATCGCGCACCCCGAGCTCGGCCAGGTGACGATGAACATCGGGACGTTCCAGGGGGGGACGCGCCTGAACGTCGTCCCGAACAAGGCGACGGCCGAGGTCGACATCCGGTTCCCGCCGCCGTACTCGCCCGACCAGCTCTATCGAGAGATCGAGGACCACCTCCGACGGATCAAGACGCCGTTCACGCTCCGCCGGCTCGTGAGCATGCCCGCGGTCCAGATCGACCCCAACTCCGAGCACCTCAAGGTCCTCAAGGAGGTCTCGAGCGCCGAGTCGACGGTCCTGGTCCACGCCTCCGAGGCGGTCTACTACACGCAGGTGAACCCGCGCGTCGTCATCTTCGGCGCCGGCGAGGAGGAGCTCTCCCACCAGGCGAACGAGTACGTCAAGGTCGAGGCCGTCGCGCGGGCCTCCGAGGTCTACAAGAAGTACGCGCTCCGGCTCTCCGGGTCGCGGGCCGGGTAGCCCCCGGTCGTGGCGCTCGCCCAGCTCTCGATGCGCTACCCGCCCGGACCGGGCGGGGTCGAGCGGCACGTGCGCGAGGTGTCGACAAGGCTCGTCGCCCGCGGTCAAGAGGTCGACGTCTTCACGAGCGACCTCTACCGGGAGTTCCCGCTCGAGCGGCTCGGCCCCGAGGTCCCCCGAGAGGAGACGCGCGACGGCGTGCGGCTCCACCGAGTGCCCGTGTGGAGCCTTCCCGGCGAGCTCCACTACCCGTTCTTCCGCGGGCTCGGCCGGGCCCTCGCCGAGCGGCGCCCGTCCGTCCTTCACGTGCACACCTACGGGACCCACCACGCGAGCGTCGCGCGTCGGTACGCGCGCCGGGCCCGCGTACCCTACGTCCTCACGGCGCACTACCATCCCATCTGGTCGATCGAGGGCGGCTGGCTCCGGCACCGGCTTCGCGGCTTCTACGACCGCGCGCTCGCGGCGCCGATCGTCGCCGAGGCCGCGCGGCTCATCGTCCAGACCCGCGAGGAAGAACGGCTCCTCCGCGAGAACGGGTTCCCCCTCCCCCCCGTGACCGTGATCCCGCCCGGGTACACGCCGCTCCCCGAGCCGCCGGGCGGGGACCGGCCGTTCTCGAGGTCGCTCGGCCTCGACGGGCCGTTCCTCCTGTTCGTCGGGCGGCTGGCGTCGAACAAGGGGCTCCTGCCGCTCGTCGACGCCTTCGCGACGCTCGCGCGGCACGACCCCTCGGCGACGCTCGTCCTCGTCGGCGAGGACGGAGGGATGCGCGCCGCCGTCGAGGCCCGTGTGGCGGCCGCGGGCCTCACGGGACGCGTTCGGCTCACCGGGTTCCTCGCCGACGAGCGCCTCCTGGCCTCGGCGTTCCGCGAGGCGCGGCTCTTTTCGCTGCCCAGCGAGTACGAGGCGTTCGGGCTGGTCCTCCTCGAGGCGCTCGCCCAAGGGACCCCCGTCGTCGCGTCGCGGGTCGGGGGGATCCCCGAGTTCGTGCCGGACGGCGCCGCGGGCGTTCTCGTCCCCCCCGCCGAGGCGGCCCCGCTCGCCGAGGCGTTCCTCTCGCTGTGGGACGACGAGGAGCGCCGGGACCGCTTGGGGAGGTTCGGCCGGACCGAGGTCGTGCCCCGCTACTCGTGGGAGACGGTCGTCGACGCGCTCCAGACGGTCTACCGAGAGGTCGGCGGGGCGTGAGGATCGTCCACGTCACGCTGCGGTTCGACGCCCCCGGCGGTGTCGAGACGAACGTGCTTGAGGTGACGCGACGTCTCCGGGCCGCGGGCGAGGACGTCCGGGTCTTCGCCTCCGACCTGTACGACGAGGACGCCTGGGAGCGCCGTCGTGACGCCTCGACGGTCGTCGACGGCGTGCCGGTGACCCGCTTTCCCGTGGTGCGCCGCCTCGTCCCCGGCCTCACGATGCCGCTGTGGCCGGGGCTCCTCCCCGCGCTCGCGGCGTCGGGCGCCGACGTCGTGCACGCCCACTCGCACCGCTACGGTCACGTCCTCGAGGCCGCGGCGGTCGCGCGCCGGACCGGGACGCCGCTCGTCGTCTCGACCCATTATCACCCGGCGGACCGACGAGCGCCGGCGGCGAAGCGGGCGCTCCTTCGAGGACAGGACCTCCTCTTTGGGGGGACGGCCTACCGCACGGCCCGGGCCCTCGTCGTCGAGACGAAGCTCGAGGCCCGCCTCGTCGGCGCCTTTGCGCCGGCCGACCGGATCCGCGTCATCCCGCCGGGCGTCGACCTTTCGGAGTTCGCGACCCCCGAGCGGGACCTCGCGCCGGCGGGACTCCCGGAGCGCTACGTCGTCTACGCCGGCCGCATCGCGGCGAACAAGGGTCTCGACGTCCTCGTCCGGGCCCTCGCCCGGCTCGGGCCGGCGGACCGACCCCACCTCGTGCTCGTCGGTCGGGACTGGGGGGAGCGCGAACGGCTCGTGACGCTCGCCAACGACCTCGGGATCGCCGAGAGAGTGCACTGGCTCGGCCACCTCGCGGACCGGGGGGCGTACCGGGCGGTCCTCCGGGGCGCGCTCGCGTTCGTCCTGCCCTCCGAATGGGAGGCCTACGGCCTCGTGCTGCTCGAGGCGATGGCGGCCCACGTGCCGGTCGTCGCCTCCGCCGTCGGCGGCGTCCCCGAGGTCCTCGAGGAGGGCGCCGCGGGGCGGTTGGTGCCGTTCGGGGACGTCGACGCGCTCGCCGGCGCGCTCGCGCAGCTCCTCGCGGACCCGGCACAGGGCCGGGCCCTCGTCGCGGCGGGCCGCCGTCGCGTCGAGGGACTCGACTGGTCCGAGTGCGTCGCCCGCCACCAGGCGCTCTACCGAGAACTGGCCGGCTGAGGGCGCCTGGCGTCGAGCTCTCGGAGCTCCCGGGCGAACTGGGCCTGGTAGGAGGCCTCCGGCTCACGCCGCAGCCGGCTCAGCGGCTCGAGCACGGCGCCGAGGAGCCGAAGGATCACGCGCCGGCCTCGACCGCGTAGGCGCGAAGGATCGCGAGGGCCCGGCGCAGGTTCTCGCGCGAGTTCGCGAACGAGAGCCGGAGATGCCCCGCCCCGAGGGCCCCGAAGGCGTCGCCCGGGGTCGTGATCAGGCCCCGGGAGAGCAGCGCGTGCGCGACCTGTTGGGCGCTTCCCGGCCAGCGGAACCTCGGGAACGCGTAGAACGCCCCGGCGGGCGGGACGCACTTGAGCCCCGGCACGTCGTTGAGGCCGCGCACCATGAGGTCTCGCCGCGCCCGGAACTCGGCGACCATCGCGCGGATCGCGTCGCCGCTCTCGGTGAGACCGGCGAGCACGGCGCGCTGTGCGGGGGTCGAGGGGCAGGCGAGCATGTGGTAGTGGATCTTGTTGATCTCGACCGCGAGCGATCGAGGGGCCACGAGGAAGCCGATCCGCCAGCCGGTCATCGCGAGGATCTTCGAGAACGAGTTGACGACGACGACGCGGTCGCCGTGTCCCCAGAACGAGGCGAACCGGCCCTCGTAGACCATCTCCTCGTAGACCTCGTCCGAGACGATCGTGAGGTCGTGCTCCTCGGCGAAGTCGAGGAGCTTCTGCACCGTCGCCTTCGTGAAGACGCCGCCGGTCGGGTTCGACGGCGAGTTCACCACTATCGCGCGGGTCCTCGGCGAGACCCGCGCCTCGAGCGCCTCGAGGTCCGGCTGGTACCGCCGTCCCTCGTCGAGCGGGTACGGGACCGGCACCGCGCCGCAGAGCTTGGCGTGGGGGCCGTAGAGGACGAACCCCGGATCGGGGACGAGCACCTCGTCCCCCGGGTCGTACAGCGCGAGCGCCGTCGCCATCAGACCCTCCGAGCCGCTCCCGGTGATGATCACGTTGTCCCGGCTCGTCGCCGGGTCGCGGCCCTGGTACCGCTCGGCGACGGCGTCCCGGAGCTGGGTGAGCCCGGCCGACGGGCCGTAATGGTTCTCTCCCGAGCGGACCGCCCGGCAGAGCGCCTCGATCGCCTCCTTGGGCGGGTCGAAATCCGGCTCGCCGAGCCCGAGGTTGATCGCCCCGGGCGGCGCGGCCTCGAACATCTTGCGGATGCCCGAGATCTCGACCTCCCGTGCCCTCTGGGAGACCATGGCCGCCGACCGACCTCCCCTTCTTTACCGTTGTGCCGAGAGCGCCCTGACGTGGCACGGCACGGGGCGCCCGGCACAAGCGAGATGAACCCGCGCTCCTCCAAGGGAGCGGGGGCGAGGGAGACGTCCGTCAGCGTGGTCGTCGGGGCGCAGTTCGGCGACGAGGCGAAGGGCAAGATCACCGACTACCTGGCCGGCCGCGCCCGCTACGTCGTCCGCGCGGGGGGGGGCCCCAACGCGGGGCACTCGATCCACCTCCCCGAGGCGTCCTTCGTGCTCCACCAGGTCTCGACCGGCGTCCTGCACGAGGGCGTCACCGGCGTGAGCGGTCCCGGGATGGTCATCAACCCGCTCCTTCTCGAGGCGGAGCTCGCCGAGCTTCGGGAAAAGCACGTCTTCAAGGGCGAGTTCGTGATCTCCGAACGCGCCCACGTGATCCTGCCGCTCCACCCCATCGAGGACGGCTGGGAGGAGGGCATCCGACAGCAGAGGTCGCCGGCGAACGCCGTCGGGACGACGCGCCGGGGGATCGGCCCCGCCTACGCCGACCGCTACGGCCGCTGGGGGATCCGGTTCGCGGACCTCGTGCGGCCGAAGCTCCTGCAAGAGCGCCTAGGGCTCCTCTACGCGTCGAAGGCCCACATTCCGGGTCTTCCGGCCGAGTCGGAGACCCTCGCGACCCTCGGCGAGGTCGCGGGCCGGCTCGCGCCGTTCGTACGCCCCACCGAGCCGATGCTCTGGGACGCCGTCGCGAAGGGGGAGCGGGTGCTCATCGAGGGGGCCCAGAGCGCGCTGCTGGACGTCGACTTCGGAACGTACCCCTTCGTGACCAGCTCGCACCCGACGTCCGCCGGCGCGATGGTCGGGTCGGGGATCCCCCCGCAGGAGCTCGACGAGGTCATCGGCGTCACGAAGGCCTACGCGACGCGCGTCGGCGCGGGACCGTTCCCGACGAGGGCCGAGGGCGAGATCGCCGAGTTCCTCCGGACCGCCGGAGGCGAGCGCGGCGCGACGACGGGCCGGGCCCGGGACACGGGCTGGCTCGACCTCGTGCTCCTTCGATACGTGACGCGGCTCAACGGGTTCACGTCGCTCGCCGTGACGAAGGTCGACGTCCTCGGCGGACTCGAGGAGGTCCCGGTCGCGATCGCCTACACGACCCCCTCGGGGGAGAAGCTCACCGACTACCCGCCCGCCGTCGCCGAGGAGCTCAACCAGGTGCGGCCCGTCTACCAGCGGCTTCCGGGCTGGCCCGAGTTCACGGGCCGACTCCGGGAGCGCATCCAGCGCGAGGGCGTGCACGCGCTGCCGTCGCAGCTCCGCCACTTCCTGCGGTTCGTGACGGAGGAGACCGGCGTCCCCGTCGAGTGGCTCAGCTACGGTCCGATGCGCGACGAGACCCTCTGGCTCGGCCGCGGCGCGACGGCGCACACGGCCCTCCCTTCCTGGAGCGCGTAGCGGGTCGGCGTCCCCGTGGGGCTCGACCCGGTCCTCTTCGTCGCGCTCGGGCTCGGCTACGTCGCCGGCCGGGTCTGGCCGTCGCGCGGGCCTTGGCCGGGGCGCGCGGTGTTCGCCGTCGTCTTCGTGCTCCTCCTGCTGCTCGGGACCTCCCTCGGTCGAGCCCCGAACGCCGCGCTCCTCGCCGCGGCCCCCGTCGGGGTCGTCTTCGCCCTCCTGCTCCTCGGCACGACCGCGCTGGTCTCGCTGGCGCTTCGCCCCGAGCGGCAACGCGGCGGGACTCCCCAACCGGTCAAGAAAGGCTCGCCGGCCGTCGGGGGCCTGTTCGCGCTCGCGCTCGTCGTCGGATTCGGCGTCTCGCGGTCGGTCGGCGTGGATCTGTCCGGGTTCCTCGAGCCCGTGCTCTGGCTCCTCGTCGCGCTGGTCGCCTACGACCTTCACTGGAGCGGCGCCGCTCTCCGCCGATGGTGGGCGCCGCTCACCGCGGCCGTCGTCGGCGCCGCCGCGTCGGCGCGCGTCGTCGCGGCCCTCTTCGGGCTCCCGCTCCCGGTCGCGCTCGCGACGGCGTCCGGGTTCGGCTTCTACTCGCTCGACGGTCCGCTCGTCGCGGCCCGCCTGGGCGCGGCGCTCGGTCTCCTCGCGTTCCTCGCGAACTTCCTCCGCGAGAACCTCGTCATGGTCACGAGCCCATGGGCCGGACGCCGCCTGAAAGGCGAGGGGCTCGCCGCGCTCGGCGGCGCGACCTCGATGGACACGACGCTCTTCTTCGTCACCCGCTACGGCGACCCCGAGGCCTCGGGCCTCGCTCTCGCGACCGGGCTGGTCCTCACGCTCGCCGCGAGCCTCGCGTTGCCGCTCCTGCTCGCGCTCCCCTGAGCGAGAATCTTAAGCCGCGGTCCGGCTGCATCGGTCGGGCTCGTAGTCCAGCGGTGAAGACGTCGCTCTCACACAGCGAAGACCGCCGGTTCGAATCCGGCCGAGCCCATCCGCGAACCGCGCTATACTACGGAGACCCGTAAGTAGGTCCACCCCCCGACCCCAAGATCGAGGCAGGTTCCACCTACCTGACCACTTGGAGCACCGCGACACCGAGCGTGACGAGTGCGACCCCAAAGGTGCCGAGAGCAGCGTAGAGCAGGCGCCTTGTC
>DAHUYN010000001.1 GCA_027315165.1 Thermoplasmata archaeon | reverse complement strand
AGATCGGGGACATCACACGGTTCCCATCGGAAAAGCAGCTCTCGTCGTATGCGGGGCTGGTGCCCCGCGTGGCCCAGAGCGGTACGACCCTGAGGATGGGACCGATCCACAAGCAAGGCCCGAAGGCACTCCGGTGGATCCTCACGACGTGCGCTCACGCGGCGGTGAAGAGTCCAGGGAAATTCCAGAAGCTCTTCCGACGATGGGAGAAGCGCCTCGGGAGAGGGAAGGCTATCGTGGCCGTAGCCCACCGAATGATCGAGGTGATCTTCGCCCTCTTGTCGAGGGGGGAGAGCTACTCGGAGGAGCGCGCGGAGAAGACCCACGCGAAGATCGTGCGGATGAAGAATCGGGCTCGGGTGCTACCCCCTCGTGACCCGTCACACCGATGGGCCGGGCTCGGAGCTGTTGCTCAAGAGTTGCTAAGAGGCACGAGAACATGACGAAGAACGATCAGGCGGGACCTCTTTCAGAGGAGTGTAGCGGTCAGTCGAGCGGAGAAGTCCCATGACGTAGGAGACGTCCGGGAGCTTCTTTCCGTTCTGCACGAGAATGACGTGGGATTATTCGTGAGCACTGGTGGGTTCACCAGCAAGGCCAAGGAGCTTGCAAGACAGGACCAGCGCAGAGTCCGCCTTATTGACTTTGACAAGCTCGTCAAGCTTTGGCTGGAGTAGTATCCGAAAATCCCCGAACCTGGGCGGGGACTCCTACCACTGAAACCAGTCTACTTCCTCGTGCCGAGGGAGGCGGAATGAATTCGGCCAGTCCGCACACGAACCCCGACCCTCAGAGCGAGATTATCCGGGCCGCGAGCTCCCACGGAATCGGCTGGGTCAAGGTGCGGGACCTCTGGCAGTGCGAGCGCGTTCGAACCGCGTGCGGCGCGAACGGTGCCGGAGGAGCTATCCAGCGACCCGCCTTGACCGAGTGATCGTGGCAGCCATCCCGCTATGGGCCGGAACAGGACCATCGCCCTGGAGCACATACCTGGTCTGCGGAATTGTGGTTGCGATCTTGGGCGTCGTCGTCTTCTCGCTCGCGGGCGGGCTCAATCACTCTACGACCGGACTCGTCGAAGGATCTTTCCTCCTATCGCTTTTCTTGATCGGCCTGGGGATTGCGACAGCTCTTGCCGGACTCGGATTGCGCTACTGGGGACAGCGGCGGGGGCCAAAGAACTAGGTCCGTGCGCACGTGAGTGACTGGCGAGTCGGCGATTGAACACAGTCCTCCGACTCACTCCCAGCCGCCTTGCGACCTCAGTGGCGCTCCCCTTACGCGGGTCCGGGTCGACGTACGTCTTCGCCCGTCCGCCGGCCCGTCGTAGCCCGAGGACGCGCGAATCCTCGACACAGTTCGCCTCCTTCCCCAGCCCGACCAAGTTCTTTGCCCGGACCTAGACGTGCCTTCGGATCGCGCGCCCTTCCGAGTCGAATGTGTACTTGCGGTCTCGGTGCAGGACAATGTCCTCGACCACCGACCCCCAGGATCGCGGGCGAGGTAAGGCCATCAAGGCGGCCCGGCGGGCCTCGTCCTCCGGCCCGACGATGGCGACCAACTCGGACCTCACATCGTCTGGGTTTCGGGACAGCTCAAGGAGCCGGGCCGTCAGGAATGTGAACGGCCGTAGGTCGCCCAGCGACCGAACCCTCGGCAGGAGGTTAGGAGTCGACAGCGAAAACTCCGATGTAGCGGCGACACCGAGGTAGTCCTCGGCCGCCGCTTCGCCACTCTCGATGATTCGTTCCCTGAGCTGGGCGACCCACTCCTCCCGATCCCCCCCGACCGGGTAGGAACCGAGGCCGTGGTCAGAGGCGGCCCCTCGGAATACGTGTGGCCGGCCGTCCTTGCCACGTGCGAAGAGACAGTACCGCTTCGAGGAAAGCCCGTAGAACCAAGGGGTCCGGTCGGTTGAGCCCTTGAGGTACTCCTCTGCCGGCGCGTCCTCGGTGGTCTCGTCCTTGAGGAATGGAACCACGATGGCATAGGGGTTGAGCTGGGCAAGGGTGCCGGCGACCTCTCCCGCAATCTTCGAAGGGGAGACGAAGGCCGAATCCAGCACTTGGCAACGGTTGCATGCTCACGGGATCGTGAGTCCCTGACGCCGCAAACCTCGGGGTAGCGGCGCTCGATTCTCGAGGAGGAATCGATGGCCGAGACGCGACTGCCCGAAGCCGCCTCTGCAAGAGGTCCTCGAAGCGCAGCCACTCGTCACGCACCCGGAAGCCGATCGGCCCCTGCCTTCCCTCGCTTGCGTAGAGGATCTTCAGGATCACCCGCTCGTTTTGAAATAGCATCCCCACGCCTAGCTGAAGGAGGCGAAGCGCCGGGGCGCGGCTCGAGGTCCGAGTTCGAGGGGCTGGCGAACGACCTGCGGTCGGAGGCGAACCGCTTCCTTGACCAAGCGGACCCCTTCCCGGGGCCGGTCAGATGTCCTGTCAGTTCACCCGGTCAGCTGTCCGGTCTGCGCACCGCTAGAGCGGCACCGGCTTTCCGGTGTGTGAGGGAGCCCAGGCCTCCTGGACAAGCTCGAGGTCGATCTGCTCGTAGAGCCGGCGATGGTTCTCGCAGAGGCTGAAGACACGCGTGTCGGCGCCCGTTCTCTGACGGCCCGTCCCGATCCCCCGCAGGCTCGAAGAGTACTCCGCGGAGTCCCGGCACTGGATGGTGAGCGTCATTCGACGGTCGGCGATCGGCATCGAATTCGGAGGGAAGGCATGCGTTGCGGCGACCTTGTTCTCGCACGTGGCCATGCGCGAGGTAGGCCCCGCGACTACAAGGCGGAGCCCTTGCGAGGCCGTCGGTCCGCTTCCGGCCCCGGAGCGGCTCTCGGGCGGCCCCCGCGCAGGCGGGCCGCGGGCCCCCGCGGACGCCCACGGAGCCGCGCCCGAGGGCGTCGTGCCGCGGAGCGCAAGGCCCCGATGCCGCGATGCCCGTGCGGGGCCAAGGTCCGCGCGGGCCGTCGTGCACGTCTTGATGCACCGGCGCGGCATGGGGCGAAGAGACATGGCGAAGAAGCAGGTCAAGGCGAAGAAGAAGCGGTAAGCGGGGACGACCGTTCCCGGTCGTCAGCCCGCGGGGATTGCATGCGGAGACCTCTCGCCCGGCCCTCGGGGACCGGGGACGTCGACGGATCCCTGATTTCGGGCAGCTCGCCGCCGTGACAGGCGTGGGCCGCGGGACGGGCTAGCTCAAGTGCCATCGGTGGGCTTCGAGGGGTGTGAAGCAGATCCACGTATGGCGAAACCACATTCGCATCCCACACCTCGACCTCGTCCTCGTCCGCTCCGACGTGGACACGCTGAGGAGCAGCCTGAGCACGCTCGCGCTGCTCGGCCTCGATACCGGCCCCGATAACGTCGAGCTCCATGGTGGCGGCGTCGTCGCCTGACGGGGGGAGCGGCGCGGCCCGGGTACCGCGCCCCGTGTGCGAGTACGATCGAGCCTATCGCGAGCTGATCGGGAAGGCCGTGGCGCCGCTCCCGCTGACGGCCTGCTCGCCGGAGACCCCGGAGGTCCGAGAGTATCCTCCGCCGCCTTCCGGCGGCCGGCAGTACGCGCTCTGCAACGGTCATCTCAGCGACCTCTTCGACGCGCGGAAACGTTCGAGCCCCCAGGTCCCCCTCGCGGGGCACACGTAGCTTCGCGCTCTCGCCGGGCCGGCGAACTCCGGCGACCTCTCGCCGCGCCGCACGGCGGCACCTCTGGATCTGGGTGACGACCGTTCTCGAGCCCGGTCGAGCGGCGGACCGCGACCCGTTGTCGCGGGTTCCGCGGCTCCGAGCCGCGGCGCCCGGACCCAGCGGGTTGGAGATCGGTTTTGTCGGAGAAGATAAGCGCGGCGTACGGGTGGGGTCGAGCCGGCGGCGGTCGGTCCTCGGCGATCTCCGTCGACGAGCGGGAGGCGGAACCCTCGAGACGGGGAGGCGCCGGCTCAACGGGGCGCTGCGACACGTCGTCGAAAGTAGAGGGCGAACGACGAGCCCTCGTGCGCGAGTCGACCGGAGCCGCGCCTCGGCTTGGCGGGCGGGAGTCGGTCCGCAGCAACGTCCTCCTTCACCGTGAGCGTGCGGTTCGATCCGCCAAGGACGCCCGCCGGGCCCGGTCGACGGGGCCGGCGCTCGAATCCGGGGAACGCCAACCGGGGTGGAGGGCCTCGGCTCGACCCGGATCCCTGCGAGGGAGGCGCGACCCGGGTGGCCCGGAGATCGGGGGCGAATGGGACGGCGACGTTCAGCCGGCGGAGGCGTCGCGGTCCGTTCTTGAGGAATGTCTGAGCCGGCATCCTCCCCGAAGAGGGTAGAAGCGGCGGCGCCAGAGAGCGCAGGTGTTGGGTTGGACGCCGAGCTCCTCAGCGATCGGTTTGTCCTGAACTCCGTCCGCGGCCCTCAGGACAATCTTCGCGCGTCGCGCGGGCTGGTCGAGTGACCCTGCGCCGATCGCTCGAGGCTGGTCGGTTTCTCGGCCCTGAGAGAACGGGGCCGGGGGCGACGCGCACAAGTGTCCAAAGGCGCCCCCGGCTAGAGCCGTAGTAACTCAGAGGACGCTACGCTAGGTGGAGTCGGCTTGACTCACATCGACCGGCGTGGGGAATGGCAGCCGCTCCCTCGGTCGCAGTGGCCGTGCGACCCGTGGAGGTCGGTCGGAATCGTCGCGGGAACCTCGACTTCTCCACGACCGGGCGCGACATCGAGGGCCCGGAGCAGCGCCATTGCGACGGAAGTCCGAGGGGGTTCGGTGGGCTCCCGATCGAGCGGCCTTGCTGCGGGTTTGAACCCGTGGCTCTGCGAATCCGACGGGGCCGATCGAGAGCCTTCTGCCGACCCCTCGACCCGCACGGCCCTGGCGGACCCCGAGGCGTGCGACCGGCCGGACGGAAGCGGCGGTCACGTTGCACGCGGCCCGCGGGACGAGTCCGACAGACCCGGGGAACCTCACGTCGACTGGAGCACCGCGACGACGATCAGCACGATCGAGCCGACGGCGAGCATCGCCAGGAACAGCGCCAGGAGGCGGGCGAAGCCGCCCCGAGGGGTCCGCTCCACCGGGTCCACTTGGAACCAGCTGAACATCGGTCGCCGGAGCGCTCCAGAGAGCTTCGCGCGCCGGACGGCTTCAACGTATCGCCTCCGCCGCATCGACGGGCCCCACGTCGAGCGGCCCTCGCGGCGTGGCGACGACGCCCGGGGCGACCCGGCTATCGGTGCATCGAGGCGGAGCCGTCTCGCCCGGCGGCTCGGGGCGGGGGCGGAGGTCCTCGGCGCCGGTGGCGGAAGACGGTCGCGACCGCGACGACAGCGACCGCCGCGCCGACCGCGAGGAGCGGGACGAGGTCCGCCGCCGACGCCCACCCCGACGGGCCGCGAGACGTCGTGCCCGCCCCGAGGGCCAGGTCGAGCGCGAGATCGGTCGCCACTCCGGCGGAGACGGAGGCCGCCACGACCGTCGCGAGGTATCCCGGAGCGGTCGCGACGACGGTGTGAACGCCGGCCGGCTCGCTCGCGTTGAAGGCTCCCGAGGGGGAAACCGGCACCCAGAGGCCGTCGATCGAGACGGTCGCGAACGAGGGCAGGACCGTCCTCCTGACCCACCCCGTCGCCGGAGACAGAGGAAGATTGACGACCGAGGTCGTGTCGGCGGAGACTGTGACGACGACCGAGTCCTCGTCGTAGCCGCTCGCGGAGGCGTTGACCCAGTGGACCCCCACCGGCACGAACTCGACGAAGGAGCCGTTCGTCGCCGCGACACTCACCCCATCGACCGACACGCTCGCGGTGGCCGGCTCGACCGTGCCCTCGAGCGTCGCGAACAACGGGCGCAGCACGAGTGCGACCGACACCGACCCCCCGGGACCGACGTACCACGGGCCGGTCGCGAGCGGCGCATAGCCTGTCGCCGTCGCGTTGACCCAGTGCTCCCCCGGCGCGACCGGGGTCGCGAACTGTCCTCCGACGACCGAGACCGTGACCCCATCGACCCGGACGGAGGTCCAGGCGACGCTCACCGTGCCGTTGACCCAGCCGATCGCCGGCCGCAACGTGACCGAGAGCGACGTCGTCCGCAACGGGACGATCGTCACGCTCGGGTCGTCAAAGGGGGCGTAGGCGGGCGCGGTGACAGAGACATCGTACGTCCCGGGGGTGAGCGAGGCCTCGAACGACCCGTTCGAGTCGACCGGGAGCGGTGTCCCGTTCACCGTGACCGTCGGGGCGGCGCCGACGGGTCCGACCGTCCCGAAGAGCGTCCCGGGAACCGGCCGCAGCGTCAGGTTGAGCCAGTTCGTCGAGCCGCCCGCGACGGAGAGGTTCGTCCACGAGCTCAGGTCGCCGGTCGCGCTCGCCTCCACCTCGTGGAGCCCCGGAGCCAAGAGCAGGACGGCCGACCCGGCCGATAGCGCGACCCCGACGCCGTCGACCGCCACCGAGGCGTTCGCGGGGGCGACGGAGAGGAGAAGTCGGCCGATCTCCGGACAGGGCGCCCCGGGGGTCGGGACGTAGCAGGCGGTCATCGAGAGGGGGCCCCGGAGCGTCCCGTTGAGCGAGAGGCCGCTCGTCAGGTTGGACCCGTACCACGTCGTGAAGTAGTACGCGGAGCCGTTGACGACGACCGTCGACGGTGCGGTCACGTTGTACGACTCCCCGGCCAGGCCGCCGACCTCCGTCGCGGCCGGACCGACGGGCAGCGTGCCCGTGCGGGGGAGGGTCCCGGCGAGCACGAGCGTCGCCGGCACCGTCGCCGAGAGCCGCACGCTGACGAGCTCGGCCGTGTAGAGGCTCGAGTCGACGTAGACCTGGTCCGAGGGGCACGTGGGCCAGGTGCAGGAGACCGGCGAGGTCTTCGACAGCTCGCGCATGTCCGTCCAGATCGTCTCGACCCCGGTCGGCGTCGTCGCGGGGGTCGGCTGCAGGCCGAGCTCTCCGTTGTAGCTGGCCCCCAGTCGGGGGGAGGAGTCGGCGTCGCTCACGGCGAACGCCGGGCCGAACGTGCGCCCCCCGTCGGCGGAGGCGGCCGCGTAGAGGCGATAGGCGTACGTGCTCGCCTGCCCGTACCACTCGACCCAGACGACCCCCTCGGGCCCGACCGCGACCGTCGGTTGCAGGTCGTAGGTCGAGCGGTTGAGGTCGACGAGGGCGGCGGGGCTCCAAGAGCTCCCGTTGTCGAGGGAGCGGCTCAGCGAG
This sequence comes from Thermoplasmata archaeon, assembly GCA_027315165.1. Taxonomy (GTDB): domain Archaea; phylum Thermoplasmatota; class Thermoplasmata; order Lutacidiplasmatales; family UBA184; genus Lutacidiplasma. Next base: position 301,416 of record DAHUYN010000001.1, on the reverse strand, counting down.
ACCTGCGGGATATGCCCGGTCGCGGTCGAGTTGTTCGTCCAGACCACGTAGAGCGCCCCCGTCCGGCCGTCGCGGGCGTCGGCATCGACGGCGAGCGACGGGCGTACCTCGCCGCACAGCGAGTTCGACGCGTAGCTGTAGCCCCGACCGCAGGCCGAGGCGTCGATCGCGGGCGTGACCGTGACCGGCGCGGAGAACGAGAGGCTCCCCGGGGGCGCGCGCGCGAAGGAGAGCGCTCCGGTCGGCGCCGTGAACCAGAGGGCGTCGACGTAGCCGTACGGGTCGACGAGCAACGAGATCGCGCCGCTCCCCGCGTTACCGGCCAGACGGGTCGCGATCCAGGTCGCGCCGCCGTCGACCGAACGGGCCACCTGGATCGTCCCGTTCGAGGTCGTGTAGCCGAGGTAGACGGCTCCCGAGGCCGGGTCGACGGTGAGGGACGGAGCGCTCGAAAAGAGGGGGGCGCCCCCGATCACGGTCGAGTTCGCCCAGGTGCCACCACCGTCGGAGGAGTTCATCAGTCCGAGGCTGGGACCGGGAGCGACCTCGTCGACGGCGGCGGCGAGGCCGCCGCTCTCGAAGGCGACCCGCGGATCTCCGAGGTTGTAGTGGAAGTGGGCGCTGAGCCCGTCGACCCAGGTCGCGTTCCCGGGCAGGTAGCTGGCATGCCAGGTCGCTCCCCCGTCATCGGAGGAGAAGACGCCGGACGAACCGGGGTTGTACGAAAGGTTCCACGACCGGTTCGCCGCGAAGGCGAAGTACGTTCCGACGGCCAGGAGGTGCTGGGGGTTGAGCGGGTCGACGACGACGGTTCCCCCGCTGGACCAGTTGGCGACGAGCTGGTTCACCGGGAAGCTCCCCGAGGCGGGGGCGTTCTCGGCGACGCGCGGCGCGGGCGCGGGGCTCGAGGGACACGCGGCCAGAGCCCCGCACTCGAAGGGCGCCACGACGACCGGCCGCGAGGCCGACGCGACCGGCGAGGCGTGCGCGACCGCCGCCGAGGCCGGCAGCAGGCCCCCGAGGAGCAGAAGGAGCAGCAACGCGAAAACCGCAGGCCGGACGAGACGAAGCACAAGGGAAAATGGGCGAAGTACTACTTAGGGCCCCGCACGCTTCTCATCCGCGTTCGGGAGCCCTGCGGCCCGACCTTCACGAAGACGGAGGTCGAGGCACCCGTGCGTGCGGGACGGCCGGCACCGGGACGGGGCCCGGGGCCGCCCCTCCTCCGCGGCGGGACCCGGACGGGCCGTTTCAGCCGGAGAGTCCCGGGCGACCGGAGGCGGCCTCGGCGAGGGGGCGCGCGTCCGGGCGCTCGTCGCTGGCCAGCTCGGTCACGACCGCCCGTCGGCCCAGGATCTCCTTCGCGAACAGGACGATCACGCCGGCGAAGAGCGAGGCCGCCGCGGCGATCAGGTAGGCGTAGTGGAACGCGGAGGGGCTCGGGAACGCCTGGCCGTAGTAGAGGACGGTGTACGTCGACATGAGCGACCCGGCGAGCGGGGCTCCGAGGCTGCTGCCGACGTTGCGGAACACGGCGTTGAGCGAGGTCGCGAGCCCCATCTCGCGGGGCTCGACGGTGAGGACGAGGAGGTTGATCACGGAGGAGTTCATCACCGCGATCCCCGCGCCGATCACGAACATGCACTCGAGCAGCTGGGTGAGGTCTCCCGCGAGCGTCTCGGCGTAGAAGCCGGCCGCCGCGACGAGGCAGCCGAGCACCGTCATCGGCTTGGTCCCTATACGGGTCACGGCGAGGCTCGAGAGCGGCGCGAAGACGAGCATCGGGATCGCGAAGGCGACGAACGCGAGCCCCGTCTGGAAGATGCTTTGGGCGAACCCGACCGGCACCGGGTACTCCAGCCGGAAGGTGAGCGCCTGGAAGGCGAGGAACATTCCGAAGCCGCTGACGACGATGACGAGGTTCGTGACGAGCACGTTCCGTTTGCTCAGGAGGCGCACGTCGAGGATCGCGTCGTGGCCGCGCCGGTGGACCCGACGCTCGACGAGCGCGGTCGCGACGAGGAGGATCGCCCCGACGACGAGGAGCCCGAGCACCGAGTCACTCTGCCAACCCCAGACGGGCCCCTGCGAGAGGCCGAGCACGAACAGCGCGAGCGCAGCGGCGAGCAGGCCGGCGCCGACGTAGTCGACGTAGGCCTGCGGGCGCCGGTACGGGGACTCCCGGAGGAAGAGGAACGCGGCGACCGTGACCGCGAGGACGACCGGTATCGCCGAGTGGTAGGTGAACCGCCAGCCGTAGGTGTTCGAGACGAAGGCGCCGAGGGGAAGGCTCACCGCGAACCCGGCCCCGAAGAGGCCGCTCAGGAGGCCCTGCGCCCGTGGCACCATCTCGCGCGGGAACTCCTCGCGGATCAGGCTCATCGCGAGCGGGAAGATCGTGAGTCCGACGCCCTGGATGGCGCGCGAGGCGACCATGAACTCGAAGGAGGGGGAGAACCCGGTCACCGAGACCGCCGCCGCGTAGATCACGAGGACCACCGTGAGGACGCGCTTCTTGCCGTAGACGTCCCCGAGCTTTCCGGCGATCGGGCTCAGCGCGACGCCGGTGACGAGGTAGACCGAGAGGACCAGGCTGATCTGCGATACGTCGACGTGGAACTCGCGTGCGATCGAGTACAGGGAGGGGGTGAGCATCCCCTCGATGTACATCACGATCATCACGAGGACCGACATGATCGCCAGGATCCGGCCGGCATAGGCGCGGTCGAACGTCTCCGCGGTCTTCGCATGCGGGTCGTGGCCGGGCTCGGGCGAGCGCGTCGCGTCCGTTCGAGGGGAGCTCGCCGCCGGCATCGACCCTCTACGCGAACTCTTCGCGCTCGAACAGGAGGAGTCCGGCGATCGCGGTGAGCAGGAAGTAGGCGAGCATGATGACGACCCCCTCGAGGATCCCCGGCGTGTAGACCTGGCTCAGCACCGGACCTCCGGGACCGGCTCGAACGTCCGTGATCGTCCCGGTGAGCGCCCACGACGCGTTCGGCGCGAAGACGTTCCCGATGACCGGGCTCGCGTAGGAGATCACCATCCACGGCTCCATCTTCACGAGGTCGGCGACGAGCGCTTGGAGGATCGTGAACCCGAAGAGGAACAGCACCGCCGTGAGGACGAAGCCGTAGGCGCTCGTCTTGAACAGCGAACTGAACAGGAACGTCGCGCCGAGGACCGCGAGCAGGTAGACGACGGCCAGCAGGAGGGAGACGCCGAGCTGCCAGGGGACCGCGCCGGTCCCGAAGTAGTAGAGGCCGTTCCCCAGCAGGATCAGGAGGAACAGGACGAGCACCGCGACCGACGCGACGAAGGCGGCGACGTACTTCCCGGCGTAGACGGCGGCCCGGCGCACCGGGAGTCCCATGAGGAAGTAGCCCGTCTTGTTCTGGAACTCGCCCGCGATCGCGTCGCCGCCGAAGAAGACGGCGGCCAGGACGATGACGACGTCCGCCCCGCCGCCCCAGAACGAGCCGTAGAAGGCGAGGTTGTCCGAGACGAGCGCCCCGCGGTAGTGCCCGACGATCGCGGTGATGATCCCGCCGATCGTCGCGACGACGGCGACGAGCACGAGGAACCGTCGCGAAAAGAGGTACTCGCGCAGCTGATAGCGGGAGAGCCGGAAGACCTGCGTGAGCGAGTCCGGGACGGTCGCGTGGGCCTCGGCGGGGGTCGCACCCGGAGCCGGGGTCGCCATCAGTCCCCCCGGGCGATCTGCTTGAGATAGATCTCCTCGAGGGCGCTCTCCGGCTCCCCGAGGCTGATCGCTCCGATCTTCAGTCCGACGAGGCCCTCCATGAGCGCCTCGCGGCCTTCGCGGCCCCCGGAGAACTGCAGCCGGAGCCGCGTCGGCTCGAGGGCGGTGCACGAGGCCACGCCCGGGAGCCCGGAGACCTTTCGCACGAGGCCCTCGTCGACGAGGGGTCGCGCCAGGCCGACATCGAGCGAGACGATCCCGCCCGAGAAGCGGGTCTTGACGTTCTCGAGGGTGTCGTAGAACAGCAGCTTGCCCCGGTCGATCAGCGCGACCTCGTCGCAGACGTCGGTGACCTCCTGCAGGATGTGGCTGCTCATGAAGACCAGGCGATTCCGCCGCTTGAGGCCCCGGACGATCGCCCGGACCTCCGCCATCCCGCGGGGGTCGAGCCCCGTCGCCGGTTCGTCCAGGATGACCACCTCGGGATCGTGCACGAGCGCCGCCGCGATGTTGATCCGCTGCTTCATCCCCTTGGAGAACCGGCCGACGCGCTGGTCCGCCCAATCGGCCATCTTCACCTCCCCCAAGACCTCGGTGATGCGGTCGTGCCACTCCGGTTCGGGGACCCCGCGGAGGTCCGCGACCATCTCGAGCGCCTGACGCGGCGTGAGCGACGGATAGATCTCCGGGCTCTCGATGAGCACGCCGGCCTGCGAGAGCGCCCGCTTCCGATCCGCCTGGACCGAGGTCCCGTTGATGTAGCAGCTCCCGGCGGTCGGGAAGATCATGTCGGTGAGCATCTTCAGCGTCGTCGTCTTCCCGGCGCCGTTCGGGCCCAGGAAGCCGACGCACTTGGCCCCCTCGAGCTCGAGGGTGAGCCCGTCGAGGGCCGTGAACGAGCCGAAGCGCTTGGTGAGCCCCTCGATCCGGATCGACGGGGAGCTCATCGCGACGCCCCCGAGCGGTCGGTCGACGGGTCCCGGACCGGGCCGGTCGGACGCTCCGACTGCCGGGCGAGGATCCTCTCGAGCGTCGCCGCCGCCGCCCCGAGCTCGGCGGCGGGCAGGCCCCGGCACGCCTCGTTCCACCGCGTTCGGCGGGACTCGTGGAGCCGGTCGGTGAGGCTGCGCCCCTTGGTCGTGAGGGAGACGAGGACGTGTCGGCGATCGCGGGTGTCGTGCGCCCGCGCGATGTAGCCCTCCGCCTCGAGGCCATCGAGCAGGCTCGTGGCCGTCGAGGGAGAGACCCCGGCCATCTCCGCCCATCGGGTCGCCGGGATCTCCCCGAGGCGAGACAGCCCCCCGAGGAGGAACAGCTGCGGTACCGACATCCGAAGGGTTCGGGCCTCCTCGCGGGCCTCTCGAAGCCACAGGCGGACCGTGCGCCCGAGCGCCTCTTCGAGCTGGACGGCCGCCGAGGGGGGACGCGGAGGGTCGGAGGGTGGGGCGGGCATTCTAGTTCGAAAGTCGAACGATTCGTACTCCGTAATAAGCGTTGGGGGCGGTCGGAGCTCGGGTACGCGTCGCGCCCGGCGTCGAGGTCCGCGGCGACCCCCGACGGGCGCTCGGCGTCCCGTCGATCCCGGGCGGGCCGCGACGGTCGGGTTTGCGCACGGGGACGTCCCCACGAGGTCAATCCGACGCGACCGAGAGTTCATCGGGGCCCGGGGAATGCACCGGCCGGCCCCGGCTCCGGGTCGCATGCGACCCGCTCGACCGGTGCGCGCCAGCGGGGCCGGACCCTCGGAGCTCGGGGCCATGAGGGGAAGCGGCGACGCCCGCTCAAGAGCGGCACAACCGCAGCCGAGTCGAGGTCCTTCGCGACCTGCTCGAGGCCGCCGAGAGGGACCGCGGGAAGACCCGGCTCATCGGCCGTGCCAATCTGAACGAGGAGTCGTTCGCCCGCTACTCGGCGCTCGCCCTTGCCGAGGGTCTGCTCGAGCGGTCGGAGGGCGGTTACGCGCCGACCGCGAAGGGTGAGGCCTGGCTTCGGGCGGCCGAGGTCGCGCTCGCCCGGCGGCAGGAGCTCATCGCAGCCCTCGATCAGCTGAGCCGCATCGCGGACCTCGAGGCCGGCTGGCTCGGGAGTCCCCCGGAGGGCGCCGGCCCCTCAGCCTCGCGCGAACCCGCGGGTCCGTCGGCCGACGGGCCCGCACCGGTCGCGAGCCTCCCGAGCCCGGGGGTGTTCCGGGAGGTCCGAGTCCTGTCGTTCCTCGCTCGTCGCGGGCCCCGGCCGTCCTCGATGACCCTCGAGACCGCCGGCGAGCGGTACGTCGACCCTACCCGAACGGCGTCACCCGACGCACCGAGGCGACGACGATGATGGCCGGGCCGGTCGGGACTCGCGCCGCTCGCGGTCCCCTCGGGGGCACGGCGGGCCCGTTGGGGCTCTTCCTCGTCGCCTTCGGCTCGGCCCAGCTCTACTTCTGGGCGGCGCCGTCGCTGCCGGTCGGCGTCTCGCAGCTGGCGTCGTTCGGCCCGCCCCTCGTCGCGATCGCGGCGTTCTTCGCCGGGTGCCGTTGGGAAGGTCGCGCTCCCTCCGAGCACGGCCTACGCTGGCCGTCGAGACCGTGGGCGGCCGCCGGCGGCGCGGGACTCCTCGTCCTCGTCTACGCGATCGCCCTGCTCGAACCGGGGCTCGGGCTCGGCTTCGAGCGCGCCGCGTCGCCGACCCTCGCATCGCTCGGCTACGAGCTCGCCCTCGCCCCGCTCACGGCCGTCGCCGGCGAGCTCGTCTACCGCGGCTACCTGCTGGAGCGCTGGCTCGTCCCGGGGCGCTTGGGGCCCGCGGTCGGGGTCTCCGCGGCGCTCTTTGCGCTCTCGGGGACGAACCTCCCGGCGGTCGCGACGCTCTCGGGCGCCACGCTCGTGCGGTTCCTTCTCACCTACCCCGCGAGCCAGCTGGTGCTCGGGGTCGTCCTCGGGCTCTATTACTTCCGGACGGGCCGGAACCTCTTCGGGCCCGTCCTCCTCCGGCTCGGGCTGCTCGCGTTCGCCTTCCTCTCGCCGGTCTTCGCGCGGTCCACCGGCTGGGAGCTCACTTTCCTCCTCAATCTGTTCGCTCTCGGGCTCGTCGTCGCGCTCGCGACCGTGCTGACGCCCCAGTCTCGGCTCGTCGCGCGACGCTACCTGGGCGAGAGCCTCGGCCCCCGTCGCGGACGCTTCCTCGCGCGCCGTCGGAACCGACAACGGTGGGGCTCGACGATCGCCTCCAGCGCCGTCGCCGTCGTCGTCGCCGTCGTCGGCCTCTCGCTCCTCGTGAGCGCGCTCGGCACGAGCCGCCCGCTCCTCGCGGTCGAGAGCGGGAGCATGGCGCCGACGCTGCATCGCGGGGACCTCGTCGTGCTCGAACGAGATGGCGTCGACGAGATCTCGGTCGGCACCGTGATCGCCTACGACTCCCCCTGCCTACCCTCCCCGGTCGTGCACCGGGTCGTCTCGGTCTCGGAAGGGCCCACGGGGCCGCTCTTCACGACGAAGGGCGATGCGAACCCGGGAGCCGACCCGTGTGCCGTCGGGTACGGCGCGGTCCTCGGGCGGGTCGTCGCGACGGTCCCGTACGTCGGCATCTTCGTCCTCGCCCCGACGCTGGCCGTCGGGGCCGTCGCGCTCGCCGTCCTCGTGAGCGTCCTCGCCGCACCCGTGTCGAGGACACGACTTCGTCCTCGGAGGTTCCGTCGATGAGAGCTGAATCGATCCTGCTGGCTGTTGCGGTCGTCGTCGCCGGACTCGCCGGATACCTCGGGTACGTGGGGACGGCCCCCGCGCCTCCGCCTCCGAGGGCTCCGGCGTTCGCCTGGGACCAGGCCGCCTCGTACGCCTACGTCGCCGAGCTTTGGAACAACTCGCTCTACGGGGCGGGCGGCCTGTCGGACCCGAACACGACCCTGTTCTCCGCGATCACCGCCTCGATGGCGATCACGTTCGTCTACCACCTGGCCCTCGACCGCCCCGCGAACGTCTCGACGACCGGCGAGGTCGAGGTGCGGCTCGTCACGCCTGGGTGGTCCAAGCCCCTCGACGTCACGGCCGGGTCGACCGCGAACCGAGGGCTCACCGGCACGACGCTGGCGCTCTCGTACCGGCTCAACGTGACGGGCGTGATGGCGCTCGCCGCCCAGATCGAGAGCGAGACCGGCTACGCGCCGGCGAGCTACGCGGTCGTCCTCGCGCCGCTCGTCCTCTCGACGGTGGAGGTCGGCGGTCTCTCGACGCAGCTCTCGTTCTCCCCCGCTCTCTCGCTCAACTTCACCGCGCAGCGGATCGTCCCGTCGGCCCTCACCTCCGAGGCGAAGGGCGAGTTCGTCCTCGAGGGCGTCGGCACGGGCGGGCCCTCGACACGCCCGCTCTACGGCGACGCGCTGGTCGCGGTGGCTCTCGCGGCCGCGCTGGTCGCGGTCGTCCTCGGCGCACGGCTCGCCCGCCGACGGTCCGCCGCGCGGGCGTCGGACCTCGACCGTCAGCTCCGACCGTACGCCGAGGGCATCTCGAGGAGCACGACGCCCCCGCCCGGGGGCCCGACGATCCGCCTCGAGACGCTCGACGACCTCGTCCGCGTCGCCGACACGCTCGGTCGCCCGGTCCTCCGCTACGCGCCTCCGGGCCCGGTGGGCCGACCCGGCCGCGAGACGTGGCTCTACACGATCGCGGACGCACAGACGTTCCTCTACGTCCACCGAGACCCGTCCGCCTCCGTGCGGGCGGGCCCTCGCCCGAGCGCTCCGAAGCCCCAACCGGCGGGGACCCCACCTCCGCCCCGCGCGTCGCCCGCGCGGGGAGCGGCCGACCCGGCCGCGCTGCGGAGCTTCGCGCGGGCCGCCGAGCGCGTCGGGGTCGACCTCGCGACGCTGCCGGAGTCGGACGCCCGCCGCCGCGCCGGCGAGGCGGCGCTCCTCGAGGCGGTGGCTCGGGCGCGCTCGGGCGAGCTCTTCCGGGCCTGGGAGCGGCTGCTCGAGGCCGAGCGGGACCCGCGGACGTCGGTCCGCGCCGTCGCGGCCGGCGACACGTCCGCGCCCGCGGAAGCGTAGGCTTGGCTCCGAACCTCTGGAGGAAGGGAGGGCAGCCTTCGGAGTCGGCTTCCCCTCTCGCGGCCATCCTCTCGTCAGAGGTGGTATGCCCATAGGCTGGAAGATGTCGACCAAGTGGATCGCAGGACTGCTCGGAGTCTTTGTCGTGCTCGGACTGGCAGGGGTCGCCTTCGCCGCGTTCACCGACCAGAACGTCGTGAACGGCACGGCCTCGCCGGCCACGGTCGCGATCGAGATGCTGCCGGTGGCGAACGATGTGCACTTCCCGGGCCACACCCTGTTCTCGGGCCTCAGCGAGGTCCAGGACCAGGTGGCGCTGACCGCGTGGAACCTCGTCCCAGGTGACTACCCGCACGAGTCCCTCAAGATCATGAACGTGGGGACCGTTGCGGTGACGATCGCGGTCACTCTCTGGGGCGACTCGGCGATGGTCAGCCTGGGCGGGACGAACGGGTACGACCTCCAGACCGCGTCCGGTCTCACCGCCGTGGGCGGGGTCTACACGGTGACCTCGTGGGTCACCCTCAACCCCGGCCAGGTGGCGACCGACACGATCTATGTCGGCATCCCGGGCGGCTCGACCGAGGTCCCGGCGAGCATGTCGTTCACGGTGACGTACACCGCGAGCGCCGGCACGTAGGCAGGAACCCTCGAACGCGCCCGCAACCCTTTCGCGGAGCGGCGCGGGTGCGCCCCTCGGGCGCCCCGCGCCGTCCGGCTTTGGTCGGACGCACCGATCGCTTCGTGCGACCGGCCGCGCGACCCGTCCCCGGCCCCGTCGCTACCGTTCGCGGAGGACCTCGTCCAGCGGTCCGCGCGAGGTCGGCGGGGGCCGCTCACGACCGTGGCCGACCGGGACGATCGCGATTGGGTCGAGACCGGGCGTCTCGCACACCGGCCTCACGGTCTCGTCCTCAAACGCCCCGACCCACGCGGTCGCGAGGCCCTCGTCGACGGCCTCGAGGACGGCGAACGCCGCCGCGAGGGTCGCGTCCTCGAGGGCGTAGCGGGCGCGAGCGCGGGGCCCGTACGTCGCAAGAGCGCGCCCGGTGTCCGCGAGGAAGACGAGGTCGACCGGGGCCCCCGCGAGGAACGGAACGTCGCCCGCCGCCGCCGCGAGGCGGGCCCGTCGGTGGGGCTCCCGAACGAAGCAGATGAGGGAGGAGCGAAGGTTGCCGGCGGACGAGTCCCGCGGGGCCGCGTGCAGGATCCGCTCGACGACGGCCGGGGCCACGGGCCGCTCCGTGAACGCGCGCACGCAGCGCCGGCGGGGAGCCCCACGTCGAGCTCCACCGAACCCCCGCTCGGAGAGCCGGGGCCGGATACGTACCCGTCCGGACACGCCCCGCGGACCCGTTCGAGACGACCCGTCGAGGCCCGCGAGCCTCGAGCGGGGGTCACCCGCCGCGGTCGGTGGCGGCGAGCAGCATCACCGAGCGCCCGTCCGGGTCTCGCAGGAAGACGTTCCGGATCCCGAGGGGGGCGCGGGTCGTCGGCACGCTGAGGAACTTGATCCCGGCGGCCATCAGCCGCTCGGAGGCCGCATCGACATCCTCGACCTCGACCGGGACGACGACGTCGGAGACGGAGCTCGCTCCCTGGACCGGGTTCTCGCTACCGTTCACCCGAGCCCACCAGCGCCCGTCAGCGATCGCGAGGGTCGACTTCGGGGAGGTGCACCGAGCGTACGGCGAGCTGCCCGTGAACGGGAGGCCGAGGGCGGTCCGGTAGAACTCGAGCGTGGCATCGAACTGCTGCGCCAGGAGGATCGGTCCGAAGAAGGCGGAGGTTGGCGGTGACGTCGCCATGGGGGCGGCACCGCCTCCGAGCGGAAAATCCTGCCTCTGGCTCCCGCCGACGCCCGTCGGGGCCCGCGCGCGTTCGAGAGCGACCGCAGGCGACCGCCCGCGGGGGGCGCCGTCCGCGGGCGCCCGGGCTCAGGCTCGAAGGTACGTGTCGAAGAAGGCGAGGACCCTCGTCCAGGCGTCCTCGGCGCTCGGCCCGTGGTAGTTCGGCCGCGTGTCGTTGAAGAAGGCGTGGCGCGCCCCCGGGTAGACGTGGAGCTCGAAGTGCTTGTCGGCGGCCCGCATCGCCCTCTCGAGGTCGGGGACCGTCGAGGTGATCCCGGGGTCCTCGCCGCCGTACAGGCCGAGAACGGCCGCACGGATGTTCCCGACCTCCTCGAGCGGGGGATTCTGGCCGTAGAAGACGACGGCGGCCCGGAGGGCGGGCTCGATCGTCGCGAGGCGCCCCACGAGCCCGCCGCCGAAGCAGAAGCCGACCGCGCCGAGCCGGGCTCCGTCGACCTCGGGACGAGAGGCGAGGTACGGGGTCAGCGCCCGAAGGTCTCTGGCGAACGCCGCATGGGCGCTCGGGCCGGAGACGCGGGCCAGCGCCTCGAGCACGGGTCGCCGCTCCTCGGGCTGGGTCGCCGCGAACGCCGCGAGCCGCGCCGGGTCCCGGCGCAGGTCGGGCGGCGCCCCGGCGAGCGACGCCATCGCCGCTCCGACGCCGGCGGGCGTCAGCCGCGCCCGCACGTCCGCCGGGAGCAGCTCGGGCGCGGCGGCGACGTAGCCGGCCTTTGCGAACCGGCCGGCGACGTCCAGCATATGCGCATCGCGCCCGAGGATCTCGTGCACGACGACGACGGCCGCCCTCGGCGTCGCGGCGCCCTCGGGGATCGCGAGGTGCACGTCGATCTCTCGCGCCCCGCTCGGATACGTAAAGCTCGTCGAGGTCACGGTCGCCCCCCTGGCACGAGCGCCGGGGCCGCATACCGTTTCCGCCGCTCGCCGGGTCGGGCTCGGCGGAGCGGGGGCCGCGGTCCCCGCGTCGGGCGTACCTCAAGAAGCTCCCGTTCTACGCCCGCATGCTCATTCGATGGCCGAGACGCCCCCCGCCCCCAGGACCCCGACCCCGGCGGAGCGGGGGCCACACGAGCTCGCGGTGCTCTTCCTCACGACGCTCGGCACGCTGATGGTCGCGGTCGACACGACGATCGTCATCCTGGCCCTGCCGACGATCGGCCGCGAGCTCTCGGCGAGCCTCTCGCTCGTCGTCTGGGTGATCCTGGCCTACCTCCTCGTCGTCGCCGTGCTCACGACGCAGCTCGGCCGCGTCGGCGACCTCCTCGGCCGGGGGCGGAGCTACCTCGCCGGGTTCACGGTCTTCACGATCGGCTCCGGGGCCGCGGGGTTCGCCCCGTCGGCCGAGGGTCTCGTCGCCGCGCGGGTCGTGCAGGCGGTCGGCGGGGCTCTGATGGTCGCGAACAGCGGCGCTCTCATCGCCGACGCGTTCCCGGCGCACCGGCGCGGGCGCGCCTTCGGCTACACGGCGCTCGGCTGGAGCGTCGGCGCGGTCCTCGGGATCCTCCTCGGGGGGCTCATCACGACGGCGCTCGGCTGGCGCTACGTCTTCTTCATCAACCTCCCGATCGGGCTCCTCGCGCTCGCCGTCGGCTGGGGCCGCCTCCCGAGCGACGCGCGGCGCGACTCCGGCTTTGACGTCCCGGGGTTCCTGCTCCTCGGGGCAGCGCTCTCGCTGCTCTGCTACGGGGCCATCGATTTCGCGACCTATGGGCTCGACGTGACGAACCTGGCCTACCTCCTGGCCGGCGTGGCGGTCCTGCCGGCGTTCGTCGGGGTCGAGCTCCGACAGCCGCGACCGATGGTCGACCTCCGCGAGCTTCGCCAGCGCCGGCTCGGCTTCTCCCTGCTGGCGGCGTTCTTCCAGAGCCTCGGCTACCTCGCCGTCGTCTTCCTGCTCACGATGTACCTGCAGGGGATCCGGGGCCTGAGCCCGCTCGACGCCTCCGTCCTCCTCGTCCCCGGCTACCTGCTCGGGGCCGTCGCGGGCCCGTACATGGGGCGCCTGTCGGACAGGGGCGTCACTCGCCACCTCGCCTCGGCCGGCATCCTCTGCATGCTGATCGCCGTGCTCGCCTACGCGCAGCTCGACGCCGCCACGCCGCTCTACTGGGTCCCGGTGATCTCCCTCGTGACCGGCGTCGGCAACGGGATGTTCTACCCCGCGAACAACTCCGCGATCATGTCGGAGGCCTCCCCGAGGACCTTCGGGGCGATCGCGGGCCTTCGCGGCACGCTCGGGAACGTCGGCACGCTCCTCAGCTTCGTCCTCGCGCTGACGATCGCGGCCGCGAGCATCCCGCGGGCCGTCGCCTACGAGGTGTTCCTGGGCACGACGAACCTCACGGGCGGCGTCTCGACCGACTTCCTCAACGGCATTCACGCCGCCCTCTACGGCTCGGCGCTGGTCCTCGTCGTCGCGCTCGCGCTCTCGTGGGGCCGGGGCGAGGACCCGAAGGGCCGCGCGCCGGGGCTCTCCGCCGCCCGGTGAGACCGAGCCCCCGAGGGCGCGGCGCGTTGCGTCGGCCCCGGGTCGCGTGCGGCCTCGAGAGCGCCGGTGGCTACGGGGGCGGGCGGCGCCGCTCTCTCGGGGGCGACTCCGCGATCCGGTCGAGCACGCCGACCGAGGCGACGTACCCCTCGGCCTCGTCGACGACCACGCGGGCCTCGGGCGCGGAGGGGCCGCTGGCGAGCCCGCTCCACGCGAGCGAGAACGTTGTCGACGCGGCGGCGAGGAAGGCCAGGCCCCCGAAGACCTGGGCCGTCGGCTCCGAGAGCGCGCCCGCGTCCATGAGGCCCGTCATCGTCCCGGTGAGGGCGAGACAGACCACGATCAGGACGAGCGAGCCCGTCAGCCTCGCGCGTCGGGCCGGCTGGAGGACGCTGAAGGCCAGCGTGGCGCGGAGCGTGCCGTTGAGCGTCGCCCGGAGCAGCAGGATCGCTGAGGCGAGAAGCAGGGCGATCGCGATCGTGCGCAGGAGGAGACCGAGCGCGAGGAACGAGACCCACACAGCGGACACCTTCGACAAGGGAGCGCGGCTTAAGGTTGTGGACCTCGAGGAAGCCTCGTGCCGCCAAGGGCGCCGTCGCCGACGGACTCGAGGTCGGAACGCTAAATCCTTCGCGCGCCTCCCGCGCGGCGTGACGCGCGCGGGGCCGACGCCCGGGAAGCAGCGGCCGCTCGGTGACGGTCGGCGTCCGGAGGCCGGATTCTCTCTCCGACGGGTCGGCGTCGACGACGTCGACGTGATCCTCCGGCTCCGCACCCGGCTCCTTCGAGAATCGGGCGGGCACTCCGCGGCCGCGCTCCGCCGCCACCGGAGCGCCTTCGGGCCGTGGTTCGAGCGGGAGCTCCGGGCCCGTCGCCTCTGGGGCTGGCTCGCGGAGGACCCGAACGGACGGCCGGTCGGCTCCGGGCTCCTGTGGCTCCAGCCCCGGCAACCAAGCCCCCGCTTCCCCCAGACACGTACGCCCTACATCCTCTCGATGTACACGATGCCCCAAGCGCGACGGCGAGGGGTCGCGAGGGCGATCGTCGATCGGCTCGTCGCCTCGGCACGGCGGTGCGGCTACACGCGCGTCGAGCTGCATGCGACCGCCGCGGGAGTCCACGTCTACACGAAGCTCGGCTTCCGGCCGACCGACCAGATGCGCCTCGAGCTCACGAGCCCCCGCCGTCCCGAGCGGCGCCTCTCCCGGGGGGGCGCGCCGAGATGAGCCGGCCGCACCCGCGCGACCCGGGGACCTCGACCGCGCCCGTCCGGCGTCGCGCCCGCCTCCAGCACTGGGAGTCGGTCTATCGGGAGAATGCCGACGCCGAGCTCGGCTGGACGCAAGCCCGCCCGGAGCCGTCCCTCTCCCTCGTGCGTCGGTTCGCGGCTCCGACGGACCGGGTCCTCGACGTCGGGGGCGGCTCGTCGAGCCTCGCGCGACGGCTCGTCGACGAGGGATACGACGCGGTCACCGTCCTCGACGTCTCCGCGACCGCGCTCGAGCGCGGCCGTGCGGCCGCCGGCGCGAGCGCCGACCGGATCCGGTGGCGCGTCGGGGACATCACGGACCAGGCCGGGGTCGGCGCCTTCGAACTCTGGCACGATCGGGCGCTGTTCCACTTCCTCACGCAGGCGGACGAACGACGGCGGTACGTCGCGCTCGCGCGTCGGGCGGTCCGACCTCGAGGACACCTGATCCTCGCCGCGTTCGCTCCCGACGGCCCCGAGCGGTGCAGCGGCCTCCCGGTCCTGCGCTACGATGCCGGAGCGCTGGCTCGCGAGCTCGGCTCCGCGTTCCGGCTCGTCGACGAGCGGCGGGTGACGCACCGGACCCCCGGCGGCGTCGACCAGCGCTTCGTCTTCGCCGTCTTTGAGCGCGTGCGGCTAACCCCCGTGGCGCGACCCGCCCGTCGGCGCGACGCGCCCCGCTCCTCGAGGTCCCGCGGCGCGCCGCGCGCGCCCCTGCCGCGACGCCGTCGTACCGACCGGCGGGAGCCGACGCCTCGCGTCACGGCCGCACTCGGCGAGACGCCGCGTGCGCGACCGGCGACCCGCCGGCGGCCGAAGAGGCCTTAGCGGCGGAGAGCTGGCCCGGACCATGCCGGGTCGCCGACCCACACGCGCGCGTCGCACGCGACCGGCGCGACGCCCGGGCCTCCCGCGCCACCTCCACGAACGATGGACTCGGACGTACACCGAGACGGCCTACGAGGCGCTCCCCTGGTTCTCCGCCGACCCGGCCGAATGGGTCGTGGAGGGCCGGGAGGGGCGCTGGTGGCCCCAAGGCGCGAGGCTCCTCGACATCGGCTGCGGAGCCGGGACGAACGCCCTCTACCTCGCACGCGCGGGCTACCGTGTCTCGGGCATCGACCTCGCGGCGCCGGCGATCGAGGCGGCCCGACGGCGCGCGCAGCAAGAGGGTCTCTCGGTCGACTTCCGCGCGGCGGACGTCCTCCGCCTTCCGTTCGGCGACGCGACGTTCGCGGGCGCCCTCGACATCGGCTGCTTCCACACGATCCCGCCCCGACTGCGTCCGGCCTATCGCCGGGAGCTCGCGCGCGTGCTCCGGCCGGGGGCGACGTTCGCCCTCTCCTGGATCGGCCGGGAGAACGAGGGCGTGCCGGGCCCGCCCCACCGCCCCTCTCTCGAGGAGGTCACGCGGGCCCTCGAAGCGCAGTTCCTCTTCCATCGGGTCGAGTCCCGGGACCGTCGGCGACGGAAGGCGTCGGACCGGGTCGGGAGCTACTACGTCGCCCGCCTCGAGCGTCGTCGGAGCCCCCAGCCCGTTCGCCGCTGAGGGCCCTCGGGTTCGCGCCGCCCCGCCCGGGGGCCCGCGGGGCCGCCGCGGGAGTCGCGGCGCCCGCGCCTCGCCGCTTGGAGCGGCCTCGGAAATCGCTTTCCCCGCGCGGCGTGTAGCCTCGTGGATGTCGACCGACCGCCGTTTCTGCCGCTTCTCCCGCCACCTCGACCGCCACGACCTCGGCGTTGAGGCGGACGTCGACGACGGCTTCTGCCTCTCGGCGTTCGTGCTCCTGTCCCGCCCGGACCAGCCGGAGTCCGTCCTCGCCGGCCACCTCGACCCGGAGGGTCCCTGGGACCACGTCGGGGGCCTCAACGCAGACCGCGTCCGCGCCTTCACGGAGGGCTGGCTGCTGCCGGCGTCGCAGCTCCTCCTCGGCGAGTCGCCCCGGGCCGCAGCCCGCAGGATCCTCGACGAGATGCTCGGCGGGATCGACCCGACCCTGTCGGAGCCCGTGGTCGTCTCGGAGGTCTACGCACCGCGCCGGCACCCGGGCCACGCCCACCACTGGGACCTCGAGTTCCTGTTCCGCGGCGAGTGGCCGTCCGAGCCGCCCCGCGTCCCCGGGCTCTGGCGCGAGCTTCGGTTCGTCGACACGCGCCGGACCCCGCGCACCGAGTTCGCCCGGTCGCACGACGACGTCCTCGCGTCCGCCGGCCTGCCTCCGCGGGACGTTTGACCGACCCCCCGGTCGGTCGCTCCGCGCCGGGCTCGGAGCGCGCGGGCGCGCCCACGGGTCCGGCGCCGTGCGGTGTCTCGCCCGTCAAGCCGGGTTCACCGTCCCCCCTTAGCCGCGCCCCCGATGCGATGTCGAGGGTCCTATGGCGCGAAGCACCGTCTCTCCCGTCCTTGCCCACCTTCGCCGAGAGCAGGCCAACGCGGTCGAGCTGTACCTGCAGTACAAGGGCTACCACTGGAACGTCGCCGGCCCCCTGTTCCGCGAGCTGCACCTGCTGTTCGACGATCACGCCGGTCAGGTCTTCGAGACGATCGACGCGCTGGCCGAGCGCCAGCGCATGCTCGGGGCCGCGGCGCCGTACACGCTCTCCGACGTCACCGAGCTGACGAGCCTCCCCAAGGAACCGGACCTGCCGGGCTCGCCCCAGGAGATGCTCGCCCGGCTCCTCGCCGCCCACCGCGTCGTCATCGACGGGATGCACGAGGGGTTCCGCGCCGCCGAGAAGCATGGCGACCCCGGCACCGCCGACCTGTTCGCCCGTTTCGTGCAGCTCCACCAGAAGATGGAGTGGTTCCTTCGCGAGCAGGCCTACGAGCGACCGACGGTCCCGTTCGCCCAGGAAGGCCACGCGGGGCGGGGCGAGGAGAAGGGCGCCCTCGGTCACGCGGCGCCCTGGGCGAGCCCCTCCTCGCCGATCCCGACCCACCCGCTCCCGTAACGGGACCGGGGGGCTGCGCCGCCGGCGCTCGGGGGCCACGATGGCCGGCTCGCTCGTGGGGCGAGGGGTCGAGCCCCGCGCCTCCGAGGGCGGCCGGCCGGGGCTCCTCCTCGCGGCGCGCGGGCTGCGGTCGCGCGCCCCCGCGGTCGCCGACGTATCGCTCGCCGAGCTGCCCCGGCTCTCGCGACGCGCGATCGCCCTGGCCCTTCGCCTGAACCCGAGGTTCCTCGACGCGGCCGACCTCGACGACCCGATCCTCGTCGCGGGACGCGGGCGAGCCCAGCTCGTGCTCGACGGCCGGCACCGGCTCTCGAAAGCGACCTGGACCTCCCGCCCCTCCCTCCCGGTGGTCCGCGTGCCGCTCTGGTACGCCCTCGAGCTGCTCACGCCGGGCGTCTACGAGATCGAGTGGCTGCTCCTCACCGGTCGGAGGGCCCTGCGGGCTCGCGCGAGGTCCTCGAGGACCGACCCGGAGCGCGCGAGGCGGTCGTACCCCCCGCGGGGCGTCTCCGAGGCCCGGCCGACCGCGGGCGGCGCCGTCGGGGGGCGCCGCTACGCGGAGGTTTCCGGCGAGGGCGTCGCGCGCGCGTAGTCGCTCGGGTCGACGAGGCCGTGGGGCGTCTCGCCCGCGAAGTAGCGCGCCAGGTTCGCGGCGGCGAGGTCGTAGGCCCGCTCGCGCGCGCCCTCCGTGATCCCGGCCGAGTGAGGGCTCCCGTAGAAGTTCGGAAGGTCGAAGAACGGGAACCTCGACCCGGTCTCGCCCGCGGCAAAGTCCTCGTGCCACCACGGGTCGAAGGCGGCATAGGTCTCCGGGTGGCTCTTGAGGTGGTCGTAGAGCGCGGCCTCGTCGACGGTGCCGGCCCGCCCGACGTTCACGAAGAGCGCCCCCTCCTTCAGGCGCGCGAGCTCGGCGGCGCCGAGGCTCGAGGCCGTCGCGACCGTGAGGGGCCGGCAGTCGATGACGATCTCGGCCGAGGCGAGCGCCTCCGAGAGCTCGGAGGCGGCGAACATCCTCGCGCAGCCCGGGCGCGCGACGCCGGTCCGGTTGAGCCCAACGATCGTCACCCCGAACGGGCGAAGTCGGTCCGCGATCGCCGCCGCGATCTCCCCGTAGCCGAGGAGGAGCGCGGTCTTTCCCGAGAGGGTCCTCGCGGGGACCGCCGGCCGGAGCCGACCGGCCTTGAGGAGGGCCAAGTTCGGTCCGAGACGCTTGGCGATCGAGAGGAGGAGGGCGAGCGCCTGCTCGGCGACGAACGGCGCGTAGGCGCCGACGTTCCCGGCGAACCGGACCCCTCGGGGGAACCGGTCGAACGGAAAGCCGTCCATCCCCGTGAAGACGCGCTGGACGAAGCGCAGCCTCGGGACCGTGGCCTCGACAAGATCGGGCAGCTCGTCGGTCGCCCCGCCCGTCAGGACCGCCTCGACGAGCGGCCACGGTCCGGCGGGGACCTCGGAGAGTGCGACCGCCTCGACGAGAGAAAGATGCCTCGTGAGGGCCGCGGAGAGCGCTCGATGGGGCGCGGTGCAGAGGAGAAGTCGGGCCTTCGTCATCGTCGGCGCGGAGCTCCCCGACCCGTCCGACGCCGCTTGACCCGACGGCGGGACGCCGAGGCGCGGCCGGGGCTCGAGGACATCGGCGACGCACGCCGTTCTCGGCGTTATCGTTTGGGAGGGGGGCCGGTCGGCCGCGGGCGCGCCGGCGCGACCCCCGGGGCGTCGGCCGCGTCGGCGGCCTCGCCCAGGCGGCGGGCCGCCTCGGCGAGGTCGAGCGAGCCGACGCGGACCCGCTTAAAGCGCCCGCGCGCGCCGTGCTCGAGCGAGAGGTCCGCGAGCGGTACCGAGAGCCAGCCGGCGAGAAGCTCGAGAAGCCGCGCGTTCGCCTCGCCCTGCTGCGGCGCCTCGCGGCAGCGCACCGACCACGAGGACCTCCACGGGTCCCAGGCGATCCCTTCGCGGCTCGCGCCCGGCTGTACGTGCACCTCGAGGATGGCGGACACAGGAGCGGAGGGGAAGACCCGAGGAGCACTTGACCTCGGGCCGGGCCGCGCGCCGGCGCTCGGTCGACCCGGGCCGACGGAAGGCTTACCCACGTCGGCGCGCCGGAGGGGAGCGAGCGTGAGACCGTGCGGCTCTGGGTCTCCTTGTACCTGCTCATCTGGGTCGGCTTCCTCGCCTTCCCGCTCGGCACGCTCCCGGAGCCGGGACCGGTCCTCCCCTACCTGCACGCGCTCGTCGGTCTCGCGGTGCTGCTCCTCGCCTACCAGAACGCGCGCCGGCTCCGTGCCACGACGGTGCCGGGACGCGTGAAGCGGATCGCGCGGGCGACGTTCCAGTTGTCGATCCTCATGGCGGTCCTCGGGGTCCTTCTCTGGCTCAACGTCGGGGCGGGCCTGCCGCTCCTGTGGGGCCGGAGCGTCTGGGACCTCCTCGTCTTCCTCCATCTCGCCAACGCGGTCGCGATCGTCACGCAGGCGGCCGCGGTCGCGATCGCCTACGACATGTGGGAGGACCGCGAGTTCCTCGAGGAGACACGCCCGGGCGAGGTACCCGACCCCGAGAGGCCCTCCACGAGCCGTCCGGCGGGGCTGCCGAAGGCCGAGGGGGCTGGCCGCTAGGCGGCGCGGGCGTCGGGCGCGGTCGTATAGGTTCATGTAGTGCTCCGGGTCTCGCGGCCGCATGACGACCGCTCAGACCTCCCTCGCCCGCCAAGTGCTCTCGAAGAACCTCAAGGTCCGGCGCGGCGAGTCCGTCGTCCTCGAGGCGTGGACCCACTCGCTGCCGCTCGTCCCCGCCTTCGTCGCGGAGGCGCGCCGGCTCGGCGCGCGCCCGACGGTCCTCTACGAGGACGAGGGGGCCTGGTGGCAGTCGGCGTCGTCGCCCCGGCGCGAGACGCTCCGCCGGATGAGCCCCGCGGAGCGGGCGCTGCTCGCCGAGACGGACGTGTTCCTCTACTTCTGGGGCCCCGAGGACCGCCCCCGTCTCGACGCGCTGTCCGAGACGAAGCGCGACGAGGTCACCGCGTGGAACGAGGAGTGGTACCGCATCGCCCGCCGCGCGGGCCTCCGGGGCTGCCGGATGACGCTCGCCCAGGCGACGGACCCCGTGGCGCTCGCGTGGGGCCTCGACGGGCCGTCCTGGCGAGAGCGGCTCCTCCGCGCCGGCAGCGTCGATGCGGAGGCGATGCGGCGGAAGGGGTACCGGCTCGCGGCGCTCCTCGAGAAGGGCTCCGAGCTCCGCCTGACCCATCCGAACGGCACCGACCTCCACCTCCGCCTCAAGGGCGTGCACACGCAGGTCGCCTCGGGGATCCCCGATCCCGACGCGATGGGACGGCCCTACGGCCTGCTCGCGAACAACCCCTCGGGCCAGGTGATGGTCGGGATCGACGCGAGCGAGGCGCACGGGACGTTCGTCTCGAACCGGGCCGTCTACGTCGGGCCCCACGCGTTCGACGGGGTCCGATGGTCCTTCGAGGACGGCCGCCTCGTCGACCACGCGATCGGCCGAGGCGCGGAGGCGTTCGAGACGGCGTTCGCCGCGGCCGGTCCGGGGCGGGATCGGACGGGCTACCTGTCGATCGGCCTCAACCCCCACGGGCGCGACCTCCCGCCGTGCGAGGACACCGAGGAGGGGGCGCTCATCCTCGGGATCGGCGGCAACGCCTTCGCGGGGGGCCGACTTCGCCTCCCGTTCCAGGGGTACGGGCTCCTCGGAGAGGGCACGATCTCCGTCGACGGGCGCACCGTCGCCGCCGGCGGCCGCGTCCGCTGACGGCGAGGGAACCGGCCGAGCTCGTGCGCGCGGTCCCGGCGCGCACGCGCTCGAGCCCTCGGCCCCCCACCGGTCCGCGACGAGCCGTTATTAGCGGCCGCCCGTAGCGGCGAAGGTCGGCCCCGCGTGGGCCGAGAGGCTGTGTTGAAGCCGGCGATGACCGTCTCGGAACGGCACGCCCGGCCGACGCTGCTCTCCGACTTCATCCTCGGCAGCGAGGACGGGATCGTCAACGTCCTCGGGATCATCCTGGGCCTCGCCGCGGCGATCCACAACCCCCGCGTCATCGTGATCGCGACGCTCGCGGCGATGGCCGCCGAGTCGATCGCGATGGGCGCCGTCGCCTTCACATCGACGCGCTCGCGCCGCCGCCTCTACACGGCCGAGGTCGAGCGCGAGCTCCGCGAGATGCGCGAGCTGCCGGACGTCGAGCGCGAGGAGGTCCGCGTCATCCTCAAGGACTGGGGCTACGCGGGGGCGGACCTCGACCAGATGCTCGGCTTGATCGAGAAGAACCCGAAGGCGATGCTCGAGCTGATGATGGCGTTCGAGCTCAAGCTCTCCCCCGTCGAGGCGAAGGCCCCGCGGAACAGCGGCCTCCTCGTCGGCGGCGCGACGACGTTCGGCCACCTCATCCCGCTCGTCCCGTTCTTCTTCATCGGCAACGACATCCTGCTCGGCGCGGTCCTCTCCATCATCGCGAGCGCCGTCGCCCTCTTCGGGATCGGCTGGTACGAGGCGAAGATCACGATCGGGGGCTGGTGGCAGAACGGGCTCCAGATGGCCGTGATCGGGCTCGCGGGCGGGTTCGCGGGCTACCTCATCGGCCACGTCCTCGGGACGACGCCCGGGCTGTAGACGAGAGGCTCGACGAGCGCCCCGAGGGCCCCGCGCGACGGCGCGGTCCCGGACCCCGGGGGCGTGCCTCTACTCGAAGCGGCCCACGCCGGGTCCGCCGGAGCGCTGCGCCTCGAAGCGAGAGCCCTGGGACGAGGCGAGCCCGGACTTGGCGGCGACCTTCATCGCGATCGGCCGGTTCCGTACGGTCACGCGCATGAACCCGGCGCCGAGGAAGCCGGCCGCCGCGGCCTGGACCGAGAGCGTGCCGATCCCGAGCTGGGCGAGCACGGGGACCGGGGGCGCGATCGCGATCGGGACGGGCGTCAGCACCGGCAGGCCCCCCACGGGCGGGGGGATCGTCGGGGGGAGCGCCGGCGGCGCCGTGACGGGCGTCGTCGTCTGCACGGTGACGGTGGCGACGGGGAACGACTGGTTGAGGACGGACCGGTTCGACGCCGGCACGTAGTTGGCGAGCGTGTAGAGCCCGGCCACGCTCGAGCTTCCGGCGATGTGGCAGTACGTTGTCACGCAGGCGTCGACCGGCACCGTCGCATACGGGGGCCCGGTCGCCATCACGTTGAACGAGGCGGTCCACGCGTCGCCGAGGTACATCACGTTCTGAGTGGGGACGGTGGACCAGTTCCAGCCGAGGTAGGTGACGCCGTTCGCGTGGCGGACCGTCGGCACCGTCTGGCAGGTGATCGAGAACCCGCTCGGCGTCACGCACGCCGCGGACCACTGCGGACTCGGGGCGAGCGTGATCGAGCCGATCGGCACGTACTGGAACATCGACTCGTTGGTCCCGCGCGCGACCTCGCTGCCGTAGACGGGGCCGAAGCCGATCGTCCGGAACGCCGCGAGGAGCGTCGGATTGTTCGTGTTCGGCGTGTCGATCGACGGCCCGAACGGTACGTACTGGAGCGACCCGGCCTGTCCGTTGGGGCAGGAGAAGAAGGAAGGGCCCGTCCACGTGCCCCCGGTCGCCGCCGCCATGTCGCAGCCGGCGAGCAGGACGTGGGCCACGTTCGTCTGGACCGCCGGCCCGTCGGGTCCGCCGCCCTGCTTGACGAAGTTCGAGGCGCTCGGCCAACCCGGCGAGCTCGGGTCCGTCGTGGTCGTCCACAGGTCGATCGTGTCGACGGTGCAGACCCCTCCGACGGAGTTGACGCACGCCGGCGCATCGTGCGCGAGCGCCGCGATCGAGTCTCGAGGGTTGCCGTCCTGCGAGCGCACCCAGCCCTCGCAGTTGGGGCTGTTGCCGGCGGCGAAGGTGTAGGAGGGCTCGCACGTCTGGCTGTCGCACGGAAGCTGCCCGGCGGCCCACAGGTTCCACTCCGAGGGGCTCACGCAGTAGTTCTCGATGTAGGACGGGTCCCGCGGGGCGGACGAGCCCATCCACACGATGACGTGGTGGGCGCCGTTCGACCAGTTGAGGTTGCTCCCGACGATCGCGCCGTAGAGCGCGGCGATCGAGGAGGAGTCCAGGAAGTTGTTGTCGAGGTCCTGGTCCCAGTTGTACCAGGTGCCCCCGAGGACCGTCGCCTGGAACGTGGCCTTCACGAGCGGGCCGAAGACGGACGACGAGACGAACTGGCCGATGTCGACGTTGTACTCGGGGCCGTCGGTATCGTCCCAGGCCTCGCCACGGGCGTCGTAGTAGTCGACGAGCGCGAACGACACCGCCGAGTGCGGGTTCGCCTGCTGGATCGCGTTGGCGATCGTCTGCGCGTTCGCGACGAAGAACGGGATCCCGTTGGACTCCTCGCACGCGGGCGCCGTCGCGCTCACCTTGGCGCACTGGTCCAGGTCGTCGGAGCGGTCGGTGCCGAGGTCGCCGTCGTAGGAGGTCGTCTCGACGACGAAGGCGACCTGGACCGCCGGCCAGCTCGCGGTCGGGCCGCCGGCCGCCGACGCCGAGAGCTGTACGCGAGACTCCCCCACGGACGCCGGGCAGCTGCTCAGGTTGTCGGCACAGATCAGCTGGGGCTGCGCCGCCGTGTCGAGGAGGAGGCTCGGAAGGACGGACGACAGCGGCGTAGCGCTCGACGCGACCGTCGTCGAGGTCGCCGCCCGGGGGCTCCCTCCCGAGGGCAGGTGGGCGAGCATCGGCGAGACGACGAGCACGAGCGCGAGCCCGGCGGCGAGGCCGAGCAGCCCCGCCGTGGCCCGGGGACCGAGAGACCAGCGTCGGGCCCCACGCGAGAGGACACGGCGCGGGGGACCCGGCATAGAGTCGACGAGCCCCGGCACCAAATAAGAACGTAGGGCTCGATTACACCGGTCGATAGCGCCCGGAGCCGGCGGTGTGCGGCTCCTCCCGGGTCGGGCCCGGGGCCCCGCGGAGGCATAGAGGACGACGCCCGCGACGGGTTCTTAGCCCGGAGCGACGCATCGTCCCGGCGATGCCCCGCATCGGATCCGCCTCCTTCGGCGTGCACGCGGCGACGCGGGCCGACGCCGCCGGGATCGCTCGCGTCCACGTGGACACGTGGCGCACGACGTACCGGGGCCTCGTTCGCCGGTCGTTCCTGGACTCGCTCTCCTACGAACAGCGCGAGAGGCAGTGGCGCACCGCGCTCGACCGGCCCGACGGCGGCCCCATCGTGATCGCGCGCGAGCCCGGGGCGCCCGTCGTCGGCTTCGCCGCGGGCGGTCCCGAGCGGAGCGGGCGTCGCGACTACGACGGAGAGCTCTACGCGCTCTACGTGCTCGAGCCGTACCAGCGCCACGGCCTCGGCTCCGCGCTGCTCGCCGCGGTCGTCGAGGGTCTTAGAGCGCGCGGGCACGACCGCCTCCTCGCCTGGGTCCTCAACGACAACCCGGCGGTCGGCTTCTACCTCGGCCGCGGGGGTCTCCGCGTCGACGAGCGGTCGGTCCCCGTCGGCGGCGAGGTGCTTCGAGAGGTCGCGTTCGGCTGGTCGGAGCTTGCGCCGCTGCTCCGACCCCCGCGAGCGATAGGGTCCCGGCGTGCGCGCTAGTCGCCCGTCGGCGACGAGGCGCGGCCCCCCCGGGGCCAGAGCTCCCGGGCCGCGACGACGTGCATGATCTCCGACGGGCCGTGGGCGATCCCGCCCGACCGAACATCCCGCCATCGCTGCTCGTGCGGCAGCGCGCTCGAGTAGCCCCGTCCGCCGTGGAACTGGATCGCGTGGTCGATCGCCGAGAGCGCGGTCTCGGTCGCGAGCCACTTGGCGAGCGCCGCCGGGCCGTCGTGGCCCCGGCCCCCATCGAGGTCGGCGAGGACCCGGTCCGCGTAGAGCTCCGCGGCGTCGAGCCGGGCCCCGTCCTCGACGAGCGGGAAGGCGACCGCCTGCTGGTGGTGGAGGGGTCGGCCGAAGGCGCTCCGGGCGCCGACGTGGGCGACGGTCTCCGTCCAAGAGGCCCGCCCGACCCCGAGGTAGATCATCGCGAGGAGCGCGCGCTCGCGCGTGAGCTCCTCCTTGAGGTAGGTGAACGCCGCGCCCTCCTCGCCGATCCGGGCCTCGAGCGGCAGGCGCACCCCGGCGTAGCGCACGGTGCCGCGACGCATCCACCGCTCGCCCAGGTCGGGGACGATCTCGCGACGGATGCCGGGCAGATGCTGCGGGACGAGGAACGCCGTCACGCCCGCGTCGCGGTCGGTCCCGTCGGCGAGTCGGCCGTAGACGATCGCGGCCTCCGCGTCGACCGCGAACGCCGCCTCGCTCTTGGTCCCGTTGAGCACGTAGCCCTCCCGGGTCCGCTCGACGGAGAGCGCGATCGCGGCGGCGTCCGACCCGGCCGCGGGCTCGGTCACGTGGTTCCCGATCAGCCGCTCCCCGCGGACCAGGGGCCGGAAGCTCTCGGCGATCTGCTCGGGCGTCCCCCGCTCGGCGAGCACCGAACAGAACTCCGGCTGGAGCGACAGCTTCGCGAACGTCGTCCCCGAGCGCTGGGCGAGCCGGTAGAGCAGGCGACCGGCGGCGCGCATCGGGAGGCCCTGTCCGCCGAGCCGCGTCGGCGTGCGCAGCCCGACGAGCCCCGCCCCGGCGAGCGCGCGGAACTCCTCTCGAGGGAACGCCGGGGCGCGGTCGAGCTCGCGCGAGCGCTCGGCGAGGTGGGCCGCCTCGACCACGCGGTCGACGGCGGCGAGCCGCTCTTCGAGCCCGGGGACCTCGGGAAGGTTCACAGCCCCTCGCGCTCGTAGAACGGCGGCGGCCGCTTGACGTTGGTGGGCGGAGGATGCGCTCCGACGATCCCCTTGGCGACGAGCTCGGCGACCCGCCCCTCGTCGAGCCCGAGCCGCTCTCTGAGGATGCGCTCGTTGTCCTGCCCGAGCCACGGCGCGCCGCGCCAGACGCCCCCGGGCGTCTCGGAGAAGCGCGGCGCGACGTTCGCGCCCTTCACGCGGCCGGCGACCGGGTCCTCCCACTCGGTGAACATCCCTCGGGCCCGGTACTGCGGGTCCCGGGCGATGCGGGCGATGTCGTAGACGCCCGAGATCGCCGCGTCCCCCTCGCGCCCGAGGCGCTCGAGCTCGGCGACGGGCCGCGGCGCGCAGAACCGCCCGATGGCCCCGTCGAGATCGGCCCGGTGCGCGCGGCGGCTTTCGTCGGTGGCGAACGCGGGATCGTCGAGCCCCATCACGACGGCGAGGCGTCGGTACGACTCCTCGGTCGGGGCCGCGACGACGACCCAGCCGTCGGCCGCCCGGTAGAGGTCGTAGGGGTACAAGCGCGCGTGGCCGGTCCCGTGCCGTCCGCGGACGACGCCCCGGACGAAGTAGTCGAGCGCGAGGTTCTCCAAGAGCGTGAAGAAGACCTCGTACTGCGCGACGTCGACGACCTGCCCCCGGCCGGTCCGCGTCGCCGAGACGTAGCCCATCAGGGCGCCCGCCGCCGCCGCGAGGCCGGTGACGGTGTCGTTGAGCGCCGTGCCCGCCCGCATCGGAGGCTCGGGGTCGGGCCGGCCCTGGAGCGAGAGGAAGCCGCTGTAGGCCTGGCCGATCAGGTCGAACGACGGCTGCGCGAGCCGGTCCGGCTCGCCGGTCTGCCCGTACCCGGAAACGTGGACGATCGTGAGCTTCGGGTTCGCCTCCCAGACGGCGGCATCGGAGAGGCCGAGCCGGTCGTAGGTCCCCGGACGCGAGGACTCGACCCAGATGTCGGCCTGCCGGAGGAGGTCGAGGAAGACCGCGCGCCCCTCCGGGGCCCGGACGTCGAGCCCGAGCGAGAGCTTGTTGCGGCTGTACTGGACCCAGGACTCGGAGACCGCCTCGTCGACCGGGGCGCCGGCGGGCAGCGTCGGCACGAGGCTTCGCGACGGGTCCGCGTACGGCGGGTGGAACGGCGGCCCCTCGACGTGGATGACCTCGGCGCCGAACTCGCCGAGGTAGGTGGCGGTCCACGGGCCCGCGACGAACCTCCCGCTGTCGACGACCCGGACGCCCGCGAGGGGGCCGAACGGCGGGATGAGCGACCTCCGTTCCTCGACCATCGTTCGTGGGGAGGACCGACGCCCTTAATCCCCAAGGTTCAGGGTGGAACCTTGCGAGGCATATACCGAGAGCCTCTCGGCGCTCCGATGTCCGAGGCCCCGTGGGACCGGTTCGAGGGAGAGGCGTTCCGGCAGGAGCTGGTCCGCTACAAGATGGCGAACCACCCGTTCAAGACCCATCCGTTCTTTCAGCAGGTCGAGCGAGGCGAGGTCCCGAAGCCGCTGCTCTTCCGCTGGGTGGGCCAGTTCTACCCCTGGCTGGCGTGCGTTCCCCTCGCGATGGCGCTCCGGTTCTCCAACTGCTCGTGGCGCCACGAGTTCGACCCGTACCGACGCATGATCCTCGACCAGCTCGTCGAGGAGGCCGGGGACCCGCACGGCTCGGCGCCGGGCCACCCGGAGCTGTGGCTCCGGTTCTGCGAGGGCCTCGGCCTGACGCGCGCGTCGGTCCTCCGCCAGCCGCTGCTCCCGAGCACGATGGTCGCGATCGACGACTTCCTCTACATCAACAAGGAGGTCCCGTTCTACGTCTCGGCGGCGGGGTCGTCCGAGCCGCCGAACGTCGAGCTCTGCGGCCGGCTCCTCCCGGCGTTCCGCACGCACTACCAGGTCGACGAGGAGCACCTCGCCTACTACACGCTGCACGTGACGGCGGACGAGGAGCACAGCCGCTTCGTCGGCGAGATGGCCGCCGCCTTCGCGACCACGCCCGAGGTCCGCCGAGAGATGTGGGATGCGATGCTCCGCGGCTTCGCGCTCCACGCGCTGCTCGTCGACGGCGTGCTCGCGGCGGGGCCCCTCGGCCCGGCGTGACCCGAGGGTCCCGATCCGGCGGTCGAGCCTCCCCGGCGAGAGCGAGACGGACCCGAGGGCTTTAAGACGGAGGGTTCGCCCGGGGCGCAGGCATGTACGGCACGACCCTCCGCCTCCAGCGGATCTTTCCGGGCGGCTCGCGCCGGCTCTTCTCGGTACCCCTCGACCACTCGGTGTCGATGGGCCCGATCGACGGTCTCGAGGCCGTCGCGCCGGTCGTCCAAGAGCTGCAGGCGTCGGGCGTCGACCTCGTCGTCGTGACGAAGGGAGCGGTCCGCGAGGTCGTTCCGGTCCTCCGTCCTCCGACGCTCTTGGCCGTGCACGTCTCGGCGTCGACGGCGCTCTCGCCGAGCCCGAACTACAAGACGCTCGTCGGCACCGCCGAGGAGGCCGTCGCGCTCGGCGCCGACCTCCTGTCGGTCCAGGTGAACTTCGGCACCCCCGAGGAGGGCCTCATGCTTCGCGACCTCGGCGTCGCCGTCGACCAGGCGCACCGTCTCGGGCTCCCGCTGATGTGCATGTCCTACGTCAAGAAGAGCCCCTCGCCGACGCTCGAGGAGCTCCAGCACGCCGCGCGCGCGTCCGCCGACCTCGGCGCCGACATCGTCAAGACGAGCTACCCCGGCACCGAGGAGGCGTTCCGGAGCCTCGTGAGGACGACGCCCGTTCCCGTGCTGATCGGCGGTGGCGTGCGCGCCGACGATGAGAACGCCTTCGTCGACGCCGTTCGCGCCTCGATCCGGGCCGGAGGCGCCGGCATCTGCATCGGCCGCAATCTGTTCCAGCGGCGGCCCTTGGGGCCGCTCGCCCGGCGCCTGGCCGAGCTCCTCCATCCGGCGGGGTAGGTCCGCGTGTCGCGGGAGCGCGTCGTCATCTCTCCCGTCGCCGCGAGCGCCGACACCCGCCGGGAGACCCTCGCCTACGCGACCCGGCGCGGCTTTCGGCGGTTCCTCTTGCGGGAGCTCTCCGAGGCCCCGTCCGCCCCCGGTGTGACGGTCCTCGGCCGAACCGAGACGGAGGTCTCCTTCGAGGACGGACGGCCCCGACCCCTCCTCCGCGTCGAGTCGCCGGCCGACCTCGCCAAGGCCGCCGCGGCCGGGCGTGAGCACGGCGGCGTCGTCCTCGCCTGGTCCCACGAGCGCGTCATCCCCCTCGAGAACCTGATCGCGGAAGCCCACGGCCGATTCCCCGTCTGGGTCGTGGTCGACCGTCTGAGAGACCTGCCCGCGATGCTCGGGGCGCTCGAGCACGGCGCGGACACCGTCGTCGCAGAGGTGCGCGACGTCGCCGACCTCGACGAGGTCGAGGCGGCGCTCGATACGGTCGGGGCGCGGGCGATCCCGTGGGAGCTCGTCGAGGTGACGCGGGCCTCGCCCGCGGGTCTTGGAGACCGCGTCATCGTCGACACGACCTCGCTGCTCCGCCCCCGGGAAGGGCTCCTCGTCGGCAGCAGCGCGGCCTTCTTGTTCCACGTGGCGAGCGAGGCCGTCGGCTCGCGCTTCACGAGGCCCCGTCCGTTCCGCATCAATGCCGGCGCGCCCCACTCCTACACGCTCCTCGCCGACGGCACGACCCGCTACCTCTCCGAGCTCGTCGCGGGCGATGCCGTGCTCGTCGCGGAGCCGGCCGGCCGGGTCCGGGCCGTACGCGTCGGGCGGCTCAAGATCGAACGGCGGCCGCTGCTGCTCGTCGAGGCGGCGCCGCGGGGCCGCGCCTTCACCGTCTTCCTCCAGGAGGCCGAGACCGTCCGCCTCTCGGGCGAGCACGACGCCATCCCGTCGACGCAGGTCGCTCGAGGCACGCGCGTCTACGGCGCCGCGTTCCCGCCGGCCCGGCACATGGGCGGCGTCGTCGAGGAGTCGATCGAGGAGCGATGACCTCGGCCGACCTTCCCTACGTCATCGCGACGCTCCCCGCCCGTTCGCTCGACGCCGCCCGTCGCGAGGCGACCCTCGCCCGCGAGGCCGGCGCCGACCTCGCCGAGGTCCGGTTCGACCGCTGGCCTGCTCGAGAGCGGGAGTCGCCCGAGCGGCTGTTCCCGGCACCCCTCCCCCTCATCGCGACGCTCCGCTCCGCCCGCGAGGGCGGCGAGGGACCCGACGACGTCGACAGCCGACGTCGCTGGCGGGACCGGGTCGCGGGCCTGCCGTTCGCCTTCGTCGACCTCGAGGGGGCGCGCGACCTCCCCGAGCCCGCCACACGGCTCTCTCCGAGGGCCGAAGGACGGTGGATCGTGAGCTGGCACCTGCCCCCCGCGACCTCCCCGACCGAGGTCCACCGGCGCCTCTCGGGTCCCCGGCCGGTCGGCTCCGTCCTCAAGGTCGTCGTCCCCGCCGGCGTCTCGACCGCCGTGAGCGAGCTCGTGCCCTCGCTACCCCCGGCCGGTGAGGGCGCGCGGATCCTCCACACGACGGGACCCTCCGGGCCCCTCCTCCGGGCCTGGGCGCGACGCCTCGGCCTCGCCGGCGTCTTCGGGGCTCTCCCCGAAGGCGGTGCGGAGGCCCCCGTCGAGCCGTCCCAGATCCCCGTCGACCGGCTCCGATGGTTCCTCGAGGGGCGACCCGAGGCGCCGCTGTTCGCGGTCGCCGGCCGGCCCATCGGCCACAGCCGATCCCCCGCGCTCCACTCAACGTGGATGCGGGCCCTCGGGGACCACGGGCTCTACGTCGCCCTCGAGCTCGCCTCGGAGAGGGAGTTCGCGGAGATGCTCGAGCCGCTCGCCCGGGGCGGCTTCCGCGGCCTCAACGTCACGCACCCGTTCAAGGCGGAGGCGCTGCGCGCCGCGACGCGCGGGGCCCGGGGGGCGGAAAGCTGCGGCTGCGCCAACACGCTCACCTTCGAGGACGGCGACGTCGTCGCCGAGAACACCGACCTGCTCGCGATCCTGCGGCGCCTCGGGGAGCTTGAGCGGGAGGGGACGTGGGCGGGCCGGCGGCTCACCGTCGTCGGCACGGGGGGCGCCGCGCGTGCGACCCTCGCCGCGGGTCGGTCGCTCGGCGCCGAGCTCGAGGTCGTCGGTCGCCGCCCCGACGCCGCGCGCGAGCTCGCGGCCGAGTTCGGGGCCCGGGTCTCCGCGTCGCCGTCGCCGACCCCGTGCGACCTCCTCGTGCACGCGACCACGGTCGGTCGAGGCCCGGGAACGCTCGAGGTCGACCTCGAGAGCCGGGTCGGCCCGGAGACGTTCGTCCTCGACTGGGTCTACCGGCCCGAGCGCGCCGTCCTCGCGGAGACGGTCGCTGCCGCGGGAGGGCGCTACGAGGACGGCCGTCGCCTCCTCGCCTACTCGGCGGCCGCGAGCTACGAGATCTGGTGGGACCACGCCCCGCCCGACGGGCTCCTCGAGAAGGCCCTCGCGGAGGTCGCATGAAGGGGACGGGGCACGCCACCGGCGGCATCACGTTCCTCAACGCGCTCGCGACGGGCATCGGCTCGGCCGCCGGCATCGCGATCCCCCTCAGCGCCTCCGTCGAGCTCGTACCGGCCCGCGAGCCGGGTTCGCGGTCGATCGACCCGCCCTCCGACTCCCCGCTCGTCCGAGCCTCTCTCAGCGCCGCGCTCCGGCGCTGGGCCCCCGGCCGCGCGTTCCACGCCACCGTGGCGGTCGACTCGGAGATCCCGGTGGCCCGGGGCCTCAAGAGCTCCTCCGCCGTCAGCGGAGCCGTGGCCCGCGGCGTCGCCGCCGCGCTCGGCGTCTTCGCCCCGAGCACGGAGGTCGCGCGACTCTCGGCGGACGTCTCGCAGGCGATCGGCCTGAGTGCGACGGGCGCCTTCGACGACGCCCTCTCGGCGCTCGAGCCGGGGGTCCAGGTCACCGACAACGCGCGTCGGGCGCGGATCCGGCACGACCCGGTCGACCCCACCTGGGAGGTCGTCCTGTGGATCCCCGACCGCCCGCACCTCCCCTCGCCGAACTACCGCGAGGCGTTCTCGAGGCTCCGCTCGAGCGCGTCGGAGGCCGAGGCCGCCGCTCGGCGCGGCGACCCGCTGGCCGCGATGGCGGGGAACACGCTGCTGGTCGAGCGCGCCCTCGGCTACCCCTACGCGGAGATCCGGCGTGCGCTCCTGCGTGCCGGGGCCCTCGGCTGCGGGGTCTCAGGGCTCGGGCCCACGCTCGCCGTCGTCGTCACGAGCGAGGTCGTCTCCGAGGTTCTCAAGAGCCTCCCCCCGGGGGCCGGAGATGTCCTCGTCACGCGGTTCACCTCCCAGCCGTCGCTCGCCGTCGCCGGAGGCCCGTGACGACCTGCCGGGTCCTCCCGGGCCCCGTTCGCGGTCGCCTCGCGGCCCCGTCGTCGAAATCCTACACGCACCGGGCGCTCGTCATCGGCCACCTCGCGCGACGGCGCTACGACGTCGTGCGGCCGCTCCTCTCCTCCGACACGGTGGCGACGCGACGGGGGCTCGCGGCCCTCGGCACCCGCGTAGGGGTCGCGCGGGGCCGCTGGCGGCTCGAGCCCTCGCGCACCGTCCCCGCCCGTCTCCCGACGGTCGACTGCGTCGAGTCGGGGACCACCCTGCGCCTCCTCGTCGCCGCCGCCGCGAAGCTCGAGCGGCCCGTCCGCTTCGACGGACGCCCGCAGCTTCGGCGACGGCCGATCGAGGGGCTCTTGGGTCCGCTCGAGGCCGGAGGCGTCGCGGTCCGCCGGCCCCGGTCGGGCTCGCTCCCCCTCGAGGTGCACGGCCCGCTCCGCCCGGGCCTCTTCGAGGTCGACGGCTCGGTGAGCTCCCAGTACCTCTCGGCCCTGCTGCTCGTCCTCCCGACGCTCGAGGGCGCCTCCCGTGTGCGGCTTCGCGGCCGTCTCGTCTCCGCCCCGTACGTGGCGGCGACGGAGGCGGCCGCCTCGGCGAGCGGGGTCCGGCTCCGGCGGAGGCGTCGAGGATGGGACATCGAGGGAGGCCAGGCCTATCGGGGCCGGCGGTTCGAGGTGCCCGGCGATGCCTCCTCGGCGGCCTACCTCTGGGCGGCGGGCGCCCTCGCCGGCGGGCCCGTGCGCGTCGACGGCGTCGTCGCGCGCTGGCCGCAGGCCGACCGGGCCGTCCTGGGGATCCTCCGGGAGGCCGGCGCGACCGTTCGCGAGGCCGCGGGCGCGGCCACCGTGAGCGGGCCGCTCTCACGGGGTCTTTACGCCGACCTCACCGAGGCGCCGGACCTGTTCCCGCTGCTCGGCGCGGTCGCTGCGGCGACGCCCGCCCGCTCGGTCCTCTCGGGGGCGCCTCACCTCGCCTTCAAGGAGAGCGACCGGCGCGCGGCGACGGCGGGCCTCGCCCGCGCCCTGGGCGCGCGCGTCACGAGCGGCCGCGGCCGCCTGGAGATCCGTGGGGTCGCCACGCCGCGGGCTCTCGTCGAGACCGGCTGGGAGGACCACCGGCTCGTCATGAGCGCCGCCGTCGCGGCCCTCGTCGCGTCGGGGCCCTCGAGGCTCGGCCGGGCCGAGGCGGTCGGAAAGTCGTTCCCGGGCTTCTGGCGCGCTCTCGGCCGGCTCGGCGCGGTCGTCGAGGCGCGCCGATGATGCGCTTCGGCGAGCGCCTTCGGCTCACGATCTTCGGCTCGAGCCACGGCCCCGAGGTCGGGGTCGTCGTCGAGGGGCTCCCGTCGGGTCTCCTCGTCGACCTCGCGGAGCTCCAGGTCGAGCTCGACCGGCGCCGTCCCGTCGGCCGGCGGCTCGCCACGCGCCGTCAGGAGGAGGACCGCTTTGTCGTCGACAAGGGCCTCGTCGACGGGCGCACGGACGGCGGCCCGGTCCGCCTCCACGTCGCCAACACGGACGTGCGACGCGAGCCGTATGACAAGCTGCGCGCGACCCCGCGCCCCGGACACGCCGACTATCCCGCCCGCGTCCGCTACGGCCCCGACGCGGACCTCTCGGGGGGCGGCATCTTCTCCGGCCGCATGACCGTCGGCCTCGTCCTCGCCGGCACGCTGGCCCGACAGCTGTGGCGGCCGAAGGGCGTGGACCTCCTCGCCTACACGACGGCCATCGGCCCCGTATCGACGACCGTGCCCGAGGCGACGTCGCTCACCGAGCTCCGGCGGGCGGCCCGGTCCAACGAGGTCGGCTGCCCCGACGAGGGCGCCGCGTCGCGGATGGAGAGCGCGATCGAGGAGGCCCGCCGCGACGGCGACAGCCTCGGGGGCGTCATCGAGACGCGCGTGACGGGCCTCCCGACGGGCCTCGGCGAGCCGTTCTTCGACTCCGTCGAGGGCGTGATCGCGCACCTCGCCTTCTCGATCCCCGCGGTCAAGGGGATCGAGTTCGGCGCCGGCTTCGGCGCCGCGCGGCTTCGAGGGAGCGAGCACAACGACCCGTTCTACTACGACCCCGAGGGCCGGGTCCGCACGAGGTCGAACCACGCGGGCGGCGTGCTCGGCGGGCTCACCGTCGGCACGCCCCTCGTCTTCCGGGTCGTCGTGAAGCCGACCTCGTCGATCGCCAAGGAGCAGGAGACCGTCGACCTCGTGACGAAGGGCCCGGCACGGCTTCGCGTCACCGGGCGGCACGACCCGTGCATCGTGCCGCGCGCGGTACCGGTCGTCGAGGCCGTCGCGGCACTGGCGCTCGCCGACCTCGGCCTTCGCGGAGGGTTCCTGCCGTGACCGAGCGGCTCGCGTGCGCCGTCCTCGGTGCGAGCGGCTACATCGGCCAGCACTTCGTGAGGCTCTTGGCCGACCACCCCCGATTCGAGCTCACGACGCTCGCGACGGGCGACCGCTCGGCGGGCCAGCCCCTCGGTGAGACCTGGCACCTCACCGAGCCGCCTCCCGCCGACCTGGCGGACCGGACCCTCGTCCGCACCTCGGCCTCGAGGCTCGCCCGGTCGGGCGTGCGTGTGGCGTTCAGCGCCCTCCCCTCCGGGCTCGCCGGTCCCCTCGAGACGGAGCTCACGCGGCGCGGGGTCGCGGTGTTCTCGAACGCCGCCGACCACCGGATGGACGCGACGGTCCCGCTCCTGGTCCCCGAGGTCAACCGAGCGCACCTCGGGCTCCTCGCCTCGCGCCCGAAGGGACGTGCGCCCCTCGTCACGAACGCCAACTGCTCGACGACGGGGCTCGTCCTCGGGCTCGCGCCCGTCCTGCCGCTCCTCCGGCCCAAGCTCGTCCACGTCGTCACCTACCAGGCGCTGTCGGGCGCGGGGTACCCTGGGGTCCCCTCGCTCGCCGCGACGGACAACGTAATCCCGTACATCGCGAAGGAGGAGCCGAAGATGCGCGAGGAGACCGTGCGCATCCTCGGCCGGCTGCATCGGGGCCGCGTGCACGACCTCCGCCTCACGGTGCTGCCCCACTGCGCGCGCGTCGCGGTCCGGGACGGGCACCTCGAGGCGGTCACGGTCGAGGCGACGCGGAGCCCTTCGCTCGGAGAGCTCGAGCGGGCCTGGTCGACCTTCGACCCGCTGGCCGCGCTCGACCTTGCGACGGCGCCGCACCCCGCGGTCGAGCTCCGGCACGAGCCGGACCGGCCGCAGCCCGTCCGCGACCGCTGGGCGGGCCAGCCGGCCCGGGCCCGCGGCATGGCGGCGGTGGTCGGCCGGTTGCGCTGGGAGCCGCCGTACCTGCGGTTCTTCCTGCTCTCGCACAACGCGGTCCGCGGCGGCGCCGGAGGCTCCGTCCTCAACGCTGAGCTCGCGCTCGACGAGGGCTACCTCGGGTCCGGAGGGAAGGGTCCGTGAGCGCGCGGCGAACGGTGGTCCTCAAGTTCGGCGGCGAGTCGCTCGCCGAGCCGGCGCTCGTCGTCGCGAGGATCCGGGCGCTGCGGCGCGCGCGGATCCCGGTCGTGGTCGTCGTCTCCGCGCGGGCGGGCGTCACCGACCTCCTCAACCGGGCGCTCGAGGCGCCGGCGGCCTCGAGGGCGCCGGCGTCGCTCGTCGCCGAGCTCGAGCGAACGCATCCGGGCCTTCCGGCGAGTGCGCGGCCGGCCCTCGAGGCGGTCCGCCGGCTCTCGGCGAGGGCGGGGCGCCGACGTCGCCCCGAGCCGAGCCTCCGCGACGAGCTGTTGAGCCAGGGAGAGCGCCTCGCGGCGCACTGGTTCGCGAACGAGCTCTCGGTCGCGGGCCTCGAGGCGGTCGCGGTCGAGGCCGACCGGATGGGCCTCACGACCGACAGCTCCCACGGGGCGGCCCGCATCCTTCTCGAGCCGTCCGAGGCCCCGGTGCGCCGGACGCTCCAGCGGCACCTCCGCGCCGGGCGGGTCCCCGTCGTCACCGGCTTCTTCGGCCGGAGCGTTCGCGGCCGCGTGACGACGCTCGGCCGCGGCGGCTCCGACTATTCGGCCAGCGCGATCGCGGCGCTCTTGGGCGCGGCGCGGGTCGAGCTCGTCAAGCGCAACGTCGCGATCGCGACGGCCGACCCGCGGCTCGTGCCGGGGGCCCGTCCCGTCCCGTACCTCTCCTACGAGGAGGCGGAGGAGATCGCCCAGTTCGGGGCCCGGGTCCTGCACCCGGTGACGATCGAGCCGGCGCGGGCGCGCCAGGTCCCGATCTACGTCCGGTCGCTGAACCACCACCCTCTCCTCACGGTGATCGGGCCGGCGGGCCGGCACGCCTCCTCGCGGGCCGTGACGCTCCTCGCTCCGCTCCGTCTGGTGAGCCTGCGGATCGCCGGGGGCCGGCAGCGCGCGGGGCTCCTGGCCGAGATCACGCGGCGGCTCGTCGCCGTCCACGTGAACCTTGCGGCCGTCGTCACGACGGAGGCGGTCCTCGGTCTGCTCGTCGACCCGGCCGACGCGCGGCGCACGCGCCAGGTCCTCGATCGGATCGCCCGCACGAGCGGCGCGGTCGTCGGCCAACCCGTCCCGGTGGCGCTCGTGAGCGCCGTCGGCGAGGGGATCCTCTCGGAGATCCACCAGCTCCCGCGACGCTACCTGCCCAAGGCCGAGGGACTCCTCGCGACGGCGCGGTCGATCTCCTTCCTCATCCGAGAGGAGGCCGCCGTCGCCGCCCTGCGGGAACTCCACGACGTCTTCGTCGCCCAGCGCCGGGCGCGACCGAGAAGCTAAAGACCCGGGCCGCTGCTCGTGGCCGCGCCCGACCTCGGCCTCGTGGCCGTCGGGGGTCGACACCGATGCGGACCTTCGTGAAGCTCTCGGGCCTTCGCACTGCCGCCGAGATGGCCTGGGTCCCCGAGGGCGGCGCCGCCGGCCTCTACGTCGACCCCGACTCGCCGAGGCCCGTCGCGCTCGCGAAGATCCCGGAGCTCCTCGACGCCCTCCCCCGAGAGACGGAGGCGTGGGCGATCGTGACCGACCCGTCGGCGGAGACGGTCCACGCGCTCTTTGAGTCCGGTATCGACCGCCTGCAGGTCTACGGCCGCGTCCCCGACGGGCTCGAGTTCCTCGAGATCCACTCGATCGTCCCCTCGCTCGCGATCCCGCCCGCGGGCGCCGGCGGTGCGCCGCCGAAGGTCCCGCCCGCGGAGGACTACTCGAGGCTCCACCTCGACGTCACCGTCGGGGCGGTCGCGGGCGGCAGCGCGGCGCGTCCCGACTGGGAGATCTGCCGCGAGCTCGTCGAGACGAACCCCGGCCGCAAGCTCACGCTCGCCGGCGGGCTCACTCCCGCGAACGTCCGCGAGGCGCTCGAGGCGGTCCGCCCGTGGGGCGTCGACGTCGCGAGCGGGATCGAGTCGGCCCCCGGCAAAGCCGACCGCACGCTCGCCGAGGCGTTCGTCCAGGCGGTCCGCGCCTTCGAGTCGGCTCCGACGGCCTGACGGGCCCGGCGCGACCCCGGGGGCCGAGACCAAAAGACTAGGGGCGGACCCGCTCGAGCTCCAAGAACCGGACCTCGCCCGCGGGCGAGACGGCGGCGGTGAGGAACTCCTTTCGGACGCCCTGGGCGACGCGGACGTTCCCGGCGACCTCGGGCCACGTGGCGATGTGGCCGTCGGGGACCGCCTGGACGAGGTATCGAGCGTGCGCGTGCTCCGGGCTCCTCGGGTAGGCGCGGAAGTGGGCCCCGTACTTGAACCCCGTCTTCACGACGAGCCCGCGCCCCCTGAGCGTACGGTACGCGGCGAGGCGCTCGGCGAACCGGGCGTCGAGCCGTCGACCTCGATCGAGCAGCTTTGGGAGCGGGACCGGACGGCGGCTCCGAGCCTCTCGGAGCGTGAGCTGTCCGGTGGCGACCAGGTGGGCCGCCTCGAGCAGGCTCAGCTCGAGGCGCGCGCCGACGCGGCTGCCGTAGGCGAGGTCCTTCCCGAGCGCCTCGACGGCCTCCGGGGTGAAGAGAACGACCCGGTCCTCGGTGAGCCAGGCCTCCGCGGGCGCCGGGAGCGAGCGCGGCTCGAGCGAGCCCGACGGGGTCGGTCGCCGGACCTTGTAGTAGGTGAGGTCCGACTCCTCGTCGACGAGCGCGAGGAGGAGCGTCTTCTTCGCCCCCTGCGCCCGCTCGGCGAGCTCGAACAGGCCGTCGAGGTCGAACGGGGCCCGCTCGGAGAACGGCTGGACCCAAAAGCGCGCCGGCGTCTTGTGGAGGATCCCCCCGCGCGGGAGGACGGCGAACGTGATCGGCGGCGGTGAGGCGCGCGCGACGTAGCCGCGTTGGCGGAGGTCGCGGTAGACGAGGTAGCGGACCGAGAAGCCGGCCTCCGCACGGACCGCGGAGCGGAACAGCTCCTCCCACGAGAGCGGGCGGCCCTTCCCGTCGACGATCGCGAGCCGGCCCATCTCGAGCAGGTAGACCGACTCGAAGCGGTCGAGGGTGAGCCGGTCGTCCGAGAGGGTGCCGAAGTAGCCCCGACCGTAGACGGTGCCGGCCTCGGCCGGGTCGGCGACGACGACGCTCGCGTCGGGCCCCGCGGTCCCCGTCACGAACCGTCCCTGCGGAGCTCCGAGAGCGTCGTGAGCGCCTCGAGCCGGACTCCGGCCGCCCGGAGCCGCTCCGTGGCGCCCTGCTCGCGGTCGACGACCGTGACGACGCGCTCGACGACCGCGCCGGCGGTCCGGAGGACCTCGACGGTCTCGAGCGACGAGCCGCCCGAGGTCGTCACATCCTCGAGCACGAGGACGCGCGCGCCTCGAGGGAGCTCCCCCTCGATCCGCTGTTGCGTGCCGTGGGCCTTCGCGGCCTTGCGGACGACGACGAAGCGAAGACCCGTGCGGAGCGCCGTCGCAACGACGAGCGGGACCGCGCCGAGCTCCATCCCGCCCAGGCGCTCCTCGCCGGAGACGCGCCGGGCGAGCGCGTCGGCGATCGGCCCCAGCACCGACGGGTCGGTCCAGGCGCGCTTCACATCGACATAGACGTCGCTCGTCGCGCCGGAGGCGAGCGTGAAGCTGCCGAACCGGACCGCCCCGCACGCGCGGAGCCGTCCCACGAGACCCGCGTCGCCGCCGCCCACGCCCTCCGCTACCACGGGACCTTCTTCGCGCCGATCTTGTAGCCGATCCAGTTGAACCCGGCGTGGAACCCGAGTGTGAACACGAGTAGCCATAAGATGCCTTCCAGCGAGGCGAACGCCGGCACGAAGGTCGTCGGGTAGAGGAGGAGCCCCAGCCCGATCGGGAGGAGGACGAACGGCAGCTGGTCCAAGAGCAGCGTGCGGCTCCCGCTGGGCCGGCCCAGCCGGCGCTTGAGGAACGAGCCGACCGCGTCGCCCGTCATCGCGCCGCCGCTCAGGAGGAGGACGACGGGGACGGCGCCGAGGACGCTCGGGCCGAACGTCGGCACGAGCTCGAGCGACGGCGGCGCGATGAGGATCAGCCAGGCCATCACGAGGCCGAACGGGAGCGCGAAGAACGTCCCGAAGAGGAAGCCCGACCAGGTCTTCGAGGGGCCGAGGACCCGGCGGCCGTCGGACCAGTTCCGCCCGAAGTCCATCGGGGGTCCGCGGCCTCGCGGGAACGTCGCCGTCGCGTTCGCGATGAACGCGGGCGTGAGCACCCAGAGGACCTTGGCCGGGGCGAGCAGGTGGGGGTCGACCAGGGTCGGGACCCCCTACGGCTCCGAGACGAAGCGGTACAGCGTCCTCGCGACGGTCCCGAGGAGCCTCGGGTCGGCGCTCTCCTCCGCATCGTGGATGCGCGCGGCCCGGTCCATGCTCCCCAAGACGATCGCGGGGAGGCGCGTGCCCGAGGGGGTCCGCACCTCGCCGAGCGTGCTCGCATCGGTCCCGCCGTACTCGCCGAAGATCCCGGGCTCGCCGCCCTCGGCCTCGAGCAGCCCCGAGAGCCGGGCCAGGACGGGGTGCCCGAGGTCGAGCGCGTAGCCGGGCCGGCACCGGGCCTCCGGCGCGACGATCGTGGCCGGAAGCCGTCGCGCGGCGAGGCCCTCGCGCACGCTCGCGAGGGCCGGCGCGGTGCCCGCCTCGAGCGCCATCTCGGGCGTGAGGCGCAGGTCGACGGCGAACGTCGCCGAGAAGCGTGCGCTCGCGTCGAGCCAGCCCTCTCGAACGCCGGTGTCGAGGAGTCGAAGCGTCTCGGGAACGGGGTTGTGGCCACGGTGGGGGTAGCCGCCGTGCGCGCTCAGGCCGACGACCTGGAGCGCGGTGGCGCCGGGCGGGACCGGGAGCGCGGTGCTCGAGGCCACGCCGAGGCGGAACGGCGCGCGCACCGCCCGCTCGAGGCCGTGACGGGCCGCTTCGACCGCGGGCCGGGGCCCGTCGAGGAGCAGCGTCACCGACTCCGGGATCTGGTTCGCGGCATCGGCCTCGGCGTGGACCGCCTTAAGCTGCGCCGCCGCGCCATTGCCGCCCTCCGCCTCGAGGTCGACCTTCGTGACCGTGGCCCGGCCCGTGAGGACCGGCTCGGGCGCGAGCTCGTCGGGCCAGTCGGGCGACGGATACCGAGAGCGCCAGGCGCGAGCGAGATCGTCGAGGCCCGTGAGGAGTCCCCCGAGGGCGACGGCGTCGCCGAGGGTCACGGGGGCCGTCGTCGCCGCATCCAAGAAGGCGACCCCCGACGACCCCGCGGTCGCATGGGGGCTCCCGTCCGGGATCAGGGCCACGTCGCCGTCGAGGAACCTCGCGGGGTCGCCCGACGACAGCGCATCGTCGTGCGCCTTGAGCGACTCGACCCCGCCGGCGCCGCCCGTCTCCTCGTCGCAGCAGACCAAGAGCCGGACGCTCCGCCGGGCGTCGCCGGCCTGGACGAGCCGGCGCATCGCGACGAGCGACGTGACGACGCCGCTGCCGAGGTCGTCGTTCGAGCCGCGGCCGTAGAGCCGCCCGTCGTCGCGCAGCGTCAGCGTGAACGGGGAGCTCTTCCAGCGGCCGAGCTGCTCCGCCGGCACCGGGACGACGTCGTAGTGGGCGAGGATCAGCACGCGTTCCGCCGAACCCGTCTCGAGGTCGACGATGACGTTCGGCCGGGGGATCCCGTGCAGCTCGTTCCCCCCGGGCCCATGGACGAGAGGGTCGTAGACGCGCGTCGCGAGCCCGAAGTCGCGCGCCGCCCGGACGATCCGGTCCGCCGCGCGCAGGTAGTTCGGCTTCTCGTAGCGGCCCCGGACCGGGTCCTCGAGGTTCGTCGGCGCGATCGACACGAGGCTCGCGAGCAGGTCGAGCCCCTCCGTGTCGCCGAGCGCGCGCGCCGCCCCCTCGAGCGACGGGGTCGGCCTCGGCGCGGTCATCGTCCCTCCCTTAGTAGAGCGCCGCGAGGACGAGCAGCGAGGTCGCGAGCAGGAGGAGGAACGTCATCAAAAAGGCGTTCGCGAACATCGAGACCGTGTCCCCGAGAGAGGTCAAAAGCCGAGCGGTCCAATCCGGTCCGAGGACCGGCACCGACTCGACGGCCGTCCCGCCGGAGTAGACGTCGACGGGGGAGAGGTCCGCGACGGCCGCGACGACGAGCGCGCGGATATCGGCCGCGAGCGCGTCGGCCGGGTAGCGCTCGCCGACCGCGTTGATCGAGCCGTCGACCTCGTGGACGACGTGGTTGTCGGTCGTCAGCACCTCGGCCTGGTCGACGACGCCAGCGAGGGCCCCGAGGATCGTCGCCCGGTGGCCGAGCAAGAGGTTGTTCCCGTCGACGAGCGCGTAGGCCGTCGTCGTGCCGGCCGCGCGCACCGCGACGCAGCGGATCCCCGCCGGGCCGATCCCGTGCTCCCGGAGCGAGTAGTCCGAGCGCGAGGCGACCCCGACCTCGACGCGCCCCGGCCGGGCGTTCGCGACGGCCGCCGCGACGGCGGCGCGGGCATCTCGGTCGAGCTGTTCGGCGGCCGGGGTCCCGTAGGTGATGTCCCCCTCGTCCTCGACGTAGGAGTTGTGGCCGTCGACGAGGACGACGCGAGGCTGTCCGGGTCCCTCGAGCGACCGCCGGAGCTGGTCGGCGACCGCGTAGTCGATGTCGTCGGTCGGCTCCGGAGCCCGGCTCACGATCACGAGGGCGGTCTCCCCGAGGAGCTGGGCCCGCGCGATCGGCTGGCCCGCGCCGCCCAGGAGGGGGCTCGCACAAGCGCTCTGCGGCCCCTCGAGCCGGGGGACGAGCGCCGCGGCGGCGCGCGCGACCTGGTCGACCTCGGCGGCGCTCGGCAGGTCGAGGTCGTGGTTGCACGGCGTGTGCGGGACCAGGACGAGCCCGGCGTCGGGGCCGAGCCGCTCGGCCAGCTTTCGGGGCAGGTCGCTCGCGCCCAGGGCCGCGAACGGTCCCGGGTGGACCGTCGGCAGGACGAGCGTCGCCTTCGTCCGCCCCTCCGCCCGGAAGGCGACGAGCGAGACGTAGAGGTTGGCGGGCTTGGCGAAGCGCCGGAAGAACGCCTCGAGGGCCTCCGCGGCGCCCGGATCCCGCAGGTTGATGTGGTCGAGGAGCGGCCGGATGAGCGCCACCCCCGAGACGCCGAACTCGCGACGGATCGGCCGGTCGGCGGCGCGCAGCAGCAGCGCGCAGGAGCCGACGGCGATCGCGAGGAAGAGCCCCGCGGCGACGAGGAGCGGGGGGGTCGGAGCGTAGAGCAGGAAGACGCCGGCGACCGCGACGACCGGCTGGAGCAGCGCCGGCGGCAGCGAGCGCGCATGCGAGGGGCTCGAGAGGCCGAAGAGGCTCATCTCGCGGAACCAGAGGTTCGGCCCGAGGACGAAAAGGAGCACGCCGGCGACGGGAGCCGCCGCGGCCTCCGGTACCCCCACGGCGAGCAGCCGCCAGCCGAGGAGCAGCGGGAGCTCGACGCCCGCGGCCGTGACCGCGAGCAGGAGGCTCCGGCGCAGGCTGAGCCGCCCCCCCAGGAGGGCGGCGAGCGGCGGGGTGACGAACGCCGCGACGGCCCCCGGGACGAGGAAGAGCACGAGCCACCGTTCCACCCAGCCGCCGAGCCCCTCGGCGGGGCTCCAGACGACGGAGGCGAGGAGGGCCGAGAGGATCGCCAAGAGCGCCGCCGAGACGGCGTTGGAGGGCGCTCGAATGAGCACGCGCGAGAAGCGG
This sequence comes from Thermoplasmata archaeon, assembly GCA_027315165.1. Lineage (GTDB taxonomy): Archaea > Thermoplasmatota > Thermoplasmata > Lutacidiplasmatales > UBA184 > Lutacidiplasma. The sequence continues at coordinate 257,911 of DAHUYN010000001.1, read as the reverse complement.
GAGGAGCGACGGCGCGTCCGGTCGTCGGGGGCGCTAGCGCCCACGGGAGCGCCTCACCTCGTCCAGGATCGCGCGGAAGCCGTTGCCGAGCCCTTCCTCCTCCGTGACGGTCCCGGTGACGAGGATCTGGGCCCCCGCGTCGAGGAGACGCCGGGCATCGAGGCCGGTGCGGATGCCGCCCCCGACGATGAGCGGGATCGAGAGGACCTCGCGAACGGCCCGGACCATCTCGACCGGCACCGGTGCGGGCGCGCCGGAGCCGGCCTCGAGATAGACCCAGCGCATGCCGAGGAACTCCGCGGCGAGCGCGTAGCCTTGTGCGAGCCGCGTCGCCTCGCGCGGGACCGCGTCGACCTCGCCGACGGCGCCGACGCGCATCCCCGGCGCGACGACGATGTAGCCGAGCGGGATCGGCTCGAGGCCCATCGCGCGCACCGCCGGGGCCGCTTTCACGTGCGCGCGGATGACGAGGTCGAGGTTCCTCGAGTTGAGGAGGCTCATGAACAGGACCGCGTCCGCCTCGCGCGTGAGCGAGCCCTCCCCCTCGGGGAAGATGATGACGGGAAGCCCGGCCGAGGTCTTGAGGGCGCGCGCGACCTCGGCCATCTTCTCGGGGGAGATGCCGGTCGAGCCGCCGAGGAGGACCGCGTCGGAGCCGAGCGCCTCGGCGCCGCGGGCGATCGCCGCGGCCTTCGGGCCCGGGGACTTGTCCGGGTCGATGAGCGTGAAGTGGAGCGGCCCATGGGCGAGGCGCTCCGTGAGCCTATCGAGGACCTTCCCCAACCCCGCTCACCTACCGGAACGCCGTCGCGACGAACGCGAGGAGCGCGACCGTCATCGCCGCCTTGCTGAGGGTCTGGGCCCTGTGCAAGCGGGCGGGGAGCGTCGCGACCGAGACGACGAACAGGGCATCGGCGGCGAGGACCAACCCGAGGTACATAATCCCCGCGGCCCCGAGGCCGGGGACGCCCGCGAGGAGAGGGAGCGGGCTCAGCGCGATCGCCGCCCCGACGGCCAGGCGCGCGACGAGCGCGGCGGGGCCGAGTCCGAGGACACGCGGGAGCGTCTGGCGGTCGACGTCGCCCGAAACGTCCTCCATGTCCTTGATGACCTCGCGGCTCAGCGTCGCGCCGAACGCCATGCCCGCGAACGGCAACAACAGCAGGAACCCCCCGACGGCCGCACCACCGTAGAGGAACAGCGCGGCCGTGAGCGCCGCGACGAGGAGGTTCCCCGCGAGCCCGCGGGCCTTGAAGCGGAACTCGTAGGCGAGCAGCGCCGCGAGCGCGGCGGCGAGGATGGGCCAGAGCAGGAGCCGAGAGGCCCCGAGGGGGAGGAGCACGAGGCCCGAGAGGACGAGAAGGCCCGCCGAGAGCCGCCGGGCCGTCGGGACCGAGACCGCTCCGGTCACGAGCGGGCGGTCCGGGTGGTTCCGGGCGTCGGAGCCCCGGTCGAGGACGTCGTTGAGGACGTTCCCGCCCGCGGTGACGAGCGCCGAGGAGAGCGCGGCGAGGCCGAGGGAGATCCAGAGCTCGGTCGGGAGCCCGAGACCCCGGCCCGCGGCCGCGAGGCCGCCGACGGCGGTGCCCGCGAACGAGACGACGACGTTCCCGACGCGCACGAGCCGAAGCAGCGGGTGCACGGCGAGCCATGGCGGGGGGGCCGCCATAACGTTAGCGTCGGACGCGTCGGGCTCTCGGCGCCGGCAGAGGCCTCAGGGAGCGCCGGAGCCGGGCGACCCGCGCCCGGTACCGGGACGGGTCGCGGCGCCCGAGAAGCCGGGCGAGCTCTCGCGACGCCGTGAGGTAGCGGGCCGTCGCCGCGCGGGCGTGGGGGTTGAGCACCTGGATCGCATAGGAGAGCTCCGGCGCCTCGCCGAGGACGCGCTCGCTGACCTCAAACTGGCGCCGGAACGAGGGCGTCGTGGCTCGGGACCGGGCGCGGGCCGGAGCGCTCGAGCCCCGCTGCGCCATCAGGAACGACAGCGCCGCGAGCCTCGGGACGACCTGTAGATCGGCCATCCAGCGGTCGTGGAGGTCGAGGGGGACGCGCTCGAGCACGACGCCGAGGCCCTCGAAGAGCTCCGCGGTCCGGGCCGTCGCCGCCCGGTCTCCGCAGTCGACGAGGAGGACGAGCTCGCCCGAGACCGTCCGGGCGCCGGGCCCGAAGAGCGGGTGGACGCTCGCGACCCGAAGGCCCGCCCGCCGCCCGCGCTTGATCCACGCCTGGACGGGGGCTTTGACCGAGAAGATGTCGACGACGACGGCCCGGCTCCCGGCGCGTTGGAGCGTGCGGTAGACCTGGGGGGCGGCGGCGATCGGCGTCGCCACGAGGACCACATCGGCCGACCGCGCCGCCGTCGCGAGGTCCCGCTCGACCCCGAGAGCGCCGAGCGTTCGGCCGCGCGCCGCCGGGTCGACGACTACCACGCGGTGGCCGATCGCCCTCAGGCGGTCCCCGAGAAGCCGACCCATCCCGCCGGCGCCGCCGACGATCGCGACGCGCAGCCGCCGTCCGGGCGCGCGCCCGGGCGCGAGCTCCTGGACCCGGACCGCCTCCTCGACGAGCCAGCGCGCGAAGGCGTGGGCCCGGTCGCGCGGCACGCCGAGCGCCTGGAACCGTTCCGCCCACCGGCCCAGGACCTGACGCTCGACGGCCCGATTCCGGATCGGCAGTCCCGCGCGCCGCTTCGCCTCGCCGATCCGTCGGGCGACGCGGAGCCGGTCCCCGACGGCGGCCGCGATCGTCCGGTCGTGTCGGGCGAGCTCCTGTCGGAGTGCGGCGAGCGCATCGCGGGGCATCGGCGCGTCCGGCACCTTGAGAGCGAGTATATCAGCCTCCCGAACGGCCCTCACGGGAAGCTCCCTCGGGAGAGTCTCGCGCGGGCGCGTTCCCCTCGTGCCGCGAGTGGCCGCCGGGGCCCGTTATATGGAGACCGGGGTCCGTGCGATGGTGGTGGCCCTCTCCGTCGGCCCGGCGCGGGTCGAGCGCTTCGCGCTGCCGAACGGGCTCGAGGTCCAGCTGGCGCCGATCCCCGGGAGTCCGACCGCGAGCGTCTGGGTCTGGTACCGGGTCGGTTCGAAGAACGAATGGCCCGGCGTCACCGGCGCCTCCCACTGGGTCGAGCACATGCTGTTCCAGGGCTCGCCCCGCTACCGCAAGGGGGAGATGGACCGCGCGATCGTCGAGGTCGGCGGGTCGCTCAACGCCTTCACGGACAACGACTTCACCGCCTACTTCTCGACCGTTCCCCGAGAGCATCTCGGGATCCCGCTCGACATCGAGTCGGACCGGATGACCCGCGCGACGATCGCCCCCGTTGAGGTCGAGCGGGAGCGCACGGTGATCCGCTCGGAGCGGGAGGGGAACGAGAACTGGCCCGAGTTCCGGGTCGACGAGGAGCTCTACGCGCTCGCCTTCCAGCGGCATCCGTACCGGTGGGACCCGCTCGGCTACCCCGAGGACATCCTCGCGCTGACCCCGAAGGACCTCCAGTCGTACTACCGGCGGTACTACGGCACCCGCAACGCGGTCCTCGTCGTCGCGGGCGGCTTCGAGGCCGGGGCCCTCGCGCGCGACGTGCGGCGACGCTTCTCGCCGCTGCCCGCGACGGGTGAGGACCCGAAGGTCCGGGTCGTCGAGCCGCCGCAGCGGGGCCCCCGAGAATCGACGCTCACCGGGCCGGGGACGACGCCGTTCCTCGAGGTCGGCTGGCGGGCCCCGGCCGTCTCGGATTCCCACGCCGCCGCGGCCCTGCTCGTCGACGCCGTCCTCGGCGGCGAGAGCCGCCTCTTCGCGACGGGCTCGATGTGGGGACGACGGACGGAGCATCCGTCCGCGAGGCTCTACCGACGGCTCGTCGACGAGGGCCTCGCGGTGCGGGCCAGCAGCGAATGGCGCCCCCGACTGCATCCAGGACTCTTCGTCGTCCACGCCCAGGCCGCTCGGGGGATCGCGCTCCCCCGCCTCGAACGGGCGCTCCTGACCGAGGTCGAACGCCTCGCGCGCGACGGGCCCACCGAGGCCGAGCTCGCCGAAGCCCGCATCAAGCTCCGACAGGGCGCCCAGCTCGCCTACGAGGGAGCCTCCCGCTGCGGCTTCCGGCTCGGCTACTTCTCGATGCTCGGATCCGACGGGTTCGAGGGCGCGCTGCTACGCGCCGCGCTCCGGGCCGATACGCGGGCCGTGAGGCGCTCCGCGCGCGAGCTGTTCCGAGAGGAGAACCGGACGCTGGTCCGCTACGAGCCGAGTGGAGCCTCCCTTGACGCGTGAGTCGAGCGACCCCCTGCGGGTCGAGGGGACCCGGCTCGGGAACGGTCTCGAGGTCTTCCGACAGGCCCCGCCGCCGGCGGCGCGGAGCTTCTCCGCGACGTTCGTCTCCGCCGCGGGCTGGGCCTGCGACGGGGAGCTCGGGGGCCTCGCGGCCCTCGTGTCGGCGACGGGCGCCGCCGCCGCCGGGACCCGCGACCGTGTGGCCCTCGCGCAGGTCCTCGACCGGCACGGCGCGGTCCTCACGCACCACTGCGATCCCGAGAGCGCGGAGGTGACCGTCTGGGGACCCGAGGAGTCCCTCGTCCCGCTCCTCGGCCTCCTCGCCGACGTCGTCCTCGCCCCGCGCTTCGAACGCGAGGACCTCGAGCGCGTCCGCCGCCAGCTCTACGAGCGGCAGCTCCGGGAGCTCAGCCAGCCGGAGAGCCGCGCCGATCGCGCGCTCCTCTCGGCGGTGTTCCCGCCAGACCATCCCTACGCGAAGAGCGGGGCCGGGACGCACGAGAGCGTCGCCCGGGTCCATCGGGCCGACCTCGTCCGGTTCCACGAGCGGCACGTCACCGCCGCCGGCGGTCAGCTCGTGCTCACGGCCCGGCCGGGCCTGGCGACGATCGCCCGGCTCGCCTCGCGGGGGTTCCGCGACCTGCCGGCGGGCTCGGAGCCGGCCGCGAGACCCGTCGCGAGAGCCCCGCGCGGGAAGAGACCGCAACGACGGCGCCTCTCGATGCCCGGCCGGGCCCAGGTCGAGATCCGCGTCGGGGGCGCCTCGATCGCGCGCAGCGACCCGAGCTACGCCGGGGCGTTCCTCGCCAACGAGGTCCTCGGGGGCCGCGCGCTCCTTTCGCGGCTCTTCCAGAACGTCCGCGAGAAGGAGGGGCTCGCCTACCACGCCTCGAGCTCTCTCGAGGCGATGCGCTGGGGCGGCTACTGGGAGGCGCAGGCCGGGACCGGCCCCGAGCGCGTCGACGCGGCGCTCCGCCTTCTCTACGCCGAGGTGGACCGGATCCGCCACGAGCGCATCCGGGGTCCCGAGCTCGAGCGGATGCGGGAAAGCACGATCGGCGAGCTTCCGCTCGCGCTCGAAACGACCCAGGGCGCGCACGAACTGGCGCTCGATGTCGCCTACCACCACCTCGGCGAGACGTTCCTCACGGCCTGGCCGTCGGAGCTGCGCCGGCTGAGTCCCGAGTCGGTCCGTACCGCCGCGGCCGAGGCGTTCCCGGACGCGGGGACCGTGACGGTCCTCGCCGGACCGATCCGGCCCCTCTCCGGCGGTGCGGGGGCCGGCTCGACACGCGTTCATGCGCATCACATCCATACGCATAAATAGGGCGCCGGAGTCTCCCCCGCCCATGCCGGGTCCCCACCGGGAAGCGACGAACGCCGCGATGCTCCGAAAGAACATCACGATCACGCCGGAGGAGAACGCGTTCCTCGAGCGTCATCCCGAGATCAACCAGAGCGCCCTGTTCCGGCAGGTCGTCGAGAGCATGATGATGGCGGAGAAGGCCCCGCACGTCGCGTCGATCCAGAACCTTCGGCTCGGCAAGGCCGTCTACCGCAGCGGCGCGATCATGTTCCAGAAGTCCGAGCGGCGCCGCCCCGGCGGCGCCTAGGCGGCTCCGACGGTCCCCGCCGTTCGGCGAGGGGCCGCGGTCTCACGGAGCCGCGGCGCGAGGTCCCGGAGCTTCGGCTCCTCGGCGTCGAGCGCGCGCGCGTAGACGATCCCCTCGGCCCCTGGCGTGAGCGCGAGCGCACTCTCGAGCTGCTCGCGCGAGGCGCGGGCGAGCGCATGTCGGGACACGAGGTGGCCGAACGCCCAGGCGCGCGTGAGGGCGAGGTCGGTGAGGTGCGGCACGTAGTGGCCGCCACCGATGCCGAGGGCGACACGGTCGCCCGGCTCCTCCGCGAGCGCCAGGAGGACCTTCGAGAGGGCCGCGACCGCCTCCGGTGTCGGACCCTCGGCGGGGCCGAAACCGATCTCGGCGAAGAACGCCGGCTGGCCGAGGAACGGCCCGTGGTGCGTCGCCTCGTACGTCGCCGGCAGGCCGAGCGACCGGCCGGCCTCACACAGCCGACGCAGCGCGTCGGTCATCAATCTCGGGGCCGTCGGGGTGAGTCGGCCGGGAGCGCCGCCGACCTCCGCGGCGTCCCCGAGGTTCCCGAGCGGGTGGACGGTGTAGCAGGGAACCCCGCTCTCGCTCCGGTGGATCGAGGGGAACACGAGGGGAACCCGAGCCTCGCGGAGCGCCCGCGGGAGCCGCGCGTCCAGCCCCTCGTCGTTCACGTGCCGTCCGGGGCGTCGCAAGAGCCAGGCGTCCGGCGTCAGCGCCCGGATCGCGGTGCCGTCGAGGTGCTCGCCGGTCGCGGGCGGCGTGCCCCAGTGCTCGAGGACCGCCGTCGCCACGGGGTCGGCCTCCGAGGCGACGAGGAGATAGCGAGGCATCGAGGGCGGCGAGCGTTCGGCACGGAAGTCTCCTTCGGCCGTCCGGGCCCACGAGCGGCCCCCCGAGGGGCGCAGACGTCTTATCTGCCGGAACTCCCTGTCCGCCTGTCCCTCATGCCGAGTGGACCCGACCCGAACGCGCCGATCGACCCGCGGACCTTCGACCGGGAGATGAACGCGAAGGTCTTGGCCTACGGGTCGCGCGAGGACCGCCCCTGCCCACGGTGCGGGCAGGTCGGCTTCCGGCGCGTCGCCGACTCGGAGATGGTCGCGCTCTACGCCTGCCGGCTCTGCGGACACCAGGAGGAGGCCCTCCACGAGCCGGACGCCGACGCTCCGCCGCCGTTCCGAGAGTACCGGGAAGGGCGCGGGTTCGCCGCGGCGGTCGAGGACGACGCGAGCGCCGCCGGAGGCGAGGAGAAGCCGTGAGGCGGACCTCGACGCGCGGCGCCGCGCGCGGCCGCCGACCGGCGGCGCGTGGGGACGCGCCCCTCGTGCGACGGGGGCGCCGCCGGGCCGCCGCCGGCCCGCTCGACCCTCTCGACGTCGCGATCCTCAGCGCCCTTCGTGACGACGGCCGCGCCTCCCTGCGCCGTGTGGCCCGGGTCGTCGGCGCGAGCGTGACGACGGTGAGCAGCCGGGTCCGGGCCCTCGAGGGGCTCGGGGTCCTCCAGGGCTTCGCTCCGCTCATCAGCGTGCAGCGACTCGCCGCGATCGGGCGTTCCCCCGAGTGCTCGGTCCTCTACATCGCGCCGCGGGACGGCGTCGAGGTGGCGCGCATCGCACGGTCCGTCGCGGAGGAGCCGCTCGTCTGCTACCTGTTCCAGCTGCACGGGTCGGCCGAGCTCATGGCGCTCGCCTCGGCCAGCTCGGCGGCCGAGCTCGGAAGGCTCGTCCAGTCGCTCCGCCGGGTCCCCGGCGTCGCCTCGGTCCGCCCGATCCCGATCCTCGAGGTCCACAAGGAGCGCCCCGGCCACCCCGTCGGCGCCCCGGGCGGCGAGCGCGCGGCCCGCTCGGCGCCCCCTCTCGTCGCCTAGCGACACCGCCGACCGGCAGGTCGCGGAGAGGGGGGGGTGCAAAGGCTTATCACGGCTCACCCGATGGACGATTGTCCAACGAGTTCTCCTATGAGTATCGTCGCCAACCTCCCGCGACGGACGCTCACGCTGACGGAGGAGGAGGCCCCATCCCCGCCCGCGATGCAGCTCACGGGTCGCCGCCGGATGACCTCGGAGGAGCGCGCCGCCGCGTCGACGATCTTCGAGGAGTTCCGCGCCGACCCGCGCCACCACGACTTCGTCCTCGGCTGCCTCAACTGCGGCGAGTGCACGACCGGCTGCCCGGCGGCCCGCTTCTACGACTTCTCCCCGCGCGAGATGCTCCAGATCGCCGAGAACGGCGATGCGACGACGCTCTGGGACGCGATGCAGGAGAAGATCTGGGCCTGCTGCCAGTGCTACACCTGCAACATGCGCTGCCGCTTCGGCAACGACATCGCGGGGATCATCAGCGTGATGCGCGAGCTCTCGGTCTCGCACGGCCTCGAGTCGACGCGCAAGACCCTCGCGCCGTTCGGGCGCTCGCTCACGTTGCTCATGACCGTCGGGACCCAGGTCTCCTCCGACATGATCCAGCCCGACTTCTTCCGCGACTGGGGCCCGTTCGCGACCGGCTCGGACAAGGTCTGGGGCGTGAGCGCCGAGGTGATGCGCAAGGCGATCCCGCTCGACGTCCTGCAGACGACGCGCTCGGCCTGGGAGGTCTCGGTGCAGACGTCGCTCGAGCTGTTCCGCATCTACGAGGAGACCGGCGTGCTCGACATGCTCCGGGGCCTCGACCCGGACCTCACCGAGATGCTCGTCGACATCATCGAGGAGCGGCGCGAGGAGTTCGGCGAGGCCCGCGAGAGGTTCCGGGCCGAGCTCGAGGGAATGAAAGGGCCCGTGGCGACGTTCACGGGATGAGGCGGAGGAGTCGGCGATGCTGAGCGCGAACGAGATCCGAAAGGTCGTGGCCGAGAGGACCGAGCACCAGCGGGGGACGGGCAAGAAGGTCCACGACGTGCGCGAGGAGCTCGACCGGCTCGAGGAGAAGGGGGAGCTCATCGTCCACCGGATCTCCGCGAGGAACCGGCCCGTCGACGCGCAGACCCTCTTCGGCTGGACCAAGCGGATCCCCACGGACCGGCTCTGGCACCACAAGTCGTGCGGCCAGTGCGGGAACATTCCGGGCTACCCCTCCTCGCTCCTGTGGCTGATGAACGAGACCGGCCGCACCTACCTCAACGAGCCTCACCAGACCTCCTGCACCGCCTGGAACTACCACGGGACGGCGACCTCGAACCCCGTCGCGCTCGCGGCCGTGGCGGCGCGCAACTTCCACCGCGCCTACGAGACCGACCACTTCCCGCTCATCCACTGCGGGACGAGCTTCGGCGACTACAAGGAGATGCGAAAGCTCCTCGTCGAGAACCCCGACGTCCGGCACAAGGTCCGGGAGGTCCTCCGCAAGATGGGGCGGGACCTCGTCGTGCCCGAGGAGATCGTCCACTACTCCGAGTGGGTCCACGCGATGACCCCCGAGATCCTGCCGCGCCAGCGCCACGACCTCGCGGGGATCGTCGCGACGGTCCACGAGCCGTGCCACTACTACAAGATGGTCCCCGAGGACGCCGTCTACGACGACCGCGTCTACGCGGGACAGCGCCCGGCGGTCCCGACCGGGATCCTGCTCTCCCTCGGGGCCCAGGTCGCCGACTACTCGACCTGGTACGATTGCTGCGGCTTCGGGTTCCGCCACATCCTGAGCGAGCGGGAGTTCAGCCGCTCGTTCGCGAACCTGCGCAAGATCCGTCCGATGGTCGAGGAGGCGCACTCCGACGTGGCCATCACGAGCGACACCGGCTGCGTCACGACCCTCGACAAGAGCCAGTGGATCGGGAAGGCCCACGGCCAGCCGTACCTGCTCCCGGTCCTGTCGGACGTGCAGTTCGCGGCGCTCGCCCTCGGGGCCCACCCCTACAAGATCGCCCAGGTCCACTGGCACTCCTCCTCGACCGAAGCCCTTCTCACGAAGATGGGGGTCGACTGGAAGACCGCCAAGGCGGACTTCCAGGAGTACCTGCGGGCGCTCAAGAACGGCGCCGCGCCCGAGCTGCTGCACCCCGCGCACGGGGAGATCGAGAAGTTCTTCGCGGTCAACAAGGGCCAGGTCCTGCCCGACGAGGCCGGGACCTCCGCGCTCACGGCTCCCGTGGCGCACGTGAGTTCGGGAGGCTCCGCGAAGTGAACCCGATCCTCGTGCTCGGGGGCGGCCCCGCGGGGCTGAGCGCCGCGGCCGAGCTCGCGGCCCTCGGCGCCCCCGCCCTCCTGGTCGAGCGGGAGAACTACCTCGGCGGGAACCCGAAGCGATGGCACTACTCGCTCCTCGCCCCCGATCTGAAGCCGGCCGAGGAGATCCTCGGCGCGCTGCTGAGCAAGGTCGAGGGGAACCCCAAGGTCGACCTGCGGCTCTCGACGACGCTCTCCAAGGCCGAGAGGAGCGAGTCGGGCTACCTCGTGACGCTCAAGTCCGCGGACGCCGTCGAGACCCGGGCCGTCTCGGCGGTCGTCCTCGCGACCGGCTTCGACCACTTCGACTCGCGCCGAAAGTTCGAGTACGGCTACGGCCGCTTCCCCGACGTCCTCGACTTCAAGGAGCTCGAGGCGATGATCCACGACGACCGGGTGGTCCGGCCCTCGGACGGCAAGCCGCCCCGGCGGATCGCCTGGATCCTCTGCGTGGGGTCGCGCGACATCCAGGTCGGCAATCCCTGGTGCTGCCGGCTCGGCTGCGCCGTGAGCATCAAGCAGGCCGTCGAGGTGCGCCAGAAGCACCCGGAGATCGACGCCTACGTCTACTACATGGACATCCGGACCTACGGCCTCTGGGAGGACCTCTACTGGAAGTCGATGCAGGAGTACGGGGTGAAGTTCATCCGCGGTCGCATCGGCCAGATCACGATGGCCGAGGGCGGCTCGCGGCTCCTCGCGACCGGTGAGGACACGATCCTGAGCCGGCCGACGGAGGTCCCGTTCGACATGATCGTCCTGGCGAGCGGCATGGAGCCGGGCGTCGGCACGAAGGAGGCCGCCGCGCTCTTCGCCGCGCCGGTCGGGCCCGAGGGGTTCCTCTCCCCGAGTCTCTCCGACCTGAACCCGGTCGACTCCGGCATCCCCGGGCTCTTCTACGCGGGGGCGGCGACCGGCCCCAAGGCGATCCCGGACGCGGTGACCGAGGGGATGGGGGCGGCGCTCCGAGCCTACCAGTATGCACGGCGCTGAGCTGAGGGCGGCGCCCTCGGCGCGAGGCATCGAGCGCCAACGCGTCGCGCGGGCGTTCCGCGACCGCGTGCTGCCGTGCGGCGTCGACAACGTGAACCGGCTCGAGACGGCGGTCGCCGAGAAGCACGCTCGCGTCCACGCGCTCGTCGGGCTCGGCCTCGATGAGTTCGCCGACGGCTTTGCGAGCGTCCTCGACGGGATCGTCGCGGCGCACCCGCACCGCGCCACGCTCGCGGCGGCGACGACGCGCGAGTCGGTCGTGGCGCTCCTCGAGGGGGCCGGCGCCGCCCGACTCGGCCCGGCCGACCTCCCGCGCGCCGCGGACCGGCTCGACGGCGCGCCTCACGACGTCCGCCTCGACGTCGCCGCGGAGCTCTTCCACGCGGCGGCCCCGGACCGGCTCGGACTTCTCACGAGGTGGGTGTGGAACCCCGCGCGGGGCACGGGGATCCTCGGCGAGTTCGGCGGGCCCCCGCCGCACGACCACGCGTCGACGCAGGCGCGGCTGGGCGAGCTGCGGCTCGAGCTCGATGCGCTCGGGTTCCCCTCGACGACGTTCGCGGCCGTCGACGTGCTCTTGGCCCTGACCTACGCGGGCCGCCTCGACGAGGCGGTCGACCGCAGCTTCCAGGGCGGCGGCCTCGAGCGCCTCCTCCCGGGCGCCTATCCGCTCGCCTCGATGGTCCTCGGCGTCCGGAGGCGCCTCACCGATGCCGATCGTTGAGCGCTCCCTCGTCGAGGTCGACCGAACGGAGGCCCTCGAGCTCGAGGGGATCGACGTCTCGGGGGACTGGAACACCTTCCTCCGCTCCCGTGTCGTCCAGGACCTCGATCTGAAGGTCGCCGACTGGGTCAAGGGCCAGCCCCAGGGCGAGACGATCTCGCGCTGCTGGCAGTGCGGGACGTGCACGGCCGGCTGCTGCCTGCACACGGACTTCGGGCTCGAGGAGTTCAACCCGCGCTACTTCATCTATCTCGCCCAGATCGGCTACGAGGAGGAGCTTCGCCGCTACGCCCAGACGGTCTGGCGCTGCGTCTCGTGCAACAAGTGCGTCGAGCGCTGCCCCAAGGGCGTCAAGGTCGAGGAGGTCATCCACACGATCGGAAGCTACCTCACGCTCACGGGGGCCGCGCCCGAGAGCCCGGCGGACCGGTTCGACCGCGCCTACACCGAGAACCTGCTCCGACGAGGCGTCCTGGACGAGCCGGACCTGTTCCGCACCTACGAGCGGCTCGAGGGCCGGCGCACGCCGGCGGGCGAGCTCTTGCGCATGGGTCTCAAGCTCCTGGGCTCCGGTCGCCTCCACACGGGCCCGCTCGCGCATCGCACGCGGGGCTGGCGCCGGATGGGTGCCGTCCTGCGCGAGGCCCTCACCGAGGACGAGCGGCGTCGGCGTGAGGGGCTCGCCCCCTCCCCTCCGCCGCCTGGAGGCCCCCCATGAGCGCGGCGCCGTCGCGCGGGCCCACCGACGCGGTCCCGGCCTACTACCCGGGCTGCTCGCTGGACGGGCTCGGCAAGGCCTACGAGGTCTCGAGCCAGCAGGTGCTCCGGGCCCTCGGGCTCTCCCTCGACCGGATCGTCGACTACAACTGCTGCGGCGCGACCGAGGTGAAGAACCTGAGCCAGGACGTCTCCGTCGCGCTCCCCGCGCGGAACCTCGCGCTGGCGCGGTCGATGGGCCGGCACCAGGTCGTCGCCGCCTGCAACGGGTGCGTCTACTCGCTCACGCGCGCGAACGATGCGGTGAGCGAGCCCGCGACGCGCACGCGGATCAACACGACGCTCGAGCGGGGCGGGGCGCCGGCGTACGACGGCACCGCCTCGGTCCAGCACGTCCTCGAGTTCATCTACCAGCGCGCCGGGGCCGAAAAGGTCCGGGCCCGCGTCCGTCGGCCCCTCGAGGGTCTCACGATCGCGCCGTACTACGGCTGCCTCTACACGAGACCGAAGCGCTACACGGGCGTCGGCAAGGTCCCGGGCACCGACGACCCGGAGCACCCGCACTTCCTCGACGAGCTTCTCGAGGCGTGCGGGGCGCGCGTCGTCAAGGACTACGCGGCGAAGACGATCTGCTGCGGCGGCGGGCACGCGATCAGCGACCTCGAGGTCTCCGTCGCCTTCAGCGCCTCGATCCTCAACGAGGCCCAGCGCGCGGGCGCCGACCTGGTCGCGACGATCTGCCCGCTCGGGCAGATCAACATCGAGAACCACCTCGACCGGATCCGGACCCAGTTCGGGCCCGAGGTCCTCCGTCCCGTCGCCTACTTCACGCAGCTGATGAGCCTCGCCTTCGGCTCGAGCCTGCGCGCCGCGCGGCTCGCGAACAACTTTTCTCGTCCGGACCTCTTCCTCCGCGCGAAGGGGTTCTCCTAGGAGCAACCACAATGGCGATCCTGAACGGCTGCGAGTTCCCCGACGACCGGGCCTACTTCATCGAGCGGACCCAGATGACCTGGGTCCGGGTCGAGGGCGACCGCCTCACGGTCGGCCTCACCGACCCGGCCCAGACGCGCGCGGGGAAGGTCCTCCACGTCCGCATCAAGGCGGCGGGCACGAGCCGCGAGCGCGGCAAGCCGATCGCGACCGTCGAGAGCGGAAAATGGGCCGGCCCCGTCATGGCGCCGGTCACCGGGACGGTCGTCGAGTCGAACGCCGAGGTCGAGAAGGACCCCTCGCTCCTGAACACGGACCCCTACGGCCGCGGCTGGATCGTCGTCATGACGGCGACGAACCCCGTTGAGGTCACGACGCTCCTGCGCGGCGAGGCGGCGCTCGCCAAGTTCAAGGAGATCCTCGAACGCGACCACATCCGCTGCATGCGGTGCCAGGGCTGAGGGAGAGGGCGATGTCCGACACGACCGCACCGAGCGACCCCGAGGGGAAGAAGATCCTTCTCGTGATGACGACCGGGCCCGAGGACCCGGACAAGACCTACGCGCCGTTCTACACGGCCGCCCTGATGGCGGCGATGGAGATCGACACGACGATGTACTTCCTCATGCACGGCCCCGAGCTCCTCCGGAAGGGGGCCGCGGAGAAGGTCCCGCTCAAGAAGGGCGGGAATCTCAAGCAGTTCGTCGACATGGCGCTCGAGAACGGCGTGAAGTTCCTCGCGTGCGCCGAGAGCTGCCGCGACCTGTGCGAGATACCGGCGGACGAGATGATCGACGGCGTGAAGCTCGTCGGGTCGGCGACGCTCGCCGACCTCGCGCTCGACGCCGACTCCGTGATCTCCTTCTAGGGAGCGGCGGTCCTCGCCATGCCGACCCCCTGGCGCTGGCTCGACCTGGGCGGTGTCGACGGCCCGACGATGGTCAACGTCTTCGTCGCGCTCGCCGGCCCCGTCGGCGCCGGTCGGTCCCCCCCGACGGTGATCCTGCTGCATCCCAGCGCCCCGTTCGCGAACGTCGGGTTCCACCAGGAGGCGGAGCGGGAGGTCGACGTCGCCTACTGCCGCGCTCGCGGCATCCCGCTCGTGCGCCGGGTCGTGGGCGGCGGCGCGATCTTGGACGGACCCTGGGAGCAGGACTACATGGCCGTCGTCCCCGACGGCGCCCCCGGGACGACGAAGGGGATCCAGGAGCTCTACGCGCGCTATCTCGAGCCGGTCCGCGCGGTCCTCGCCCGGCTCGGCGTCGCGGCGGAGCGCTCCGGCGTCAACGACCTCGCCGTCGGCGGGAGGAAGGTCAGCGCGAACGGCGCGATGACGCTCGACGGGAGCCACGTCTTCGTCGGCGACATCCTCCTCGACCTCGACGTCGAGGAGATGAGCCGCGTCCTCAAGGTGCCCGACGAGAAGTTCCGCGGGAAGCTCGCGCAAGGGATGGCCGAGTGGGTCACCTCGGTGCGCCGAGAGACCGGCCGGCTCCCGGACCGGGCCGAGGTCGGTCGGCTCCTGAAGGAGGCGTTCGGAAGGGACCTCGGCGTCCTCTGGGCCGACGCCGGGCTGACCGAGGAGGAGGCGGCGGCCCTCGCGAGGTTGCGCCAAGAGCGCACGCGCGACGACTGGACGTTCCTCAAGGACCGGGCCCACCCCGGGCTCGCCGGCGCGCCCGTCGAGGGCCGCGCCGTCAAGATCTCGCACGAGGCCGTCCTCTCGCGCGTGGACAGAAAGGGCGCCAAGCTCCTCCGCGTGACGCTCCTGCGGCGCGGGGACACGATCGCCGAGCTCCAGCTGTCGGGGGATTTCTTCAGCCAGCCGTTCGACGGACGGCTCCCCGAGCTCGAGGGTGCGCTCGTCGGGACGCCCCTCGAGGCCGCCGCGCTCGGGCGCGCCGTCGACGCGTGGTTCGGGCAGGCTCGCGTCCACCTCCTCGGCGCCTCTCGAGACGACCTCGTCGAGGCGATCCTCGCCGCCTCGGCGCTCCGGCCGAGCTCGAGCTAGGCGAACGACGGCGTCGACGCGACGAGCTCGGCGACGGCGGCGCGCCCGTCGCCGTCCTCGCCGAGCTCCTCGAGCGCGTCCGTCGGCCCGTCGCCGACGCGGTACGCCTCGACGAGGCGGTCGCCGTCGACGATCGCGGCGAGGTGCTCGCCGCTCCCGCGAAAGACGAGGAGCCCGTGAGGTCCGGCGATCCGCAGTCGCCGGACGAGGGACCCCGCGCGTCGCGGCGCGGGCGGGAGCTCCCGCCAGGCCGGATCGGAGTGCCTCGGGAGCGTCTCCTCGAGGAAACGCGCCTCTTCGGCGGGGGTCGGCGCTCCCGTCCGCGCCTCAAAACGGCCTTCCGTCGCGATGGCGCTCGCGAGCGCCTGCCGGAAGCGCTCCCATGGCGGCCGCACGCCGACCGCCTCCTCCCACGACGTCACCTCGCGGGCCACGAGACCCCGGAGCAGGGGGCGGAGCGCGGGATGCGGCAGTCGGAGCGCGTCGGCCATCGCGCGCACGTCGGCCCCGAGCAGGAACCCCCCGACGACGAGGTGCGCCCCCTCCCAGTCGCCGCCCGCGTTGCCCGAGACCTTGCGGCCGCCGACGACGAGGTCGCTCGGGGCCCGGAGCTCCGCCGACAGGCCGAGCGAGCGCGCGGCCGCGACGGGCCCCCGCAGGAAGCGTTTGAGGTCCTCCGGGCCCCCGCGACCTCCGCCCTCGTCGCGGTAGGCGAGCTGGAAGAACCACTGATCCGGATCGAGGTAGGTCGTCCCGCCGCCCTCGACGCGGCGAAGGACGGGGATCCGGCGACGCTCGAGGAACCCGGGGTCGAGCTCCTCGTGGAACGACTGGTGGAAGCCGAGGGAGAGGTACGGGGCCGACGGCTGGGCGAGGACGAGCGTGTTCGGCACGCGGCCCTCGCCGACGGAGACCGCGACGGCCTCGACGAACGCCTGGGCCCGCGCCGGCGCGCACCGGCCGAGGTCGAGAAGGCGCCACGAGGGGAGCCGCCCGGGGCGGGCCTCGTCACTCGGCTCGAGGCTCACTCGGGCGCCCCCGTCGGGACGCTCGGGGGCGCGGCGCGCCCGTCGGTCGGGCCCGCGAGGACGCGGCAGAGCCAGCCGGCGCCCTCGGGGTCGCGGTTGAGGAGCCCCGGGTCGGCCGTGGGGAGCGGGTTCACCTCGACGACCGTACCGGGCAGCGGGAGCGCGAGGTGCTCGACCCACTTCTCGGACTCGAGCGAGGCCGCCGGCTCCCGCGCCGCGTAGGCCCGACCGGCGACGGGACCCCGGTAGTGGACGATCGCGCCGGCGCGGCGGGCCGCGGTCGTCGTGAGCCCGACCCGGTACGTCCCGTCGGCCTCGAGCCTCAGCCACAGCGTCGGGGCGACCGGACACGCCTCGGCGTCGGCGGGGTCTTGTGGAGCGCCGGTCATGCCGGGGCTACCGCGTCGTCGACGGCGCGCCCGCGCGGCGTCCGAGCTGCTTCATCAGCGCGAGGAGCATCTTGAGCCCCTGCTGCGTCTCCGGGTCGCGCAGCGCGCGGCCGACGGCGAAGACGCCCGAGACGTCCGGAATCTCCTTGAGCGCCTTCTCGCGGAGCGCCGGGTCCGAGAGCACCGCCGAGGAGTCGGAGAGCAGCTCGATCGACGGGCCGGCCTTCACCGCGGCGTGGACGACGGTCTCGATCTCGTGGCGCGGGGGAAGCGACTCGACGAACTGCATCCAGCCGATCGCGGAGGCGCCGGCGTGCGCGACCATGTGGTCGGTGCTCGCCTGCGTGACCCCGACGAGCCCCTCGGCGAGGTTCGCGAGCGTCTCGAGGGCGCCCGTCTCCTTCCACTCGGCGAGGCGGTCGACGACGAACAGGAGCGCATCGCGTCGCCGCTCGTCCTGCGCGACCCAGTCCAGGAGCGAGAGCGCCCCGAGCAGCGTCGAGCCGGCCGAGGCGAGCATCCGGTCGGTGACGGCGTCCGAGATGCCGACGACCCCCTCGGCGAGGCCGTAGAGCTTGTCGAGGGTCCCGTCAGCCTGCCATCGGGCGAGGTGCTCGGAGAACTGCTGCATCGCGGCGGCCGGGTCCGGGGGGGGCGTCGGGGTCGCGGGGGCCGACGGCGCGGTGGGCGGGGTCGAGGTGGCCGACATCCTCGACCCTCAGAAGAGCGCCCGCGCCGTGAGGTCCCAGTAGGTCCGGTTGTAGACGACCTTGTTCCAGTAGTGCGCGAACGACGGCGTCGGCGGGTGCGGCGGGTGCAGGTAGTCGAACTTGATGTACGTCGCCTGGGAGAGCCCCGTCATGATCCAGCAGTAGACGCGACCCTCGTACCGGGCGGTCGGCGCCTCGCCGCGGACCAGCGCGGCGACGTTCTGCGTCACGACCTCCGCCTCGTAGTCGGCCGTCGACCCCGCCTTCGAGATCGGGATGTTCGTCGCGTCGCCGACGACGAAGACGTTCTCCTTCCCCTCCGCCTTGAGCGAGTAGCGGTCCGTCGGGATCCAGTTGCCCTTGTCCCCGAGGCCCGAGGCCGCGAGGAAGTCCGCGCCCCGGTGGGGCGGGATCGCGATGAGGAGGTCAAAGGGGATCGTCTCGCCTTCGACGCCCTTGACGGTCTTGGTCGCGGGGTCGATCTTGTCGACGTTGAAGGGGACGTGGACGGTCACGCCCCGCTCCCCCATCAACCGCTGCATCGGCTGTGCGACGGTGTCGATCCCGAAGACCTTCGGGATCGGATAGGTGTAGTGGAGCTCGGTCTTGTCGCGGAGCCCGCGGCCCCTGAGGTAGTCGTCAAGCATGAACGTCACCTCGAGCGGCGCGACGGGGCACTTGTACGGCATCCCCGCGACGGAGACGACGATCTTGCCGCCGTTGAAGGCATGCAGCGCGGACCGCAGCTTCTGCGCGTTGGCGAGGTCGTAGAAGCTGTGGGCTCCCTCGACGAACCCCGGCGTGAGCTCGGGGTGGATCACCGAGCCGCTCGCGAGGACCAAGACGTCGTAGGCGAGCTCGCGCCCGCCCTTGAGCACGACCTTGTTCGCGCCCGTGTCGACCTTCTCGACCTCGGCCTTGACGAGCTGGATCGACTTGTGGAGGAGGTCGCGCTCGTCGCGTCGGGTCTCCTCGGGGCGCATCTTCTCGAAGACCACCATGAGGTAGCCCGGCTGGTAGGCGTGCACGCCGTCGCGGTCCACGAGCTGGATCTGCACCTGCCCGCTCGCCACCTCCGGCTCGAGCGCCCTGCGAATCCGGTTCGCCACCGTCGTTCCGCCGATCCCGCCGCCCACGATCACTACCTGCTTTGACATCGTTGCCCCTCGGTACCTATCAGTCGTGCGTCTTCCGCACTACGTAACGGTCGAACCCGCTCTCCGGCGTCATCTCGACGAGCTGGTGACCCGCCTTCTCGAGCCACATCGGGATGTCCTTGCGGGAGCCCTCGTCGCTCGACAGGAGCTCGAACTCGGTCCCCGCCGGCTCCTCCTGGATCACGCGTACGAGCTCCATGAGCGGGCCCGGACACCAGCTCCCTCGAGCGTCGACGACGAGCCGCTTTTGCGCGGCGCGGCCCTCGGCCGGCGCCAGCTCGCTCTCGGTCATACGAAGTAGCTCACCGACGCGTCCCGGGTCCGGTCGACGAACGTGGCGACGCCGCTCACGCTCTCGACCATCGGGTCGAGCTGCTCCTTGGTGAGTCCGAGGAGGTCCATCGACTGGGAGCAGGCGTAGATGTGGACCTCCCCGATCGACCGCGCCATCTCGAGGAGGGCGCGCCAGGAGGGCGCCTTCTTCGCGCGCAGCCTCTCCTCGAGCTCGAGGCCCTCGGGCCCGTGGCCCGGGCTCACCGTCGCGGGCGCGGTCGCGTTCGCCCGGAGGAACGCCGTGAGGCCCCAGTAGCTCGCGAAGATGTCGACGCGCATCCCCATCGCGACGGCGCCGCTGACGAGCGTCGCCACCGGCAGGAGCTTGTCCGACGCGCTCTCCGTGAGGACGACCGCCATCTGCGCCGCGCGGGGGGCCTCGCCCGTCGTCACGAGCGCTCCCCCCTCGCCTCGCTAGATGAAGAGGGTCAGCGCGTCCGGCCGCGACGCGAGCTCGAGGTAGGTGCTCGCCCCGATGATGTCGTCGACCTCGTTGACGAGGCTGGCCTTCGTGAGGCCGAACATGTCCATCGTCGGCGAGCAGGCGTGGATGTGGACCCCGGCCTGCTTGGCCTGCGCCATGAACTGCTCGATGGTCGGGAACTTCGCGGCGATCGCCTGGCGCATCTCGGGCGGGAAGACGTCCATCGACTTCTTTCGGCCCTCGGGCGTGAGGAGCTGCATCCCCCAGAAGGTGAAGTACATGTGCGAGTCCATGCCGAGGGCGCGGGCCGTCGTCGCGAGGATGAGCGAGGGGTAGGCCATGTCGGCGCCCCCTTTCGAGACCACGAGGATCAGCGACTTCTTCCCCTCTTGCTTCGCGTGCTCGATCGTCTCCGTGGCCCTCGTCGCCGATGATCCCGCCGTCATGGTTCCTTCCACTTCCTCCGTTGGTTCTACTTGTGCTCGAGGACGAATCGGTAGGTGCCGCCCGACTCCGTGTTCTCGCGGAGCGTGTGGCCGGTGCGCTTGGAGAAGGCGACGAAGTCCGACGGCGCGGCCGGGTCGTCGGCGAGGACCTCCAAGAGCTCGCCCCCGTGGAGCGTCTCGATCAGGGCGCTCGCCTTGAGGATCGGCATCGGGCAGAACAGGCCACGGGCGTCGAGACGGGCATGGGGCGCGGGAGCGGTCACTGTGAGAAGCCCTCGCACGGCCCACGCCGCGTCGCTATTTTGACTTTACGATTGTCCATTTGAACCCGTACCCGCGTCGCCGACCCCTCGGGCCACCCCCGGTCGCGCGGGCAGCTCGAGGTCGATGCGCTCGACGAGCGCGGCCTTCGGGATCGTGAGGATGTTCCGGTAGGCGGGGAACAAATCGCGCCCGTACCGTCGGACGAGCGGCTCGTTCTCCTCGGCGAAGGCGACCTCACCGAGCGCGAGGAAGGTCTCGTCCTCACGCAACCGCACGCCCGCCGCGTGGAAGATCGGGCCCCCGAGCTTCTCGGGCCGGTCGGGGAACTCGAGCGGCTTGGGATCGCGATAACGCACGTAGACGACCGTGAGGACGGGCGGGGGCCCCACCGCGGGCTCGGGCCCCCCTCGCGCCGTCGTCGCGGCCATCGGCAGGGGGACGAACACGTCGGGGGCCTCCCCTTCCTCGGTCATGGCATCGAGATGACGCGCTCGGCCTCCAGGAGCGCGCGGGCGAGCTCGGTCGACGTCACGATGCGTGGGGCCGGCCCGGGGGCCGGCCGCAGGCCCCGGCCGCGGAGGTCGGTGTCGAGGAGCCAGGTCTCACCGTTTCCGCTCGAGCCCGTCCCGTCGGCCTCGTAGCTGGCCGATCCGAGGCGTACGGTCACGAGCTCGACGCCGAGCCCCGCGGCCCTCTGGGCGAACGCGTCGAGGATCGCCCGCTCCTCCGGGGTCGCCGGGGTCGAGCGGACGAGGAGCCAGCGGGGCAGGGACCGCGACGCCGCGGTCAGAACGGCACCACCCGCCCGGCCCGCAGCAGCCAGTCGGCCGCGCCGGCGTCGTCGACGAGCTCGACCGCGACGCCCTCGACGAGCTCGTCGGGCGCGAGCCCGCGACGGGCGAGCGAGGGCGCGTGCACGAGGGCCGGCGACGCCTCGGTGACGACCCCGAGGAGGCTTCGCGCGATCGGGGGCGAGAGCCGGTGCGCCTCCTGCCCGCGGACGAGGGCGCGGACCCCGTCCGAGAGGAACAGAAGCCGGACCGGCGTGCCGAGCGCGGAGGCCATCGCCGCCATCCGGAGCGCCTCCGACAGGTGGACCGTCGAGTGGGGGGCGTGCCGCAGCCACAGCAAGAGCGGCGCGCCCGGCTCCGTCACGACTCCCCCGTGAACGCGAGGAACGCATCGGCGCTCGTGATCCGCTCGACGAGCTCCTCGAGCGTCCCGTTGCGCGCGTTCTCCAAGAGCGCCCCGTCCCCGAGGCCCCGGAAGCGCGCGCAGGTGACGCAGTTGACGAGCTCGACGGAGCGCGGCAGCGCGCGGAAGCGGTGCACGACCGTCGGTTCGGGCGCGTCGAGCAGCGCCCGGCTCGTGCAGTAGACCCCGTCCGCGAGCAGGTAGACGGAGACCGAGTGGCCCTCGGCCGCCGCCGCCTCGGCGATCGTGACGGCGGTCTCCGGGCCGCGGTGCTGGATGGGGGAGCTGAAGAGGAGGAGCGCGAGCGTTCCCATCAGGGCTCCCGGCCGGCCGGCACCTGGCGCCAGCCGGCCCTCGTGCAGACGTAGAGGACCCGGTCGACCCGAACGACCCCGCCGAGGTCGACCGTGCTGTCGTAGAACAAGTGGTTGAGGACCGCCACGTGCTCCTCGACGACGGGAGGCGGGGCCTCCTCGAACGCCTCGGCGGCGAACGGGTCCCCGTCGCGTCGGAGCACCTGGACCGTCGTGGGCGCTCTCGGCCCGGAGCTCACGCGCGGGCTCCCGGCACGGCCGAGCTCCCGGAGTTCGACGGCCCGGCCCGACGCGCCTGCCGAAGACGGTCGAGAAGCATCCGGACCCGCCCGGCGAGGACCCGCGTCTCCGGGCTCGAGAGCTCCTCGACGCGGCCGGCGTCGGCGAGCGCGGGGAGCCCCGGAAAGAGGGGGAGGCTGCCCAGGAACGGGATCCCCATCCGGCTCGCGTACTCAGGGCCCCGGGACGGGCCGAACAGTTCCACGCGCTCCCCATGGGGGCAGGTGTAGTAGGCCATGTTCTCGATGAGCCCGAGCACGGGGGCCTCGAACGTCTTCGCCATCGTCGAGGCCTTGCCGACGACGTCCGCCGAGAGCTCCGTCGGCGCGGTGACGAGGACGACCCCGTCGGGGTCGAGCGACTGGAAGACCGTCATCGGGGCGTCGCTCGTGCCCGGAGGGAGGTCGACGACCAGGTAGTCGAGCTCGGGCCAGGCGGTGTCCTTGTACAGCCCGCGGATCGCGCTGTTGATCATCGGCCCCCGCCAGACGAGCGGGATCTCGGTGGCGGCGGTGACGGAGGCCATCGACATCACGTGAACGCCCCCCACCGAGACGAGGGGCTCGATCCGCGAGCCGTCGGCGGTGAGCTTCGGGACCCGGCGGAGGCCGAAGACGCGCGCGAGCGAAGGCCCCGTGATGTCCGCGTCGAGCACGCCGACGCGAGCCCCCGCGCGGTGGAGCTCGGCGGCGAGGAGCGCCGAGACGAACGTCTTGCCGACGCCCCCCTTTCCCGACAGGACCATCAGGACGGCGCCGACGCGCGTGCGGTCGAGGCGGCCGATCCCGAACCCGGCGTCCGGGGGCGGCGGCGCGGCGGTGCGGCGGTTGACCATCGGGAGCGGGGTCGGTGTCTCCGGGTCGGCCGACGGTCCCATCCGAACCGGTGCAGGGCCGGACCGCCTAATACCTCTGCGCGCCGGGGAGCGCAAGGCCTTATGTCGAACGGGCCCATC
Source organism: Thermoplasmata archaeon (assembly GCA_027315165.1). Classification (GTDB taxonomy): domain Archaea; phylum Thermoplasmatota; class Thermoplasmata; order Lutacidiplasmatales; family UBA184; genus Lutacidiplasma. The sequence continues at coordinate 234,996 of DAHUYN010000001.1, read as the reverse complement.
GGCGTCCGGAACGGGGGGGTCCGATTGACGCAGTTCGCCTTCGAGTGCCGCTCTCTTGGGAATCCGTGCGAGTGGGCGCTGAGGACCCCGACCCGCGAGGAGATCGTCGAGCGGATCCGTGTGCACGCCCGCTGCGCGCACAATCTGCCGGATCTCCCGGCCGACGTGGCCCGGCGCGTCGACGCGGCGATCCACATCGCCTGAGGGGGCCCCGACCCGGATGTCCGGCCGCCCGTCCGTGGCCGAGCGCCTCGGCGCCGACGCCTTCGACACGGACGCGACCCCTCATCTGACGCTGTCCGACGCGAAACTCTGCGCCACCTGCGCCTTGCGACCGTGCATCCCCGTCTGCCCGGCGGAGGTCTACCACTGGGAGGGGGAGCGGCTCCGCATCAGCTACGAGAGCTGTCTCGAGACCGGCGCGTGCCGGGTCGCCTGCCAGACGCTCGGCAACCGGGCGCTCCTCTGGACCTACCCGCGCTCCGGTCACGGCGTCCAGTACCGGTTCGGGTAGCCGAGGGGTCTCCGAGGGGCCCCCGCGAAGGGGTGCGTAATTTGGACAGTTGTCGAAAGGGTTTTCCTTCGCTCGGCCTTGGGAGCCCCGTTCCTGCGGTAGTCCGGCCTCGCGTGCCCCCGACGGCGCTCGAGGCCGCTCGGTCCGCGTGGAGGACGGATGCCCACCTACGTTCGGACCGACAAGTGCCAGGGCTGCATGGAGTGCGTCAGGATCTGCCCGAGCGACATCATGCACATCGACCCCTCGCAGGGTCGGGCCTACAACATCGAGCCCGCGATGTGCTGGGAGTGCTACGCCTGCGTCAAGTCGTGCCCCGAGGCCGCCATCGAGGTCCGAGGCTACGCCGACTTCGCGCCGCTGAACCACTCGGTGCAGCCGACCCGGACCGCGGATCGGATCGAGTGGAAGATCCGCATGCGCGGTGGGGAGCTCAAGGAGTTCACCTTCCCGATCCGCACGACCCCCTGGGACTCGATCCGACCTCCGCAGGACGCGCCGCTCCCGACCGACGAGGCGGTGGCGAGCGAGCTCCTGGCCTACGAGCCGGACTACCTGGCCATCGAGGCCCTGCCGACACTGCCGAGGCGCGAGGCGCCGGGGGCCTGAGGGAGCGGGCGCGATGGCCGAGACCGTCCCGACGCCCAGCGCCACGCCCGAGACGCACGAGGTCGACTGCGACATCCTGATCGTCGGAGGGGGGTTCGCCGGCTGCGGCGCCGCCTTCGAGGCCCGCTACTGGGGCCGCGACCTGAAGATCGTCGTCGCCGAGAAGGCGGCGATCGAGCGGAGCGGGGCGGTCGCGCAGGGGCTGAGCGCGATCAACTGCTACATGGGGATGCGCTGGAACGAGAACCAGCCCGAGGACTTCGTCCGGTACGTCCGCAACGACCTCATGGGGCTCTCGAGAGAGGACCTCGTCTACGACGTCGCGCGCCACGTCGACTCGACGGTCCACCTCTTCGAGGAGTGGGGGCTGCCGATCTTCACCGACCCGCAGACGGGCCGCTACGTGCGCGAGGGCCGCTGGCAGGTGATGATCCACGGCGAGTCGTACAAGCCGATCATCGCCGAAGCGACGCGCAAGTCCGCCTCCGAGGTCCACGAGCGGATCATGGTCACGCACCTCCTGCACGACGCGAACGACCCCAAGCGGGCCGCCGGCGCCGTCGGCTTTAACGTCCGCGACGGCTCGTTCTACGTCTTCCGCGCCAAGGCCGTCATCGTCGCCGCGGCGGGCGCCTCCCACATCTACCGTCCCCGGTCCGCCGGCGAGGGGTCGGGGCGCACGTGGTACCCGCCGTGGGCGAGCGGGTCGGCCTACGCCCTCCTGATCCAGCTCGGCGCCGAGATGACGCAGATGGAGAACCGTCTCGTCGTCACCCGCTTCAAGGACGGCTACGGTCCGGTCGGCGCCTGGTTCCTGCTCCTCAAGGCGGTCGCGACGAACGCGGCGGGCGAGAGCTACGAGACCTCGCGGCTCCCCGAGCTGCGCGAGCGCGTCGGCCCGTACGCCGACGCCAAACCGATGCCGACGTGCCTTCGGAACCACCTGATGCTGCAGGAGATCCTCGCGGGCCGCGGACCGATCCTGCTCCACACCGAACGGGTCCTCGACACGCCCGAGAAGGAGGCGATCGGCTGGGAGGACTTCCTCAACATGACCATCGGCCAGGCGGTCACCTGGGCCTCCCAGGGGATCGAGCCGAAGCGGGACCCGTCCGAGCTGATCCTCTCCGAGCCGTACGTGATGGGCTCGCACGCGGTCTGCGCGGGGGCCTGGACGAGCGGGCCCGGCGACGTCGCCCCGGAGGAGTACCGCTGGGGCTACAACCGGATGACGACCGTCGCCGGCCTTTTCGGCGCGGGCGACACCGTCGGCGGCTCGGCGCACAAGTTCTCGAGCGGCTCCTACTCCGAGGGCCGGCTCGCGGCGAAGGCGGCCGTCGCCTTCCTTCGCGACCACCCCGAGCCCCCGAAGGTCTCCGACGCCGACGTCGCGGCGCTCCGCACGAAACTCTTCGCGCCCCTCGAGACCTGGGCGGCGAACCGGGGCTCGGTGACGGCCGGCACGGTCCACCCCGACGTCCTCTTCCCCGACCAGGGGCTCAACCGCCTCGAGAAGATCATGGACGAGTACGGCGGGGGTGTGAGCGCGAACTACACGACGAACCGCACCCTGCTCGAGCGCGGGCTCGGCCATCTCAAGGCGCTCCGCACCGACCTCGAGCACCTCGGGGCCCGGGACCTCCACCAGCTCCAGCGCGCCTGGGAGCTCGACCACCGGCTCTGGACGGCGGAGGCCGTCCTGCGGCACACGATGTTCCGCGAGGAGACCCGATGGCCCGGCTACTACTACCGGGCCGACTTCCCCCACGTCGACGACGACCACTGGAAGTGCTTCGTCAACTCCGTCTACGAGCCCACGACCGGAGAGTGGCGTCTCTTCACACGACCGTACCGGCCCCTCTTCTAGGGCGGCGGGCTCTCGCGTCCTGAGGAGGAGTGGAAGCGGCTTGGCGAGCCCGACGGAGCGGCTCAGGTCCGACCCGACGGCGCTCGTCGGGCAACCGGCCGCGGCGCTCCATGAGGTCCTCGACGAGGTCGAGACCGCGTTCTTGCAGCGTCCCTGGCCGCTCCTCGCCGAGGTCCCCTCCGACGTCCCCGTCCAGGTGATCGGGGACTCCCACGGCGACTGGCCGGCGGTCTCCGCGGCGCTCGGCTACGCCCAACGCGCCCGGCCGACGCAACGGTTCGTCGCGCTCGGCGACTACATCCACCGGGCCACGCGCTCCCAGCCCGACCCCGCCTCGCTCCCCGGCGGCTCGGTGTGGAACGCCGCCTACCTCCTCGCATGGGCCGCGAGGGATCCCGAGCACGTCGTCCTCCTCCGAGGGAACCACGAGGCGACGCGACAGCTGCCCGTGCCGGGCCCGACCCTCCTTCGGGAGCTGCGCCGGAGCTTCCCCGTCGCCGAGGCCCTCCCCCTGTGGGAGCGCCTGGTCGGCCTGCTTGAGCGGCTGCCGCTCGCGGCCCGCACCCGCAACGGTGTCTTCCTCGCCCACGGGGGGATCCCTCCGGAGGACCTTTTCGACCCCACGTCCTGGCGCGCGGACGACCTTCGGTTGCTCGAGGGCCTCCTCTGGAGCGACCCGGCGTTCGAGTACGAGGACCGCTCCATCGGCCGGCCGTACGGCCCCCGCGAGCTCTCGGCGTTCCTCGAGACGGTCGGCTGCCGTGTGATGGTCAAGGGCCACGCGCCGGGCCACTCCGGCCGCGCGATCTACGGCGCGCGCGTCCTCACGGTCCACACGAGCGACCTGTTCGCCGACTTTGGCGAGGGGGGCCGCCTGCTCGCGGAGATCCCCGCGATCGCGTCGGTGACGGCGGCGACGGACCTCCGCCTCCGCGCCTGGGACGGCCACGCGTGGCAGCCGAGGGAGATCGTCGTGGTCGGGGCGGAGGAGCCTCGACGACCCCGCGCGGCCGGGCCCGGGGCGCCGAGCCCGGTCGCCGCGTCGCGGGAGGGGTAGGCGATGCTCGTCCTCGTTCTCGTCGTCGCGCTCCTGGCGGTCGCGGCCGGCGCGGGCTTCCTCGGGAGCCTCGCGGGCCTCGGGGGCGGCGTCATCCTCACGCCCGTGCTCGTCCTCTTCTTCGGGGTCCCGTTCGGCGACGCGGTCGGCGCGAGCGCCGTGAGCATCCTCGCGACCTCGACGACCTCGGGGGCCGCCTTCGTCCACGACCGGCTCACGGACCTGCGGATCGGCAACTTTCTGCAGATCGCCACGGTCCCCGGGGCGCTCCTCGGCGCGACCGCGACGGTCTTTCTGGCGAGGACCAGCCTCGTCCCGGTGCTCCTGATCGCCCTCGGGGCGGTGCTCCTCCTCACGGTCCCGAGCAGCCTGCACCACCGGACGGTCGAGCAGACCCCGACGACCCCCGGGGACGACCTGTCGCGCCGGCTCAAGCTTCGCGGCAACTACTTCGACCGGTTCCGGCAGCGGGTCGTGCACTACGAGGCCCAGGACTCGCGCAGCGCCCTCGGCATCATGTTCGGGGCCGGTATCGTCGCCGGCCTCTTCGGGATCGGCAGCGGGGTCCTCAAGGTCCTCGCCCTCGACGGGGCGATGCGGCTCCCCATGAAGGTCTCGACGGCGACGAGCAACTTCATGATCGGCGTCACGGCGACGGCGGGCGTCGGGGTCCTCTTCGCCGGGAACCTCGTGCTGCCCGTCCTCGCGGCGCCGGTCGCGATCGGGACGACGGTCGGCGCCTTCCTGGGGAGCCGGCTCCTCCCGCAGCTGGGGAACCGGCTCATCCGGTACGTCTTCGTGGTCATCCTCGTCGTGCTCGCGACGGAGACCGTCGTGCGCGGGGCGGTGGCGCTGTGAGCGCGGGGCCCGCCGACGTGGGCGCGCTCCCCCTCGACCCGACGTTCCCGCCCGAGGCCTACGAGCGGACCGCCCGCCTGCTCCGGTTCGGGGTGGTGGGCTTTTTGATCCTCGCCTGCCTCGGACTCTTCCTCGACCTCGTCAAGAACCCGGGCGAGTCCGTCGCGACGCTCCTCGCCTCGAAGCCGGGCGACACGACCGGCTCGTTCTCCGCGTTCGTGGGCCGGCTCGCCGCGCTCGACCCGAGCACGATCGTGCTCGTCGGCATCGCGGTGATGGTCGCCGTGACCGTCGGGCGCGTCGTCTACGCGACCGTCGACTTCTACCGGGGCGGGGAGCGCGTGCTCGCGACGGTCTCGGCGATCGTCGTCGCGCTCCTCCTCCTCGGCCTCCTCGTCGTCGCCCCGTTCGTACGATAGTGGGAGCAGGTCGACCGGCACGGGATTCGGAGGAACGATGGCAGGAAAGCTGAGGATCGGGGTCGCGGTCAAGCACGGGGTCGACGTCGTCCTGACGAGGGCCGACAAGGCCACCGGGCTCATCGCGCTCGCCGGGGCGCCGCGGAAGACGAGCGACTTCGACAAGAACGCCGTCGAGGAGGCCGTCCGCCTCCGTGACAAGCACGGCGGCGTCGTCACGGCGATCTCCGTCGGCGGGCCGAACGCGAAGGAGGCGCTCCGCGAGGCGGTCGCGATCGGCGCCGACGAGGCCGTGCTCGTGACGCACGACGGCTGGGCCGACTGGGACACGCGCGCGGTCGGGCGCCTGCTCGCCGCCGCCTCGAGGACCCTCGGGGGCTTCGACCTCCTGGTGCTCGGCGAGGGGAGCACCGACCACTTCTCGGGGATCCTCGGCCCGCGCGTCGCGGGCGAGCTCGGGGTCGCGAGCGTCGCCTACGCGCGCAAGATCACGCTCGAGAACGACCTCCTCCTCGTCGAGAAGGACCTCGAGCGGGAGGTCGAGGTCGTCGCGGCGCACCTGCCCGCCGTCGTCTCGGTCGGCCAGGAGATCAACACGCCGCGCCTTCCGACGTTCCTGCAGAACCTGAAGGCGTCGAAGAAGGAGGTCCGGGTCCTCGCCCCCGAGGCGCTCGGGGTCGACGCGGCGACGCTCCGGCCGAGCGTCGTCGCCGAGCGGGTCCGCGTCCCCGAGGTCCCGCGCAAGCTCACCACGCTCACGGGCGCGACGCCCGAGGAGCTCGCGCAACGGCTGCGAGAGGCGCTCGCCTCGGAGGGGGTGCTCCCGTGAGCGACGAGCGGGTCCTCTGCCTCTCGGAGGAGGCGGGGATCGCGGAGTCGCTCGTCCGGCTCGCGCGGTCGCTCCCCCTCGGGGCCCAAGGGCGCGTCGAGGCCCTCGTGCTCGCCGGCGCACCGCCCGGCGCCGCCGACCGGCTCGCCGGGGCCGGAGCCGACGGCGTGACGACGGTCTCGGGGGCCGAGAGCGGAGACCCTCAGGTCGTCGCCGCCGCGGTCGCGAGCGTCGTCGAGAGCCTCACCCCGACGCTCCTCCTCACCGGCTCGACCAAGCGCGGCCGGGAGCTCGCCGGCCGCCTCGCCGGTCGCCTCGACCTCGCGGTCGTCACCGGAGCGACCTCGATCACGCTCGCGGCGGACCGCCTCACCGTCGAGCGCGAGACCCTCAGCGGCAACGCCATCGCCACCGAGCGGGTCGAGCGACGCCCGGCGCTCGTCGCGATGCTGCCAGGCTTCGACGCGCCGCGGGCGGCGCCCGCCGCGAGCGTCACAAGGGCCGAACACCCCGCGCCAGTCGTGGCCGCGCTGGTCGAGGTGCGGGAGCGCCGGCCGAAACCCGGCGGGGAGGTCGACGTCGAGAAGGCCGAGCGGATCGTCACGATCGGCCGCGGGCTCAAGCGGAAGGAGGACCTCGTCCTCATCGAGGCGCTCGCGCGCGCCCTCCACGCGGAGGTCGGCTGCACGCGCCCCCTCGCCGCCGAGGCCGGCTGGCTCAGCGACGACCACTGGATCGGCCTCACCGGCCATCGGGTGCATCCCAAGCTGTACCTCGCCGTCGGGGTCTCGGGGGCGGTGCAGCACCTCGTCGGGATGCGGGCGGCCAAGGTCGTCGTCGCGGTGAACAAGGACCCGAAGGCGCCGATCTTCGCCCAGTCCGACTACGCGCTCGTCGGGGACCTCTACCAGATCGTTCCCGCGCTCACGAAGGCGCTCGGCGGCTGAGCCTCGGCGAGGGGTCGCGTCGCCCGCGCGGGGCCTCAGAGGGTGCGCATCGCCTTGAGGAGGTCCCGGCCGAGCGTCACCGGTGAGACCCGGTCCCGGGCGACGGACCGGAGCAGCGACGGCAGCGAGCCGCGCTCGCCCCCGTCGACGAAGTAGGCCCGGTGGAGCAGCGCCGCCGTCATCTGAGGATAGAGTCCGTAGAGCCGCGGGTTCGAGAAGACCTCGGGGTAGCCCGCGTGCGCCTTGAGGTCGCGCGTGACGAAGCTCTCGCGGAGCCGCTCGGGGTACCGCGCGAGGAACGCCGCCGAGCCGTCGTGCGCGCGGCTCGCTTCGGCCGCGACCTCGCCGGCCAGGCGGCCGGATTCGAGGGCGAGGTCCATGCCCCGGAGGGTGAGCCCGGTGTTGAGGAACAACTGGCCCGCCGAGCCCGCGAGCAGGTAGCCGTCGCCCGAGAGCTCGGGCACCGCGCCGAGGCCGCCCTCGTTGACGACGCAGCCGCTGTACTCGAGGAGCGTGCCCCCGTCCAGGTATCTCGACAGCAGCGGGTGCTCCTTGAACGCCTCGAGGACCTCGTACATCGCCACCCGGTGCCGGACCACGGAACCGAGGTTGAGGATCATCCCGACCGAGAGCGACTCTCGGTTCGTGTAGAGGAACCCGCCCCCCTCGACACCGGCGGGCAGGCCCGTCGCGGTGAGCTGGAACCCCTCGAGCCCGTGGAGCTGGAACCGGCGCTCGATCTCCCCCTCGGGGAGGCCGATCACCTGCTTCACGCCGATGCCAACGGTGTCGGGGTCGAGCTCGGGCTCGAGGCCGGTCGCGCGCGAGGCCGTCGCGTTGAACCCCTCGGCGACGACGACGACGTCGGCCCGCAGCTCCTCCTCGCCGAGGCGGACCCCGACGACCCTGGGTCCCTCGCGCACGAGCGCGTCGACGTTCGAGCCGGGGACCACCGTCGCGCCGGCCGCCTCGGCCTGGCTCAAGAGCCAGGCGTCGAGGCGCGCGCGGAGGACGCTGAACGAGTTGAACGGCGGTTGGGCGAACCCCTGGTCGTAGAAGTCGAGGCTCGTCGATTGGGTCGGCGTGAGGAGCGCGAGGACGTTGCGGGAGATCGCCCGCTCGACGGGGGACGGCTCCGCCTTCCAGAACTCGGGGAACAGCTTGGAGAGGCCGTGCGTGTAGAGAAGGCCCCCCGAGACGCTCTTCGCGCCCGAACGGCTCGCACGCTCGGCGACGACGACCTGCGCGCCGGCCTTCGCGGCGGTGTAGGCGGCGGTGGCGCCGGCGATCCCCCCGCCGATGACGACGACGTCGACCTTCTCCACGGCGGCCTCGAGAACCTCGAAGCTCTCATCTGGCTTTCGCCCGAACGCTCGGAGAGGAAGGTGGTGCTCCCGGCGGGAGTTTCCCGGCCGGGTCGGTCCCCCCGGCCGATTTGAACCCGCGTCAGAGGCTCGAGAGGCCTCTATCCTTGACCACTAGACTACGGGAGCGCCACCCGCGGTTAGTCGGTCCCCTCTTTGAGCCTTTCGCGACACGGAGCGGCGCGCCGGCCTACGGCGGCACGCAGCCGGCCGAGGTGAAGTCGTCGCCGTTGAACTCGGCGTAGCCGAAGTCCTCGTAGAGGTCCGTCTCGGTGACGGTGACGCCGTTGACCGGGTCGTAGAAGACGACCACGTTCGTCGTCGGCGAGTAGGAGAGGATCACCGAGGGGCCGAGCGCCTTGTGGAGCGAGGAGAGCGTCGACGCGGGGATCGAGGCGTTGTTCGCCGAGCACTGGCTCACCGACGTGACGCTGCCGCCCCCGCCCGCCGCGCCGTGGTTGGAGAGGACCGTCGCCGGCGAGGTCGCGGGCGAGGTCGTGGCGAGTGCGATCAGGCCGACGAGCAGGAAGACGGAGAGACCGACGCCGACGCGGCGGCCCACGGACCACCTCGGGGCCCCCGTCGGGCGGACCCGCGGGCTCTTGACGCGCTCGCGGGCCGACGCGGGCCGCTCCGCGGCGCGCGCCGACCGGAGGCGCAGGACCACGGCGAGGAGGTTGCCCACGAGGAGCGCGAGGAGCAGCGCGAGGCTCGGCAGCGCGAGCGGGAGGAGCGCCGCCATCGTCGCGACGACGATCGCGAAGACCACCTGCGTCGGCACGTCGGCGGGGGAGGTCCGGGGCTCGGCGACCATGAACAGCCCGAAGAAGAGCACCGTCGGGTCGACGGCGGTGAGCAGGAGGACCCGCGGGACGAGGACGAGCCCCGAGGAGAGCGAGACGACGACGCGCATGAGCACGGCGAGCCCGGCGTAGGCCGTGAGGAACACCGCGGGGAGCCGCCAGGTCGAGCGCTGCCAGAGCGCGAGGACGACGCCGAACGAGAGGACGAGGACCTCGGAGATCGACCCCCACCAGGCGGGCAGGATGCCGAAGAGCAGCGCGCCGAGCGTCACGCCGGCGACGGCCGGGTTGAACCAGGGGCGACCCTTGAACCGGAGCGTGTGCCGGACCGTGATCGCGAGGACGACCGAGGCGCCGGCGGCCAGGAGCGGCACCACCGGGGGGAAGAGGAGGGCCAGGAACAGCCCGATCGCCAGCGCCGCGTCCGGGAAGCGGAGCCTCTCGAAGCGGATCCGCTGAAGCCCGAGGTCCGTCGCGACCGCGACGATCGGCAGCACGAGCACGCTCGAGATCCCGATCCCCGTCCCCAGGAACGCGATCCCGTACCCCGCGAGGGCCGTGAGGAGGAGCCAGAGGAGCCGCACGGGGGGCAGGCGACGGCGCGCGGCGGCCAAGGACCGAGAAATGCGTCCCCCAGGGAGGGCCGGGGGGCTGGCGGGCTCCGACACGAATTTGCCAGAACGGCACCGCACTTAAGCCCGGCGCGCAAATACGGAGGCCTCGAGGCGGTAAGGAGTCCTCCGGGCCCGCCCGACGGGTCGCTCCGGAGGGGAGGGGGGGGCTCGCCGAGAGACCCCGCCCGATCCGGACCGGCGCGCGCGCGCCAACGGCCAAATACGCCTAGAGGCTGGCGCCCCCGTGACACCCCCCGTAAAGGCCCGCAGCGGCCACATCCTGCTCGAGGGCCGACGCACCTTCAAGGACCTCGTCCGCGTCTACCCCGAGATCCACAAGAAGGTCCTCGAGGCGAACCGGCCGTTCGTCAAGGAGACCGAGCCGCTCCTGCCCGACGTCCTCCTCGAGGAGAACCTCCGGGACCTCCGCTCCGACCGCAAGCCGGCGGGCTACAACCGCTCCGAGCCGTTCGGGATGCGCCTCATCTTCCCGCTGAGCGAGCCGAGGCACCCCGAGTTCTACTTCTCCAAGCCCTTGCGCTGCCAGGAGATCGTCCAGATCACCGAGCAGGTGAGCCAGCTCCTGCGGCGCCGCGGGATCAAGCACTCGGTCGAGTACGACCGCCTCCCCCTCGGGCCGCCCCGGGGGATCCCCGGCATGCCCCCGATGGGCGCCGGCACCGGCGCCGGGCTCACCGGCTAGGGACCGCCGCCCGACGGCGGGCGCCGGAACGGCCAGAACGCCGTCGGCGACGACGGCTCGGTCCCCGCGAGGCTGCCCTGTAGCAGCTTGAGGGCCGCGCGGGCCTTCTCGAGCGCGGAGTTGTAGTCGGTCGCGCGAGCGCGGATCGACTCGTCGAGCAGCTTGCGCGCCTCCGTCGTATCGAGGTGCCGCTCCGAGGCCCGGCCGAGCGCGGCGTCGATCAGATAGTGCAGGTTCATCAGCTCGCGGTGGAGCGCCTTCCGCCGGTTCAGCTCCTCGCCGGCCTCGAGGACCACGCGAGCGGCCTCGATGACGGCGCCCGAACGGGAGCGCTCGGTCGCCGCGCGGAGCTGCTCGGCGACGTCGTCGACCGCGACGTGGAGGCCGTCCTTCGCGAAGACGAGCTCCGTCTGCGTCTCCCGCGCCCTCTCCTCGAGCCGGGGCGCGACGAGCTTGACGAGGCGCTGCTCCGCATCGACGACGAGGCCGGGGACCCGCTCGAGCTGGCCCGAGTCGAGCGCGAGCTGCGCCTCGCTGAACACCTCCATCACGGGGGTCGTGTCGAGCCCGAGCTTCTCGCCGATCCAGAGCCGGTCCTTGAACGCGACAAGCCGCGCGGCGAGCGCGGACCGGCGCACCTCCCGGAGGCGGGCGGCCTCACCGCCGAGGAGCTCGAGGGCCACGCCGAAGTTCCCCTGCTCGCGCTCGACGCTCGCGCGCGACCTCGCGTCCGTGCGGAACGTGGCCTCGCTCGAGCTCGGCGGTGACGGGTCGTCGCGGTAGAGCGCCTCGAGCTCGGCGAGGCGCGCGTCGTAGCGCGCGTTGAGCCCGCTCGTGGCGCCGTCGCGGGCGCGTTGGAGGAGCTCGGCGGCCCGCTTCCAGTCGCTGACCTTGAGGGCCTCTTCGATCTCTTCGACCGTCCGGCCCCCGCCGACCGCCTCGTCCTCGATCCCGGCCGAGCGCGCGGAGTCGAAGAGCCGGCGGACGTCGGTCAGGGCGCCGGCGTAGAGACGCTCGACGGCCCATCGGGCCCGCTCCGCCGTGTCGCGCGCCTTGCGGACCGCGTCGGGGTACTCGCCCCCCTGATGGGAGGCGCGGGCGGCGTCGAGGAGCGTCACGACCTCCGTCATGTCCGCGCCGAGGACCATCCCCTCCTTGACCTGACGGTCGGCCGAGTCGAGCGCCTCGCGCGAGCGCCGGTGGTTCTCTCGAGCGAGCGCGAGCGAGTCCGAGGCGTCGATCGCGAGCTCGAGGACGATCGGGTAGAGCCGGTCGCCGAACGCCGCGCGCGCCTCGTCGACCTTCTCGCGCGCGACCGGGGCGCGGACGCCCGCCTCCTCGCTCTCGCGGAGCTTCTCCTCGACGGTGCGCAGCGACCCCTGCGCGATCTCCAGCTGGAGGCCGACCCGCTCGACCTCGCTCTCGCTGCGGCCCGCGAGCTGGAGCGCCTCCATCGGGCGTCCCTCCTCGAGCGCCTGTCGCGCCTGCTGGAGCAGGTTCTCGGCGACGGAGGCGTCGCTCCCGTCGCGCCGCGCGCGGACGACGAGGCCCTGGAAGCCCGCGAGGCTCTTGGAGACGTGCTGGTAGGTCGCCTGGAGCGTCTCGCGCTCGACCGCGGCGGCCCCCTCGATGACCTTCGCGTACTCGTGCGCCTTGAGGGCGCGCTCGACCTCCGCGAGCCGCTCGCGGGCCGCCGGCGGCGCGGCGTGGAGGAGCTCGGCCTCGGCGAGGGCCTCGGAGCTTCGGCGGACGGACCGCTCGGCGTGCTCGTGCAGGCCCCGCACCTCGACGAGACGGGAACGGGCGGTGTCCAGCAGCTCGGTCACGCCGGCGGGGACGGGGAGCGCGAGCCGTCGCCGCGCCTCGCCGAGCAGCTCGGCGATCGGAGAGATCTCGAGGTTCACCGCGCGCGCGACGTCGAGGTCGCGCTCGACGTTCCGCAGGTGCTCGAAGAGGACGGGCTTGACGAGCTCGACGAGGTCGAGATGGAGGGCCCGGGCCCCCTGCAGGGCCTCGACGGAGCGGCCCTCCCCGAGCGCGGTGCGGCCGTCGGCGAGGCGCGTCGCGAACGCCTCGACGGGGAGCGACATCCGCCCGGCATCCTCGAAGAGGAGCGCGGACTCCTCGAGCAGCCGGCGGGCCTCGGCGTTCGCCTGCTCGGCCCGGAGCAGCGCTCGAAGGATGTCGAGACCGTCCTTGGCCCCCTCGAGGTCGAGCGCCTGGTAGGCGGCCTGCGCGAGACGGGCCTTCTCGCGGTACGCCTCGACGACGACGCCCCCCTTCGCGAGCTCGCCGATCAGGAGGTTCGCCGACTGGAGCTCGTCCAGGATCGCCTGCGCCTTCCCCTTGAGCCGGAGCGCCGACTCCTGGGTCGCGACGGCGAGCCGATAGGCCTCCGCGTAGCGGTGCGCCCGCGACGCGTCCGCGGCCTGGTCGAGGGTCGTGCGGACGCTCTGCGCGTCGACGCCCATCTTCCCGAGCTCGACGAGGGCGAGCTTCGCATGCGAGACGGCCTCCTCGCTCCGAAGGAGCTGCTGCTGGTGCGCGCGGCTCCGGATCTCTTGAGAGGCCTTCGACGCCTTGACGAAGTCCCCCATGTTGAAGATCTGCTGGACCTCGTCGATCTGCCGCTGGATCTCGTCCCCGGCCCCGCCCATCGCCTCGAGGGTCCGGCGCTCCTCCTCGAGCATCTCGACGAGCGAGGAGGCGTGCGCGGCGAACACCGCCGTGAACTCCTTCTCGGCGCGCTTCAGCGTCTCGAGAGAGGCCGGAAGGTCGGCCTTGACGCGGAGGTTCACGTCGGCCTCGGCGAGCAGCCGGCGCACGGGCGTCACGAGCGACTCGTCCGGAATGTCCTCGAAGCCCCGCTCGAGCTCCTCGACCCGGCGGGAGACGTACGGGCTCGCGGCGGTCCGTAGGCGGGTCTCGACGCTCGCGAGGCGCTCCCTCGCGTCGGCGATCTCCCCGTCCTCGAGCGCAGCGGCCACGCCCCTAAGCTGCTCCTCGGCCCCGTCGGGGAGGAAGCCCCGCTCTCGAGCCATCGGCAGCAGCCGCTCGAGCGAGGCGATCCGCTCGGTGAACGCCGTCGCCGCCTGGCTCCCGAGGGACTGCAGCGTCTCGGTGAGGAGGCGACGCGCCGGCTCGAGCTCGAGGCGGGCCAAGAGCCCGCGGACCCGGTCGAGCCGCTCTTCGAACGGCGTCGTGTCGAACCGCGTCCCCTTGAGCCGCTCGAGGAGCTCGCCGAGGGAGTCGGCCTCCTGGCGGGCCGCGTCGAGGTCCTGCGTCAGCCCGCCGACGCGGTCGATCGCCTCCTGGCTGGCGGCGAGCGCCTCGCTGTAGATGCGGAGGCGGAGGGCTTCCCGGGCCCGGTTCATCGCGGCGAAGACCTCGCTCGCATCCCGGCCCAGGCGACGGGCCTCGACGAGCTTCGGCCGGACGACGTCGAGCAGGCCGGCGACGATCGAGACGACGGGCTCCTCGGTCGCGCTCCGCGCGCGCTCGAGGAGCTTCGGGATCTCGGTGGGCCCGGCGCTCGGGACCGACCCCTGGACCTCTCCGAGGATGACGAGCGGCTCGGCGGGGTCGACCCCGTACTCGCGGAGCGACTCGAGCGTGCTGCGGAGCGAGTCGATCGTCGAGGCGACCTTCTCGCGCAGGCTCTCGGCGAGCTGCCCGCTCGTCGCCTCGACGCGCTCGACGGAGGTCGGCCAGTCCAGGGCGAGCGCCTCGCCGTCGGCGACGAGCGCACTGTCGATCGGCTCGGTCGTGACGCCGAGGTCCTGCGCGGCGGCGCGCAGCGCGGTCGCTCCCTCGCGGGCCCGTGCGCGGCGTGCGACGGCCTTGGGGAGGTCCGAGGTCGCGAGCTCGGTGACCTTCTCGAGGACCTTCGGCTCCTCGGCCTCCCGCATCGACTCGAGGGTCGCCCGGAGCCGGCCGTCGAGCGCCGTGGCGCGCTCCCGCTCGTCCCCCGCCCACTCCGCGAGCGCGCGGACGCGCGCCCGGAGCGTCGAGGAGTACTCGGACTCGGAGGCACGGACGATCTTCTCGAGGTCGACGAGCGCGGCGAGGGAGGCGGTCCACGGCTCGCCCGCCGCCGGCGAGCGGAGCGCCTCGGCGAAGGCGCGGTGCGGCGCGGGGAGCGTGAGCCCCGTGCGCGAGAGCCGGTCGAGGCGTCGCAGCGTCTCCTGGACTCTCTCCTCGAAGGGGGCCTGGCCCGACTTCTCGATGAGCTCGACGAGCGCGTTCGCCTGGGTCTCGAGGAGTTCCCAGTCCGCGCGACGCGCGAGGGCCTCGAGGGCGCTCAGACGCTCCTTGAGCTCGGGGATCGTGACGCCGACCTCGTTGAGACGCTCGGCCTGCTCCTCGACGGCGTGCAGCACCTGCTCGGAGGAGTGACGCTGGCGCTTGAGGAGCTCCGCCTTCTCCTGGAGGATTCGCGTGAGCCGAGAGGAGGGGAGACCGCCCATACCGCCCGAGCCTGTCGTGGCGTTCGCCTCCCTAAGTTGGGGGCCGACGCGTGGCCGGACGGGGCCCTCGGCTCAAATCATGCCGAAACCACGATATAATAGGTGGGGCGGGCGTGGCGGCTCCGTATCGGGACCGATTCCGCCTAGGCCTTCGTGATCCGGCGCTTCCCCATCGCGTCGAGGTAGTCGACCTCGCCGCCGGGCGAGAGCTGCCCCTTGAGCTCCGCGTCCAGGGGAAGGGAGAACGTCTCGTAGTTCTCGAGGTCCATCAGCTGGACCTCGGTGTCGGTGAGCGAAAGCACCTGGCCGCGCCGCTTCCCGATCATCGGGACCTGGACCTTGTGCTTCACCGGGTAGACGACGCTGCGCTTCGAGCCGTCGAACAGGCCGACGGCGTCGATCCGGGCCTTGGCCTCTCCATGCTTGCCCGGTTTGGAGGTCTGGATGCTGAGGATGCGGCACGGCTCCTCTTCGATGAGCATGTACCGCCCTTCCTTCAGCTCGCGGACCTCGGCCTGCGTCCACGCCATGGATGACCGCCTCGACCGCCCGAGGACCGGACCCCCTTCTTAACCGTTGTCCTCGCTCCTCGAGGAGAGCCCTCGTTCCGGCGGTGCGCGCGGCAGGGCGCGTCCCGAGCACGAATCCTTCGCTTCCGAAGGTTATTATACGCATAAATGCGTGTCAGCGCCTAGGACCCGCGCCCTCGGGGTGAGGGCCGGGCCCTTGAGACTGAGCGAACGGGATGCGGACGGGAAAGCGTCGGAGCCGGCCCGCGCCGGAACGGGGTCGGCGGGCCGCTCGGGCCGCTCGGGCCGCCCCGGCGAAGGGCGCGCGCTCGACGACGCCGGCGCCGACGCCGCGGCCTGCGCCCGAGCCGCCTTTGGCGGTGGCGAGGCCGAGTGAGGACTCCGACGCCTCGAGCGATCCGGTGCTCCTTGAGCTGGACCGGATCGGCCAGGAGCTCGCGCGGGTCCGGCGGAGCCGGCCCGGCGGAGCCACGTAGCGACAGAGGGTCGGGCCCGCAAGGGTTTATCGTGGCGCTCGGCCATCGTGCGCACACGGTCGCTCCCGGACCCAGGCGCTGATGCGGACCTTCCCTGCCCGCTTCGTGTCCGAGAGCGTCGAGGCCGAGACCCGACAGCTCTGGGCCGGTCTCCATCTTCCCCCGCCGGAGGCTCCGACGAGCCCGGCGCCGGGCGGCGCCGCCGTGCATCTCGCCGCCGCACTGTCGACGAGCGAGGGGGTCCTCGCGGCCCTCCTGCGCGCGGTGCGCGCCGACGCCGGGGCTCGTCGCTCCCTCTCGGAGGGACGTCGGATCCTCTCGCCGCTCGTCCTCCGCGCCGGTGAGCGGAGCCCCGAGGACCTCGGCCCGCTCCTCGCCAAGCTCGGTCTGTGGGTCGGAGGCGGCGAAGCGAGATCCGCCGAGTCGCTCGCTCCCACGGCCCGCCTCGCTCGAGCGATGGCGACGCTCGCCGAGCTCGGCGTGCTCGGGGCGCGCGAGGGCCCGATGCTCTGCTGCCCGACGTGCCGCACGCCCCGGACCCCCCAGACGGTCCTCTACGAGACGCGCTCGGCCCCCTCCTACCTCGTCCGCTATCGCCTCGAGGGAGAGCCCGCCGGGGCCTCGCTGCTCGTCTGGACCGACGCGTTGTGGAAGCTCCTCGGCTCGCCCGTCGTCGCGGTGCACCCGGGCCGGCCGTACGTCGCCGTCCGCGTTCGCGATCGCGACGCCGAGGAGCTCCTCTGGGTCGAGCGATCGGCGCTGAGCCGGCTCTGGGGGGGGCCGGTCCGGCCCGCCCCCGAGGTCCTCGAAGAACGGCCGGGAAGCGACCTCGCCGGACGCCGCTACCGCCATCCTCTCGAGACCGAGTTCCCCGCCCTCGCCGAGCTCCCCGCGCCCGGCGGCACGATCGTCGCCTCCGAGGAGATCGTCGAGGAGGGCTCGGGGGCGGTCGCGATCGCCCCCAGCCACGGCCCTCGAGACTTCACCGTCGCCGAGGCCGCACGGGTCTCCGCCGGGCCCGTCGTCAACACGAAGGGCGAGCTCGTTGGCGGGCTCACCCACAAGTACGTCGGCCTGCCCGTCGACATGGCCGAGGCGTTCCTGCTGCGGGACCTCGGGGAGTCGGGCGCGCTCTTCCGCCAGACCGAGGGAGAGCACGGGCTACCGGTGTGCACGCTCTGCGGCGGGGCGCTCCTGTGGGCTCCCGGACGGGCCTGGTGCCTCGACCCCACCCGGCTTCCCGGCGCCCTCGGCGGGCTCCTCGAGCGGCTCCGGCCGCCCGGCGTCCCCTCGCCGTTCCACCCGTCGATCCCCTGGCCGGCGTCCGACGTCGACGAGCGGGCGCCGGCCGACCACGCCGTCGAGCTGAGCGAGTGCCCCGACTGTGGCCGTCTCGCGGCGCCTCCCGGCCCGGCGAGCTGCCCCTGCGGGGGTACTCCTCGACCGGAGCGACACCGGCTCCTCCCCGCCTTCGTCGAAGCGGTCAGCCAGTGGGTCGCGCTCGCGCCCCTTCCCCCGGGAACCGAGGTCCACCTCTACCTGCCCGAACGCAGCCTCGGCCCGGCGCTCGTCCACCAGGTCGTCGCGATGGCCGCGGTCGGAGCCGCCCCCGGAGAAGCGCGGCTCACGCCGCTCCCGACGGTCGCCGGGGGCGAGGAGCTTTCCGCGCTGCTCGAAGGCGCCCAGGACGGCCTGAGGGCCACGCTGCTCCGGATCGCGCAGAGCCCCCGGGGCGGGCCGGCCGGCCTGCTCGCCCGGCGGCGGGAGGAGGAGCGTCGGCTCCACAAGCTCTGGGAGGTCTGTCGTGAGGTCCTCGCGGCCGCGGCGGGCGAGGCGACGGTGCGCCCGTCCGGGACGGACCGCCCGGCGCTCGCGGAGCTCGCCGTCGAGGATCGTGCGCTCCTCTCGCGGTTCGACGGGGTCGAAGCCGAGGTCCGGGACTCGTGGGCGCGCTCGGACATCCCCTCGGTGCACGCGCGGCTCTGGGCGTTCCTGGAGAACGACCTGAGGGGGGCCTACCTCCCCTGGGTCCGCGATCGCCTCGGGCCCGCCTCGCCACCGGAGGCGCGACGCGTCGTCCTGCGGCTGCTCGGCTATCTCCTCGAGCGCTGGACCCGCCTCTACGCGCCGATCGGACCGTTCACGATGGAGGCGCTGCACCAGGCGCTGGGCGTCGAGGGGACGAGCCTCTTCGAGGGAAGCCCCGCCGAGCCCGCGATCCCGGCGCCCGACGCTCATCTCGACGCGGCGTTCGCGCTCTGGCGAACCGTCCCCAAAGCCCTCGGACCCGCCCGTCGCGAGCTCGGGCTCGCCGACGACGTGGGACTCTTGTCGATCGTCTTGGCGCCGCGCGACGAGGCGGCGGCGGAGACGCTGCGGACGAGCGCCGAGGTCGTCGCGAGGATCTCGGGCGTCGCCGAGGTCACGATCTCGAGTCCTTCGCGGCCCTGGGACGGACGCGTCGTCTCGGTCCGGCCCGTTCCCGAGGAGATCCAGCGCGCCTACCCCGCGCAGCCCCGGCGCATCGTCCACCTCCTCGAGGGGATGAACGGCCGCAAGGTCCGCGAGGCGCTCGCGGCCGGCACGCTCCGGGTCGCCCTCGAGGGCCACACGCTTCCGATCCTCCCGTCGATGGTCGAGGTCACCGAGGAGCTCCCCGACGACGTCGTCCCGGTGGGCTGGCCGCTCGGGGAGCTTCTCCTCCGGCTCCCGCAGGACCACGGTGCGTCCGCGACCCTGCGTGCGCCCCTGACGACGCCGGACGGCCTTCGGTTCTCCCGGGAGCTGCGTCGACGACTCGAGGGCTCCGCGGCCCCGTCCGCGGTCGACCGCGTCGTCGTCGTCGCGAAGGGGGCTCTCGCGGCGGACCTCGCGCGTGGCGCTCCCGCCCTCTCGGAGTGGCTCGGGGGGCGTGAGGTCGAGCTCGCCGGGCCCGAGGCGAGCTTCCCCGACGACGAGACGCTCACGGGACGGAGCGGGCGAGGGGAGCGCTGGCACGTCTGGGCCCCCGGGCTCGCCGTGCGCGCCCGAGCCAAGACGACCCGGCGCCGGACCCGAGCGCCCCGGCTCCGACCGCTCGCGGCGCTGAGCTCGGAGATCGACGCGATGGCCCTCGAGGACCAGTCGCGACAGCTCCGCTCCGAGTCCGTGCGGCGGACGGTGGAGCGGTTCGATCGGGAGCTCGGACGCCCCCTGCTCGGTCCCGCCAAGGCGGGGGCCGCGTGGGAGGCCGGCCTCCGGTCCTTCGAGGAGATCGCGAGCGCGCCCTACGAGCAGCTCTCCGCGATCCCCGGCTTCGGCGGCGCCGTGGCCGCGGAGATCGTGCGGCATTTCGGAGGGGACGTGCCCGAGCGCCCGCTCGCGCCACCCCCCGCACCGGCCCCTCGCCCCTCCCAAGGTCCCCCGGCGTCGGTCCCCGCGGTGGCCGTCGCGCCGACCCCCGGACCGGCGGATCCCCCGAGGGCGCCGGCCCCGCCGATCGCTCTCGCGGCGCCGGTGGCTCCGACGATCGCTCTCGCGGCGTTGGTGGCTCCGACGATCCCGAGCCCGCCGGCCGTGACGCCCCCGTCGGTCGTGACCGTCGAGCGCCCGGCGCCGACCCTCGTCCCCGAGCCCAGGATCGCCCCGCCGGCGTCGGCCGACGCGCCCGGGCCGGTGCCGCCCCCGACCGCGGCGACCGTCCTCGCGACCGCCTCCGGGCCGGCCCCGGGCCTCGAGGTCTGCCCGGGGGCCAGTGCGGACGACGCCTGGAGCTCGTTCCTCGAGACCACGGGCGCGGGCCACCGGGGGCTCTGCATCAGCCGGGAGTTCCCCGATCGGCTCCGGGCCTACCTCGGGGCGCGCGACGTGGACGTGTACTGGCTCTCGAACGCGGGCCGGGACGGCTCGGTGCGGCCCTCCGACCTCGACGGGCTCCTCGCGCTGCTCCGCCGCGTGCTCAAGGAGCGGAACGTGACCGCCGTCTACCTCGAGGGGGTCGAGTACCTCGTGCGCATCCACGGGCTCGCCAAGACCCGGCGCTTCCTCGAGGAGCTCGAGGCCGAGCTCCGGGTCCGCGACGCGCGCGCCTGGCTCCCCCTCAACCCGACCCTGCTGGACCCGGCGAGCTCGACGGAGCTCGAGAGCTCGTTCCGGCGAGAGCCTCGGCCCCGCGCGGCCGGCGCCTCAGAGCCCGGCCCATAGACACGCGAGCAGGATCGACACCGAGATCGCGGCCACCGGCAGCGCGGTGCGGACGAACTCGCCGAGTCCCAGCCGGTGGCCGGCCCGCTCCGCCCGCTCGACGACGATGAGGTTGCTCGCCGCCCCGAGGAGCGTGAGGTTCCCCGCGAGCGTGCTCCCGCCCGCGAGCGCCATCCAGGCCAGCGGGGTCCCGCCCCCATAGCCGAGACCCCGCAGCAGCGGGAGCTGCAGCGCGACCCACGGTACGTTGCTGACGAGCTGGGAGCCGACGAGGCTCTGGAGCACGATCGCGGCGACCCCCGGCAACGCGTCCCCGGGGCCGGGCACCGCGAGCGCGCGACCGAGAGGCACGAGGACGCCCCCCGCGACCGCCCCGGCGACGACCACGAACAGCGCCACGAAGAGCACGAGGATCGGAACGTCCACGCGCGCGACGAGCCGGGCCCGGGCCGGCGTCAGCAGGAGCGACGCGGAGGCGCCGACGAGCGCGATCGCATAGAGCGGCACCCGGGGCCCGACGCCGAAGCCGCCCGCGAGGTCACTCGCGACGATCGCGGCGATCGTCACCGGGAAGATCACGAGGGTCGGGTGGAGACGGAGGCGGACCGAGAGCGGGGTCGACGCGAGCGCGGCGGGCCCGGACGGGGCCCCCGGAGCCGCGTGGGGGTCGAGCGGCGTCTCGCGGGCGAAGCGTCGCCGCACGTAGAGCGCCCCCGCGAGGAGCGAGAGGCCCGTCGGGATCGCCAGGAACCGCGCGAACGTCGCCACGGGCGAGACGACCCCGCTCTCGAGCGAGACGAGAAGGTTCTGGGGGTTGCCGAACGGCGTCGCCACGCTCCCGACCGTGACGGCCATCATCAGGGTCAGCAGCAACGACCGCGGCGAGCGCCCGAGCCGCCGCGCCACCGCGAGGGCGACGGGGACCCCGACGAGGACGACCGCGTCGTTCACGACGAACGCCGAGAGCGCCCCGAAGGTGAGGAACAGCAGGAACGGCACGTCGCGGGGCGCGCGCGCCCTCGCGACGACCCACGAGGCGAGCCGCTCGAGCGCCCCGGCCTCCTCGAGGCCGCCCGCGAGGACGAACAGCGCGAGGAGGAACAACGGTACGGGCGCGTTCGCGACGACCGCCTCGAGGGCCCCCGAGGGCGGGAGCGCCCCCGTCGCGACCATCGCGACGGCCCCGAGGACGAAGAGGAGCCACACCGGCGGACCTCGGAAGGCGAGCTGCCGCACGATCACGGCCGCGAGCGTCGCCGCGAGGACCAGGGTCGCCGCTCCGTACATCCTGACGATCCGCCGCCCGCGGGAGCCGCGGCCCTCTACAAAACGGCCACCGCGCCCGGCCCGGCTCTCGGGCGGGCCCGCTCGGCGCCGCTACGCGCCGCCGAACGTGACGACGACGTCCGTGACGAACCCGAGGACGAACCCGACGACGATCCCGAGGCCCGCGACCTCGCGCGTCTCGCGCGCCATCACGGGTCTCAGCATCTCGAGGACGACGTAGACGATCGCGCCCGCCGCGAGCCCGTAGAACAGGATCGAGAGCGGCACCGAGTAAAGGACGCTCCCGACGAGCGTCCCCAGGAACGTCGGTCCGCCGCCGACGAGGCCGAGGGCCACGAGCCGGCGGGCCGAGTAGCGCCGGTCCGCGAGGAGGCCCGGGCCCAGGATGCCGAACCCCTCCGTCGAGTTGTGCGCCGCGAAGCCGACGACGAGCACGGTGCCGACCGCGACGGCCCCGCCCGCGTAGGCGGTGCCGATGGCGAGCCCCTCGGAGAAGTTGTGGAGACCGATCCCGAGCGCGATCAGCGTCGAGACGGCCATCGGGTCGAGCGGGAACGGACGGCTCGGACCCTCGAGGACGCGCACGCCGCCCTCGCGCGCGGCCCGCCGGCGCAAGTAGGCCCGCTCGAAGGCGCCGAGCGAGAGGAAGCCGAAGCTCCAGCCGAAGAGGAGGAGACCCACGTAGACGAGGGCGAGGGTCCCGTTCGCGCCGCCGTGCGCGGGCACGAGGGGGTCGATGAGGCCGGTCGCGTTGTTGAGGACGTCGTAGAAGAGGAACAGGAGGATCCCCGCGGCGAGAGCGCTGAGGAAGGCGCGGGCCTTCGGCGAGGCCGTGCGACGGAGCCCGTAGAGGAGGCCCAGGAAGATCGTGAATCCGGCGAACGCCCCGAGCGCGAGGACCTGCGCCTCCGTCGGACCCGACACGCGGACGCCCGGTCCCGGGGCAGCCGAGACCGACTATTTAGCCGATGCTCTCGTGACGTCGGCAAGGTTTAGTTCACAGAGTGAATATACGCGCCTCGGGGAGGGCTTCACGGCCGGTCCATGACGCGCCGCCGCACGGGGTCGGTCGCCTGGGTCCATCTCGTGCAGGCGCTCGCGGCCCGCGAGGGCGTCGAGGCCCTCGGCCTCTCGGCGCGGCGGGTCGCGAGCCTCCTCGGCGTCGCGCCGTCGGCGGTCTCCCAGTACCTCTCGGGCCAGCGCGTCGAGCAGGGGTTCGTCGCCTATGCGACGAACGAGCGGGCCCGTGCGATCGCGCGCCGCACCATCGAGCAGCTCATCGAGGCGGTCGAGAACGGCCACGAGGCGACCCGGGTCGTCCTCGAGGGCGCGGCGTCGCTCGCCGAGCTCCCCGTCGAGCGGGACCCGCGGTCCGACCTTCCGGTCGGGACGAGGGACCGCGTCCCCTCGGCCGAGCTCCGGGCCCTCGCGCGATGGCTGCGGCGCCGCGTGAAGGCCGAGCAGGTCGCCGTCGCCCAGTGCATGCGCCTCGCGCAGCGGGCGCGCGACGAGCTCACCCGCTCGATCCTGCGGCAGATTGCCTCGGACAGCCTGCGGCACGCCGAGATCGTCGCGTCCCTCGCGCCCTACATCGACCGCGGCGTCGCGAACGCGTTCGCCTCGGGGGTCACGCGACGGGAGATCGAGGGGCTCATCGAGAGCGAGCGACGGGCCGAGAGCCAGGCCGACACGCCCGCGACGCGTCCTCTCCAGGGGACGATGGCGATCCTCATCGCGAGCATGGAGGCCGACGAGCGAAAGCACGCCGAACTGCTCCGCTCGCTGCTCGCCACGGGCTTTCGGGACGAGGCGGGGCCGGCGGGCGCGCTCCCCCGGGGGCGATCGGTCACTACCGGGGCCGGACGCCGGTGACCATGTACTCGACGTGTCCGCCGATGTTCACCGCGTGGTCGGCGAGCCGCTCGAGGTAGCGGTTGACGAGGATCAGCGACGCGCCGGTCCCCGCCGCGAGGCGCTTGTCGGAGATCCGCGCGACCAGCTCGTGGAAGATCTGCTCGTGGAGCGCGTCGACGGAGTTGTCCGCCTCCTCGATGTGCCGGACCGCCTCGGCGTCCCCGTGGAGGTAGGCCTCGCTGACGGTGGTCAGCATCCGCTCGGTGAGCGTCCCCATCTCCCGCAGCGCGGGGAGCGCCGAGAAGGCGTTCGGCTCGCCGGCGGGGAGCGCGTGGACGGCCTCGACGATGTCCTTCGAGTAGCGCCCGACGCGATCGAGGTCGCTCGCGATCTCGAGGTCCCCCGTGACGACGCGCAGGTCCCTCGCGACCGGGGCCTGCAGCGCGAGGAGCTCGACGCACCCCATGACGACCTGGGCCTTGAGCCCGTAGAGCTCCCGGTCGAGCGTGAGGACCGCTTCCGCAGAGCCTCCGTTCTCGCCCGCGAGCGCCCGGAGCGCGCCCTCGAGCGCGAGGTGGCTCAGCTCGAACATCGAGCCCATCGACTCGGCGAGGCGCTCGAGGCTCTCCGCGAGGTCCCTCCGCTGCTCCGGTGGCGTCATCCGAACCTTCCCGTGATGTACTGCTCGGTCAGGCGCTCCCGGGGCGTCTCGAACAGTCGGGCCGTCTCGTCGACCTCGACGAGCTTCCCGCCGTAGAAGAACGCGGTCCGGTCGGCGACGCGCGCCGCCTGCTGCATGTTGTGCGTGACGATCACGACGGAGTACTCGTGCTTCAGCTCGAAGAGGAGGTCCTCGATCTTCTGCGTGCCGACCGGGTCCAGGCTCGCCGTCGGCTCGTCCATCAAGAGCACCCGCGGACCGGTGGCGAGGGCCCGCGCGATGCACAGGCGCTGCTGCTGGCCCCCCGAGAGCTGGAGCGCCGGCGCCTCGAGGCTGTCGCCGACCTCGCGCCAGAGGCCGGCGCGCTTGAGCGAGCGCTCGACCGTCGCCTCGACCTCGTCCTCGTCGGTCCCCTCGAGGCGGAGCCCGAAGGCGACGTTCTCGTAGATCGACATCGGGAAGACGATGGGCCGCTGGAAGACCATGCCGATCCGCCGTCGGACCTGGACCGGGTCGATCCCCGCGCCGTAGATCTCCTGGCCCTTGTAGCGGACCGAGCCCTCGACCCGGAGGCCGGGCGAGACCTCGACCATCCGGTTCAGGGTCCGGATGAACGTCGTCTTGCCGCAGCCGCTCGGCCCGATGATCGCCGTCACCTCGCGGTCGTTGAGCTCGAGGGAGATGTCGTCGAGGAGGACGCGCTTGGGCGCCCGGACGAAGAGGTGCCTCACGGCGAGGAGCACCGGGTGCGGGACCGGCGCCTCGCGGAGCGTCGCCGACGGCGGCGCGCCCGCGGCCGGGTCGGTCGGGGTGGGTGTCGGAGGGGGCTCGGGCGCGTCGCTCACGAGAACAGCCCCTGCAGCCGGCGCCGGTACCGGCCCGCGATGACCTGGACGAGGATGTTCAGCACGAGGACGATGACGACGAGCAGGAACGCGGCCTGGAAGGCGAGCGTCACGAGGTGCCCGAGCGTGTCGGGGAATTGATAGTTCTGGTAGACGACGCCCGTGAGATAGCTCGTGGTGCTCAACAGGCCCGTCGAGGGCGAGTTCGACCAGCCCGCGGTGAGGACGAGCGGCGCCGTCTCCCCGAGCCCGATCGCCATCGCGAGGAAGACGCCGGTGAGCACCGAGGGGAAGGCGATGGGGAACGCCACCCGGAGAAGGTACTGGCGTGGGGTCGCGCCCGCGGCGAGCGCGGCCTCGCGCTGGTCCCGGGGGACGCTCGAGAACGAGAGGTCGCAGACCCGGTAGACGTAGGGGAGCATGAACACGCTCAGCGTGATCGCGCCGGCGAGCGTCGTGAAGCCCCAGTGGGTGTAGAGGACCAGGAGGAAGTAGCCGAAGTATCCGACGACGATCGCCGGGACCCCCGCGAGCAGGTTCCCGGCCAGCCGGGCGAGCCGGGCCACGGGCGGCGGGGCGAACTCCGCGGTGTACATGCCGGCGAGGATCCCGAGGCCCCCCGAGATCGCCGTCGCGATCGTGATCAGGAGGAAGGTCCCGGTGATCGGCGCCCACAGGCCTCCTCCGAAGCCGACCGGGTTCGTCGAGATCGTCGCCCACGTGAACGTCGGGAGCGCCTTCGCCGAGACCCAGTAGAGCAGGTCGAACAGCGGGACGAGCACGAGCAGGAAGGTGAGGGGCAGCCCCCATCGCACGACCCGGTCGACCCAGAGACGGTAGCGGAGGCGTCCGTCCGCCGGGCCCAAGAGGTCGGAGGCGGGGTTCGAGGGGGTCGCCGCCGCCATCAGAGCCCCGCGGCGCTGGTCTGGCCGACGGCCCCGCGCTCGCCCGTGGCGCGCTGGGCGAGGAAGTTGAAAAAGAGCGTGATCAGCAGGAGGACGAGCGCGAAGTCGACGAGCGCGTGGAGCAGCGCCGCGTACTGGAAGGCCGAGTCCTGCTGGTAGAGAAGGAAGGCGGAGACCGTCGTCGTCCCCGAGTAGATGCTCGGGGGGATCTGGGTCTGACCGCCGACGACCATCGCGACGGCGACGCTCTCCCCGACCGCGCGACCGAAGCCGAGGAACACCGCGCCCATGACGCCACGGCGCGCCACCCGCAGGCGGACCCGGCGCATCGTCTCCCACTGTGTGGCGCCGAGCGCGAGGCTCGCCTCGAGGACGGCGGAGGGGACGTTCGCGAGGGAGTCCCGGATGATCGCCGTCGTCAACGGGACGATCATCACCGTGAGGATGAGGACGGCGAGCAGGACCCCGGTGCCCGGCGCGGCCGCCGCGGCCGGGCCGCCGAAGAACGGGAGCCACGCGAGGTAGGAGCGCAGGGTCGGCTGCAGCGTGAGCCCGAAGTAGGGGGCCAGCACGACGTAGCCCCAGATCCCGTAGACGACGCTCGGGATCCCGGCGAGCAGGTTCGTGAGGGTCGCCAAGGAGCGGCCGAGCCAGCCGGGGAGGTAGGCCGTGAGCGAGATGGCGAGGGCGAGGCTCAGGAGGGTCGCGAAGAGGAGCGCGAGGCCGGCGGTGATCGCGGTGCCGAGCAGGTACAGCGGGAACGCCCAGGCGGCCTGGTCCGGATAGAGCGGGTTCCAGTTGAAGGTCAACGACCAGAAGTCGCCCCGCAGGAGCAGCGTGAGGTCGCCCGAGGAAACGATGGCGAGCGCGACGGCGAGGAGCGCCAGGAGGGGGATCAGGGCGAGCGGCGAGCCGAGCCAGGTGAGGAGCTTGTACCGGTCCCAGGCGGGCGGGGTAGGGGAAGCAGGCGGGGAGGCGGCGAGCGCCGGGTCAGCCGTGGCCATCCGATTCCCTGCTTCCCGGAGTGGGTTGGTCCTCTCGTTCTGTCCTCTCGACTACGCGCTCACCGTCACGGCCTGCAGCGCCTGCATGTCATAGCCGACCACGGCCGGCGTCAGGGGCAGGAAGTGTACCTGGTTCATGTACGTCGCGCTGTTCCCGTACGCCAGCGCCCACTCGAGGAACGCGACGACCCACTTCTGCTTCGAGGCGTCCGAGGGGTTCGTCTTGATCAGCGTGTACTCGAGGTTCGTGTCGGGGTACGGCGTCGTTCCGGCCGCGGGCATCGTTCCGCCCTTGCCGAGCTGGAGGTTGGTCGCGCCCGGGACGCCCCCGAGGATCAGGCTCACCGCGACGCTCCCCGGCGCCAGGTTCGCGAGGCCGAGCGAGGCGTCCGCGCTGATGTTGGCGGTGGTCGGCAGCGCGTAGTTGGCGGGGTTGGTGCCGTTCAGGTTCGCGGCCTGCGTGCCCAGCGCGGCGTAGGTGAGTCCGGACGAGGCGGCCTCGGACTCGTAGCTGATCCCGATGTAGGCGATCCCACCGGTCGTGTGCGAGAGGGTCGTCACCATGCCCGCGTTCCCGCTCGCCGAGGGGGAGCTCGAGAGCCACGTCACGCTGGTCCCGTAGCCGTAGGTCCAGCCGGACCACGACATGTAACACATCGACGTGAACATGAACGTGTCACCGCTTCCGTCCTGCCGGTGGATCGGGACGATCGCGAGGTTCGGGAGCGAGACGCTCGGGTTCGCCGCCTGGATCATCGGGTCGTTCCAGTTCGTGATCTTCCCGGAGTAGATCATCGCGAGCACCGTCCCGTTGAGGTTGATGTGCGCGCTGATCCCGGGGAGGTTGTAGTAGACCAACTGCGAGGAGATCGCCACCGGGACGTTGATCAGGCTGTAGTTGGCGGCGGTCGAGGGGAGCAGGTAGGCGTCGGTCCCGCCGATGTCGACGGTCCCGGACTCGGCGCTCGAGATCCCCGTGCCGCTCCCCGTCGACTGCGGGGAGACCTGGACGTTCGGGTAGAGCTTCGTGAAGTTCGGTCCCCAGAGCTGCATCAGCGGGTAGATCAGGCTCGACCCGGTCTCCGAGATCGTGTAGCTCGTCGATCCCGACGTGCTGCTCGAGTTGGACGACCTCGACCCGAGGTAGTTGCCCAGCGCGTAGCCGCCGCCGAGCCCCACGAGCAGCAGGACGACCGCGATGGCGATGGCGGCCACGAGGCCCATGCTCCTGCGTCGCGCGGAGCGCGCACGGGGCGCGCTCAGGCTGTCGTTCGTCGTGTTCGGACTTGCACTCATTCCGTTTCGTTCCTCCTTCGGTTTCGTTTCAAGGCGCGTGATGGGCCGCCGACGACGCCGTCTGGCGCGCGGAGGCGAGGGCGGAATCGCAGCGGGTCCAGGGTCCCGGTCCGGCCCGTGTTGCGCGGGTACGCCCGGGTCGCTCGGCTCGCCGCATCATCCGTCTCGGCGGTGCGAGCCGGGCGAGGGATAAATAGAGTCTGGCTTTAGACTATAGTTACTTCCATATGACTATTGTTTCGTACTAGAGTCATAGTCTCACACGGGAGAGCGAGACGCCCGAGCCGGCCTCCATCGGCGAGCCGCACACGTCGTCGGACAGCGGGCGCCGAGAGCGCTTGTCGCCTAGGAGCCGGTGGTCTCGCAGGGTCGGTTTCGGCGCTCTCGAGGATCGCCGTCCGGGCGCGACCTCTCGGGCTCCGCGTTCGGCAACGGGCAACACGCGGAGCCGATGGTCTCCCGCGGAGGGTGACCGTCGGGGGGGACCTCCCGGGGAAACGCCCGGTCGCCGCCCTCGGAGATGCGGGAGGCCGCGGTCCGTGCCGCCGTCGCGACCCTCTGGCTCGGACGTCCGTCCGGCCCTGGCCCTCGGGTCCTCGCGTCCGGAACGTCGTCGTCGCTTTCGCGGCTCTTGAGGCGTCCATCGTTCGGCCCGCCTCGGCCCCGGCGGTCGTGGTACCTCGAACGACGGAACCGCTCTCGGTGGGCGGGGGGCGGGAACGTCGGGCCGGTCACCATTCACGGGGGCCGTCGGAACCCGTTCGAGGTCCGGGCGGTAGGTCAGGGTCTGCGCTCCTTCGACCCACCTGCCGAGCGAGCCCCGTCCGGGTCGCCAGGAAGAGGCCGGTGCCGGAAAGCAGGAATCCGCCGAGGAGGATCTCGCCGAGCGCATAGACGAGGGGCGCGGTCCGCCACCACGTGACCGCCCCCGCGACGAGGAGCAGCGCCCCGGCGACGTCTGCCACGCGCCGGGCCTCCCGAAGGCGGGCGTCGGGGACGAGGAGGAAGAGGCCGCTCGCGCCCGAGAGGAGCAACCACGCCCCGCCCGCGCACAGCTCGAGCGCGACGAGCTGGTAGAGCGAGTTGACCTCGGCGGCCCGAACGTCGAGCCCTCCGGCGGCGAGTCCGGCGTACGAGAGAAACGCGACCCCCGCCGCCAGGACCGACACCGAAGGAATCAGGCCGACGGTCCGTGCGGCCGCAGGCTTGGGCGAGCTCGGCGCGACCCCCGCCTCGCCGGCGGCTCCCCACCGGGCGAGCGCGCCCACTCCGGTCGTCACGCCCGCGGCGCCGACGAAGAACAGGGCGAAGGCGGCGTACACTTCGAGATTGAGGTCACCGGACGGGGTCAGGCCCGCGGCGAGCTGCCAGGTCAGGGAGACCGCGAGTACGACCGCTCCGGTCGCGGCCCCCGCGATCGCCGCGAGGCGCCGAGCGTCGGGGCGGGTGCTTCGAAGGAGATCGGCGTAGCCACGAGCCACGAGCACGACGCCGAAGAGCATCGCGCCCCACGCCGGTAGCGTGATCGCGCCATTGATGGTGAAGATGTTCTGCTCCTGCCAGACGAGCAGGGCGACGCCGACCACCTCGACGGCGACACCGATCCCGAGGAGACGTGGTCCGTGGGGTCGGGCGGCATCTCGGCCCGGAGTCATCGAAGCCTCACGCCTCGCCCTCTCATGACCCGAGCGTACAAGACGAGGGGTCTCCACTTGGGAGTCCCCGAGGGAGGGTCGATTCCGAGAAGAGCCGCTGCACGGGAGGCGTGAGCGAGGTGTCTCGGGTTGGTGACGGGGGTGCCCCCGGTCGTTTCACGAAAGGGGGGGGCACGGCGTCTCCAACCCCGGTACCTGGTGATCCGCCACGAACACCGACGCCGCCGCGACGTCGGTCGGGCGCCTTCACCTCGCGTCGGGCCGCAACTCCCGCGCAGAGTTCTTGAAGAGCCGCGCGCGTGGGGGTTCTGTTGCCCGGTAGCAAGGCGATCGATTGGCTGCTCGAGAAGGACCAACCGTCGATCCGGTACCTCGCCCTGACCCAGCTGCTCAGGAGGAAGGAGACCGACTCCGAGGTCCGCGAGGCGAAGGCCAGCATTCCGAAGTTCGGGTGGGCAGCGGAAGTGCTGGCCCGCCGGGACCCCCTCGGGTGGTGGGCTCGGGACCGAGGATGGCTGGAGCCGCGATTCGTGGGGACCCACTGGAACATGCTCGCGCTGGCGGACCTCGGGGCGACGCGCGCCATCCCCGAGGTCGATCGATCGAGCGAGTACTGGATGGCAAAGTCGCCCCTCGAAGGGGGCGGTGTCGGTGGCTTCGGCAAGGGCAAGGGCCACCACTGCTACACGGCGAACATGGCGCGCGGGCTCATTCGCCTCGGGTTCGAGGACGACCGAAGGGTCCGAAAGACGCTCGAATGGATCGTCCAGACCGCTCATCCGAAGGGCGGCTGGACGTGCCGATTCTCCACCGCCGGGCCGGCCCCGAGCCGGACGCTCGATGCGTGGGAGGGGCTGGGCGCGTTCGCCGCCTATCCGAGATCCAAGTGGACCGCGTCGATGCAGGCGTGCGTCGAGCGGAGCGCGGAGTACTATCTCGAGCACGAGCTCCACGTGCAGGGGGAACGGTACGATCCCTGGTACCGGTTCCACTGGCCCGTGCACTACTACTACGACCTCCTGGTCGGGCTGGACTGTCTAACGGCGCTCGGATACGGCCAGGACCGCCGACTCGGCTTTGCGCTCGACCTCCTGCGCAAGAAGCAGCGGCCGGACGGAACGTGGAACCTGGATGCGGCCCAACCGGACCCCGATCCGGAAAGCGCCGCGTGGTACGCGAGACATCCCGAGAAGCGGCCGGCGCCGCTGACGTTCGAGGTGGAAGGGCGTCCCAGCAAGATGATCACCCTGCGCGCGCTCACGGTGCTCTCACGGATCGGGTAGAACGACCGGCCCCGTCGGATCGTCCTCGTGGTGGATCCCCACGTGCATTTCGGCGCGCACGATTCTGCGTTCCGGAGCGCGAGAAGCGGCCGGGTAACCTGAGCGACCGCTCACCTTCGATCGATCCCTGGCGCCCTGACGAAACACGGACGTGCACCGAGGGTGCCTCCGAAAGTCGACCCTGCCGGATTCTACCTGCCTCTCCCCTCGCGACGACGGCGATGTTGCAGTCGAATCGCGGGGAGACCATGCGACAGGACGGCCCCGTCGTTCGGCCCGGGGGGCCTGGACGCTCCATTGCCCTTCGCGGGCCCGCTACTCGGCTGGACACTGAGTGGACTCAGCACTGCACGGGCGCTCGCCCCGCGTCCCGGATCAGGCGGGCTGGGTTTGGAGACACCTTGCCCCCGGTCGTTTAACGAAATGCAGAAGTTGTTAAATATTTGTTAAATTCTGTTGAACATCGTGCGAACCCCCCGGTCTGAATCGAGGGCGGACCGATTCCTCGGCGTCCGACTGACGGAAGAGGAATCGGAGCGCCTCGACGCCTGGCGGGTCGCGCACGGAAACCTGAGTCGGTCCGACGCGGTGCGGGCGCTACTAGCGCCCGGTCGGGCCCCGGGGCCGGGCGCGATCGAGGTGCCGGTCTCGCTGCGGGCCAAGCTGCAGGAGATCGTCGAGGACGGCTGGGCGTCGAGTGAGGACGGGGCGCTCACCCTCGCCCTCACGCTGGGACTGCAGGAGCTGCACAAGCTCCACGCCGAGAGGCTTCCCGCGCTGCGACAGACGGCGCGAGGCCACGCGGAGCGGTCCCGGGAACGACGCAAGGCGGGTCGCGAGGGCGGGGACCTCCTCGAGCGCTAGCGTCCCGGGTAGATTTGGGGTGGCGGAATGGAGACACTAGGGGTCGTAGCGTGGAGCGAGCGAAGCGGGTTCATCTGCCGATCGTGCCGTCAGGACGCTAAGCATAATGAGGTGCTGGGCATCTCGTTCTGCCCGGTCCACGGGCTGAGCTCCCCGCTCGATGCGCTCCCCGGTCGGCCGGAGGCACGGATCCTACGCGGCTATACACCCGGACCGGCGACCGCGGCGAGACCGGTCTCCTGGGCGGCTCCCGCATAAGGAAGGACTCTCCGAGGATCCGCGCCATCGGTAGCTACGACGAGCTCGGCGCCGCGCTCGGACGCGCGTCGGCCGAGCTCTCCGAGGAGGACCGCGAGGTCGGCGAGACGCTCCTCCGGCTCCAGCACGAGGTCTTCGTAGCCCAGAGCGAGCTCGCCTCGCCGCCCGCGTCGCAGCCGCCGGCGCACCGGATCAGCGAGCGCCACGTACGGCGCCTCGAGGCCGACACCGACCGACTCTCCGAGGCGCTCGGTCCGCTCAAGAGCTTCGTCCTCCCGAGGGGGACGCGGGGCGCCGCCGCTCTCCACCAAGCGCGCGCCGTCGCGCGACGCGCCGAACGTGAGCTCTGGACGCTCGACGAGGCCGAGCCGCTCGCGCCCGACCTCCTGCAGTGGGCGAACCGGCTGAGCGGCCTCCTGTTCGCCCTTGCACTCACCGTGAACCGGACGCACGGCGTCCGCGAGCTTCCGCCCGACTACGCCCTCTAGGGCCCCGTCGGGGCCGCGCCGGGGCCGTCGAGGCGGGGCAGCGCCGGCTGAGCGCTCCGCCGCGCGAGCCGGGCGAAGACGAGCACGAGGACGGCGTCACCGCCGAGGACGAAGTCGAGGGGCAGCTGCGAGATGGCGCCGAGGGTGAGGATCGGCAGCAGCGCGCCGAGCAGGAAGCCGAGACGCGCCCAATACGCCGCCGGTCCGCGAAGATAGCGAACGGCGAACAGCCCCTCGAGGAGGCCGACCCCGACGATGGCCGCGATCGCCACCGCCGGCGCGGCGTGGTTCGACGCGCAGATCCCCTCGACGAAGATCGTCACCGGGAAGAAGGCGAGACCGGCGAGCCCGCTCAGCCACGCGCTCGGAGCCCTGGCTCGGGCCGTCGGGCCCTCGAGCAGGTTCCCGGGGAGTCGGTAGGCGACGACGACGAGCAGCGCGACGACGACGACGCTCCCGACGAGCAGCGGCCAGCCCATGAAGTAGCCCTGCCCGAACCGGACGAGCGCGATCAGCGCGACGACATCGGCCAGGAGGAACGCGACCGCCAGGGAGAGACGGCGCCCCCCGAGAAGAGGGCGGCCCCGGAGCTCCGGGAGGAGGAGACCGAGCAGGTAGATCGGAAGCGCGATGCTGTAGAGCATGTGGACGATGAGGACCCCGGGGATCCAGACGGTGTTCACACCCATCCAGTGCCCGTAGATGCCGAGCGAGTGGACGACCGGCGAGGTCGGGTTGAACATCGTGCTGAGCGCGATCCCCTCCTCGACGATCCCGTAGGCCGCGCCGAGCACGAGGAGGGAGACCCACCCCTTCCTCCATCGGAGGACCGCCTCGCGCACGAGGAGGACGCCGGGGCCGTAGAGGCCCGCGTTGAGCCCGACCTGGAGCAGGAATCCCGCCGGGTTCAGGACGATCGCGTTGAGGGGGCTCGAGCCGGAGAGGTACTCGACGATGCCGGGCGAGAGCAGCAGCACGACGACGACCGGCCACCGCCGGAGCGCGTCGGAAAAGCCGCTCCGCTTCGGGGGGGGCGGTGCGGCGGGGCTCGGCGGGAGCACCGGCGGAGCCGAAAGGGGTCCCGCGAGGCCGGCGGCCCCGGGCGGGTAGCCGGGCGCTCCCGTCGGAGTGGCCACGGCACGAGAGACGTTCGTCCCCGTCTATCATACCCTCGGTGAAGCGGCGCGAGCCCCCGGAGACGTCGCGACGGGACGGCGAACGCCTAACTAGGGGAGCCTTCTCTCGGGGCGGGGCCGACGCATGGAGATCGGGGTCGTCGGCAAGCCGAACGTCGGGAAGTCGACCCTGTTCAACGCGCTGACGCTCCTCGACGTGCCGATGGCGCCGTTCCCGTTCACGACGACGTCGCCGCACCGCGGCGTCGGGGCGGTCCGCGTCCCGTGCCCGCACCACGAGAAGGGCACGAGCTGCGCGCCCGGGAACGCAAAATGCGTCGACGGCGTCCGCTGGGTCCCCGTCAACCTCGTCGACGTCCCGGGTCTCGTTCCAGGGGCGCACGAGGGCAAGGGTCTCGGCCACCAGTTCCTGGACGACCTGCGCGCCGCCGACGGGTTCCTCCAGGTCGTCGACGCCTCGGGCGGGACGACGGCCGAGGGGGTCCTCGCCGACCCCGGGACCCAGGACCCGTCGGAGGAGGTCCGCTGGCTCGAGGAGGAGCTCATCTCCTGGGTGACCGGGATCCTCTCGAAGGACTTCGAGCGCAACGCGAGGTCCGTCGAGCTCGAGGGCGCGAAGGTCGAGGAGTTCCTCCAGGGTCGTGTCACCGGGCTCTCGATCCCGCCCGCGGCCGTGCTCGCCGCGCTGCGGTCGACCTCGCTCGACCGCGCCCACCCCTCGGCGTGGACGCGAGCGGAGCGGACCGAGCTCGCCAAGCACCTGCTCCGGGCCGCAAAGCCCCGTCTCGTGGCGGCGAACAAGGCCGACCGGGCGACCGTCGACGCCGTCGAGGCGCTCCGAGGGGCGGTCGCGCCGGTGCCGGTCGCCCCGACCTGCGCCGAGGCGGAGCTCACCCTGCGACGCGCGGCCCGCGCCGGCCTCGTCCGGTACCGGCCGGGGGACGCGGCGTTCGAGGTCGCCGAGCCGTCGAGGCTCAACGCCGCGCAGCTGCGGGCGCTCGACGAGGTGCGGGGGATCCTCGCGCGCTGGGGGACCACCGGCGTGCAGGCGGCCCTCGAGCGCATGGTCTTCGAGCGCCTCGGCCAGATGGTCGTCTTCCCGGTCGAGGACGAGCAACGCTGGACCGACTCGCGCGGCCGGGTGCTCCCGGACGCCTTCTTGCTCCCGCTCCACACGCCCGCGCGCGCCGTCGCCTACCGGGTCCACTCCGACCTCGGCGAGAACTTCATCCGCGCCATCGACGGCCGGACGCACCGCGCCCTCGGCGCCGACCACCCGCTCGAGCCGGGCGCGGTCGTCCGCATCGTCTCGCGGAAGTAGCGACGGCTAGGGCGCCTTCGGCAGGACGAGGCTCGCGCCGAACGGGGCCGCGCGGACGACGAACGCCTGGGCGCCGACGCGACGGAGCCGCTTCATCGCCTCGACCTCCCGGCCGGGCCTCGGGAGCGCGACGATCGACCCGCCGGCCCCCGCACCGGTGAGCTTGGCCCCGGTGGCGACCGGGGCGACGGCGTCCAGGAGCTCTTCGAGCCGCGCGCTGGAGACGCCGACCTCGCGCAGGAGGGCCTGGTTCTCCGACATCCGCCGACCGACCCCGTCCCGGTCCTCCGCGAGGATCGCCTCGATACCGGCGAGCGCCACTTCCTCGAACCTCGCGAGCAGTCCCGGTCCGTCCGGCTCGGCGAGCCGGCGCGAGACCGCGCGGACCGTCGCCGCCGTGTTCCTCGGCACGCCCGAGTAGGCGACGACCCAGACCCAGCCGGGGTCCGGGACCCGGCGCACGCGCCAGCGCTGGTCGCCGTCGGTGAGCTCCCAGAGGAGCGCGCCCGAGCGGCCGTTGACGCTCACGAGCCCGCCGGCGACGCTCGCCGACGTGTCGCCCGGGCTCCCGACCCCCTGGGCCCCGCGCTCGACCTCAAAGCTCCGCTCGGCGACCTCGGAGCGCTCGGCCCCGCCGCGGGCCGCGAGGAGGGCCGTGACGACGGCGGCGCAGAACGCCGCGGACGAGCCGAGGCCGGCGGCCTTCGGCAGCTGCGAGACCGTGCGCCAGTCGAGCGGCGGGGCGCCGGGAGGCCAGAGATCCTCGAGCGCCCGGCGCAGGTACGGATGCTCGCGAGGCGCCGCCGGATCGTCGTCGAGCGCCATCGCCGTCGAGGGCGAGGCGAGGACCTGCGTGTAGAGGTCGACGGCGAGCAACAGCTCGGGGCGGCCGTGGACGACGGCGTGCTCGCCGAACAGGATGCACTTCCCCGGCGCGCGCGCCGACAGCGGCGGGCGCGCCGTCGGGACCGGGGGGCCGCTCACGCGCGTCTCCCGCCCGACAGCGTGCGGACGCGCTTGCCGCGGGCCGTCGGGACGATCGCGCGCGCGGCCCCCCGCCACGCGCCCGGGCCGGGCAGGCCGAGCAGCCGCTCGAGCAACACCGCGAGCGCGGCGACCTCGCTGTGCGGTTGGTGCCCGACGGCGACGTTCCAGGTCGCCCTTTCGTAGACCTCGCCCGGGACCTTTGCGCCGCCGACGACGACGAGGAGCCGCGAGCGCCGGCGAAGTCGGGGGAGGAGTCGCGCGAGCGGCTCGCCGTACATCGTGAGATGGACGACCGCCTCGGGGAACGCCGAGATCGGCTCGCGCCAGTTCGGCGCCGGCACGACCTCGAAGGTGCCGCCCCAGCTCCTCGCGACGCTCGCGACGCGTTGGGCGAGCTCGGCGTCCGGCGGGTTGAGGTAGAGCCGCTCGGCCCCGAAGGCGCGCGCGGCGAGGGCGAGATGGGTCGTCAGCCGGGGGTCGCGACCGGCCCGGTGGCCGAGCCGGAGGACCGAGACCGCCGGGCGACGCGGCCTACGCGGACGGCGGCGGCTGGGCATGGAACCGCTCCACCCGGTGGCCTCGGTACTCGAGCTTGTCGGAGCGCTTGACGAGCCCCTTGAGCCGCGTCGGCGTCATGCCGAGCTCCTCCGCGACGTCGGAGAAGAAGCGTCCGGTGTCGCCGATGGCCGCGTAGATCCGCTCCTCGAGCTTGTCGTACTCCTTGTTCGGCATCGCGGCGATCGCGAGGATCTCCGAGACCTCCTGGAGCGGCGCGGTCGTGTTGATGTTGATCGTCGAGTAGTAGAAGTGGTAGCTCTTCTCGGGCTGCCGGCGGCCCTCTCGCGCCACCCATCGCGTGTCGATGAGCTTCAGCTTCTCGAAGAAGGCGAGCGCCTTGACGCCCTCGCGGCCGAACTCGTGCTCGACGTCCTCTCGCGTGAGCCAGGTGTCGGCGAGCCGCTGGACGAGCTTGAGCTTCACCGGGGAGTCGACGGCCCGAAGGATCGGCACGAGCTCGCTGACGTCGTTGACGACCTTGATCCGGTGGAGTACTGACGACATGACTGGTTCACGAGGGCGGCGCCGTCGCCTGCGCGTAGAGGCGCCGGCGGTAGGCTCCGTAGCGGTCCTGGGGGGAGAAACGGGCGGGGTGCGGGGAGCGGGTCGGTCCCTGGCAGGTCGGGCACGCGGGCTTCATCGTGTAGCGGTCGCAGGCGCGACAGACGCGGAGCAGGGCTTCGCTCATGCGCGGGCGAACGTCCCCTGGCCGCCCGCGACCTTGATCTTCGCGAGCGCCGCCTCGGTCGCGTGCTTGAGGATCTCCTCGGCCTGCTTGTACTGGACCCCCGTGACCGTCACGCGGTAGCGCGGGGCGCCGACGTACTGGACCGTCACCGACTCGGGGGCGACCGCCTCGGCCTCGAGCAGCGCCGCGCGCACGTGCTCGAGCCCGTCGGCGGAGGCGTCGCTCACCTCGAGCGTGCCGGTGATCTCGACGTGCGGCGGGACGAGGTTCTCTTGCGCGACCTTGAGGAACGCGGCGACCCACGGGGCCTTCCCATGCTCCTTCTGGAACTTCTTCGAGTCCTCCGACGCCGCCTCGAAGGCGTCGAAGAGGCTGCCGTGCTTCTCGACGAGCGCGTCGGCGAACTCGGACTGCGCGGCGTCGACCTCGAGTTTCAGCGGCTGCGCCACGAGCGCGAGCAGCTTGAGGGCCCGCTGCTCGTTCTTCCACGCCTGGACCTTCTCGCGGCGCTGGTGATCGTTGATCCGCTTGAGGGAGAGGTCGACCTGGTTCTTCGCCGGGTCCACGCGCAGCACCCTAGCGACGATCTTCTGGCCCTCGCGGATGTGGTCGCGGATGTACTTGACCCAGCCCGTCGCCACTTCCGAGAGGTGGATGAACGCCTCGCGGCTCGCGTACTCGTCGAGCGTGACGAACGCCCCGAAGTTCCGGATCGAGGTCACCGTGCCGACGACGAGCTCGCCCTCCTCGGGGAGCTCGCCCCGATTCGCCATCGCGCGCGCCCCTTCTCCGCTACGCCGAGGCGGTCCGCAGGAGTTCGCCGCGCAGCGCCGCCTTGCCGCCCGTCGGCGTCGCCAGCGTCGCGCCGCAGACCGAGCAGTTGACGGGGGTCACCGGACGGCTGAAGATGGTCTGCTCACCGGAGCAGTCGGGGCATTTCACGACATAGAACGGTGCGGGCGTCATCTTCCTACCTACCGGTGCTCGACGAGCTCGAGCTGGCTCGCCCGCCAGCTCGCCGGCTGGACGGTGTACTTGCACTTCTTGCAACGGTACTTGAGATAGACGCGGCGCACGGCCTTGGCGCGCCCCTCGGGCTTCGGCCTCGGGAATCCCCCGTAGCCGCTCGTGGCCCGTCGGAACCGCCGCTGCCCCCACTTGAGCTCGGAGGCCGGGCGCTTCTTTCCCTTCTCCACCTCGTGCTGCGTGTGTGTGCGGCACTTCGGGCAGTAGGTCGACACGACCTTCGGATAGTGCATTGGGGCGCGGAACCGGGGGGGCTATATAGGCTTAGGGGCGGCGAGCCCGCGTCGCCGGGGCCCGGGGGCCCGGCGGCGCGCGGGGCCGGCACGCCTGCGCGAGAGCGCCTCCTCAACCTTTATGTAGGGAGGCCTGCTCGGCGGCCCCACATCGGAGCAGGACGATGGCGGATCGGTCGGCGCTAGAGGTCGTGACGGAGGTCGTCGGGAAAGCCCCGGAGCGGGCCTTCGCCGAGACCATCGAGCTCGCGATCAATCTCAAGGAACTCGACCTCTCCGTGCCCAAGAACCGGATCGAGGACGACGTCCCGCTGCCGAACGGTCGCGGCCGCCCCGTCCAGGTGGCGATCTTCGGAAGCCCCGAGCTTCTCCAGAAGGTCCGCAGCCTCGCCGATCGCGCGTTCACCGTCGCGGAGCTCGAGGAGCTCGTCAAGGACAAGAAGGCGGCGAAGAAGCTCGTCGCCGAGATCGACTTCTTCCTCGCCGAGGCGCCGCTGATGCCGACGATCGGCAAGCGGCTCGGCGTCGTGCTCGGGCCCCGGGGCAAGATGCCCCGCCCCGTCCCCCCCGGCAGCGACCCCTCGAACCTGATCAACGCGTTGAAGCGGTCGATCCGGGTCCGCTCGAAGGGGAACCGGACCTTCCACGCCGCCGTCGGAACGCGCACGATGCCCTTGGAACAGCTCGCGCAGAACGTCGACGCCGTGCTGCAGCGGGTCGTCGGCAAGCTCGAGCGGGGCCGGTCGAACATCGAGTCCGTCTACGTCAAGACCTCGATGGGACCGTCGGTCCGGCTCTGGTAGGAGGAACGAACGTGCCCGGTCGCGAGAGCGTGAGACCCGAGAAGGTCGAACGGGTCGACCGACTCCGCCAGCAGCTGCTCGCCCACCCGATGACGGCCCTCGTCGGCCTCCGCGGGGTCCCGGCGAGCGCGCTCCAGACGATGCGCCGGGGGCTTCACGACCGCGGCCATCCGATCCTCGTCGCGCCGAACGCGGCGATCCGCCACGCGCTCGAGGAGGCCGCGAAGGAGTCCCCCTCGCTCGCGCCGCTCCTCGAGCACGTGAGCGACCAGACGGCGATCCTCACCGCCGAGGGGAACCCGTTCTCGTTGTTCCAAGAGCTCGTCCGGACCCGCTCGCCGACCCCCGCCCGTGGGGGCGAGCTGGCACCGCACGACATCTCGGTGCCGGCGCAGACGACGAGCTTCAAGCCGGGCCCGATCGTCGGCGAGCTCCAGCACGCCGGGTTCCCCGCGGCGATCGAGAAGGGCAAGGTCGTCCTCAAGAAGGACGTCACGATCGTGAAGGCGGGCCAGACGATCTCGCGCGAGGTCGCGACGATGCTCACGCGGCTCGATATCTTCCCGCTCGAGGTCGGGCTCACCCTTCGCGCCGTCGTCGAGGGCGGCACGTTCTACCCCCCGTCCGTCCTCGCCGTCGACCTCGACTCCCGCCGCGCGGAGCTCGTGCGCGCGCACCGCCGCGCCCTCGGCCTCGCCGTCGAGGTCAGCTATCCCACGACCGCGACGATCCCTCTCCTCCTCTCGAAGGCGCACCGCCGCGCGCTGACGCTCGCCGTCGCCGCGGGGTACCCGACGAAGGCCACGATCGCCCCGCTGCTCGCCCGAGCTCTGCGCGAGGCGAAGGCCGTCGAGAGCCTGGAGAAGGCATAGACAAGGTCCACCCGGAACCAACGGAGGCACAACGATGGAGTACGTGTACGGTGCGCTGCTGCTCAACGCCGCAGGAAAGCCGATCGATGAGAAGGGACTGACGAGCGTTCTCGGGGCCGCGGGGATCACCCCCGACACGGCCCGCGTGAAGGCGCTCCTCGCGTCGCTCGAGGGGGTCAACCTCACCGAGGTCCTCGCGAAGGCCGAGACCTTCGCCGCCCCGGCCGCGCCCGCGGCCGCACCCGCCGAGAAGAAGGAGGGCAAGGGCGAGAAGAAGGAAGAGGAGAAGAAAGAGGAGAAGGGCGTCTCCGAGGAGGAGGCCGCCGAGGGTCTCTCCGCCCTCTTCGGTTGAGCGAGCACCCCCGGGGCCGCTTCGCTTAAAACCCATTACAAGGTGGCTCGGGCCGGAGGCGAGCGTCTCCGCCCGAGCCATGACGAACCGCGAGTTCTGCGGGGTCGTCGGCGTCTCCCTCACGGGCCGTGGCGCGGCCCCCTATCTCTACCGGGGCCTGCGCGCCCTGCAGCACCGGGGCCAAGAGTCGGCCGGCATCGCCACGACCTCCCACGGCGTCCTCCACCACCGCAAGGGGATGGGGCTCGTCCACGAGATCTTCTCCAACGAGATCCTCGAGTCGCTCCGGGGCCCGACGGGCATCGGACACGTCCGCTACTCGACGACGGGGACGAGCGACCTCGAGAACGCGCAGCCGCTCGTCGTCAAGCTCAAGCAGGAGGACGCCGCCCTCGCGCACAACGGCGACATCGTCAACTTCGAGCGCGTCCGGCGCCGCCTCCAGGCGCAGGGGGTCGAGTTCCTCGGGAGCGCCGACTCCGAGACGATGGCGCAGATGATCGCCGTCGAGTTCGGGCGGACGCGCGACCTCGAGGCCGCCATCCGCCGCGCGTCGGCCGAACTCATCGGCGGCTACGCCGTCGTCATGGTCGTCGGCCCGAAGGTGATCGCCTTCCGCGACCCGCTCGGGATCCGCCCCCTCGTCCTCGGCACGCTGGACGGCGGCGTCGCCGTCGCGAGCGAGTCCGTCGCGATCGAGCTGATGGGCGGCCGGCTCGTCCGCGACGTCGCCCCCGGCGAGGTCCTGGTCCTCGAGAAGGGCCAGATCGCGCACGCCTCCCGGATGGCCACGACCGGCGAGCGGGCCCACTGCATGTTCGAGTGGGTCTACTTCTCCCGCCCGGACTCGGTGGTCGAGGAACGCGCCGTCTACGACGTGCGGCACCGGATCGGGCGTCGCCTCGCCCAGGAGAGCCCCGTCGAGGCCGACGTCGTGATGCCCGTGCCGGACTCGTCGCGGCCTCAGGCGCTCGGCTTCAGCGAGGTCTCGAAGATCCCCTATGCGGAGGGCCTCATCAAGAACCGCTTCGTCGAGCGGACGTTCATCCTCCCCGACCAGAAGCGGCGCGAGGAGGAGGTCCGCGTCAAGCTCCACCCGGTCCCGGGACTCCTCAAGGGACGGCGCGTCGTCCTGCTCGACGACTCCATCGTCCGGGGCACGACCCTTCGCGAGATCGTCGTGATGGTCCGCGCCGCCGGCGCGACGCGCGTCGACGTGCGCATCGGCTGCCCGCCGATCGTCGCGCCGTGCTACTTCGGCGTCGACATGAAGGAGCGCAAGCAGCTCGTCGCCGCCGGTCGGACGGAGGCGGAGGTCGCCGCGGCCGTCGGCGCCGACTCGGTCCACTACCTGTCGATGGCCGGGCTCGTCGACGCGATCGGGATGCGTGAAGAGCAGCTCTGCCTCGGCTGTCTCACGGGGCGCTACCCGGTCGAGGTCCCGCAGGAGCAGCGGCGGTTCCAGCGCCACCTGGAGGAGTTCCCCGGGTGACGGCGGCCGTCCTCCTCCGGGGCGGCCTCACGCTCTACCGCGTCTCGCTGCCCGAGGGGCCGGTCGCCTCCCTGCCGCTCGACGGCGCCGAGGTCGAGGTCGCCGCCGGCTACGCGTCCCCCGTCGCCGAGCGGGCCGCGCGTTGGGCCCGAGCCGCCCCCGGCGCCGTGACGAGCCCGGACGCCGCCCTCCGCGAGCGGTTCGGCCGGGCCGGGCTCGAGGTCGGCCCCACGCCCCGCGCCGACCTGCGTCGGGCGCTGGCGCGGCTACCCCCGGTCGCGGCCTCGAGGCGCCGGGCGGCGGCCCTCGCGCTGGCTCGCGCGCGCCTCGCGCGGGCCCTCGCCTCCGAGGAGGAGACCCTGATCGCGCTCGCCCGCGAGGAGGAGCGCGTCGAACGAGCGCTCGGCCGGGAGAGCGGCGCGCTCGCCCAGTTCCTGGCCGGTCCCACCGGCGCGCTCGCGGAGTACAAGGACGAGCTCGCGGTCGAGCGGGACGCGCTCGCCCGCCACCACGCGCGCCTCGTCGAGCGGCTCGACCGCGAGGCCCGCAAGGTCGTCCCGAACCTCTCCGAGCTGCTCGGCAGCCGCGTGGCCGCGCGCCTCGTCGCCGCGGTCGGGGACCGACGGACCCTCTCGAGGATCTCCGCCTCGCGGCTCCAGCTCCTCGGGGCGCGACGCCGCCCGCAGGGCGGCCACGGACCGCGCTTCGGTCTCATCTTCCGGGCCGCCCGGATGGTCGACGTTCCCTTGGACCGCCAGGGCCGCTACGCGCGGAGCCTCGCCGCGCTCGCCGTCATCGCCGCACGCGCCGACGAGCTCACGCACAGAGACCTCTCTGAGGCCCTCGTCGCGAGGCGCGACCGTCGCATCCGCCAGCTCCAGAGGCGGCCTTGAGGGAGCGCCAGCGGTTCCGCGCGCACGCGGGGCAGAGCCGCCTCCTCCTGCGCACGGAGGAGCGGCACCCCGTCCTCTACACCGAGGGGCTCGACCCCGAGGGCGGCCCCGTCTACGGCGAACGCGTCCTCGCGCGCGACGGACGCCTGCTCCGCCACTGGGAGCCGCACCGGAGCAAGCTCGGCGCAGCGCTCGCCAAGCAGGCCGAGCCGACGCTCCCCGGGGTCGGGGAGACGTGGCTCTACCTCGGCGCCGCGACCGGCACGACGGTCTCGCACGTCGCCGACCTCGTCGGCCCGCGCGGGGCCGTCCTCGCCGTCGAGCGGAGCGTGAGGCCGTTCGCGCGCCTCCTCGCGCTCGCCGAGCGGTACCCGAACGTGCTCCCCCTCCTGGCGGACGCACGGCGCCCGGAGGAGTACGCGGGCGACGTCGCCACCGCCGACGGGCTGTACGCGGACGTGGCGCAGCCGGACCAGGTCGAGATCGTGCTCGAGAATGCGCGGCTGTTCCTGGGCCCGTCGAGACCCGTCGTGCTCGCCCTGAAGACGGCGAGCCTCGGCCGGGGGCCCGAGCCCCGGGCCTACCTCGAGGCGGCGTCGCGGGCGCTCGCCGAGGGGGGCCTCGAGGTCGACTCGGCGACGGCGCTCGAGCCGTTCCACCGGCGCCACTTCCTCGTCGGCGCCACCGCGACCGCGCGGCTCTTCGGCGGCGGCGCGGCCGGGGGCTCCGCGAGCGCTACGCCGGGCCTCGGCCGCGCTGCACGACGACGGTGACGACGTCCTCGTCCGCGAGGACGTGGTCGCGGCCGACGGTCTGACCCGGGAACCGGGCGCTCGCCCCCCAGACCATCGCCGCGCGGAAGTTCCGCGAGAGGTCGTTGGGGAGGCGCTCGAGGAGGTCGCCGATCTTGTGGCCACGACGGAGGATCACCGGCTCGTCGCGATCGGGCTCGCGACCGGGGGGCTTGACGTAGATCCGGATGAAGGCGAGCGTCCGGCCGATCGCGTCGATCAGCTCGGGGACCCCCTCGCCCGTGCGGGCCGAGAAGAAGAGGGCGTGGAACGGCCGGAGCTGGGCGCGGAGGCGCTCGCGCTCGACGTTCGTGAGGAGCTCGCTCTTGTTGACGCCCAGGATCGCGTAGAGGTAGACGCGGTTGCC
Source organism: Thermoplasmata archaeon (assembly GCA_027315165.1). Lineage (GTDB taxonomy): Archaea > Thermoplasmatota > Thermoplasmata > Lutacidiplasmatales > UBA184 > Lutacidiplasma. The sequence goes on along the minus strand of DAHUYN010000001.1, from coordinate 190,839 downwards.
GGCGAGGGCGTCGATCAGCTGGTCGGTCGTCGCGTCCTCGCGCAGGACCAGGGAGCCGTTGTGGATGCCGAACTCTCGGGCGATCTGCACCGCGAGGCCCCCCCCGAGGTGCGTGAGGCGGACCGTGCTCGAGACCGTGAGGCCGCCGCGGTCGGCCCTCGTGAGGACGATCCGGGGCGGTCGCGTGTTGATGCGGACCCCCGCGCCCTCGAGCTCGTTGAGCAGGGCCCGGAAGTCGGAGTGCTCGGGGTCGATCAGGAAGAGGACCATGTCCGTCGACCGGACGACGCTCAGTACCTCGCGGCCACGACCGCGGCCGCGGGCCGCACCGGGGACGAGCCCCGGCATGTCCAGGACCTGGATCGAGGCGCCGCCCCAGCGGAGCATCCCCGGAATGATCGAGAGCGTCGTGAAGTCGTAGGCGCCCGTCTCGCTCTGCGTCCCCGTGATGCGGTTGAGGAGCGTCGACTTCCCGACGGACGGGTAGCCGACGAGCCCGACCGTGGCGTTCCCCGACTTTCGGACCGCGTAGCCGGTGCCGCCGCCCTTGCTCGAGGCGCGCTTCTCCCGCTCGAGACGGAGAAACGCCAGCTTGGCCCGGAGGCGCCCGATGTGGTGCTGGGTCGCCTTGTTGTACTGGGTGGTCCGGATCTCCTCCTCGACAGAGGCGATCTGCTCCTCGAGCGAGGACATGTCGTTCCGTGGGTCCCTCAAGGGAGAGGGGACGCTACTTGAGCGTAGCGAGCGCGCCGTCGCGCACCGTTCATCCTCCGGCGGGGACCGAGCCTAGGAGCCTCGAGCCTTCCCCCGCTCCCGTGTGGGAGCCGCTCGGGCCGCCTGGCGCTTCTCCCGAGGGCCCGTGACGACGGACGCCCCGGGACGGGAGCGCGAGACGTCGCCGATCCTCGATCCCCTGCGGGCCGCGTCGGCGTTCGGCGTCGAGCTCGAGCTCCTCTGGCACACCGGCCCCGCGGCGGCGGTCCTGCTCACCGCGGCCGACGCAACGAGCCAAAGATGGGTCGAGCGGCTCCTCCTGCCCGCCTACGGCCCCCACTGCTGGCGCGCGGTGCCGGTCCCGGGCTGGGCCCGGAACGGGGCCCGCCCCGAGGTCTTCGGCCGGCTCGAGCTCCCCGAGGGCGGCTCCGTCGCGCAGGAGGCGCCGAGGCCCTGGTGCGAGACGGTCCTCGCCGCGCTCGCGACGATCCCGGCGGTCCGGACGGTCCGCTGGCACCTCCGGGCCGGCGGCGGGGCCACGGTCACCCGCCGGCCGGCCGCCGCGCTCGAGCCGACGCGCGTGCCACCCGGTTTCCGCGCCCGTCCGCTCACCGGGCCGGAGCGTCTCGACCGGGACCGGAGGGAGCGTCGTGTGCGGAGCCCGTTCTGGGTCGTCGAGCTGAGCGTGGCCCCGGCGCTCGGGCACCCGATCGACAGGGACCCGCTCCTCCGGCTGCTCACGATCGGCTCGGGCCGGGACGGCGACGGCCACCTGGCCTTCCGCCGTCGGAACGGCCTCTGGCGACGAGGGCCGCGCTCCCTCCTGCTGTCGGAGGTCGAGGTCGCCGGGATCCTGCCGGCCCCGGACTCGCCGTTCTCGGCCGCGCCCGAGGCCGAAGCGGCCGGCACCGGGATCCCGATCGGTCCGGGCAGTGACGGTCGCACCTGGACGCTTCCCCTCGAGCCCGGTGAGGGGCGCCACCTCGCCGTCGTCGGCGAGACCGGCATGGGGAAGAGCTCCCTCCTGCTCCGTCTCGCCGTCGCGGCGGCCTCGAGGGGCTCGGTCGTCCTCTTCGACCCGATCGGCGACACCGGCCGACGGTTCCTGACGAGGCTCTCGCCCGTCGACCTGCGCCGGATCGTCTGGGTCTCGCCCTCGAGCTCGCCCGCGGCGATCGACCTCGTCGACGCCCTCCGTGAGGGGGGCGTCGGCTCCGCCGTCGCGGACCGGGCGCTCGGGGACCTCGTCGATGCGCTCCGGCGGGTACGGGCCGCGCGGTACGCCGACACGCCGTTCTGGGGTCCGCGGATCGAGGAGACCCTGCGCGCCGCCTTCGCGGCGGCCGCGGCGATCCCGTCGGCGACCCTCGAGGACGTCGAGCGGCTCCTCTCCGCCTCGACCGGACGGATCGGCCCGGTGCCGCCCGAGGCCCGGGAACGCGTCGACGCGCTCGTCGACCGGGCCCGGGCGCGCCCGGAGGAGGTCGAGGGAAGCGCCCGTCTCGTCCGAGAGCTCACGGGTCGGCCCGCGCTCCGGGCCCTTCTCGGGGCCCGGGAGGCGAGGCTCCGCCCTCGAGACCTCTCCGCCGAGGGTCGGATCACCGTCGTCACCGGCGACGCGGTCACGGTGGGCGAGTCGGCCGCGCGTTACCTCCTCGCGATCCACCTGGCCCTGTTCTGGAGCGCCCGGCTCGGGCTCCCGTCGCCCCCGAAGACCTTCCTCGTCCTGGACGAGGCGCAGTGGTACGCGAACGACTCGCTCGCGGAGATGCTCCGCCTGGGTCGCCGGGCCAACGTGCACGTCTGGCTCGCGACGCAGTCGTTCGCGTCGATGCCCGAGGGGGTACGAGAGGCGCTTCGCACGAACGCCGCCGACCTCGCGGTCTTTCGAGGCTCCCCCGAGGACGCGCGGGACCTCGTGCGGCTCACGCACGCGCTCGCGCCCGAGTCGCTCGCCGCGCTCCCCCGGGGCGTGGCGGCGCTCCTTCTCGGCAAGGGGGAGCGGGTCGGGTTCGTGCGGATCCCCCCCACCCCCCGCGAGAGCGAGGCGCGCCGGCGGGCCGCCGAAGAGGCGGCGACCGCGGCGTCGCGGCCCTACTGGCCGCGGGACGACGCGGCGGAGTCCCTCTCGGGTGTGTCCGACGGGCCCGGGACCGTCGTCCCGGCGCGGGGGTCCGTCTCGAAGGACCCGATGACCTCCGGGCCGGCCCCGGCCGGGGCCGGTCCCACGACGGAGTGGCGTCACGTCGCGCTCGTCCTGTGGGCCGGGTTCCTCGAGGGCCACGGGGCGGCGACGCTCCGGGTCCCCCTCGAGGGGCTCCGCCGCTGCGCCGACCCGTCGGGTGCCCTCGTGCGCGCGCTCGGACGGCGGCTGAGCGACTCCGGGCTGCTCGTCGCCTCCGAGCGGGCGGCCCACGGAGCGGAGTGGACGGTCTCGAGGGAGGGGTTCGAGCGGCTTCTCGGGGGGAGCGTCGGCCCCGACGAGCTCGCCCTCGCGGCCGAGCGCTGGCGTCGGGTCGTCGACGCCGGGGGGGGTTCCGCGCCGACACAATACTCATAGGGAGGGGCCGCCCGTTCTTCCGACGATGGTCCCTGAGGTACCGTCCGCTTCGCCGTCGGGTGCCGACTCCCTCGTCCGGGACCGGTGCGCGACCGGCATCGAGGGGCTCGACGACATCCTCGGCGGCGGGATCCCCAAGGGGAACATGATCCTCGTCTCGGGGAGCGTCGGCACCGGCAAGACGACGCTCTCGCTCGAGTTCCTCGTCCGGGGCGCCGAGCGGGGGGAGCGCTCGCTGTTCCTCTCCGTCACCGAGGCCTCGAAGAAGCTCGTCCAGAACCTGCGCACCTTCGAGTTCTTCCGGCCCGAGCTCGTCGAGAACGGCTCGCTCGTCTTCGTCGACGTCCCGGTCGTCTACGAGCGCCTCGGCCTCGACCGGGAAGAGTTCACGTCGGAGGACACCGACCTCCTCGTCCTCACGTTCCGGAACCTCGTGCAGGAACTCGGCGCCAAGCGCGTCGTGCTCGACTCCCTCACCTCGGTCTGCTACCGCATCCGCCGGGAGGAGCGGATCCGCGACTTCATGCTCAAGCTGAGCCAGGAGCTCTCGGAGCTCGACTGCACCACGATCCTCGTGAGCGAGGTCGGCAACCCCGCGGGACGCCTCTCGCTCTACGGCGTCGAGGAGGCGATCGTCGACGGGGTCATCCTGATGGGGAACACCCGCCGGCAGGGCGACATCATCCGGGTCCTGCAGATCGTGAAGATGCGCGGGACCTCGCACTCGCGCGCGCAGTACGTGATCGAGCTCACCCCGATCGGCCTCCTGATGGCGCCCCACCTCAAGGGCAGCCGGCCGGAGGGCGTCTAGATGCCGATCGGGGACCTCGGCGACCGCCTGCGCGGCCTCACGGGCGGCGCCGCCGTCGCGGTCCGCCTCGACCCCGCGGCCTACGCCGACGAGTACTTCACCGTCCTCTCGGCGACGCTCCGGGACGTCGGCTCGAGCGGCGACACGCACACGATCTACGTCTCGGTGACGAACCCCGCGGCGCTCGTCTGGTCGCTCGCGCAGGCGCTCGACGTGGCGCCGGAGCGCCTGTCGTTCGTCGACGCGATCAGTCACATCATGATGAACTACCGCGACCCGCTCCCGAACGCCTCCTACATCGAGAGCCCGCGGATGCTCGAGGACATCATGCTGCGGGTCGAGTACCTCCTGCGGCGCCACCCGTCCCCGAGGACGATCGTCGTCATCGACTCGGTGAACTCGCTCGCCATCCACAATCCGAAGGACCTCCTCTCCGAGTTCTTCCACATCCTGCTGAACAACCTGAAGAGCCGCCAGGTCCTCGCGCTCGTCCTCTCCGTCAGCGAGGACGCGACGAGCGAGCTCGACCAGATGCTCTCGCTCGTCGTCGACGAGACGATCCGCGTCGGCCGGGGAGGCCCCTAGTGAAGGCCACGCCCGTCTTCGGCATCGCCGAGCTCGACGCCGAGCTCGGGCCCGCGCTGCCCCCCGGCTGGCTCGCCCTCCTCGAGGGCCCGGCCGGGAGCGGCTCGCCGCTGCTCGCCAAGCAGTTCGCCAAGGCCGGCCTGCCCCGGGTCCCGGTCTTCTACTACACCACCTACGAGCGCACCGAGGACGTCGAGCGCTCGTTCGCGGACCGGCAGTGGCCGACGCAGGGACTCGCCGTCGTGAACCTCGCCGACGAGTACTTCGAGCGGGTCCTTCGACGCGACCTCGAGGTCTCGAAGACCCGCGAGCGCGGGCTCACCGTCCAGGACCTGCTCGGCCCGCAGCCCCCCCCGGTGCGCCGGCGCATCTACAACCTCGAGAGCCGGATGCTCGCCGACCTCGCCACGATCGACGCACCGTTCCGCCTCGTCCTCGACTCGCTCGACTTCCTCCTCGAGGTCCTCCAGCCGGCCGAGGTGATGGTCGTCGTCCGGCAGCTCCGCCACCTCTGCCAGCAGCTGCAGGGCCAGGCGCTCGTCGTCCTGCAGACCGACGTCCACGAACGGCGTGTGCAGGGGTTCCTCGAGGACCTCGCCGACCTGATCGTCGACCTCCGTACCGAGCCGGGGGCCCACGGGGCCGAGCACGCCCTCGCGCTCCGCAAGGTACGCGACCACCCGGACCTCACCCAGGTCCGTCGCGCCCGCGCCTCGGCGAGCGGCTTCGAGCTCGCGCCCGCCGAGAGCCGCGCACCCTAGCGCCAGCGAACCATTATCTACGCTCCCCCGGTGCTTCGGCGGAGCCCCCGATGGAAGACGTCCTCATCCGCGTCACCGACCGGCCTCAACTGAAGGACCCGATCCTCGTCGAAGGGCTGCCGGGCGTCGGCAACGTCGGCAAGCTCGCCGCCGACTACCTCCGCGACCAGCTCCACGCCAAGCCGCTCGCCTCGGTCTACTCGAAGTTCTTCCCGCCGCAGGTCTACGTCAACGAGGACGGGATCATCCGCATCGTCTCGAACGAGCTCACCTACCGGCGGGCCCAGAAGCCCGGCGAGCACGACCTGATCATCCTCGGCGGCGACTACCAGGGGATCTCCCCCGAGGGGCAGTACGAGCTCACGCACCGCGTCCTCGAGTTCTGTCACGGGCTCGGTGTCAAGGAGGTCTACACGCTCGCCGGCTTCGCCCAGGGCCACGTCGTCGAGCAGCCCCGCGTCCTCGGGGCGGCGACCTCGGAGGAACGCGTGAACGCGATGAAGGCGCACGGGGTCGTCTTCTCGCGGAACGACCCGGGCGGCGGGCTCATCGGGGCGAGCGGCCTCTTCCTCGGGCTCGGGCGGACCTTCGGCATCGAGGGCGTCTGCCTCATGGGCGAGACGAGCGGCTACTTCGTCGACCCGAGAAGCGCGGAGGCGGTCCTCAAGGTGCTCACGAAGATCCTCGGGGTCGCGGTCGACTTCTCCGAGCTCGAGTCGAAGGCGCAAGAGATCGACCGCATCGCCCAGAAGATCCACGAGGCCGAGCAGCGGCCGTCGGAGTCGCAGCGCGAGCCGGCCCGAGAGGACCTCGGCTACATCGGCTGACCGGGGCCTTCGGTGCCCGCGGCCTCGCGAGCGGCATCGTCGACGGAGCTCCTCGCGGCGCTCCGCCGCGCGAGCGACGCCGACGGGTTCCTGCCGTTCGACCGCTTCGAGGAGATCGCCCTCTACGAGCCCCGCCTCGGCTACTACGAGCGCCCGGGCGTCGCCCTCGGGACGGAGGGGGACTTCTACACGGCGGCCCACGTCCACCCGCTCTTCGCCGCGACGCTCGCGACCCGCCTCCTCCAAGAGCGCGAACGCAACGGCGCGTCGGCGACGTTTAGGATCGTCGAGCTCGGGCCCGGCGACGGCACGCTCGCCCTTGGGATCCTCGACGTCTTCTCGCGAGAGCTTCCCGACGACGCCCGGCTCGACTACGTCCTCGTCGAGCCGTCACCGACCCTGCGCGATCGCGGCCTCAAGGCGCTCGCCGACCATCCGCTCCGCGATCGGGTCCGCGTCGCGGCGTCGCTCGGCGCCGACGGGCCGTTCGTCGGGGTCGTCGTCGCGAACGAGGTGCTCGACGCGCAGCCCGCCCGCCGGCTCGTCCGCCGCGGCGGCGCCTGGGCCGAGCTCGGGGCGCGCTGGAACGGGGAGCGGTTCGTCGAGAGCGAGGGCCCGCTCTCGGGCCCCGTGCCGGACGCTCTCTTCGCGGACGCCCCGGAAGGGGGTGTCGTCGAGGTCTCGCCGCGCGCAGAAGCGCTCGTGCGGGAGGTCTCCGACTTCCTCGAGCGCGGAGCCGCCGTCTTCCTCGACTACGGCGCCTCGACGACCGACCTCGTCCTGGGCCACCGCCACGGGACGCTCCAGGCGATCCGCGGGCACGAGGTCCTCACCGACCCGTTCGCGGACCCGGGCACGGCCGACCTGAGCGTCTTCGTCGACTTCGACCGGGTCCGCGCGGCGGCCCGTCGCGGGGGCCTGCGCGAGCGGGCGTGCTCGAGCCAGGCCGAGGCCCTCGTCCGCTGGGGCTTCGAAGAACGGCTACGAGCGGCCGTGGCGAAGGCGCCGACGCCCGAGGCGGAGGTCCGTCTGCGCCTCGCGGCGAAGAACCTTCTGTTCGGCTTCGGGAACTTCCTCGTTCTCGAGCTCGAGGCCGGACCGACTACGTAGTCGTCGGCACCGGGTGGGTCCCGACGCGTTCGGCGACCTTCGCCTCGACGAGGAGGCGGGCGGTCTCCTCCGGCACCGTGAGGAGGTCCTCCTTGCGCAGGTCGATCGTCTCGCCGCCGACCTCGATCGGGCGCCCGTCCTTGACGATGCGGACGACCGCCTGTGCGGGGCCCCGGGCGGCGCCCGCCGGCCTCGAGGCCGACGCCGCCGGGGGCGGTGCGGGCTCGGGCGCCGACGACGCCGCCGGGGGGGCGGGCCCGGTCGCTTCGAGGAACGGCGCCGCCTGTTGGCGGTGGCTGCGAAGGACCTCGAGGAGCCGGTCGTAGAGCTGGCGTTCGAGCGGGAGGGCGTTGCCGAGGTCCCGAGACGAGCCGACGCTCGCCTGGAAGGCGAGGTTGAGCACCTTCATCATCCGCGACTCGACGATGTCGCGCGCGACCTGGGCGGCGCGCAGGTAGGTCTGCCGCGCGAGGTCCCCCTTGCGGCCGCCGGGGTTGGCGCGAAGCTCGGACTCGAACGTCGCGCGGGTCTCGGCGAGGTACGACTCGGTCGTCGTGTAGAAGTCGGAGGGCAGCTTGTGGAGCCCGCGGGTCGCCGCCTCCTCGCGGCGCCACTCGAGAAGACGACTGTAGTGGTCGGGCACGGTAGCCTCGCGGCGGCCGGGCAGGGTGGGGGAACGCTATAGGAGTTGTGGAGTCGGCGGAGCGTGGGCCCACGCGCGCCGACGCCACACGGCCGCGGCGGCGCGAGCTTGGCCGCCGGCCGCGTGGCGCGCTGGGAGGAGTTCCAGGAGGCCTGGGGCGCCCTCGTCGAGGCGAGCCGGAGCCCCAAGACCTTCGTCGTCGTCGAGGGCGAGCGGGACCGCCGCTCGGTCCGTCGCCTCGGGCTCGCGGGGGAGGTCGTCCTCCTCCATCGAGGCCAACCCGTACGCCTCGTCGCCCACGACCTCGCCCGCCGCGCGCGGCGCGTGATCCTCCTCACCGACTGGGATGCGCAAGGCGGGCGGCTCGCCCACCTCCTCGCCGAGTTCCTCAAGGCGATGCCGCTCGAGCTCGACCTCGAGCACCGGCGGCAGCTCGCGCGCCTGCTCCGAGGGGAGCTCACGCACGTCGAGGGGCTCTACGGCTGGGCCCGCCGCACGGCGGAGGCCCTCGGCGAGCCGCTGGAGCCGTGGCTCGACCGTCTCGAGGCGGAGACGAGCGCGCGCTAGGGGATGACCTTCGTCTGCGTGCGCCGCACGTCGCGGCGGTTCCGGGCGCGCGACGGACGCATCCGCTCGGTGCCCTTGCCCTTCCAGCGCAGGCCCCGACCCTCGCGGCCCGCCCTCGTGAGGCCACGGTAGGCCCGGCCCTTGTGGACCGAGGAGGCGATCCACTGCATCTTCGGGTCCGCCAGGATCTCGGGGGCCGCCGGGTCGACCAGGATGACCTCGTAGAACTTCTGCTGACCGTCCTCGCCGACCCAGTAGGAGTTGAGGACCTCGAGGTTCGGGTGGTGCTTGGCGGCGCGCTCCTCGGCGATGCGCTGGAGGCTCTTGGCGAGGACCATCCGGAGAATGCCCTTGCGCTTGGGGCGGCGCCCCGCGATGATCGCGCGCTTCCGCTGCCCGCCGCGGCGGACCCGGACGCGCACGAGGACGAAGCCGTTCTTCGCCCGCCAGCCGATCGCCCGGGCCCGGTCGAGCCGGGTCGGGTGCTCGAGGCGCGTGACGGTCGTCTCGCGCCTCCAGGTCAGGAGCCGCTCGTGCCGGAGCGCCTGGCCCTCGGGGCCCTGCGTCTGGCGGAACGACTCGGCGATGTACCGATAGGCCGACTGCGTCATGGCGGGTGCGCGGGGGGACCCTCGTGCCCTTTATAAGGGTGCCGATGGCGAAGGACCGCGGTTCCCGCCGGCCCACGGCAGCCGGGGCTTCGGCGGCGAGACGACCTTGGCGGTGGCGTGGCTCTCGGTCGCGACGGCGCGCTCGAGGTGCGTGACGACCTCGCGGACGAGCCGGTCGAGCCGTCCGCGGTCGGCGCTCGGGACCTCCGTCGGGAACGCCCACTCCGTCGCGGCGCCTCCCGCCGTCGGCGTCAGGCGGAAGCGGAGCTCCTTGGCGCTCTCGGGGATCGCCGGGTTCATCCGCTGGAGCACCGCGATGAGGCGGGTCTCGGCCGGCTCCATCGCGTCGACGCGCTCGACGGCGTAGCCGAGCGTCGCGAGGTAATCGGACAGGTAGCCGGCGAAGCGTTCTCGTCCCATGCCGCGCACGCGGATCCAGTCAGGGCTTTCAGCCATTGGTCCTCTCGAGACGCCGCTCGACGCGCTTGAGGAAGCCGAGCAGCATCCGGTACTCGGCCTCGGTCGGCGTCGCACGACCGTAGATGCGCCGGAACATGAGGTTGAGCCCCCGGCGCTTGTGCTTGGGATACCCCGTCCGGGCGGCGAGCCCGTCCAGGCGCTCGAGGAACAGCTCCTTCTCCGTCCCGTTGAGCGGCACCACTTCGGGCGCGGGCGTGCTCTCGGGGTCCTCGGTCCCCTGGGCGCGGTGGACGGCGTAGAGCAGGATCGCCGCCGCGTGCGAGAGGTTCAGGGTCGGGAACTCGCGACGGGCGGGGATGTGGACCAAGATGTCGCATCGCGCGAGCTGGTCCTTGTCGAGGCCGTTGTCCTCGGGACCGAGGACGAGCGCGACGCGGCCGAGCACCGGGTGGAGGAGCTCGGCGAGGCGCTCGGGGAGCATCGCCCGGCGCAGGTAGGCCGTCGAGCGTCCCGTCGAGAGGTCCGTCGAGCCCACCACGAGGTCGGCGTCGGCGAGCGCGGCGTCGAACGTGTCGACGACGAGGGCCTGCTTGAGGAGGAGCGCGCCGCCCATGGCACGCCGGCGCGCCTCGGGTCCGAGCGGCGCCCGCGGCCGGACGAGGACGAGCCGCTCCGCCCCGTAGTTGCGGGCCAGGCGCGCCACGGCGCCGACGTTCCCGTCCTCCTTCGGCCGGACGAGGACGACCGTCAGGCGCGGGCTCACGCTCGCGCCCCCTCTTGGAAGAGGCGCCGGACCATCCACTCGGCGTCGAACGGACGGAGGTCGCCGTAGCCCTGGCCGACCCCGACGTAGAGGATCGGCTTTCCCGTGACGAACGTCGCGGAGAGGGCGCCGCCCCCTTTCGCGTCGGCGTCCAGCTTCGTGAGGACGAGCGCGTCGACACCGAGCGCCTCGTCGAACAGCTTGGCCTGCTCGACGAGGTCGTTCCCCGAGAGCGCGTCGCCGACGAACAGCGTGAGGTGGGGGCTCACCACGCGGCGGATCTTCTTCGCCTCCTGGATCAGGTTCTCGTTCGTGTGCTGACGGCCCGCGGTGTCGACGAGCACGACGTCGAGGCCTCGCGCCCGGGCGTGCTCGACGGCGTCGTAGGCGACCGCCGCCGGGTCGCTCCCCTCCTGCTGCCGGACGACCTTGACGCCCAGGCGCTCGCCGTGGACGAGGAGCTGCTCGATCGCGCCCGCCCGGAAGGTGTCGCTCGCGGCGATCACGACGCCGAGCCCGGCGTCCCTCAGCCGCCCGGCGATCTTCGCGATCGTCGTCGTCTTCCCCGTCCCGTTCACGCCGACGAAGAGGACGATGAACGGCTTGGGCGCGTGGGCGCGAGCCGTCTCGACGAGGTCCGGAATCGGCTTGGTGAGCATCGTCCGGACCGACCGCTCGAGGGTCGCGCGGATCGCCTCGCCGACCTCCGTCCCGACGCGGACCTTCCGTCCCTCGAGCTCCTTGCGAAGGTCCTTGCGGAGCCGCTCGGCGACGGGGAGCGCGACATCGGACTGCAGGAGGACGATCTCGAGGTCGTCGAGGACCTCGTTGAGATGGCCCTCGCGGATCCGGGTGCCCAGCCAGCCGTCCGTGAACCCCTCGCCCGCCTTCGACTCGGCGGTCTCGGACGGGGCCGTCGGAGCGGCGGGCGGCTCGTCGGGCTTCCGACCGATCCCGAGCTTGGCCCTAATCGCCGACCACATCGTCCGTCGTGGCCCCGCCGTCCCCCTCGTAGGAGCCGGGCTGGGCCATCGCCTCGATGCGGCGGCTGAGCAGCTGGACGCGCTCGTCGAGAACGCGGATCTGGCCCTCGAGCTCGCCCGTCGCCTCGTCGATCTTCGTGAGGCGCTCGGCGAGGAGCTCGACGACCTTCGGACGCTCGAGCTCGACGACGACGCCGGAGCCGAGGCCGATGAGGACCGGCGCCGAGAGGCGCGGGCTCCCGCGCAGGTAGGCCTCGCCACCGACCGGGATCAGGAGCTCCGTGTCGCCCTCGAGGCGGTCCAGGCCCTCGAGCGCCTCCTTCGCGCGGAGATGGTCGGCGCGGGAGGCGACGAGGTACTGGTGCTGCTGCAGCATCTGGTTGAGCTGCCCGCGGTAGGCGTCGAGGCGCGCGAGGTCCTCCTGGACCTGCTGCTCGGGGCTCGCCGAGGCCGGCGTGCTCACGCCGGGACCTCCGCGACGCCCTCGATCTTGATCAGCCGCCGGCCGACACCGTGGCAGCCGCCGATCTCCGACAGGGCCCACTCTCGGGCCTTCTCGGCCGATGGAGCTTCGCAGACCTTGGTGAACTTCTGCCAGTCGTCGCGTCGGGCGAGGAAACGACCGGTCACGGACCAGTGCGACATCGAGGAACCTCAGGCGTCGGGCTGCCACCGAGGCACGGTTCTTAACGCTTTGTCCCGCCGGTCCGGCGGAGGTCCGCGAGGAGGCGGTCGGCCGTCCGGTCGGCGACGGCGGCGATCGAGAGCATCGGGTTGACCCCCGGGGCGCTCGGGAGGAGGCTCCCGTCGGCGACCCAGAGCCCCTCGACGCCCCAGACCCGGCCCGAGGGGTCGGTCGCCGAGCCGCTCCCGTCGGGGCCGAGCGGAAGCGACCCCGTCGGATGGGCCGAGAAGAGCCCCACCGCATTCGGGCGGATCCCCTCGTGGCGCACCTCCTCCAAGAACGCGTCGAACGCTTGCGCGGGGATGGGCGAGGCGCCGTCCCCCGCGCTCGGCCCGCGGTTGTGCAGGGTGGCGACGCGTTGAGCTCCCGCGGCCCGCTGGAGGCGGGCGGCCTCGAGGAGGCCCAACGTGAGCTGCTCGCGGTCCTCTTGGCCCATCGCGTAGTCGACGACCGCGGCCCCGGTGGCGTCGACGAGGACGCGCCCCGGGGTCCGGTCGCGGACGAGAGCGATCGTCGCCGAGGCGCGCTCGAGCGAGAGCATGAGACGGCGGTGGTCCTCGCTCCCGCGCCAGGGGGCCGCCTGCGCGGCGAGGCCCGGGTGGGCGGGCGTGCTCTCGAGCCACGCGGCCCGCCGCGCGGGGTCGCGCCGCTGCCACCGGCGCACGACCACGGTCTGCATCGGCCCCTCCCACATCCGGATCGGCGTGGCGTGCACACCGAGGACCGCCGAGGTCGGGTGCAGATGGAGCCCGCGACCCACCGCCCCACGCAGGCCGGACCGCAGCAGCAGCGCGGGGCTCTCGATGGCGCCGCCGGCGACGACGACGACGCGAGCGACGACGCGGAACGGCCGCCCTTCCCCACCGTCGTGCAGCCGCCCTTCGACCCCTCGCACCTGCCCGCGCTCGAGCCGCACACGCTCGACGCGGGCGTCGCAGAGGAGCTGGGCCCCCGCGAGGCGTGCGTCCTTGAGGTAGGTCTCGGCGGCCGACTGCTTCGCCCCGTAGGGGCAGCCGAAGGAGCACGGCTGGCAGCGGCTCGCGCAGCCGAGAGCGTTCCGTGGGATCGTCTCGTAGTCGACGCCCTCCTCGAAGCCGAGCGCCGCGCAGCCCCGCGCGAGGACGGCGTTGTTCGCGTTCTGCTGCGACTCTTCCCGCGTGACGTGTAGCCGAGCCCGCACGCCGGCGATCCGCCGGTCCAGGTCCGCCCCCGCGGCGCCGTCCATTCCGAGCCGCTCCCACTCGGCCCGGACCGGCGGCTCGGGCTCGAGGCAGGTCATCCAGTTGACCGTCGTCGACCCCCCCACGACGGTGCCGGCGAGCACCGAGAACGCCTGGTCCTTCGTCCCCAGGAGGCCGTGGGAGTGGTACAAACGGTCGAAGCCGGCGCCCTCCCCGAGCGGGAACGCCGCTCGAGCCAGGTCGGGACCGGCTTCGACGACGAGGACGCGGAGCCCCGCGGTCGCGAGGCGGGCGGCCACGACGGAGCCTCCCGCGCCGCTCCCGACGATGCAGACGTCGGTCGTGAGGTCGCCGCCGGGCGGCAGGCGCACCGTCGGAGGAAGGACAGGGCTCGGGGCCACGGGTCCGACGGGCGCCTCGACAGGTGCGTAGCCGAGGTCGGACCAGACGGCGGACGACGGCGCTCCGGACTCCGGGGCATAGTAGAGGAAGAGGACGAGGCGCTTGAGGGCGCGGAAGGCGCGCCGCTTCACCTCGAGACGGCTGTCCGCCCAGCCGAGCAGGAACCGCTCGCGCGCCGTCGCGTCGAGCCGGCCGAACCGGGCCGGTCGGCCCGTGAGCAAGAGCAGCCCGAGGGGCTGCTCGAGGAGGCGGAGAAGCTGCCGGAGCTGTGCGGCCTCGCTCTCGGAGAGGTACTCCTCGACGACGCGCGCGAGCGCCACGTCGACGCCGGCGGCGCTCGCCGACAGCCCGGCCGAGGGATGCGAGGCGGCGAGCGTCGGAGACGGGGCCACGAACGCGTCGGCGACCGCGCGCAACGTCACGCGCTCGGCCTCCGACAGCCGTCGGTCGGCCCCGGGCGGCCGCGGCGCGGTCACGGACCCGCGGACCCCGCCGGGGGATCCTCGCGCGGGCTCGAGGCCGTGCCCCGCTTCGCGAACCGCTCCCGCTCCCGGAGCCACGTCTCGACCCGCTCGTCCAGCCGGTCGCGCCCCGCGAGGGTCTCGGACGGCGGAAGGGCGGGCTCGGCCGTGTTCGCCGACGGCGCGGGCGCTGCGCCGACGTCGTCGAGGACGAGCGACCGCATCGGTCGCGTGTTCACGCCGCGAGCTGAGCGACGGCGCGCCAACGCCCGTCGACCTCCTCGTCGGTGAGCCCGACGGTCGGTGAGAAGACGACGCGGTCGCCCCAACGGACCTTCGCCTCGGAGAACTCCTCGACGCGGAGCGGCAGGACGATCCCGTCGGCGTGCGACTGGTCGGCGAGCGCGCGGAGGGCCTCCTCGGCGGCGGTCCCGGGCTCGACCGCCGGACCGAGCGGCGCCTTCGGGTCGAACTTGGAGAGGACCGAGGCGACGAGCGGCGCGCCCTCGGCGGTGGCGACGAGCGTCGTGCGGCAGCCCCGCTTCATCAGGAGATAGGCCCCGAGGGCGCCGCGTCGACCGTCGACGAGCGCGACGACGCGGCCCGCGACGCCGAGGGGCAGCCCTCCCGGCCCCTTCTCGCGGCCGGTGGAGAGGTAGGTCCGGTTGTCGCGGACCTCGACGTACAGCTCGACCTCGGGCTTCGTGAGATCGACGCGAAGACCCCGCTCCGGGAACCTGGCGAGCACCCCGGCCCCGATGCTCCCGGCGAGCTCCTGGCTCGTAAAGGCGTGCTGGCCCGTGCGTCGCGCGCGGATCGCGAAGGAGCGTCCGGACGCGAGAAGCGGGTCGAGGAGCCGGATCGCCTCCTCGGCGATCCGGGCCGGGTCGGTCGGCACCTCGAAGACCTCGCTCGCGGAGGTGACGCCGAAGACGCGCCGCACGAGCCGCAGCGCGGCCTCCGGCTCGTCGGCCTCGACGTAGAGGTGGCCCGCGTCGCTCCGGAGCCGGCAGGCGAGGCCGGCGGCCGCGAACTGGTCGAGGACGTTCCGCTGCAGGGTCCGCTCGAACTCCCGGCGCACCGGCGGGGACTTGAGCGCGAGCTCCCCGTAGCGCACGAGGAGGAGGGCGCTCACGAGGAACCGTTAAGAAACCGACCCCGCTTTACGATTGCTCTCGGGGTGGTGGAGACGTGACCGAGGGCCTCGACCCGGCGGCGACCGACCCGTGGGAGCCGGTCGTCGCGCCGCTCACGGTCGCGGTCGCGGCGGCGCTCACCGCGCACGGCGCGGCCATCGACCCGGCCACCGTCCGGCTCCAGCTCGACCGGACGGGGAGCGAGCGGGGCGACCTCGCTCTCGCGCTGCACCGGGCCGCCAAGCTGGCCGGGAAGGAACCCGCGGCCTTCGCGGCCACGATCGCGGCGGCCCTCGGCCCGGTCCCCGGTCTCCTCTCGGTGAGCGCGACCGGCGCGTTCCTCAACTTCGTCGCGGACCCTGAGCGGCTCGCCCGCGCGACGCTCGGGACGGTGTTCGCGGAAGGGGAACACTGGGGCCACTCGCGCGCGCTCGCGACGCCGGTGTGCGTCGAGCACACGAGCGCGAATCCGACCGGCCCGTTCCACGTCGGTCGAGTCCGCAACGGGATCATCGGCGACACGCTCGCGCGGGTCCTCCGCGCGACGGGCGCGCCGGTGACGACGCAGTACTACGTCGACGACATCGGGCGCCAGGCCGCGATGGTCACGTGGATCTGGTCGAAGCCGCGCGCGGAATGGCCGGAGGAGGCGAGGGCCGCGGTCGCGGGCGCCACTCCCGAGGAGGAGGCGGCGATGCGGCCCGACCTCCGCTACGGCCGGCCGTACTCCGCCGTGAGCCGCTACCTCAAGTCCCATCCCGAGGCGGCGGAGGAGGTCGCGGCGATCAGCCGGCACCTCGAGGAGCGTGTCGACGTGCCGCGGCACACCGAGATCGCGCGGGCGGTCCTCTCGGGGATGGTCGCCTCGCTGGGCCGGCTCGGCATCACCTTCGACGAGTTCGTGTGGGAGTCGACGTTCCTCTTCAACGGCAGCGTCGAGGACGTCGTCGCACGCCTGCGGAAGGCGCCGCACGCCGTGCAAGAGGCGAACGGGGCGTGGGCCCTCGACACGACGGGCTACGGCCTTCCCAAGGAGACGGCCCGCGTCATCGTCACGAGGGCCGACGGGACGAGCCTCTACGCGGTCCGGGACATCGCCTACCACGAGGAGAAGTTCCGCCGGTTCCCGCGCGTCATCGACGTCCTCGGGCAGGACCACCACCTCCACGCCAAGACGCTCGACGCGATGCTCGCCGAGCTCGGCGCGAGCCGGCGGCCCGAGTTCGTGATCTACCAGGACATCACCGTCCCCGAGGGGGGCCGGATGTCCACGCGCCAGGGCAAGGTCGTCTTCGTCGACGACCTGCTCGACGAGGCGGTCGACCGGGCCCGCGCGGAGGTCCTCAAGCGCCACGACGACCTCTCGGGCGAGGAGGTCGACGCGATCGCCCGGGTCGTCGGAGCGGCCGCGGTCCGCTACCACATCGTCCGCGTCGCCCTCGACAAGAACGTCCAGTTCCGCTGGGAGGACGCGCTCTCCTTCGAGGGGCGGAGCGGACCGTTCCTGCTCTACGCCTACGCGAGGGCGTCGAGCCTCCTTCGCAAGGCCGGCGCCGACCGGCCCACCGCGTTCGACCCGGCCCGCCTCGCGACCCCGGCGGAGCGGGCCCTCGTCCGCACGATCGCGAGGTTCCCCGAGGTCGTCGCGGGCGTCGCGAGGACGACGCACGTCCACGCGCTCGCGGGCTACGCCCACGAGGTCGCCGAGGAGTTCAACCGGTTCTACGAGTCGACGCCCGTCCTCGCGTCAGGGGCGGAGCGGGAGAGCCGTCTCGCGCTCGTCGCCGCGGCCCGTCGGACCCTCGGCAACGCGATGGCCCTCCTCGGGCTCGAGCCGCTCGAGCGGATGTAGCGGGCCTCCGCTCGGGAAACGCAGAAATACCGGGACATTCCCTGAGGGCCGAGGGTCCTCGATGAGCGTCTGGCAAGAGTTCCGGGATTTCTTGAACAAGGGGAACATCATCAGCCTCGCGGTCGCCTTCGTGATCGGCACCGCGTTCGCGGCGGTCGTCTCCGCGCTCGTCACCTACATCATCAACCCGATCATCGGCATTCCCGGCCACGCCGACTTCTCGACCTTCGGGGTCACGGTCAACGGCAGCACGATCGCCTACGGCGCGTTCATCAACTCGCTGATCTACTTCATCATCGTCGCGCTCGTGATCTTCTTCGCGATCGTGCGCCCGATGGCAAAGATGGCCGAGCGGCAGAAGGCGAAGCTGGCGGCGTCGCCGCCGACGACGAAGGAGTGCCCGTTCTGCATCTCGACGATCTCGATCAAGGCGACGAAGTGCCCGAACTGCACGTCGTCGCTGCCGGCCTAGCGCGAGAGCGCCGGGTCGGGCACGCCGGCCTCGTCGAACCCCTTCGCGCGCAGCCGGCAGGCGTCGCAGAGGCCGCACGGCCGCCGTCCACCCTCGTAGCAGCTCCAGGTGAGCTCCCACGGCACGCCGAGCGTGCCGCCGAGCCGGACGATCTCGGCCTTGCTCAGCCTAAGGAGCGGGGCCCGCACCCGCGGGGCCCAGCCCTCCTCGACGCCGACGCGCGTCGCCACGCGGCTCAGCCGGTCGAAAGCGGCGAGGAACGGCGGGCGGCAGTCGGGGTAGCCCGAATAGTCGACCTGGTTCACCCCGAGGTAGATCGCTCGAAGCCGGCGGGTCTCGGCGACGCCGAGGGCGAGCGCGAGGAGGAGCGTGTTCCGCGCGGGGACGTAGGTCGGCGGGATCGACGTGCGCCGCCGGCCCCGGGGCAGCGCGCGCGTGCGGTCGGTGAGCGCCGAGCCGAGGAGCGGGCCGATGGGGAGGCGCACGACGGCGTGCGAGGCGACCTCGAAGCGCCGCGCGAGGGCCCGCGCGGCGGCGAGCTCTCGGGCGTGCCGTTGGCCGTAGTGCACGGTCAGCGCATGGACCGGCGGGTCCCGCCGGGCCGCCAGCGCGAGGCAGGTGGCGGAGTCCATGCCGCCCGAGAGCAGCACGACGCTCCCACGGACGGCGCCTCCCCCTCTCACAGCAGACCGCCCGAGACGCCGAGGAAGAGGGCCCCGATGGCCAGGCTCGCCACCATGGCGAGGAAGTTCGTCGAGCCCTTGCCGAGGTAGCCCCGATTCTCGAGGGTCTCGCCGAGGACGCTGTCGACCTGGCAGCCGAGGAACCCCGCGGCGGCGCCGCCCCCGACGATCGCGGCGGCCACCGGCGCCGGGGTCCCGAAGAGGAGGAACAGCGCCGCCGCCACGAGCGACATCGAGAGCGCGCCGACGAACGCCCAGAGCTCTCCCATCCCCGAGACCCCGCCGTTCGTCCCGGGCGTAACCGGTCGCCAGGTGAGGATGCTCCTCGCCCGGCCCGAGAGGACGCCGAGCTCGCTCGCGAAGGTGTCCGAGGTCCCGAACGCGAGCGCCGCCGTGTAGAGGGCGGCGAGCGCGGGGGCGGGCAGGAGCGAGGGGGCGATCGTCGCCGTCGCGACGAGCGCGGCCGGGACGGTCGCATGCGCGACGACGTTCGAGACCCCTCGCTCGCCGCCGCGGCCTTCCTGGACGTGCTGCCGGTGCTTCTCGTCGAACCCGTAGCGGGTCGCGAGAACGCTCGCGACGACGAAGAGGACCAGGAGGCCGAGGAACGGGAACCCGCCCAGGATGACGACGAACGCGCCGAACAGGGCTGCGACGGCCCCCGCGGATGCAGTGAGGGCGCCAGAGAGGACCGACGCGACGGCGAGCACCGCCGTCACGGCGACCCCGACGACGGCCGGGATCAGGCTGAGGACCAACGATGCCCTAGTCGGTGACGAGGGCGGCGAGGATACAACCTTTGCCCTCGGGCGCTCGGGTCAGCCGATCGCCAGGAGGCGCGCGGCCGCCGCGCGCATCGACGGGGCCGTGAGGTCCGGGGTAACGCCGCGCGCCGCGACCTCCTGCCGGACCGCCTCCTCGTGCCCGGGCGAGGCGACGAGCACCGTGAGCAGGCCGAGCCGCTCGCCGGCCTCGATGTCGAGGACCCGGTCCCCGATGACGGCGCTCCCGCGGCGGGCCAGGTGAAGCTCGCGCTCGGCCCGCTCGAAGAGGCCCGTCCGCGGCTTGCGGCACGGGCAGTCCGACGCCGGCGCGTGCGGGCAGTAGTAGAACGCGTCGATCTCGGCGCCCTGGGGTCGGAGAATCTCGTTGACCCGGCGGTGGATCCGCTCGACGTCCTCGGTCGTGTAGTAGCCGCGCTCGACCCCCGACTGGTTCGTCACGCAGACGACCTTGTAGCCGTGGGCGCGGAGCAGCCGGATCGCCTCGGCGACGCCGAGGTAGACCTCGAGCCGGCTCGCATCGGCGAGGTACCGAAGGTCCGGGTTCACCGTGCCGTCGCGGTCGACGTAGACGGCCCGGTGGAGCCGAGCCCCGGAACCGTCGGGCGCGCGGGCCACGGGATCGGTCACAGGGCGCACCGAGGCCTCGGGAGCACCGCGTGAGATAAGAGTTGACCCCGCCCTCGGGGGAACTCCGTGGCCGCAGCGCCCGTCCCGCGAGGGTTCTCTCCCGAGCTCGAGCTGCTGGGCGCCGCTCTCGTCGAGGCCGTCGTGGCCCGTGCGCGAGGCGGCGCGTCGTGCACGGTCCTGTTCTCGGGCGGGCTCGACTCCTCGCTGCTCGCCCACCTCCTTCCAAAGCCCCCCGATCCCCGCCTCGTCACCGTCGGCGTCGCCGGGGCCCCGGACCTCGCCGCGGCGCGGGCTGGCGCCCTCGAGCTCGGGCTGCTCCACGAGGTCCGAGAGGTCTCCCGAGAGAGCGTGCTTCGCCGCGCGCGGGACCCGTCCGTCGTCCCCGAAGGCCTGCGCGAGCCCCTGCGGAGCGTGCGGGTCTCGCTCGCTCTCGCCCTCGAGGCGACGACGCCGGGAGGGACGGTCCTCCTCGGGCAGGGCGCGGACGAGCTGTTCTTCGGCTACCGGCACTATCGAGGCCTCTCGCCGAGCGCGGCGCGCGCGCGCGCGGAGGCGGACCTCGCGAGACTGCGCGAGGTCGAGTGGCCCTGGACCGTGGCGTGGGCCTCTCGGGCCGGGGTCCGCGTCGAGGCGCCCTACCTCGACGACGCCGTCGTCGAACTCGCGCGCCGGCTTCGGGTCCCCGACCTCGCCGGAGGCGAGCGGCCCAAGGAGGCGCTTCGACGCGTCGCCCGGTCCCTCGGGCTTCCTCAAGCGCTCGTCGACCGGCCGAAGCGGGCGTTCCAGTACGGGAGCCGCGTCGCGAGCGTGCTCGAGGGCCCGGGACCGGGTCCGGCCTAGGCGCGCTCGACCCTCGTGCCGGCCTCGCCGCGGAGGGCCCGGCCGAGCGACGGGATATCCGTGATCACGACCCGGCGGCCCCCGTGCGCGAGGAAGTCGAGCGCCGCCTCGACCTTCGGGCCCATC
This sequence comes from Thermoplasmata archaeon, assembly GCA_027315165.1. Classification (GTDB taxonomy): domain Archaea; phylum Thermoplasmatota; class Thermoplasmata; order Lutacidiplasmatales; family UBA184; genus Lutacidiplasma. Next base: position 170,234 of record DAHUYN010000001.1, on the reverse strand, counting down.
GACCCCTCGGCGAACTCCCCGCGCGCCTGATGGGCCGTGAGCTCCTCGACCGAGACGGCGCCGAGCCAGCGCTCCCAGGGCTTTCGGAACCCGACGGCGACGGCCGGCACATCGGTGACGACGGCGAGGAGCTCGACCGAGAGCGCGGCCCCGACGACGCCGGCGGCGAGGTCCTTGTCGATCACGGCGTCGACGCCCTCGTACCGCCCCTCGGCCCGGGCGACGACGGGCACGCCGCCTCCGCCGGCGACGACCGGGACGTAGGTGGCCCCGCCCCCCTCGCCAAGCACGCGCGCGACGGCCTCGGCCTCGAGCCAGCGCACCGGCCTCGGCGAGGCGACGACGCGGCGCCAGCCGCCCCGCGCCCCGTCATAGTCCATCGCCCAGCCCTCCCGCTTGCGGAGCAGGCGCGCCTCCGACTCCGCGTAGTAGGGCCCGACCGGCTTCGTCGGACGTCGGAAGGCGGGGTCCTTCGCGCTCACCTCCATTCGCGAGAGGAAGGCGACGACGGTCCTCGGGACCCTCGCGACGGTGAGGGCTTGTGTGAGCTCCTGCTGGACGAGGAGGCCGACCTCCCCCTGCGACTGCGCCCCGAGCACCGACATCGGCCTCGGCGGCACCTCGCGGCGGGCGAGCTCGTTCTGGCGCAGCAGCGCACCGACCTGGGGTCCGTTGCCGTGCGTGACGACGAGCTCGTGGCCGTCTCGGGCGAGGGCCGCAAGCGCCGGCGCCGTCGCCCGCATCTGGCGGACCATCTCCTGCCAGCTGCCGTCCCCGCCGGCCCGCTGGAGGGCGTTCCCTCCGAGCGCCACGAGAACGCGCACCGGCTTCACCCCTCCTCGAGGTCGAGGAGGGTCGGGGGCAAATAGCGAGCGCCCGCCGGCGGCACCCATATATAGAGACCCCCGGCTCGACGGCCGTGGCCGACGAGTCCTCCCCTCTCTGCCCGCTCGAGTTCCGGTACGGACGGCCCGAGGTCCGACGCCTCTTCTCGCGAGAGGCCCGGCTGTCGCGCGCGCTCGAGGTCGAGGCGGCGCTCGCCGAGACCGAAGCGGAGCTCGGCATGGTCCCCGCGGAGGCCGCGAAGGCGATCGCGGCGGCCGCCCGCAGCGGCGAGGTCGCGCTCGCTCGCGTCGACGAGCTCGAGGAGTCGCTGCGGCACGACGTGATGGCGATCGCGCTCGCCCTTGCCGAGCGCTCCGGGCCCGGCGGCGCCTGGGTCCACTTCGGGGCGACGAGCGGCGACATCACGGACACGGCGCTCGGCCTCGAGCTTCGGGAGGCGATCGCGACCCTCCGGGTCGACCTCACGGAGCTCGCCACGGCCCTTCTCGACCTCGCCGAGCGACACGCGCGCACGCCCGAGGTCGGCCGGACCCACGGCCAGCACGCCGTGCCCCAGACGTTCGGCTACAAGGCGGCCGTCGGCGCCGCCGAGGTCCTCCGGGACCGCCGCCGGCTCGACGAGCTCCGGCCCCGCGTGGCGGTCGGCAAGATGGCCGGCGCCGTCGGCACCGGTGCCGGGTTCGGCCCGAACGCCGCCGCGGTCGAGAGCGGTGTGATGCGACGTCTCGGCCTCACGGCCGACGAGGCGCCGACGCAGATCGTCGGTCGGGACCGGCTCGCCGAACTGACGAACCTTCTCGCGATCGTCGCCGGGACCGCCGAGCGCCTCGCGACCGAGGTCCGGAACCTCCAGCGGACCGAGATCGCCGAAGTGGCGGAGCCGTTCGACGAGCGGCGACAGGTCGGGAGCTCGACGATGGCGCAGAAGCGCAACCCGATGCTCTCGGAGAACGTCACGTCGCTCGCGCGGCTCGTGCGGGCGTTCGCGCTCCCGCCGCTCGAGAACATGGTCCTCTGGCACGAGCGGGACCTCTCCAACTCGGCGAACGAGCGGATCGTCCTGCCGCACGCGATCGTCCTCGCCGACGACCTCCTCACCAAGCTGACCCGGGTCTTCCGCGGGCTCCGCGTCGATGAGGCGGCGATGGCCCGTCACCTCGCGGAGGCGGGCGGCGGCGCGATGACCGAGAGCCTCATGCTCGCGCTCACGGCCCGGGGCCTGCCCCGGAGCGAGGCGCACGAGCTTTTGCGCACGCTCACGCGAGACCTCGGCGCCGCGGGCGACCTGGCCCAGCGGGCTCGTTCCGATGCGCGCGTCCTCTCCCTCCTCGGGCCCGAGGAGGTGACCGAGCTCCTCGACCCCGCCCGGTACGTTCAGGCGGCCGCCGAGAAGACCGACCGCGTCGTCGCGGCGCTCCGTCGGGAGCTCGCCGCGTGACGACGCACGACGTCTGGTCGGCCGAGATCCTGCTCGAGTATCCGGGGACCGAGGCCGCCCGCCGGCTGGCGCGAACGCTCGCGCCGGAGGCGGCCCGCGAGGTGCCGAGGGCCCACGCGACGCTGGACGAGCCCGCCCCGGGCCGGGTCCGCCTGCGGATCGGCACGCGGGACACCGGCGCCCTCCGCGCGGCGCTGAACACCTACCTCGGCTGGGTCGAGCTCGCCGACGCGACCGAGGCGATCGTCCAACGGCCCTGATCGTCCCCGAAGCGCTTATCTTCGGGACCTCGTCTGGCCGCGCCGTGGCCCTTCCGGCAAAGCTCCAGAACGACCTCCGCCAGTTCCAGCGCCTGCAGCAGGACCTCTCGACGGTCGCGCAGCAGCGCCTGCAGATGGACCTCAAGCTGAGGGAGACGAGCCGGACCCTCGAGGAGGTCCAAAAGCTCCCGGAGGAGGCGACCGTCTACCGGCCGATCGGCGGGCTCCTCGTCAAGGCGAAGGGGCGCAAGGAGGTCGAGGACCTCCTCTCGGAGGAGAAGGAGACGCTCGAGATCCGCGTCAAGTCGATCGAGCGCCAGGAGAACCACTTGAAGGACCGCTACAACGAGATGCAAAAGCAGCTCTCGGAAGCGCTCCAGGCCGCCGGCGTGCAGCCCTCCGGCGGCGCCGCGCCCCCGTAGGCGCGAACGCTACGTGCTCCGACGGACCAGCCGGTCCCCGATCTCTCGGAGCAGCGGCTTCGCCCGCGCCGGGACGGCCCGGCTCGCCTCGAGCCTCGCGTAGGCCCGCTTCGTGAGCTGGGCGATCCGCGCCTCCGAGTAGGCGGCGCTGCCGGTCGAACGAAGGACCTCCACCGCCTGGGCGACGTCACCGGGGGCGGCGGTCGCGACGCCGAGGACGGCGCGGAGCGCCGCCCGGTCCGTCGCCGAGCCCTTGGCCCAGGCCCGCACGACGAGGAGCGTCCGCTTCCCCTCGACGAGGTCGTTCGCGCTCTTGCCCGGGTCGCCGTCCCCGAGTCCGGCCCCGAGGACGTCGTCCCGAAGCTGGAAGGCGATGCCGAGGTCGAGGCCGATCGCCTCGAGGTCGCTCGTGAGCGCGGGGCGCGCCCCGCCCAGGAGCGCCCCGATGCGCAGCGGCGAGGAGACGGTGTAGACCGCCGACTTGAGCTCGTGGACCTTGAGGACATCGGCCTCGCGGACCTCTTCGACCGGGAGGCTCCCGTTCTGAATGTCGAGAAGCTGGCCGTAGGCCGTCGCACGGGTCATCGCGACGTACTCGGCCGCCGCCGCGAGGCGCCGCGCTTGGGGAACGCGCACCGAGAGCAGTGCGTCGAGCGTGAACGGCTCCTCGAGGTCCCCGAGGGTGATCGCGAGCCCCGTGCCCGTCGCCTCCGCGTCCCCGAGGCGACCGGCGGCCGCGTGCGCGCCCGCGAGGCTTCGATGCAGCGTGGGCCCGCCGCGTCGCTCCTCGGAATGGTCGATGATGTCGTCGTGGACGAGCATCCAGGTCTGGAAGTGCTCGAGCGCCGCCGCCGCGGGGAGCGCCGCCTCCGGCGACGCGCCCGAGGCGATCCAGTAGCCCCCGAGCACCAAGAGCGCCCGGAACCGCTTGCCGCCCCGCAGCGTGAACTCGGAGAGGGCGTCGACGGAGCCCCGGAGCGCCGGCGCCGTCGCGCGTCGGGCCTGCGCGTACTGCGCGCGAAGGAGGCCCTCGAGCCTCGAACGGTAGCCCGTGAGGTCGGAGAACTCCACAGCTCGCCGGTTCCGCGGACGGTCGTACGTATTTAACGGTGGGGCCGGTTCCCCGCTCGAGAGGGCACGATGGTGACGACGGAGTTCTCAGACCTCATCGGCCGCCTCCTCGAGGCGATGGGCCAGCAGATGGACGCGGTGCGTCCCGTCGCCGAGGGCCTGTTGCTCCAAACCGGCGACCGATTCCTCTTCGCCTTCGTCGAGGACCCGGCCCGGCTCTCGCTCGCCTTCGTCCGCTCGCTCCTCGGCGAGGTCGCACCGACGCCCGCCCGGCTCGTCGTCCTCTCTCGCACGCACCTGCCCCCGGCGTTCGAGGCGGAGCTCCAGCGTGCCGGCGCGACCACCGTCGAGGGGGGCCGCTTCCTCGAGCTCGTCCGCGGGCTCGGTCTCGGCGCCTACGTCGGAGACGAGCCGAGGGCCGCTCCGCCGGGTCCCTCGAGACGCCTCCTCCCGAGCGCCCAGCAGCTCGACACGATCGTCCATCGCGCGAGGACCTGGCTCGACTGGGGCGTTCCGGCCCTGGCGCTCCGGTTCTACCGGCAGGCGGTGGCGCTGAAGCCGGAGTTCGCGCCGGCGCGGGTCGGCATCGGTCGCGCGCTTCTCGCGCTCGGCCTCGCCGAGGACGCCGACCGGGCCTTCGTCGAAGCGCTCGAAGCGCAACCCGGCGAGCTCGACGCGCGGCTCGGCCGCGCCGCCGTCCTGGGGACGCAGGGTCGCGTCGCCGAGGAGGTCGCGGCCTATCGAGTCCTGCTCGAGGAGGACCCGCAACGGGTCGCCGTGCGCTCGCACCTTCTTGCGGCGCTGATCTCGGAGCGCGCCTGGTCGGAGGCTCTCGCCGAGGTCGACGCGCTCCTCTCGGCGTCGCCGGAGGACCCCCAGCTTCGCTACCTTCGCGCCGGGGCGCTCGCCCACCTCGGCGATGCCGTCGCCGCCGAGGAGGAGCGGGCGCGCGCCCGACACCTCGGGCTCGCTCGCGATCGGGAGGTCGCTCTCTGCCAGCACCTCGGGCTCCCTCCGCCGGAGCTCCCACCCGTGGCGCCGCCGGAGCCGGCGCCTCCGGTCGGCGCGGAGCGCGCGGCCCCGACCGACGCTCCCGCGCCGTCGCCCGCCGGGGCGCGGGGCGGGACCCGACGCGCGTCGGGGGCCACCGAACGGAAGACCGTGCCGCCCCGTCGGCCGCGGAAACCGGGCGGCCGCAAGCCTAAGTAACGGGGCACGGCGTCGCGGGGCGGGCTCCTCATGCGGGTCGTCTCGCTCCTCCCAAGCGCCACCGAGATCGTCTGCGCGCTCGGCGCCCGGGACGAGCTCGTCGGCCGAAGCGCGGAGTGCGACTATCCCGAGGATGTCGCGGACGTTCCGGTCGTCCTGCGACCGAGGACGTGGGATGCGGAGGCGCCGTCCGCCCAGATCGACGCCCGCGTCCGGGCCGTCCGCGGCATCGGCGAAAGCCTCTACGAGCTCGACGTCCCCGCGACCGCCCGGCTCCGGCCGGACCTCCTGCTCACGCAGAATCTCTGCCGCGTCTGCTCCGTCACCGAGTCCGAGGTCGCCGAGGCGTGCCGGGCCGCGGGCGTCTCGCCGACGATCCTCGCGCTGACCCCCCGACGCCTCGAGGAGGTCTGGGAGACGGTCGCGACGATCGGCCGCGCCCTCGGACGCGAGCGAGAGGCGCGCGAGCTCCGCGAGCGTCTCGAGGCCCGTGCGGGTGCCGGGCCGGCTCCCGCGGAGGCGCCCACGGTGGCCGTCGTCCAGTGGCTCGACCCTCCGATCCTCGCGGGGCTCTGGACCCCGGAGATCGTCGCGCGCGCGGGCGGTCGCGCCTGGGGCGTGCGCGCGGGCGAGCCCGCTCGTCGGACGACCTGGAGCGAGGTCGAGCGCGGGGGACCGGAGCTGGTCGTTCTGAGCCCGTGCAGCTTCTCGGTCCCGCGCACGACCCGGGAGCTGCGCGACTCGCCGGTCCGGCCCGAGGTCGAGCGTCTTCGGCCCCCCCGCGGGCTGTGGGTGGCGGACCAGGCGTATTTCAGCCGGCCCGGGCCGAGGCTCGCCGACGGGATCCGGCTCGTCGCCGACCTGCTCACCCAACGCGCCTCCACGGGACCGATGGCCGTCGAGCGGTGGCCGGGAGCGGGCCCTTGAGCTTGTGGAACCCGCGCCCGACCGACGAGCTCCTCTCGGGGGGGCCACCGCGCCCGGTGACGCGGATCACCACGAGCCGCACCGAGCTGCTCCACCTCGGGATCGCGTTTCTGGTCCTCACGTTCGACATCGCCATCGTCCGGGCCCAGATCTCCGTCACCGGCGTCTCGGGGGGGATCTCCTGGCCGACGGTGGTGACGGGCCTCGGCATCGCCGCCGTCGCGACCCTCACGGGGTTCGTCGCGCACGAGATGGCGCACAAGATCATGGCGCAGCGGCACGGATTCTGGGCCGAGTTCCGGATGTCGCTCGCCGGGCTGTTCTTCTCCGTCGCGACCGCGCTCTTCGGGTTCCTCTTCGCGCTGCCCGGCGCGACGGTGATCGGCGGGATGGGCTCGACGGAGGAGTGGGGCCGGACGAGCCTTGCCGGACCCGTGACGAACCTCGTCTTCGGGGCGGCGTTCCTCGGCGCGGCCTTCGCGAGCCTCCCTCTCGTCGGCTCGGCGGAGGTGTGGGTGACGCTGACCTTCCTCGCGTTCGTCAACGCGGTCTTCGCCGGGTTCAACCTGATCCCCCTCGGGGCCTTGGACGGCCGCAAGGTCCTCCGATGGAGCCGCGCCATCTGGGTGGGTAGCTTCGGGGCCGCGGCGATCTTCCTCGTGGCCGTGCTCTCGGTCCTCTTCTTCTTCACCCCGACGTTCTAGGAGGGCCGGGTCGACCCATGCCGGCGATATCCGTCCACGACCTGGGCGGGGGCCGGGCGATGATCGACCTCGGCTTTCGGGACACCGAGGGGCTCGTCGCGAGCTACCTGTTCCCCCTCGAGGAGGGCGTCGCGCTCGTCGAGACGGGGCCGACGACGTGTCTCGAACGGCTTCGCGAGGGCCTCGGGCGACTCGGCCGGGCCTCGGAGGAGGTGCGACAGATCTTCGTCACCCACATCCATCTCGACCACGCCGGCGGGCTCGGCGCCGCGGCGTTGGCCTTCCCGAGAGCGCGTCTCTACGTCCACGAGCTCGGGGCGCCACACCTGATCGACCCGACGCGGCTCGCCGCGAGCGCGCGCCGCGCCTGGGGAGCGGCCGCCGACCCGTTGTGGGGCCCGATCGCCCCGGTCCCCCCGGACCGAGTCGTCACCCTCCGAGGAGGCGAGAGCTTCCCGGTCCGCGGCGGCACCCTCGAGGTGCTCGCGACGCCCGGGCACGCCTCCCACCATCTCTCGTTCCTGGACACCGGCAGCGGCTCTCTGCTCACCGGGGACTCGCTCGGTGTCAAGCTGGAGGGCTCGCCCTGGCCGCGTCCCGCCGTCCCGCCCCCCGACCTCGACCTCGAGGCGCTGTTCGCGAGCGCCGAGCGCATGGCGGCCGCCGCCCCGCGCCGGCTCCTCTACAGCCACTTCGGCCCGTCGACGGCGGTCGGAGAGGACTTCCGCGAGTACGGGACCGAGGTGCGGCTCTGGCGCGACACCGCCCTCGCGGCCGCCCGCGAGGACCCGAGCGTCCGGCACGTCGCCGACGCGCTGCGGGCCGCGGAGGTCCGACGCCTCGAGCGTGAGACCGTCTCGGGCCGCTCGGCCGACGACGCGAGCGAACGGGTCTCCGGCTACGACCTGGCCGCGCAGGGTCTCGTGCGCTACTTCAAGCTCCGCGGCCTCGTCCCGGGGTGACCGGGCCACGGAGCTCTCCCGGTCCCAACGGCGTTCGGCCGTCGCGGCGCTGTTCGTCGCGCGCATCGTCTACGCGGTCAACTGGTACGACATCGGGGCCGTGCTGCCGCGGATCGGGACGTCGCTCTCGGCGAACGCCGCCGAGCTGGGGCTCGTCCTCGGGGCCTTCCTCCTCGGTGTCGGCCTCTTCCAGGTCCCCGCGGGATTCGCCTCGATCCGGTACGGGGCCCGGTCCGTCTCGCTCGTGGGCCTCACGGTCCTGGGGGGGTGCGACGCGCTCGCGTTCGCGGCCCCGAGCTGGACGTGGCTTGCCGGCCTTCGGTTCGTCGCCGGGATCGGCGCGGCGTTCTTCTTCTCCCCGGCGCTGAGCCTCGTCGCCTCGTACTTCCCCGCCGGACAGAGGGGCGCCGTGATCGGGTTCTACAACGGCGGCTTCAGCGTCGGCGGGGCGCTCGGGCTCGTCGGGGCGGCCTACGTCGGAGCCGTCCTCGGCTGGGGTCCCGCGCTCGCCATCGGGGGCCTCGGGCTCCTCGCGTCGACCGGGCTCGCGGCCGTGCTGCTCCCTCCCGCGATCCGGAGACGACCCGCCCCCGCTCTGTCGGAGCTGATGCGACGCGGGCGCGCCGTAGTCTTCTCCCGGTCGATCTGGGCGCTCTCGGTCGCGCTCACGGGGTTCTGGGGCGGCCTCTACATCGTCGCGCAGTACTTCGTGAAGTACGGCCACGACGTCCATCCCGGCTGGGGCACGGGCCTCGCGGCCCTCCTCTCTGCCGCGGTCGTCCTGGTCTCGTTCCCGGGAGGACCCCTCGGCGGCTGGCTCGCCGAGCGGGGCGGCGACCGGAGGGTCGTGGCCCTCGTCTTCGCGGCCGCCTCGGCGCTCCTCGTCCTGCTCATCCCGTTCCTCGCGCTCGGCCCGCTCGTCGTCGCGATGCTCCTCCTCGGGTTCGCCGACGGGGCGGTGTTCGCGGTCCTCTACCTGATCCCGACCTACCTGCCCGAGTCCGGGGGAGAGGGGTTGGCCCTCGGGGTCGGTGTCGTCAACTCGATCCAGGTCATCCTCGGCGGTGCGATCGCCGTCACGTTCGGGTTCGTCGTCGAGGCCTTCGGCTACACGGCCGCCTGGGCCTTCGCCGCCGCCCTCATGCTCATCCTCCTGCCGCTCCTCGCCCTCGTTCCGGCCAGCCGGGCGCCGCCCCGGCGCGGCGGCGTCGTCGAAGGGCGCGGGGTCACGCCGACCGAGGGGTAGCGGCCCCTCGCCGGCGCTTGGGGGTCGGGGCGCGCGGCTCTATCTCCTCGCCGTCGAGGACCGTCACGAGATTCGTCGGCCGACCCTCGACGGGATAGCCCGCGGTGAGGACGAGCCGGTCGCGGGGCCCGACGGCGAGCGCCGAGACGGCCGACGCCCGCGCGGCCCGGCGGAGCTCCGGGAGCGGGAGATGGGAAGGGACCGGTCGGCTCGTGGCGCCCCAGACGAGCGCGAGCCGGCGTCGCGTCTCCCCCCGTGAGCTCAGGGCCACGATCGGGGCCGCCGGCCGAAGCGCGGCGACCAGACTGGCGGTCCGCCCCGAGTGCGTCGGGGTCACGATCGCGGCGGCCCGCAGTTCCCGGGCCAGGTGGACCGCGGCCTCCGCGACCGCGCGCTCGAGCGACGGGCCCGCGCCCGTCGCGGGAGCGGAGCGAACCTCACCGCGGAGCATCGCCGATTCCGTCGCCCCGCAGATCCGATCGAGCCAGGAGACGGCCTCGACCGGGAACTGGCCGATCGCCGACTCCTCCGAGAGCATGACGGCGTCCGCGCCGTCGAGCACCGCGTTCGCGACGTCCGTCGCCTCGGCCCGGGTCGGCCGCGGGGCCGAGACCATGCTGAGCAGCATCTGCGTGGCGACGATGGCAAAGCGGCCGGCGGCGTTCGCCTGGGCCACGAGCCGCTTCTGCTCGAGCGCGAGCCGCTCGAGCGGAACCTCGATGCCGAGGTCGCCGCGCGCCACCATGATCCCGTCGGAGGCGGCGAGGATGCTCTCGGCCCTCTGGAGCGCCTCGGCCCGCTCGATCTTCGCGATGATCCCGACCTTGGCCCCTTGCGGGAGCCGATGGAGGAGCGCCCTCGCCTCGCGGATGTCGCGCGCCTCTCGAACGAACGAGAGCGCGATGAAGTCGACCCCGCCTGCGATCGCGATGGCCATGTCCGCTCGGTCCTTCGCGCCGAGGACCCCCGTGCGGAGCTTCGCGCGCGGGAGGTAGAGCCCCGCGTGGGACGTCAGGAGCCCGCCGTGCACGACCCTCGTGACGATCTCGGTGTCGGCCGTCTCCTCGACCAGGAGCTCGATCGATCCATCGCCGATGAGCACGGGGTCCCCCGGCTGGGCCGCGGTCGAGAAGCCGGGGATCGACACCGGGACCCGGTCCTCCGTGCCGAGGCCGGCCCGAGCGTCCAGGACGAGGCGCCGACCCTCGAGGAGACGGCGCGGGGACGGCGTCACCTCGCCGACGCGGATCTTCGGCCCCTGGAGGTCGGCGACGATCGCCACGGCGTCCTCTCGCTTGTCGACCAGCCGATGCACGCGCGCGAGGACCTCGCGGTGCTCCGCGTCGCTGCCGTGCGAGAAGTTGATGCGAAAGGCATTGGCGCCGGCGTCGAGGAGCTGGGCGAGCTTCCGCGCGTCGAAGCTCGCGGGTCCGAGCGTGGCGAGGATCTTCGTCCGTCGCATCGACCGGCGAGACCCCGCCCACCGATAAGCCTCGTGGGAGACGGCCGCGCGAGGGAAGTCGTCCTTTTCTATCGGCACCCGGTCGGGCCTCGCAGCCCCGTGGTGTAGTGGCCAAGCATGCTGGCCTTTGGAGCCGGCGACAGCGGTTCGAATCCGCTCGGGGCTAATGTCCGAATCCGGCTGGGGCGATCCCTGACGCCCCCCAGCCTCGGTCGTTCCCCTTCGTCCCACACGGGGTGAGTTCCGAGCCACGAGGCGGCGCCGCACGCGAAGCAGTCCGACGCGGTGCTTCCCATACGTGCCCCTCTCGCCTGCTGATCGCGGCCCAGTCCTCCGCCGCGCCCTAGAAGGCTCCCGCGTCGAAGGCCGAATAGCACGATGGATAGAGCGGCCGGAAACCCAGCTCCTCGCGCGCCCGTCGTGTGTCCAACAGACCTTCCCAGTGGTCGAACGGCGGGGTGAATCTCTCGGGGGACGGCTCCGGCTCTCGAGCGAGTCGCGTCAACTCGAGGAGCGTGATGGGAGCGTCGTCGGCGATGTTGTACACCTTCCCTGCACGGGGACCCCGAAACAGGGCCCGAATCACCGCCTGGCCCACGTCGGCGTGGTGAACCGAATGCATCCGCCGCGACGGATTCCACCCGGCCACGTACGGCATCATCTCCCAAACGTGTCGGTCGCCCTCGCCGTACACAAAACCAAGTCGGAGGATGCAGAGACCAAAGCCCTGCGCACGATCCAACTCGATCAACTTCGCCTCGGCCGCCACTTTGGAGGCGGGGTAGGGACGAGTGGGGGGCTCCGGGCCCGGGGAATCGCTTTCGCGTGCGGGGCGGTTCAATCCTGGAGGATAGACGTTGCTGGTGCTGGCGAAGATGAAGTTCGTGACCCCCGCCTGTCGGGCCGCCACCGCCAAGCCCGCGGTACCGAACAGGTTCACCTCACGAGCCTGCTCGGCCGTGGCGCCCCGGAAGAACGCGGCGAGGTGAACGACGGTTTCAACCCCCTGCAAGGCCGACTCCAGGGACTCCGGCCGGAGCAGATCTCCCTCCACGATCTCCGCACCCTGGTCTCGAAGTCTTTGGACGTTGGGCCCGGGACGGACGAGGGCCCGGATCTGCAGGCCCGCGCTCAGAAGACGAGGAACGAGGTGGGAACCGACCTTACCGGTGGCGCCCGTGACGAGAACGCGATCTGGCCCTTCCAATGCACGGCTAATCATTAGCCGGCTAATGTATGAGATGGATTTAAGAGTTGGCGCGGCAGGAGGGTAGCGGGGCCGTCGTGGCGAACACTGACTTTTGGGACGATTTCGTCCGCGTGGCGAAGCTGTCCAGATCCGCCGTCGATGAGATCATGAAGCAATTCGGAGGCCGCGGCGGTCAGAACCACATCCTCTGGGCCCTGTACGAGAGAGATGGGCTAACGCCCATCGAGGTCGCTCGGAGGCTAGGGATCACGGCTCCCACCGTCGTGAAGATGGCCTCCCACATGGTGGCCTCGGGACTCATCACGAGACGCAGAGACTCCGTCGACCGACGCCGCGTTCACCTCTACCTGACGGACCGGGGTCGCGCGGTCAAGCGACCGATCGAGGAAGCGACTCGACGATTCCGGCGCGTGACGAGCGCCGGGTTGACGGCCGAGGAGCGCAAGGTCATGTCGAGCGCTCTCGCCAAGATCGTCCGAAACCTGGAACGCTCCGCCCGAAGCGCCGGGTCTGGCGCGCCGAGCGCCTGACGCGCTCGCTTCGCGGAATCGGCGCTCCTCGCGGGCGTGCCCTCATGCGCGCCCGCCCCCCTTCCCCGGGAACGCTGTGGAACCATTCGAGTTTCCCCGTCAGCCCGGCCCGTTCGGTGCGGGATGCAGGGTCAACAGTTCGGGGCGAGGGCCAGCGAAGAGCCTGGTCATGCGCCCTCCGAACCCCCCGTCGCTATCCGTAGTGTATCCCACAGCTTAGGTAGGAGCCGGCGAATCCGCTCGGGGTTTCTCGACAGAGGATCGCACCTTCTCGACGTCTTGGGCCCGGTCGCCACCCCATCCCGTCGAGCACGCAGACCTGGACGGGCTCAACCGAGCCTCCGGCTCCAGGCTGCCCCCCCTGCCAGCGGGGAGCGTCGGGATCTGGGTCAACCTTCTCGACCGGAGGGGTCACGCTCGGCCCGGTCTCCTCGAGGTCACGCTCCCGCCCGGAACTACGCACGCGACTCGCGGGCCGTCCCGGTGAACCCCCGAGGAGCCAGCCGTCGTCAGCGCGATGCGATCTCGCCTCCCGGAGAGTTCTCCCGGAGCCGCTTTCCGATCGTGCCGGTTCGACATCGGACCGGGGCGGCACGGCCGTGTCGCCGCCCCAACCCTTCGACTCAGTCGGCCAGCACGAGATCCTCGTGCGACCCCGGAAGGAAGACGTGCACTTCGTTCCGGCGCTCATCCACCGTCAGCGTGTGTGCACCCGCTGCGGTCGGCACGCTGGCCAACCGCCGCACCGGATTCAGGTCGAAGACGTCGACGCATCCGGGCTCGCCGACCGCGCAGTACAAGCGCGAACGCCTCGCATTCAGCCAGAGAACGTCGGGGGGTCCGGCCAACGGTGCCACGACCCGTGAGGCGCCCGTCTTCGGTTCGAGGCTCAAGAGAAGTCCCTCATCACACGCACAGTAGAGGAGGCGGCCGCCCGGGTCCCGTTCAAGCCCGTGAGGCCCCTTGGCCCCGACCGAGATCGTTCGGGGCGCGGCCGCAACGTCGCCGGCCCTCACGACCACGACCGAGGGGGGATCCGCGATGTTGACGTAGAAACTGTCCGTCTCGGGATGGTACAGCGCCCACCGTGTTCGTCCGGGCGCGACGGCCTGACCGAGGCGTCGCCCGTCTCGGCTGTCGACAAAGGTGAGCGTGGGAGGGGCGCTGGGAAGCTTCGGGTTGCCGACGCCCGCGACCAGGAGGGTGCCACGTTGCGGGTCGAAGGCCATACCGTTCGGTCGGACCCCGGTCGGGATCCGGAACCGTTCCGACTCCTGCCCGTCCTCGAGCCGGAAGATGCTGACGGTATCCTCGCCCCGGTTCGAGGTGAAGAGGAGCCGGGAGAGCGGATCGACCCACACGCCCGCCACCCCTCGCAGACCGCTCAGCGAGCGGAGATGGCTTCGAGTCCGAAGGCCCACGACCTCGACGGCGTCGTTGGAGGGATGGGCGACGTACAGCCGGTCCCCGGCCGGGTCGACCGCGGCGTGGTCGAACTCGCCGTCCGGAGGGTGCGGCGGAAGGGCGATGCGGCCTACCTCTCGCATCGCCTCACCTCGGTCTCGCGAACCCGGCCCTTCGCGGGCGAACGGACCCCGGCGAAGAGCCGCTCGAGACCGGGTCCTTCGCGGGCCGCGCACCATTCGAGGTGGGGTCGGAGCTCGGTCGCCGGCTTCATGCGCACGTATCGGAGGAGACGGGAAAGCTCGTCTCAGCGACCCGCGTGCTCGAGCTGGCCCTTCTCCTCGACCTTCCACTTGCAGTACGCGTAGAGCGCGTCGTAGAGCGGGAACTGGAGGCGCTGGTTCTCGAGGTCGTCCTTCGCGATCAGGCGGAACCCTGTCGCCGCGGCCTCGAGGCCGGCGGCTTCGACCTCGGTGCCCGATCCCCCGTCGGCGACCCGCACGATCTTCGCGAGCTCCAGGAGCGCAGGGTCGGTGAGCCGGTACTTCTTGATGATCGCGTCGAAGCTCACGAACGCCTGACCGTTCTCCTCATAGTGGTGAAGCTCCGCTCCCGGAACGTCGAACGGCGTGGCGCCTTGCTTCTTCGAGACTTCCAGGACCCTTTCTTTGGGCACGTAGAGGAACTCAGCCTCCTTGTCGACGAACTTCTTGATCAGCCAAGGGCAGGCGATCCGGTCGACACGGGCCTTCTCTCGTGTAACCCACTTCATGGTTCCCTCCGAGGGCCGAACCCCCGGAGAGTTAAGGCTCTAAGGAGGGCTTCAACGCCAGCCCGTCGGGTCAGCGCACCGGCGGTGCCGGCCGCATCGGTCCCGAGCCTTTGGGGAACACCACGCCGCTTTCGTACGAGGCGGGTCCGAGCTCGCCCGGGGGGAGTCCGGTCGCGCGCGTGCGGCGCGGATTCCTACCCAGTACGAGCGCGCGCGCCCAGGATCGTGGCGACGGCCTTCGCCGTCGGCCGGAAGGAGGCGAGCTCCCTCGCAGGGTTTCCTACCGACGGCCGTGGATCCCGACGGCGATTGAACCAGACGGCGTTGAGTCCGGCCGTCTGCGCGCCCTCGATATCCTCCTTCCAGGAATCGCCCACGACCACCGCCTCGGCGGGAGGGCGGCCGCAGCGGCGGAGGGCGAGTCGGAAGATTTGCGGATCGGGCTTGGGGGCCCGAACCTCCTCGGACACCGTCAAGGAATCCAAGAGTCCCGCAAGGCCGATCCTCGAGAGCTTTCCCTTCTGCTCGGCGAGGAGATTGTTCGAGACGATGCCGACATGCACGCGCCGGGATCGCAGCTCCTCGAGCAGGCTTCTCGCCCCCGGTACGGGCCGTTCGCTCTCGAGGTAGGCCGCCCTTCGGAGCTCGCTGAGCCGTCGGGCTTCGGACCCCGAGAGCTCGATGCCGAGGGACTCGTACAGCCGGAGCATCCGGAGGACTCGGCTCTCCGGCAACGTGACCTTCTTCGGAAGGACCAGGCTCCTGTGGACGTCGCGAAGGACCGCCTGGTCGTTCGACACCAGCACTCCGAGCGGCACCGCCAAGAGACGAGGATCCTGCTTCTGGAGCTCCGCCACCGCGCTCTCGAGGGCGAAGCTGTGATCGTAAAGCGTGTCGTCCAGGTCGAACAGGGCGGCGGAGACCCGTCGCTCCGCCCGTGGCGCCATAGAGGTGGGTCCGACACGCCCCGGCAATATACCTCAGCCAGGTGGCACCTCCGACGTCGGCCGCGGAGCCCGCCGCGGTTGTCGAACCCTCCCGTTCCACGAGGGCTCTACTTCCCGCCGACGGTGCGTCGGGCCACGCGGTGGCGCGCTCGCCCCGTCTCGAGGGTGGCGGGGCGGGCTGACGCTCTCGCCGGCCCGCTCCCCAGTCACGTCGGGGTGGCGGGAGGCTCGAGACCCGAGCTCTTGGCCCCTCATCGGCACCCGG
This sequence comes from Thermoplasmata archaeon, assembly GCA_027315165.1. Lineage (GTDB taxonomy): Archaea > Thermoplasmatota > Thermoplasmata > Lutacidiplasmatales > UBA184 > Lutacidiplasma. The sequence goes on along the minus strand of DAHUYN010000001.1, from coordinate 154,559 downwards.
GGTAGACCCGGTCGACGGCGTCTCGTCGACCTCCGCGCGGTCTGGGCGGGCGGGGACACACCGGTCCGGTGTCGCGCTCCCACACCTGCGAGCCTCTATCGACAGTCCCCGGACCGGTGTAGGGGGCGCGTCTTTGTACTCGGAGCACCTCCCTTCGAACCGGGCGGCGGGCGAGATCCGGTGCGGCGCGGCGGAGTCGCGGCCAGTGTGGCCGGCTTCGAGCGAGGGGACTCGAGCACGCATCCAGGCAGCAGGGCCGTATGTCGATCCTCACGCTGGCGGGGACCAGCCTCCTGGTCCTCCTTCTCGGTGTAACGCTCCTCGTCGGCTTCGGGGCGGACTGGCTCGCGAGCCGCTTCCGCATTCCGGATGTCCTCTGGCTCATCGGACTCGGGGTCCTCGCCGGCCCGCTCCTCGGCCTCCTCGCGCCGTCGTCCCTCCTCGTCATCGCACCGGTGCTCGGGGCGACCGCGCTCGTTCTGATCCTCTTCGACGCCGGCATCGACCTGAGGCTCGCCCGGGTCCGGCCGTTCGCCTCCTCCGCGATCGTCTTCGCCGCCGCGACCTACACGGTGAGCGCGGCGCTGCTGTTCGTCGTCTCCTACCTGTTCCTCTTCCCCAGCCACCCGATCCTGTCGCTCCTCTTCGCGACCGCCCTCGGATGTACCTCGGGCGCGGTGATCATCCCGCTCGCCAATCGCCTGAGGCTCGCGCCCGGGTTGAGGAGCCTGCTCCACATCGACGCCGCGATCGAGGACGCGCTCGCGGTCATCTCGGTCACGACCGTGCTCGCGCTCGCCGCGCCGTCCCTCCCCTCGCTCGCCCTGAACCTGACCGCCTCGCTCGTCCTCCCGCTGCCGGTCGGGATCGCGATCGGCTTTGCGGCCGGGCTCATCTGGCTTCTCTTCCTCTACGAGTGGCAGGACCGACCCTTCGCCGCCCTCGCGACGCTCGGCTTCCTCTTCGTCGTCTACGCCGTCACCGAGTCGCTGGGCGGGTCCGGGATCCTCGCCGCCCTCGTCTTCGGGGTCGTGCTCGGGAACGAGGAGCTCGTCCGACGCTACCTCCGGCGCACGCGGCCGTTCCGTCTTGCGGACGACCTAAGGAAGGTCGAGGTCGAGATCGCGTTCGTGCTTCGGGCGTTCTTCCTCTTCCTGATCGGCATGATCGTGACCCTCGCGAACCCGGGGTGGATCGTCGGGCTCGCTCTCATCGGCCTCGTCCTCGCGCTCCTCCTCGCCCGCCGCCTCATCTTCCCGATCGTGACGCGCGCGGAGACGGTTCCGAGGGCCTGGACCCAGCCGGTCGCGGCCTCGTACGGCCGCGGCCTCACCTCGGCGGTGCTCCTCCTCGTCGCACTCGAGTACTCGCCGGCCGTCTCGAGGCTATTCCTCCCCGCGCTCCTGCTCATCGTGGGGACGAACGTCGCGATGACGGCGTGGCTACTGCTACAACCCCCGAGGATCGAGGCCCGCGAGTCCCCGGCCGATCGTCCGTGGGCGGACATCGCCTCCGATCTCATCTCGCTCAGCACCGAGGAGGGCTACGCGAGGCCCTCGACGGTGGCGCCGACCCGCTCCCCCGCAGAGGGGGGCCCGGTGCCGGAACCGGAGTCCGCTCCGCCGCCGCTCCCGCGGTCCCGCTGACCCCCGTCTCGCTCACGCCGTGCCGGAGGGACCGACGCCGGCCCCCGGGCGGGCTCCCGTCCGAGGCTCAGCTGCGACGAGGCCCGCTCGATCCGCCCGAGGCGGCCTTCGGGGCCTGAGGCGGGGCACGACGTCGGAGCCAGAGCGCGATCAGGGCCGCTGAAACGACCAGCACGAGGCCGACGGCGACCGCGGTGAGGAGGAGGACCGAGGCCGACGACGTGGGGACCGCGTGAACGGGCGAGGGGGAGACGGCCGGCGCCGAGACCGCGACGGTCAGGGTCGCGTTCGCCGTCTCGCCTCGAGCGTCCGTCGCCTCGAGCCTCACGTCGTAGATTCCCGCGAGGCTCGGCGTGCACGTGATCGTTGCCACGTCGGCGGCGAGGCAGCCCGTCGGTAGCCCCGTCCAGGCGAGCGTGTCCGCGCCGTAGCCTCCGGTGACGGTGCCCGACAGGTTGAGCCGATGGCCGAGCACGACCGACTCGTTCGCGGCTCCGAAACCGACCCCGAGGGGGTCGTAGACGGAGACGGCGGCCGACCAGCGGGACGACTCCCCGAGCGCGTCCGAGACGACGAGGTCCACGGTGTAGTTCCCCGCGCCCGTATACGTGTGGAGCCCCGAGGGCGTCGAGGAGGCCTCGCCGTCGCCGAAGTTCCAGGCGTACGTGTACGGCCCCACTCCGCCGACCCGCGTGGCGGTGTAGCCGACGACGAGCGGGCCGGCCCCGATCGTCGTCGACAGCGTTGCGATGGCGAGGAGGGGGGCGACGACGGAGACCGTCGTGGTGCTCGTCGCCTCGTAGCCGAGTGCGTCGCGTACCGTGAGCCGCGCCGAGTAGTTGCCGACCGCGGTGTAGGTGTGGTTCACCCACGCGAGGCTGCTGTTGGCCGTGCCGTCGCCGAACGCCCAGGAGTAGGTGAACGGAGCGGAGCCGCCCGTCGCGTCCGCGGCGTAGGCGACGGTGAGGGGAACGAGGCCGACACGGGGTGCGACGGAGATCGCGGAGCTGACCCTCGCGAGAACGTCGATGGTGACGTTCCGGGTCACGGACTGCCCGACGGCATCGCCGACGGTGGCGGTCGCCACGAAGGTGCCGACGGCCCCATAGAGGTGCGCGACGGTCGTCCCCGTCTCGCTCGGAGTCCCGTCCCCGAAGCTCCAGGTCGTCGTGTCGGCGCCCGCGCCGCCGGAGACGGTCGCGGTGAGGTTCACGGTGTACGGCACCTCGCCGTCGGTCGGACGCGCCGAGGCCGTCGCGAGGAGCGGCGGCCCGGGGTAGCTCCAGGTCTCGCCGAGGTAGTTCCCGTAGGAGTAGGGGATGTACTGGGCGCCGCCGTAGAGAAGGACCACGGAGGCGGCGTAGTCGTACGCGATCGCCTCGGCGCCGCGCTCGTAGGGAGCCCGCGGCAGCGACGAGGTCAGGTTCGTCCAGACCCCGGCCCGGTACGACCAGGTCTCGGCCTGCGGCCAGCAGTCGGAGTAGGCGGGGGACTGACCGCCGTAGAGCAGGACGTAGCCGTTCGCCGCGTCGTAGACCATCGCCCCGCCGAGGGAGAACCAGGGTGCACCGACGACCGCGACCTCAGACCACGTCGTGCCGTTGAACGAATACGTCAGGTTCGTTCCGGCCTGCGTGCACCCCGTCGCGAGGTCGCCGAACCCGAGCAGGTAGCCGTCGGCGGCGTCCCACGTCATCGAGTCGAGCGTTGGCGGCGCGCCCACGACCCGTGCGGTCAGGTTCGTCCAGTTTCCGCCGACGTACTCCCAGCTGTCGTTGTACGCCGGAGCGCCGCAGAACTTGCAGAAGCCGCCGTAGAGGTAGACCGCGTCGAGGGTGGGGTCCCACGCCATCTGCACGTTGCGCCGAGCGCTCGGGGAGTGGGCGGGAGAGAGCTCACGCCACTGGTGGTTGGCGAAGGCCCAGGTATCGGAGAAGTCCGTCGAAGGGTTCCCGCCCCCGAAGAGGACCATGTACCGGTCGACCGGGTCCCAGGCGAGCCCGGCGTACCAGCGCGCCGGAGGACTCACCGAGAGCGTCACGGTCAGGTTCGTCCACGACCCGTTCGTGAACAGCCAGGTATCGCCATAGGCAGCGACCGTGACGTTGTAGCCACCGAAGAGGAGCGTCCCGTCGAGCTCGGGGTCGTAGGCCATCGCGGGGGAGGAGCGATTGTACGGGTAGGCGGACTCGTTCGGCGTAAGGAAGCTCCACGAGGGGGTCGAGGCGTCCGGCCGCACCGCCGGCGCGCTTCGGTGCCCTTGAGGCAACACCGGGAGCGCCCGGCCGGCCCCGAGGTCGGCGCCGACCGGAGGCGTGGCCGTCCGCGCCGGAGCGGAGGGCGGAACCACGACGAGAAGCAGGGTCACGACCACGAGAACCGCGGCGGCGCCGAGAACCCACGACCGGGCCCGGGACCTGCTCCGCCCTGGCACGACGCACGGTACCGCTAGGGTGCCAAAGAGCTTTCGCGCGCCGCGAGGCGCTCGCGCTCGCCGACGGGCGTCCGACCGGCGCGGTTACGCCGGACCGCGACGGGAGCGCCGACGGAGGAGGAGGAGCCCGACGACGAGGCAGGCTGCAACGGTCGCACCGACGATCGCAAGGACCGCCGTGAGTCCGATCACGAGGCCGGTCGGGGCGCTCGACACCGACCAGGAGCCCGTCGCGTTCTCCGATGCCCCGGCCGCGTCGAGGACGACGACGTGGATCGTGTAGGTGCCGGAACCCTCGGGCGTGCACGAGAGCGTTGCGGAGCTTGCCGAGGGGCAGCTCGACGGGAGCCCGCTCCAGGTGATCGTGTACGGGGCCGTGCCGCCCGACACGTTGAGGCGGAGCGTCGACGCTTGGCCGACGGTCCCGCTCGCACCGAACTCGACCGAGACGACGAGCGCGGGTCCGACGACGACCGCGACGGGGGAGCTCAGCACCGAGGCGCCGTTCGAGTCGATGACCTCGGCCGTGACCGAGAAGCTACCGTGGCCGGTCGGCGCGCAGGTGAGAACGGTGAGGTTCGTCCCCGAGCAGCCCGTTGGCAGGCCGAACCACTCGATCCCGTAGGATCCCGACCCTCCGGTGACGGTCGCGTTGAACGTCGCCGACTGGCCGACGTCGAGCCCTTTTCGCGTCGCCGCGAGGCTCAGCGCGAGCGCAGGCGAGACCGTGTAGCCGAGAGAGACGGGCCGCAGGACCCCGTTCGAGTCGGTGACGTTGAGCCCGATCGTGGTCGATCCCGGAACGCTCGCGGTGCAGTTCACCCACGCGGTCGCGCTGTTGGCGCAGCCGGCGGGGAGACCGCTCCAGAGGTAGGCGTACGGGGCCCGGCCACCCGAGACCGTGGCCACGAGAGCGATCGACTGGCCAACGTCGGCCCCGTTCTGCGGCGAGGCCGCGACGCCCGCGATCGGCAGCGTCGAGACGACCACCGGCGCGGGGACGATCGAGAGGTTGAGCGTCTGTGTGCCCGCCGCGCAGGTCGAGCTCGAGTACACGCCGAGGTAGCCGTTGAGGCCGACCTCGTAGGAGCCCACGCTCGAGAACGTGTGGGTGACGGTGTACCCCGGGCCGTTCGAGGAGCAGGGCGAGGATGCGGTCGCTCCGTCCCCGAGGGGGATCGAGGAGGCGCAGTAGGCGGAGAACCACACCCCACAGGTGACGTTCGCCCCGAGGAGGGACACGCTCACGTTCTGGCCCAGGTCGACACTCCCCGGAGCGACCGACAGGTCGGCGCGCGCGGGCCCGTCAGTGACGACCGGCGCGATCCAGGTGTCCCAGGAGAGGCTCGCGGTCGTGAATTCGCCGCCGACCCAGACGACCGAGCTCGTCGGGTCCGTCGCCGCGCCGAAGTAGTCGCCGTAGCGGCAGACTCCCCCGCAGCTCAGGGTCGAAGAGCCGCTGTGGACCGTCCGGTACGACTGCATCGTGCCCGCTCCGTCGGTCGCGGCCTGCCCGGTGACGCCGATGCTCGGGTAGACCGACGAGGAGGAGTAGCCGAAGACCATCGTAAGGTCGCCCGCGCGGTCGAGCGAGAGCGCTGGATAGTAGAGGTCGAATCCGACGAGCCCGTAGTCGAAGTCCTGGAGGACGCTGGACGAGCCCGTCGCGATCTCGACGAGGCGGGCGCAGGCGCGCGGGATCGAGTCCCCGGTCGGCGTGCACTGGTCGTCGAACGCGAGCCAGAGGTCGCCGTTCTGCCACACGGCGGATTGCACGCGGGTGTCGGCGGAATCGATCGTGCCGCCCGACGGCTCGCGACCGGCCGGCGCGGTCGTGTAGGACGAGATGAGGAGCGTGCTCCAGGTGACCGTGCTCGACGGGGGGACGCCCTGCACCGCGAGCATCGTGACGTTGTCCGAGCTGGCGGAGGTCGTCGAGACGAAGTACTGCGTGCTGGTCGGCCCGAGCGACTGCACGGGATGGATCGAGAGGTAGTTCGGGTCGGGTCCCCAGCTCTGCACCGCGGCCGCGGAGTCGTTGAGGAGCGCGGCCTTGTCGACGACCCAGTACTCGGCGCCGTAGAAGGAGGAGGTCGACTCCGAGAACATGTTGCCACCAAAGGCGACGAGGTCGGAGCTGGCGCCCAGGATGGGCTGGTCCGGGAACTCGCCGGAGGGGGCCGAGACCATCGTAAAGAGGTACCAGGTCCCGGTTGCGTCCGAGCCCGCGGAGACCGCGAGGCGGACGAGGCCCGTCCCGGACGGCCCGGCATCGAAGATCGAGGCGAACCAGCGGCCGCTCGCGTTGTCGTAGAGTACGCGCGGGTCGCTCAGGAAGTCGGAGCCGGCGCCGAAGAACGACGAGGCGCTCGCGCCGTGGAGCGCGACGCCGGTCTTCGAGTAGACCTGGACCTCCAGGTTCACCATCTCGACGATCTGCGTCGGACCGACGGCGTCGATCACGTCGGGCGGAGCGCACCCGCACTGGGTCGAGTTCAGCCCCTCGAACCCCGGCCCGAGCGCCGGAGCTTGGGGCCGAGGGCTCGCGAGCGCGGCCGCGGCGGTCCGCGTCGCGGGCGAACTGGCCGCGAATCGCGCCGGGAGGTCGGTCGGGAACGCCCCACCGACGGCGAGCGGTGTCGAGGCAAGCTGGGCGAGGTCGACGGTGCCCGCGCGGCTGGCCGTCGAGACCTGTCCGGGCGTCGTCACGGGTCGCCACAGCGCAGGGGCCACGACGGAGCCTCCCTGCGATCTGGCGCTCCCCGCTGCGCCGCCCGGCGACGCGGTGGGAAGAAGTACGCCGCCGGCGGGAAGGAGGAGTAGCAGGAATACGACGGCGGCCCCGAGCCCGGGTCCGAGGGCGCGGGCGGATCGTCGGCACGGGCGGACGCTCGACGGGAGCGGACCGGACATAGGAACCGGCGGCGGCTACCCGGGTTTGTTTATAACGCGCGTCGGGGAGCGGGATCGGATCGCGCGGACGCGTGAGGCACCGCACGGGCGCGCCGTGTCGGAGGGACGACTTCCCTTCACCGGTGAGGGGGAACGCCGATGTTCGTTCGGACCTTCGGGCCCGCGTCGTGGAATTCCATGTCCCGCCCGCCCCGGTCTAGTCTTTCGCGAGCTGGACCCATGTTCCCGACACTTTCTCTTGGGTTGACGTCTCGGAACGGAGAGACCGTCCCGTCGGCGCCTCCCCTGGTCGATCCACCCCGAACTTCGGAGGGAGGATAGGAGAATATCTCGAGATGAGAGAGAAGAGAAGTGCGATCCGGGACCGAACGACCCGTCTGCTTACGGTGGCCTTCGCCGGCACCGTCGTGATGGCCCTCGTGGTCGGCCTCGGGGTCGCGAGCGCCTCGGGCTGGTTCACGGCGCAGCACGAGCTGAACCAGAGCGGCCAGACGGGCACGGTGGGCCTGGGTTGGGAGAACGCCTACAACACGACCTCGAACACCTACGTCAACTGCCAGGCGGAGGGCGCGGGGCCGGGGACGGGCATGTCCTTCCTCAACACCTCGAACCTCGGCCCGGGGGACTACTGCATCGCCACGGGGGTCCTCACGAACACGGGAAGTCTGAGCCTCACGCTCGGAGCCTCGACGATGTCCTCGAGCTACAACGGCACGTGCTTCTGGTTCGCGAACAACATCGGCCAGAACCTGCCCTACTTTGCCGTGGGAGCGACGGTCGGGCCAGCGCTCAACGGGCACTCCTACACGTTCGGGAACAACACGGTCGTCCTCGCTCCCGGGGACACGTACAAGCTGGTCGTCGGGGTCGGCGTCTGGGCCGACTCTCCGAGCGGCTGCGCGGGCCAGACCGGGACGTTCTCGATCAACGTGTTCGGCGAGAGCACGAGCGGCAACGGTCCTTGAGCCGCGGAGCGGCCCGGCCCTCCCGTGCGAACGGGGGGTCGGAGGAGAACCCTTTCCTTCCCTTTTCCGCTCGAGAGCTGGTGGCCCTGCCCTCGCGCCCCCGTCGCGCGGCGACCTCGATCCTTGCCGCTCCGCGCCTTCCACGGACGTTTCGGGGTCGACCCCTCTGCGTCGAGAGACCGAACCGGCGTCGCTCGGTCCAGGCGCGTCCCGTTCCGGCCGCGGAGCCCGGCACCGGGGGCAGGTACGGTCCCGTCTCTCTTCGTCCTTCGGAGGGGGCCGACGGAGGGTCCACCGGGCGCGATCGAGGGGACGTCCCGCCCCGATTTGCGACGGAGGGCCGAGCTCCCGAGCTGGCTCTCCGAGCTCCCTCCTCCGCTCGAGGGCGAGTCCGGCCGCGGGTCTCGACAACCGGCCGCACAAGCCCATCGATGCGCGCCCGACGGGCGGCAGGGGTGCCCTTCGTGACGGCGGCCATAGGATCCGGCGCGAGGCCGTCGGAAGCGGGCGGACGGACCCCCGGGCCCAGACCCACGGGTCCGGCGAGGGTGGAGTCGTTCTGCCCGGCGATCGCAAGGGTACTTTCCGAGCTCGCGTGGACCGCTCCACGTGGCGTGCAGGGAAGTTCCGCGCGGAAATCTACGAGAGATTCATATTTCCCGGAGTGTCACGGGCGTTGCGCGAGCGTGAGGGGAGTGTTCGGGCGTCGCTCGAGGGGATACGTCTCCGAGCCGCGGCCGAGGCCGTACCTCAGGAGGGCCGGCGGACCGTGATCCGAGCGCCGCTCACCGGGATTGCGCTCACCCTCGTCGTCCTCGCGCTCATCACTCCGACCGCGATCCCGGCGGCCTCTCCGAGCCGCTCCACGAACGCGGGCCCCGTCCCGAGGGCTTCGCCGTTGTGGGGTCCGTCCAACACGCACATCCAGCACATCATCACCGTGATCCTCGAGAACCACGTCTACGACAGCCTGTTCGGGAGCTACTGCCTCAACCTCGGAGCCTACTGCTCCGACACCGGGAACGGGCCCGCGCCGGGGACGTGCGTCCCGAGGGACCTGATGAACGCGTCGCGGGGCTGCGTCCCGCTCTTCAACTTCACGGCCGCCCAGTTCGTCACGCCGGACATGCAGCACGACTGGGTGAGCGCGCCCGAGGCGTACGACAACGGCACGAACGGGGGCTTCTACACCGCCGAGCACAACACGACCGAGCCGTTCGGCGAGTACAATGCGTCGACGGTCCCGATCTACTGGGACCTCGCCGAGGAGTATGCGCTCGGCGACAACTTCTTCGCGGCGAACCTCTCCTACTCGCTTCCCAACCACTGGGACCTTCTCGCCGGGCAGGCCCCGAACATCTCCTATGACTCCTATCTCAAGTCGGGATCGGACCGCGTCAGCTACCTCCGCGAGGCCAACGCGACCCCCTCGATCCAGGACCTCCTCAACGGGACGAACGTCACCTGGAAGTACTACGACTACCCGCTCTCCCCGTACAACAGCTCGATCCGTACGTACGGGTGGAACACGGCCTACGACTACTGGAACCCTCTCGCCGGGCGCGGCGAGTCGTACACGCCGTGGAACACGACACACTTCGCGGCGAGGACCGACCTCATCGGGGACGTCCAGAACGGCACGCTCCCGAACCTCTCCTGGGTGGTCCCAGCGGCCAACGAGTCGAACCACCCCGGCTACAACCTCTCGCTCGGGGAGGACTGGGTCTCCCAGCTCGTCGACCTGGTCGAGAACTCGAGCTACTGGGGCTCGACGGCGATCTTCGTCCTGTGGGACGACTACGGCGGCTGGTACGACCACGTCGTGCCGCCGACGGAGCTCTCGGACGGGCTCTCGTTCCGCTCGCCCCTGCTCGTGATCAGCCCGTACGCTCGGGAGAACTACATCAGCCACGAGTTCGTCGACTTCTACTCGATCCTTCACTACGAGGAATGGACGTTCGGACTCGGGTGCCTCACCACCTACGACTGCGGCGCGCCGCTGCCGTTCGACTTCTTCGACTACAACGGGACCGCCCGCTCGCCGCTCCTCTTCCCGACGGTGTGGAACCAGGCGTCGTACCCTGCCCCGCTCCAATCCCCCGGCGCGGGTGACACGTTGTGCCCCAACTGCGGCCGCCTGACCTGGCCCTCGTGGGACGGCGCCAACCTGCCGCCCGGTACGCCCGGAATGGGAGATTGAGACCGCCCGCTCGGGTCCCCGCGGGCCACGGGGCGCGCCCCAATCCTTAAGGAAGGACTTCGGTCGTCGGGACGGGAACCACTCGTGCAGGCGTACGTCAAGTCACGGCGTGCCCCCGGCGGCGATCTACAGCGCATTCCGGACCCGACGCCCGGGGACGGAGAGGTGCTCGTTCGCGTGCGCGCGGCCTCCGTCTGCGGCACCGATGTCCACCTCTGGGCGTGGAACGACTGGGCCCAGCGTCGCGTCCGCCGGCTCCCCCTCACGCTCGGGCACGAGCTGAGCGGCGAGATCGTCGCGCTCGGTCGGGGCGTCAAGGGTCTCGAGGTCGGCGACCATGTCTCGGCGGAGACGCACATCGCGGACGGGACCTGCTACCAGTGCCGCACGGGCCGGATGCACATCTGCGAGAACGTCGAGGTGCTCGGTGTGGACCACGACGGGGTCTTCGCCGAATACGCCGTGCTGCCGGCCCTCAACGCCTGGAAGAACGACCCGAAGCTCGACCCCGCGCTCGCGTCGATCCAGGAACCGCTCGGTAACGCGGTGCACACGCTCCTCCCCGAAGACGACATCGAGGATCTGGCGGGGAAGCGTGTCCTCGTCACCGGCTGCGGACCGATCGGCCTCCTCGCGATCGCCGTGGCGAAGCTCTTCGGCGCCTCGCAGGTGCTCGCGACCGAGGTGAACCCGGTGCGGCTCGCCCTCGCCCGGAAGATGGGCGCCGACCGGGTCCTCAACCCCGTCGAGGAGGGGGACCGGCTCCTCGCGAGCGTGCTCGACGCGACGGACGGCCACGGGGTCGACGTCTCGGCCGAGATGTCCGGCCACCCGGCATCGCTGCACCTCGCCTTCGACGCGCTCACGCCCGGCGGGCGCGTCTCGCTGTTGGGCCTGTTCGACCGCGAGGTCTCTCTGCATCTCGACGAGGCGATCATCTTCCGCGCGGCCCGCGTCCACGGGATCTTCGGCCGTCGCATGTTCGAGACGTGGTACACGGTCAAGGGCCTGCTCGAGCGGCCGGAGTTCCGCGAGAAGATGGCCCAGCTGATCACGCACCGGGTGCCGATCGCCGAGCTGCCCCGGGCGATGGAGCTCATCGAGACCGGCCAGGCGGCGAAGGTCTCCCTCGAGGCGAAGTGGTGAGTACGATGCGGGACGCCGTGGGATTCCTTCGCGCGGAGTACGACGAGCTCGTCCGGGCCGACCTCGACTGGAAGCTCCGGGTCCTCGCGGGGCCGAGCGCCCCCTGGTGCGACATCGACGGGAAGCGTGTGCTGATGTTCTGCTCGAACAACTATCTCGGGCTGAGCAACCACCCCAAGGTCAAGGCCGCGGCCGTCGCCGCGGTGCAGAGCCACGGGGCCGGCTCGGGCTCCGTCCGGCCGATCGCGGGGACGATGGACCTCCACGTCGAGCTCGAACGACGGCTCGCCCGCTTCAAGCAGGCCGAGGCCTCTCTGGTCTACCAGACCGGGTTCGCGACGAACGCCGGTCTCATCCCTCAGCTCGCCGGCGACGGCGACCTCATCGTGAGTGACGAGCTCAACCACGGCTCGATCATCGACGGGGTGCGGCTCTCCAAGGCCGACAAGGCGGTCTACAAGCACGGGGACGCCGCGGACCTCGCGCGCGTCCTCGACCAGGCGGAGGCGCACGCGCCCGCCTACCGACGTCTTCTCGTCATCACCGACGGCGTCTTCTCGATGGACGGCGACATCGCGCCCCTCGACAAGATCGCCAAGCTCGGCCGCGACCACGGCGCGATGGTCTACGTCGACGACGCCCACGGCGAAGGGGTCCTCGGCGACGGCGGGCGCGGGATCGTCTCGCACTTCGGGCTCTCGCGCGATGAGGTCCAGGTCGAGATGGGGACGTTCTCGAAGGCCTTCGGGGTCGTCGGCGGCCACATCTCGGGCTCGCGCGACCTCGTGAACTTCGCGTACAACAAGTCGCGGACCTGGCTCCTGAGCGGCTCCCACCCGCCGGCCGTCGCCGCGGCCTGCCTCGCCGCGGTCGACGTCCTCGAGCACGAGCCGGAGCACGTCGAACGGCTCTGGAGCCACACCCGACGTTTTAAGAAGGCCATGGCGGCCCTCGGGTTCGACCTCGGGCGCTCGGAGACGCCGATCACGCCCGTGATCGTCGGGGAGAGCCGCTCCGCCAAGGCGCTGAGCCAGCGGCTCTACGAGCTCGGGGTCTTCGCGCTGCCGATCGTCTTCCCGATGGTGGCGAAGGACAAGGCCCGGATCCGCACGATCATGAACGCGGCGCTGAGCGAGGACGACGTCCAGTTCGCGATCGCCGCCTTCGAGAAGGCCGGACGCGAGCTCAAGCTCATCTGAGCCGCCGCCCGCCGGCCCGGGACCCCTCGCGACGTCCGCCGCGGAGGCGGGGCCCGGGGGCCCGGCCCCTCGAGCCGGGGCCAGAGAGTCGGACGGATGGTATTATTACGAAGTTTGTCTCCTCCAAGCGTGGGCTCCCGGCGGTGCCGGGAGGACGTCGGTGCCGGTTCTCTTCCGCCGCGAGGTGCCGATCCGGGACCTCATCACGATCGAGGCGAAGCAGGCCCGAGCGCTCCAGTCCCCCATCCGGCTCGCGATGCTCGACCTCCTCGCGACCCGCCCGATGTCGGTCGACGAGCTCGCCGAGGAGCTGCCGGCCCACGGCTACCGAAAGGCGGCGAACACGCTCCGTCACCACCTCGAGATCCTCGGGAAAGCCGACCTCGTCGAGCTCGCGCTCTTGGAGCAGACGCGCGGCGCGGTCCTGAAGTACTTCTCCGCCTCGGCCCGGCCGCTCCACTATCGCCTACCCGAGACGTCGAACGCCGACCTCGACGAACTCGCGCGCCGCTTGGAGGGCCCCGTCACCGAGGCCCTCCAACGCGTCGCCTCCGAGGAGCGCGCGCGCGTCGACCGCCTCGCGAAGAGCGTGCGCCGCTGTCCGCGGTGCCCGGAGGACCACTACGAGGACTACGTCCTCCTCTCGGCGGTCCACCGGGCCCTCGTGAACTCGCTCCGGCGTCCGTTGCCGCGAACGCCTGCCTCCGGGCTGCGACCCGGGCGGGGCCGACGGCCCTCGGCCGCCTGAGCGCGAGCGGGACCCGCGACATGGAGCGGCTCGACACCTCTCTGCTGGACGGCTTCCGCTTCGCGTGTCGGCCCACCTGCGGCCTCTGCTGCTTCGCGAGCCCCCACGTGCCTCTCGAGGAGCGGGCGGCGCTCCTCGCGGCCGTGCCGGACGCGCTCGGCGCTGCGTCGGGCGACCATGTGCCGGCCCGAGCCGGAGGGGGAGCGTGCCGACTGCTCTCGCTCAGCCGCTGCACCGCCCACGCCGCGCGTCCCGCGCCGTGCCGGGAGTTCCCCGTCTCCGTGCACCTGGGACCGAGGGCTCAGGCGACGCTCGTGCTCTCCTGTCCCGGTCTCGACCTCACGGCCCTCGCGCCGGCTCGACCGGACCGATCGCCCGCGGGGCCGGTCGGGCTCGAGACCGAGCTCGCGGCGGCGCGCGCCACGCTCGACCGGCTCGACCCGCGGGCGGAACGGCGGGCGCGTCGGGGCTGGCGAGAGGCCCTCGACGCCCTCGGGGTCGAGGACCCGCTCGCGCTCGCCGAGCGCCGCGAAGCGGCCGCGACCCCGCTGAACGTCTCCGCGACGGCGCTCCGCGACGAGGGACTCCCCGACGAGGCGGACGGGCTCGAGAACCTGCCCCTGTTCCACGACGACCGGTTCGGGACCGTGGCGATCGCCGGGTCGGGGGCCGAGGTCGACCTCCTCGTGCTGCGAGAGTCCGGCGGCGTGGACCGGCGCCTCGCGACCTACCCGAGGCTTGAGCGGCGACCTGCCCTCGACCCGAGCGCCTCGGAGATCCTCGAGGGGTACCGCGCCCACCTGCTCGCCCGCGACGGGGTCGTCGGAGCGGCCGCGCTCCGTGCCCTCGAGGCGGGGCCCCCGGGCCTGAGCGCGGCCCTCGGCCTCGAGGTCGATGCGGTCCTCGGCGCCACGCTCGCGCGGGCCGCGTGGCGGCAACAGCTCGAGGGCCGCTCGGGAGGCTCGCTCGAGGCGGCGGCGGTTCTCGCCGGCATCCGCGCGACCGACGCGGACTTCCTCGACCGACCGACGGTCGGGCTGTGGCTATAGCGCGGGCGCGGAGCCAAAGCGTTAACCCATCGACGGACCTCGAGCCCGGCGCATGTCGGAAGACACGAAGGAGGCGCGAGAGCCCGCGGCCGAGGAGGGCTTCGCGAAGCTTCCCCTCCACGCGAAGCTGCGCGCGGGGGTCCGGGAGATGGGGTACACGACCCCGACGCCGATCCAGGAACGGACCATCCCGGAGGCGGTCGGCGGACGGGACCTCATCGGCACCGCCCAGACCGGCACCGGCAAGACCGCGGCGTTCCTGCTTCCGATCCTCGAGCGGCTTCTCGATCGGCAGACCGGTCGGACCCTCGCGCTCGTCCTCACGCCGACGCGCGAGCTCGCGCTACAGGCCGAGGGGTTCCTCAAGCGGCTCGGCCGGCACACCTCGCTGCGCGGCGCGGCCGTCTACGGGGGGGTCGGGATGGCCGACCAGGAGCACGCCCTCCGCGGCGGGGCCGAGGTCATCGTGGCGACACCGGGCCGGCTCCTCGACCACATGGGACGCGGCTACGTCGACTTCCGTTCGCTCGAGATCCTCGTCCTCGACGAGGCGGACCGGATGCTCGACATGGGCTTTTTGCCCGACGTCCGCCGCATTCTCGGAGAGCTCCCGAAGCGTCGCCAGACGATGCTGTTCAGCGCGACGATGCCGCCCGAGGTCGTCCGCCTCGCCCGGGACTTTCTCCACGACCCGAAGACGGTCCACGTCGGCGAGACCACGGCCGCGGCCGTCGGCGTCTCGCACCTCGCGCTCCCGGTCCCTCAGCATCTCAAGGCGTCCCTCCTCCGCGAGCTCCTCGCCGACGAGGCGATGAGCAGCGTCCTCGTCTTCACGAGGACCAAGCACCGGGCGGACCGCCTCGCGCGCCAGCTCGCGCAGTGGTCGCTCGACGCCGGGGTCATCCACGGGGACCGCAGTCAGGCCCAGCGGGTCCGCGCCCTCGAGGCGTTCCGCGCCGGCCGCCACCGGGTCCTCGTCGCGACGGACATCGCCGCGCGCGGGATCGACGTCGAGGCCGTGTCCCACGTCGTCAACTACGACATCCCCAACGAACCGGACGTCTACGTGCACCGCGTCGGGCGCACGGCGCGGGCCCAGCGGTTCGGGGACGCCTTCTCGCTCGTCAGCCGCGAGGAGGAGGACGACTTCCATCGCATCGAGCAGCGCCTCGGCCTGGAGATTCGCCGCGCCACGATCCCCGGGTTCGACTACAACGCGGCCCCGCCGCCGTCGAGCGGACGCGGCGACGGCCGGTTCCGTCCCCCCGAGCGGGGCGGGCGTGGCGGGGGACGCGGCGGGGGCCGTGGCGGCGGGGGATTCTCCCGGGGCGGCGGCCGTCGGCCCACCCGCGGGGGTCCGCCCCGAAGCTCGCGTCCCCGCGAGGACAGCGGCCGCGAGCGGCGTCCGACCTGGTGATCGGGACTACTCGGCGGGGTCGGGGAAGCGCTCCCCGAGGGCCCCTTCGAGGTCGGTGAGAAGCCGAGCCTCCCACGGCGCCGCCGCCTCGGGCGGACGCGTCGCCGGCGCGGGATCGAAGAGACGGAGCGGCGCCGACGCGCCCGTCTCCTCGGTGAACCGGTCGCGCCAGCTCCGAGGAAGCTCGTCGAGCGTCGGTAGCGCCGCGTCGGCGCCGGCCAAGAGCGCCCCGGCGAGCGCCAGGACGCGCGCGACGTTCGAGGCGTCGTAGCCGCCACCGCCCGTGACGACGAGGCGGCTGCCGAGGGAATCGGCGAGCCCGCGCAGCGTCCTCACGACGTGGTCGTAGCCTCGAGTCGTGTAGCGAAGGTGACCGAGCGCGTCCCCCGCGTGGCCGTCGACACCGAGCTGGAGGACGATGAGCTCGGGACGGTGGGCTCGCACGAGGCCCGGCACGAGCCGGTCGAAGAGGCGCGTGAGGGCCGCGTCGCCGGCGCCCGCCGGCATCGGCACGTTCACCTTGCTCCCCGCCCCGTCGCCGACGCCGGTCTCGTACGGCTCTCCGGTTCCGGGGAACAGCGTGCGACCGCTCTCGTGGAAGTCGATGTCGAGGAGGCGGCCGTCGCCGTAGAAGCCGTACATCACGCCATCCCCGTGGTGGGCGTCGACGTCCACGTAGGCGACATGGCGCGCGCCGCGCGCGAACGCGTCGGCGATCGCGACCGCGAGGTCGTTGAAGATGCAGAAGCCGCTCGCGTGGTCCGGTGCCGCGTGGTGCAGTCCGCCGCCGGGCTGGAAGGCGCGACGGGGGCCGCCGCCGAGGGTCGAGCGGACCGCGGCGAGGGTACCGCCGACGAGGCGCGAGGCCGCCTCGTGGCAACGAGGGAACGACGGCGTGTCGCCGAGGTCGAGCGGCCGGCCCGAACCCTCCTCGTCGTAGGCCTGGACCCGGGCCAGGTACTCGGGCGTGTGGAACCGCAAGAGCTCGGACCTCGAGGCCGGCTCGACCTGGCGACATCGGTCGAGCCCCAGCGGCCGGGGCCCCGCGCTCCAGAGGTCGAGGAGGGAGGCGGCGAGACCCCGGCTCCGCTCCGAGAACGGATGCCCTGGGCCGAGGTCGTAGTCGAGGAAGCGAGGGTCCCAGACGAGGGTCGCGGAGGTCACGCCGACCGCGAGCCTCGAGCGCGGTTTACGCTCTCCGGCCGGCCGACCTAGGACTTAAGTCGGGGGCCGTCTCCCCACGGACCGGGTCTGCGCGATGGCTCTCGAAGACGAGGTTTCCCCGAACGCCGTCAAGGTCTACAAGGCGCTGAAGGAGATGGGCATGCTCTCCGAGGAGAAGATGGGTACCGCAGAGCGCGTCACGCTCGTCGCGAAGCTGCCGAAGACGATGGTGATGAACGCCCTTCAGGAGCTCCAGACGAAGGGGTACGCCCGGCGGAAGGTCCGCGAGAAGGCCGCGGGCTACTACCTCACGAAGTGAGGGCCGAAGGCCACGCGGGGCCGACTACTGGGACCGATCGGGGTCCCGGTGCAGGAGCCGCTCGACGAGGCGGCTCGTCGAGCGGAGCGTCACCTCGGTGACCGCGCTGACCCGGGCGACCTGCGCTCGGGAGCGGTGCTCCCCGTTGCGCTCGGCGGCGAGGTAGATCAGCGCCGCCACGAGCCCGTGGGGTGAGAGCCCCGACAGCTCCGGGTTGCGGTAGGCCTCGTCGAGCATCTCCTCGACGTGCGAGCGGACGCTCGCCGAGAGGGCGAGCTCCTCGGCATACCGGGCCAGGAACGCTCGCGTGCCGACCGAGGGGATCGGGATCTCGACCCCCCGCTGCACGACCTTGAACGCGCGCCCGACCTCGCTCCGGCGCGCCCCCAGCGCCTTCGCGACCTCGCCGAGGGTCCGGGGGATCGAGTACCGACGGCAGGCAGCGTAGACCACCGCCCCCACGCTCGAGGGGAGGTTCCGGCCCCGGAAGAGCCCGCGGAGCTTCGCCTCGCGGAAGATCCGCTCCGCCTCGCCGAGGACGACGGGGGGCAGTCCGAGCCGCTCGCCGCACTGGGCGATCTCGCCGCGCGCCTGCGAGCGCTCGAGGGGCCCCTCGACGGCCCGGGAGGTCTGGCGCTGCATCACGCGCTTGAGATGCTGGTACTCGTACCGTCGGTGCCAGTCGAGCGGCCGTCCCTGCCCGTCCCGCGTGCCGCTCAGCGTCGACCCCAGCAGCCGCCGGGAACTTCCCGGTGCCACGAACGGTCCGATCCCGCGGCCGCTACCCTCGGGGCCCTCGAGGGGTCCCGGGCGCGGGGCGGAGGCGACGAGCGCCGCCCCGTCGAAGACGAGGCCGCACTCGTCGCAGTGCTGCTCGAGCCGCGCCGCGTCGACGACCCGGTGCGTGCTGCCGCACATCGGGCACGCCGCCCGCGTCGGCGCCGCTTCGTCCCGCGGCACCCCGTCCGAGGAGGTCGCCGAGCCTGTCACGGTATATCCCGTATCAGGGATGCGGGTATTTAGCGGGTCCATCGACTTCCACGCCCCCGCTCCGGGCCTGCCGGTCGCAGGCGAAGGCCTTTATCGTGGGCGCCGCCCTCGACACGCGTGCGACCGGGTCTCGTGTTCGTCGGGGGGGTCCTCGCGATGCTCGGGGTCGCCACGATCGCGACGTTCGCGCTGCTACCGGGCTCGTCGGTGGTCACGAACGAGGTCGCGACGCTCCCTCAAGGGTTCTCAGAGCACGCGACGGGTCTCGCCCTGCTCCCGGGGAGCGACACCGGGAAGGGGTCGCTCGCGGTCTCCTGGCACACCACCGCGCCGGCGAACGTCACGCTCTATCCGGCCGCCGGGTGCCGGGCGGCCTCGCTCAACTGCGCCACCGGTGGCCCGCTCGCGAACTGGGCCGCCTCGACGGCCGGGAACTGGTCGGAGTCCGGAGCCCTCACCTTCCCCTACCTCCTCGTGTGGACCGGGACGGGTCCGACGAACGGGAGCCTCACGGCGACGGCGACCGAGACGAGGAGCGTCGCCGCCCCGCCGCCGCTCGTGTCGACCCTTCTGATCGACGGGGCCGGAGCGGTGCTCGCGGGTCTCGGCGGCCTCGCCGTCTTCCTCGGCCTCTTTCTGCGGGGCGGCGTCTACGAGCCGAGGGCCCCGCTCGTCTCCCACTCGGCCGAGGACGTCGCAGAGATCCTCGACGACGGGTCTCGCGAGGGGCCGCCCCCGGGGACGCGCTAGCTACGAGCCCCAGAACGGGTTCTCCGTCGCGCGGCGGATGCGCACGATCTCGTCGAGGACCGTCCGCTCGGGGTCGGAGAGGGCCACGGTCTTGAGAAGTCTCGCCGCCGACTCGGGGACGGCGACGTAGAGGAGGTCCCCCTCCGAGAGGTTCCGGCCGACGACCGCGCCGTCGATCGAGGCGGCGAGCTCGGTCCCCGCGTCGGCGTGGTCCACCGACTCGTTCTCCTCCTGCAACGCCTTGAGGAAGCCGACCTCGGTACCGTCCCGGTGCATCAGGCGGACGCCGGGTCGGAGCGTCCCCGCGAGCACCTTGATCCCGACGATCGCCGGCTTGGAGCTGCGGAAGACGAAGCCGGGGAGGACCTGGAGCTTGGCCGGGTGCACCGTCTCGACGCGTCGCTGCGCGGCGATCGCCTCCTCCCGCTCCTTCCGCCACGTCGCGTACTCCTCGAGGAGACGGTAGAGCACCGGGGCCCGGAAGATGCGGACGGGCCCCGTCTCGCCTTCGGGCTGCGCCTCGTCGAGGAGGGGGACGTTGAACGCGAGCGCGGCTCGATGGAGCGGCTCGCGCATCGTCGCGAGGTTCAGCACCGCGGCGCGGTGCACGGGGCCGACCTCGGCGACGTGGACGGGCACGCCGGCGCTGCGACACTCGAAGGCGAGCGCCTCGAGGCCCCCGAGCGTGTCGGCGAACAGGCCGACGCCGCTCTCGACGAGCTCGGTCACCGCATGGCGTTCGGCCGAGAGCGCGGCGACCTCGGCGTCCGCCTCCGCCTCGTTCGCGACGACCTTGAGCAGCCCCCCCGGCATCGCCTCCTCGATCCCCGGCGCGGAGACGAAGACACCGGCGGCCGCGGTCGCACGATCGACGTTGAGGAGGCGCGGGGTCTTCCCCGCCTTCCCCCGCGTCGGCGGGGCCGGGTGGTAGATCCCCCGCAGGCGGGTCCGGAACGGCGCCGTCCGGCCCGCGACGACGAGCTCGTCGCCGACCGACAGTTCGCCCTTGTAGAGGATCACCGAGGAGACGGGGCCGATCCCCTTGAGGTCGGACCGCTCGAGGATCGTCCCCTCGGAGCCGGCGCCGCGGATCTGGAGCTCCTCCTTGAGGAACCGCTGGGCCAGCCCGACGACGAGCGCGAGGAGCTCCGGCAGGCCGACCCCGGACTTCGCGGAGACGGGGACGAGCCCGAGGTTCCGCGTGAAGTCGCTCACCCGGTCGAATCGGTCGGCCGAGAAGCCGAGCTGATAGAGCTCCTCGGCGATCGCGTAGAGCCGCTGGTCGAGCTGCCGCACGTAGTCGAGGCCGCACCGCTCGAGCTGCTCGGCGAGCTTGACCGGGCCCGAGGGCTTGCGCCACCCCGACAAGAGGTCGATCTTCGTCACCGCGACCGCGAACGGGGTCTTCTCCTGTCGGAGGATCTGGATCGACTCGCGGGTCTGCGGCATGACCCCCTCGCGCACATCGATGACGAGGATGGCCAGGTCGGCGAGCGCCCCTCCGCGGCGCCGAAGGGTCTCGAACGACTTGTGCCCGGGCGTGTCGACGAACAGGAGCCCCGGGACCTGGAATCCCTCCGTCGCGACGACGCCGTGACAGAGCTGGAGCAGCGTCGTCCTCGGGACCTCGATCGCCCCGATCCCCTGGGTGATGCCGCCCGCCTCGCGCTCGGCCCGGATCGACCCGGCGATCCGGTCGAGGAGGGTCGTCTTGCCGTGGTCGACGTGGCCGAGCAGCGACAGGATCGGCTGCCGGAGCGCGGCCATGGCTCGAACGAGAGGAGGCGCCTAGTTACGCTTTCCCACCCGAGCGCGGCGTCGCGTCGAGGAACTCGTCCAAACGCCCCGCGACGCGCGGGACGACGAGCTCTTCCCTCTCGAGCCCGCCGTGGGCCCCCGCGAGGTACAGGCGCGGCTCGGCCGCGCCGGGGGGCCGGTAGGTGAGCCCGGCCGGGCTCGGGACGAGGACGAGGAGGTCGCCGAGCCGCTCGGCGAGCTCGGGGTGGTACGGCGGGGGCCCGAAGAGGCCGTGCCGGACGGCCTCCGGCATCCGGATCACCCGCGAACCGCTCGGGAGGAGCCGGCGCACCGCCCGCTCGAGAGCCTCGCGACGGCCGGGCCGCGCCGAAAGGAAGCCGGCCCGCCGGTCGCCCGCGAGCGGTCGGGCGAGCTCGCGCAGGACCCGGACATCGCCCTCGAGCCGGATCCGCGCCGACGGCGTCGCGGGGACCTGGCCGTGGTCTCCCGTCACCATCAGCGTCACGCGCTGGCGTCGTCCCGCCGGGACCTGCCGGGCGACGTAGGCGAGGAGTCCCGCGAGCCGCTCGACCTCGAGCTCGACCAGCGAGCGCGAGGGGCCGTGCAGGTGCTGGAGGGTGTCGAGCTCGTCCCAGTAGGCGAAGATCAGCGGCGGCGGCCGCGGGCGGGACAGAAGCTGAGACAGCCGGTGCGCGAGGTCGACGCCGGGGCCGTAGCCCACGAACTCGGCCCCGTCGTAGAGCAGCCGCGTGAAGCCGGTGCCCCGAAACGCCTCTCGCGTGAGCGCGGCGCCGGAGCGCCTCCGACGGAACAGCGAGGGCGCTTGAGAGAGCATCGACGGACGCCACTCGGGCCCGATGAGGAGGTCCCGCGCGGCGACGCCGACGGGGCTCATCTTGAGCAGGTCAGCGACCATCCCGTAGGCGGGAAGGTACTGGCGGTAGCCGACGAGGCCGTGCCGTCCCGGCGGGACGCCCGTCGAGAGCGAGGTCAGCGCGGCCGTCGTCGTCGAGGGGAAGACCGTCGTGATCGGCTTCGAGAGCGGCGCCCACGCGCCGCCGAGCGTCGAGCCGGCGCGGCCCCAGGACGCCAACGCATCGTAGCCGAGGCCGTCCACGAGGAGAACGACGACCGGCCCCTCCGCACGCCGCCCCAAGAACGGGTCGAGGCTGCGAGCGAGGGGCGGCGCGAGCTCGGGGCCGTCCCGCGCCTCCCCACCGCTCGCGAGGTAGGCGGAGACCGCGAGGTTCACGATCGAGCGGCCGTCGTACCTCGGCCTCGGGATCCCCAAGAGCCCGCTCGGGGCGACAAGCTCCGAGCCGGCCGCGCTCTCGGGACCGGGCCTCGTCACGCAAAGACCCCCACGACGACGGTGAGGACGAGGATCGCGAGGACAAAGGAGGAGGCCGCGAGGAGGGGCCGGTCGCGGGCCCTCGAGAAGACCGATGTCGCGAGGACGACGCGGGACATCGGGGTCAGCGCGAGCACGACGGCGCCGAGCACGAGCAGGCCGTCGCCGCTGGGTTGCAGGAGGGCCGCACGGATCGCCGACGCGCTCAGGCGGGAGGTCCCGGTCGGTGAGGACGGACCGCCCGAAGCCGAGAGGACCGCGAGTCCGGCGATCAAGAGCACGACCCCGACCGCCGAGCCGACGCGGAGGGTCCGATGCACGGCCGGCCGAAGCCGGGTCTCGGTCGCGTCCTCGGTCGAGGTCGGCGGGGACGTGGCCATCAGTAGACCCCCACGCCCCGGGCCGCCATCAGGAGCGCGGCGACCGCGAGAACCCCGAGGAACAGCCAGCGGAGCGCGAGCGTTCGCGCCCGGTACTGGTGGTGGCTCGCGAGGAGGCTCCCGGCGAAGGAGCCGAGCGCGACGGAGGCCGCCAACCAGAGAAGCATGTCCCCGGCGAGGAAGTAGACGAGCGCGCCCGCCGAGGCGGTGACACCGATCTTGAACGTCGAGGTCGCGGTGGCGACGCGTAGAGGCACGTTCATCACGGCGTTCATCGCGGGGACGTTGAAGATCCCGCCTCCGACACCGAGAAGTCCCGAGCCGAACCCGGCCAGCCCGGTCAGGAGAAGACCCGGCGCCGGCCGGGTCGCTCGATAGGCGATCGACGCCCCCGTCGTCGGGTCGACGAGGGTTCCCGAGAGCCGAAGGCGCTCGGCGAACGGGCTCTTGGGAGCGTTCGGGTCCGGCGCGAGGCGGGGCGCCCGGAGCATCAGCGCGGCGGCGATCGCGACGACGGGCACGAAGGCGAGGGCAAGCAGGTTCTGACGGGTCGCGAGGAGCGTGACGGAGAGGAGCGCGCCGAGGAGACCCCCGACGACCGTCGACGATTCGAGGAAGATCCCGAGCCGGAGGTTCGTCAGGCCCTGTTCGACGTACGTCGCCGCCGACCCGCAGGAGTTGGCCACGACCGAGAGGAGGCTCGCCGCGATGGCGAGCTGGATCTCGAACCCGAATCCGAGGACGAGGATCGGGATCAGGAAGACGCCGCCGCCGATCCCGATGAGCGAGCCGACCGAACCGCACGCGAACGCGATCGCCGCGAGGAGGAGGAACAACCCCGCGGCCGCCCACCAGGCGCTCCCGGGGTCGATCGGAAGGGTCACTCGAGCTCCGCGCGCGGACGCGGCATCGAGGACTTAACCGTGCCCTCCGCCTCGAACGCCTCGAGCGGGCGGTCCCGGACCGACTCCTCGGAAAGCTGCGCGACCCCGACCGAAAGCGTGCGGACCGCCCGTCCCCGCCCCCGGGCCTCCTCTCGCAGCAGCTCCTTGAGGAGCCGACCCGCGACGAGCGCGAGCGTCACGGCGTCGTCGGTCCTTTGCGGAAGCCGTCGGCCGTGCCGGGAGTGGGCGAAGTCCGCCCATCGCGCGGAGACCGACACCGTTTGGAAGCGGAGTCGCTCGGTCGCGACGGACTCCGCGAGCCGCTTGGCCAGCGTCTCGGTGGTGCGAGCGAGGAGTGCCTCGTCACGGACGTCGTTCAAGAACGTCTCGGCCGCGCTGCGGCTCCGCGGGCCCTCGCGGTCCACCTCGGGGCGTGGTGTGCCCGCGGCCAGCTCGAGGAGCTCGTGGGCGAAGCCGCCGACGGCGCGCCGGAGCACGAGCGTCGGGACCGTCGCGAGGTCGCCGATCGTGGAGACGCCGACGGCCGCGAGCCTCTCGGCGGTCTTCGGCCCGACACCGGGGACCGTCCGCACCGGGAGCGGGGCGAGGAACTCCCGAAGACGCTCGGGCGTCACGACGACGATCCCGCCGGGCTTGGCACGGTCGGAGGCGATCTTCGCGACCGTGCGGTGGGTCGCGACACCGAGGGAGCTCGGAAGGCCGAGCGTTCGCAAGAGCCCGGCCTGCACCTCCTGCGCCTTCGCACCGGCCTCGTCGGGGCCGTCGAGGTCGAGCTCGACCGCCGCCTCGTCGATGCTCAACGGCACCACACGGCCGCCGAACCCGCCCAGGAATGCCCTCACCTCACCCGCGATGGACTCGTACTTGGGGAAGTCCGCGGGAAGCCAGACGGCAGAGGGGCAGAGCGCGAGGGCCCGTCCGACGGGCAGGGCGCTGCGGACCCCGAAGGACCGCGCCTCGTAGCTCGCCGAGAGGACGACCCCGCGCGTGGGCCCGAGACGAGGGTCGGGACCGACGATCACCGGCTGGCCGACGAGCTCGGGACGCGTGCGGAGCTCGCACGAGACGTAGTACGCGTCGATGTCGACGTAGACGACCCAGCGCATCGCGCGCCCCCCCTCGGCAGCCGTTCGTCGGGGAAACCGTTTGTGACGGCCGACCGCCTTGGGAGATTTCTCCGGTGCGGACGGTCGTAACGAGGTGAGGTCTTCCCGAGTCGGCTCGCTCACACACACCCCGACCTGAGGGGGGAACTGCTCCAGCACGTTCGGTCCTGTCTTCCGTGCGTCTACACGATAGGCAGGGAACCGGTAGCGCCGAGGGCGGTGTGGACCTCCTCCGACTCGCCGGAGGGACGGGGCACCCCTTCCCGGGCGGGGTTCCCCGCGCCCGACCTCACCTACGGCACATTCTCGAGGAACCGAAGCGCTTCGGAGAGGCTCGTCTCGGGGAGTTTCCGCTTCAGGGTCCGCCTCCGTCCGGCTCCCGAGCCGCCGGGCCGTGCAGAGGACCTCGAGCTCGCGTACGCCCGGTCCCACCGGTGCTACCGGCTTGGCTCGAGGTGGAGCGGCCCCTTGCCCGTTCGGAGGACCTTCTCGATCCCGTCCCTCGCGAAGCGGGTCTCGCGCATCTCAGGGCCGGTCGGGGAGAGGCCCGCGCTCGACACCAGGAACCTCCCATCTCGCGACCGGTCCCTCTGGATCGCCTCCGGGTCCACCTCCGCCCTCGTCGCCCGGCCCCCTCACCGGGAGCCCCCGGGGCGTACCGCTTCTTCGCCCTCCGCTTGGGGTTCTGGTCCCGAAGGGCCCGCCTGAGCTCTCGATGCCCGCCTTCGCGAGGGCTCCCTTCTCCCACTCCACCAGCGCCAGGTCCCTCGCCTCCAGGGCCTTCGCTTCCGTCAGCCCGTCTACGATCGTGAGCTCACATTCTCCCCCGAGTACCGGCCTGGTGCGGGCCAGGTTCCCACCCGAGTTCGACACGGGTTCGAGCGCAATCCTCGTCAGTCGGTCGAGGGCCGGCTCATGCCCCGAAGTGAGCAGCACCGCCCCGTCAGTCCCCCGCCGGTTTGCCCAGGGGGAGGGCACAGGGGGAGGGGAGGGGTGTGGGGAGAGGGTCGGATAGAGCGGCCCAGTTTCCCGGCACCTTTCTTGGCCCGTTCCGCCGCGCCACTGAGACCGAGAGCATTACCCGCGGGAGGCATCCGTGTGCGGGTTCTCGAGGGTGAAGAACCGGAAGGGAGCGATAGGGAGGCGGTGGGACCGGCGGAAGGAGACCGAGACCTACCTGCCGTTTGTCCCGCCCGTCGTGACACGGTTGGCGCAACTACGGTGGATCGTCGGGATCATCCCTTGGAGCGGCGGAGCCAGCCCGGCACTACTGTCTCAAGGCCGTCGCCGACCTCGAGCCCTACCGCCCGAAGTCGACCGCCTTCGCGTCGACGCTGAGGCCGTGGGCCCCGATCTCGTACGGCTGGATGCTCCGGGTGTGCTGCGTCCGACGCATCTTCATCACGCGGAGCGAGAGCCCCACGCGCCGGCCGTCGGCGGCCGTCGAGTAGCTCAGAAGGATCACGCCGTCGGCGACGTACTCGGTGAGGCCGTCGCGGCTCACCTCGGGGTGCACCGGGTCGGCCTCGGCCGTGAGGACCGTCGTCGCGCCCGCCGCACGGCACGCGGCGGCGAGGGCGAAGAGCGTGGTCCTCCGGGCGGGCTCGGTGTCGCTCAGCATGTTCAGGAGCGAGACGGAGTCGACGACGATCCGCTTCGCGCCGAGCTGCGCGAGCTCGCGGCCGAGGTCGGACTGGATCCGCTCGAGGTTGCGCTTCGCGTCCTTGGGGTCGAGGCGCACGAGGTGGAGCCGCTTCGCCGCGACGGCCGAGTCGACCGGCCAGCCGAACTGGCGCGCGCTGGCCGTGAGCTGGGGCGTCTCCTCCTCGAGGGAGAGGAAGACCCCGGTCTCGCCCTTCGCGACGCCGCCGAGGAGGAACTGGAGGCCGAAGCAGGTCTTTCCCGTTCCGGGGAGGCCCGTGACGAGGATCACGTGACCCTCGGGAAAGCCTCCGTCGAGCATGTCGTCGAGCCCGGGGATCCCGGTCGGGACCCTCGGGACCTTGGCCTCAGATCCGTTCATACTGCGTCGTCACCAGCCCGTTGAGGTCGCTGACCTGGAGCACGAATCGGCCCTGCTGCTCCGTCGGGATGCGCGTGAGCACGGGCATGAACTTCTCGATCAACATCGTCCGTTGCCGGTGCGAGTGCAGCGGGCTCGTCGTCCAGGCGAAGGAGAGCACGCCGTCGACGCTGTCGTAGAGCGCCTGCTCGACCGCCGCCGTCGCGACGCCCCGCGAGAGGAGGAGGTAGACGAGGCCGCCCCACGACTTCGCCCGCCGTCGGAGTCCCTTGATGAGCGTGAGGAGCTCCTCGCCGTCGACGCCGCGCCGCACCAAGAGGTCGGTGAGGGAGTCGACGACGACGAGGTTCGACGGACCCTCCTCGTCGAGCGCCGCCGCGAGCGAGGCGAGGGGTCCCGAGGCCCCCGTCCGGCTCTCGGCCGGAAGGCTCGAGAGGAGCGGCGCCGCAATCGAGGCCCAGTCGCTCGGCACGACCGAGTCGGCGAAGTAGCTCGGTGAGAGGTCGCGGAACGACAGATGACGCTGGAGGACCTCCTCGTACATCGGGTCGAACGCCGCCCCGACCTCCCGGAGGACCTGGTCGCGCATCCGGCTCACGCTGAGGTAGGCGACCCCCTTGGGATAGCGGAACGGGCCGCGCGTGCGTCCGAGGTAGAACGTGTGCAGCCGGGGGTCGTCGTAGTGGAGCATCAGGTGGACCGCGCTCGTGACGGCGAACTCCTGGTGCCCCGCCCCCGCCTCGCCGACCAGGAGGACGACGGAGCCGGCCGGGAGACCCCCCGAGAGATGGTCGAAGTCGGGAACCCCCGTGGGGACGCGCTCGACCCCCCCGGCCGCGGCCGACGCGGCCGTGCGCCGGGCGCTTCCCGTGGGAGCGAACCAGGGACGCGGGGACTCGACGGCCATGCTCAGGACCGCTCGCTCCAGCCGGTGGCGAGGTATTAGAAAACTCGCGTGGACTCGCTCGTCGCTACGACGCGCCGCTCTTGGTGAACTCGCGCAGCAGCACCGTCGCGTAGGCGCCCTTGGGGAGGGCGAAGCGGAACCAGACACCGTCCGGCTCCCCCGGCCGGGACGGCTCGAGGGCGACCGGCGGGAGCGGCACGAGCGCGGGCCGGTACGAGCCGCGGCTCGCCACCTCCGGGGTCCGCGGCGTGCGGAAGGCGTCGGGCGTGACACGCTCCTCCTCGAGGACCCGCGACAACAGCTCGCCGGCCGCACCCGACGGGATCGGCGTTTCGAAGCCGACGAGCGGCCCCGCGACGAGCGCGCGGCCACGACGGGCGAGGTCGGTGCACTCGGGGAGGTTGTCCTCGGAGACGGGGATCGGCTGCGTCCCGGGCACGGTCCCGTCGCGGGTAACGCGCAGAAGGACGTCGCCGACGACCGGCGCGTTGAGGGAGAGCCCTAGGGACCAGCGCCGGCTCAGCCAGCGGTTGAACAGGAGCGACTGGTAGGCGTGGACGAAGAGCTGCCGGAGCTCTCGCGACAGCGCGTGCAGCGCGCGCTCCGGTGGCTGGCCCCGCGCGAGGTGGTCGAGGAGCTGGCGCTCGAACCGGAAGTACGGGGGGAACTCGCGCAGCGCCCGTCGCGCGTCGTGGTGCTCGCGATAGGCGAGGCGCGCGGCCGCCCCGGGGGCCCCGAGCCCGTCGGGGAGCGCCGTCAGGTACAGCTCGACCGCGCCCGTCGGGTCCCCTCGCACGAGCGCCCGCCCGACGTCGTGCGTCACGGGTCGGACCTCACCGAACCGTTGCGGACCGAACAGGTTGGGGAACCCCCCCAGCGCCTGGAGCGCCTCCCGCGTTCGGCCGAACCGGCCCATCAGCTCGTCGACGGGCTGCGTCGCGGCCGGCACGCGGATCTCGAAGGCGTTCCCGTAGTGGTGGCCGAGCACGAGCCCGGAGCGCGCGGTGTAGGCTTCGACGAGCTCGACCTCGGGGAGGTCGAGCGCCGTCGGCATCGCTCCCACGTAGGAGAACAGGCGCTCGGCGACCGCCCGACGGTCCTTCGTCCCGGACCAGGCGATGGCGTGCCGGGGCAGGCCGAGCCGTTCCGCGAGGCGCTGGGCGAGCTCGTGCTGCTCCCAGTTCCGGCTCACGATGCGCAGCACCGTGTAGCGGCCGGCCGGGTCGGGCATCGGGTAGGCGGAGAGCTCGCGCACGCGGAACTCCTCGGCGCGCTCCTTCAGCACCCCGCCGCCGCCCTCCGTGAGGGTCGCGTAGAACTCGAGCCCTAGCGCGACCTCCGCGGCGGGAGGCCGGAGCGACCCTTCCGGCACGCGGCGGGGAGCGGACCCCCCCACTTGGCCTCTTCGCCGGTCGGTGCCGGGCCGTCACAACGTCTATGAGCCCGGCCCCTCCTCGGCGGCCCTCGATGATCCGGGCGACGGCACGGGTCCTCCAGAACGTCGTCGAGATGGAGGTCGACCAGGAGACCTGGTTGTGCCGCCCGGTCGTCAACGCGACGGGCGCGCTCACCCGGCGCTTGGCGGCCCTGTTCTCGACGACCTACGAGACGATCCGCTCGAGCGCGCCCGAGGAGGTCCACTCGACGGTGAGCTACTCGGCCAAGAAGGACGAGATCCTCGTGCAGATCGGCGAGGAGAAGTGGCGGACGGTCTCCTCGCTGTTCGGCCCGATGACGTTCGAGTACGGGGGCGTCCGCTACACGGTCCACGAGAAGCTCACGGGCCGCTTCGCGATCTTCGACGGCCCGCGGGTCGTCGCGTCGGGCGAGCTCGGGTTCCGCTCCGTCGTGCTCCGGGACGCCTCGCCCGAGCTCGCCCCGTTCTTCGCCAACCTGGCTCTCGGCTATCTGATCCGGACGCTCGTCTGGGAGATGTTCCGGTAGCGGGCCCCGTCACGGGTCGCGCGGCGCCGGCGCGGACCTAGGACGGCGGCCCCGGCCGACGCACGACGCCGAGGTCGTGGTCGAGCACCTCGTCGCCTCGGAGGCCGTTCGCGTTGAGGAAGTCGGGCCAGGCGCGATTGGCGTGGACATCGTGCGACGCGAGGAGCCCCCCGCGGGCGAGCGCCGGAAAGGCGGTCGAGAACTCCCAGTGCATCGTCGGGTACTGGTGCAGGCTGTCGTGGAGGAACAGGTCGATCGGCTCGCTCCCCGGCGCGACGAGCGCAGGCAGGTGCTCCTGACTGGTGCCGAGGTGCAGGCTCCACGGGCCCCGCAACCGCTCGGGGACGAGCCAGCCGACCCGGCGGCCCTTGAGCCCGTCGGGGGCGGATCTCGGGAGCTCGCTCAGGCCGAAGACCTCGACGCCGATCGAGTCG
This sequence comes from Thermoplasmata archaeon, assembly GCA_027315165.1. Taxonomy (GTDB): domain Archaea; phylum Thermoplasmatota; class Thermoplasmata; order Lutacidiplasmatales; family UBA184; genus Lutacidiplasma. The sequence goes on along the minus strand of DAHUYN010000001.1, from coordinate 124,811 downwards.
AGATGGCCGGCGCCGTTCCGCGCGATCGCCTCGAGGATCAGGCGGGCCGAGTAGCCCGAGGAGATCCCGGTCTCGAGGATGCGGCGGGCGCCGAGGGCCCGGACGAGCACATAGAGCAGCGGGGCCTGCATCAGGGCGCCGGCCGTCGGCAGCGCCCCGGCCTCGGCCCGGAGGGCGGCGTGCAGCGGGAGCAGCTCCTCGAAGTACCCGTCGAGCTCCGCGCGGCGGCGCCCCGTGAGCCGGCCGAGGGCGGGGCGGGCCACGAGGTACATGGGCCGCCAGTCGCGGAACCTCGGGTTCACGTCGAAGACGACCTCCTGGTGCCGGAGGTCCCGGAGCCAGACATAGCGGGCCCAGAGGAGGGGGTGCGCGGCGAGGTGGTGCAGCCGACGGCCCCACGAGGCCGAGACGTTCTCCGCGATCGCTCTCCCCCCCGAGGCGCGGCGGGCGACCCCCGTCCCCGCCTTAACGGTGTCGTCGGTCCTGCGGCCGCCGCCGAGAGAGGCCGGGCCCGGTGGTCGCGCGCGCCGACCGGAGGTGCCGCTGCCGGTGCCGGTGGAGGTGCGGCATGTCGAAGACGTGGAAGGGGATCGGCAGCAGGAGCGCCGAGCCGATGGCGACGGTGATCGCCGCGATCGAGTAGGCCGAGTTCACCCCCAGCGTCGCGTAGAAGTACCCTCCGAGGAGCGTCCCCAGGAGCCCTCCGAAGCCGGCGACGGCGTTGTAGAGGCCGAGCGCGCGCCCGCGGTTCGACCGACCGACGAGGCGGACGAGGAACAGCGTGCTCGCCGTCGAGATGAACGCCCAGGTGACCCCCATCAGGCAGTTGAGGAGCGTCACCCACCCGACGAGCGCCGGCGAGTGGAGACCGAAGAGGACGTAGGCGGGAGCCCAGAGGAACGCGAGGAGGAGGAGGATCCGCGCCCCGAGCGACTCGAGGAAGACGAACTTCGGTGAGTGCCACTCGACGACCTTCCCCGAGTGGAAGAACAGCGCCGTCGAGGCGGCGGCCGAGCCGAGGTAGACGACGAACACCGAGGCGTCGCTGAACTGGGTCACCTGCGTGAGGAAGACGGGGAACGGCCCGTAGAACATCTCGAACCCGACGTTCATCACGCCGAGCGCCGCGAGGAAGAGGAGCTCGCGGCGCGGCAGCCGCTCCGGCGTCGACCGCGTGAGGTCGATGATGTTGAGGACCCGAGCCCGGACGCGGCGGACGCGCTCGACGATCCCCCGGTGGAGGTTGAGCAGGTCGGCGAGCGCCCGCCGCTCGAGCCGCACCGCCGGCTCCTCGATCCAGGCCCAGGCGATCAGCGCCCCCAGGATCGCGAGCGCGCCGGCGAGGATCAGGAGACCGGTCATCACCGAGACCATCGAGCCGTGGAAGCCGATCACGAACAGCCAGAGGATCCCGACCCCGAGGCCGACGGTCGTCCCGAGCCCGGAGATCAGCCCGAACAGCCCGATGTCCTCGGGCCACCAGCGCTTGTGCCGGGTCTCGAGGAGGAGCATCGTCCCGATCGGCGCGCTCGCGGCGGAGGCGAGCCCCTCGGCGACGTTGAGCCAGAAGTAGGTGAGAAGGTCCCCGGCGAGCGCGATGAGGACGAGCGAGACGCCCGTGAGGAAGAACGACCCGACCAAGAAGTACTTGCGGTGCGCCACACGGTCCGACAGGTTCCCCCAGAGGATCGTGAACGGGACCTGGCTCATCGCGCTCGCGGCGATGATGATCGTCACGGCGAACGCGCCGGCGCCGAAGTGCTGGAGCGCCAGGAGGGGGATCAGGGGCGTCGCGATCCCGTCGGCGATCGCGATCGGGAGGTAGGCGAAGAACCAGAGGTCGCTCGACGAGGGGCGGATCGTGGTCGCGGCCTTGATCTCCACGGCGCACCCCCCTCGAAGGTCCCGGTAAACGGGAACGACCGACGGCTCGTGGATAAACCCTCGGTCGCTCGCGAAACGCTCGAGCGACCCGGCGCGGCCGGAAGCCGCGCTACGCGCGCGGGACCCCGCACGCGGCGAGGAGCTCGTGGTAGTCGTCGTCGTCGATCCACTCGACCTTGAGGTACTCCCGCAGCACCGGGTCGGCGACGCCGAACCGTCGGGCCTCGTCGACGACGAACCGATACGCCTCGACCTCCGTCGGCCGGGTCCCGTAGCTGTAGCGGCGGTCCCACAGCTCGCGGCCGTCGTGCCGCTGGCGGATGTGGCAGAGCTCGTGGAAGATGTCGAGGAAGAGGATCAGCTCGGGGCTCTTGCGGAGGTGCTCCTCGCCGATCACGATGCAGTCGTGGCCGTTGGCGAGGACCGGCTTCCACCGGCCCCGGGCGTCGGCCGGGACCGCCTCGGGAGCCACGTACATCCAGACGTCCTCGGGGATGAGCTCGACGAGCGTGTCGTGGTGCAGCCGCTCCCGTCGGCCCGGCTCGGGCTCGTGGCGCGCCGCGGTCTCGAGCCCGTCGAGCCCCGGGAACGCCTCGAGGAGCGGGTGGCGACCGAGCGGGAGGTCGCGTGCGATGCGGAAGCCGTTCGGGACCTTCGGGGCGCTTCGGGGACGGGGACCGGCGCGGGGCATTCACTACCCCGAGGGGGCCGCCGAGATAAGCCTCACGCGCGCGCCGGGCGCCGGCAGCGCTATGCGCCCGGCCGCTCTCCTCGGCCCGTGGCGGCCCGGTCCCCGACCGTGACCTCGCTCCCGGGCGTCCGCGTCGGTCACGCGACCGCGGCGGACGGCTCGTCGGGCGTCACGGTCCTCCGCTTCTCGGTCGCGGCCCCGACGGTCGTCGACGTGCGCGGGGGCGCGTCGGCGACGTACGACACCGCCTCGCTCGCGCTCGAGGCGACCTTCGGACGGCGCTGGGGCCTCTTCTTCTCGGGAGGCAGCCTGTTCGGCCTCGACGCCGCCGCCGGCCTCCGCGAGCGCATCCTCGAGGAGGGCGGCGGTCACAAGGCGTTCCGCGTCGGACCGAGGATCGCCCCTGTCTCGGGCGCGGCGCTGTTCGACCTCGGCGAGCGGGCCCGCGCGCTGCCGGACTACCGCGCCCTCGGCTACGAGGCCGCCGCCGCGGCGGACCGCCGTCCCGTGGCGAGCGGTCGCGTCGGCGCGGGCGCCGGCGCGACCGTCGCGAAGTACCACGGCCGCCGCTTCGCCGCTCCGGGCGGCGTCGGCTCGGCGGCGCACCGCGTCCCCGGGCTCGGACGCGTGGGCGTCCTCGCGGCCGCGAACTCCGTCGGCGCGATCCGCGACCCGGCGACCGGCACCTGGCTCGCGGGCGCGCGGATCCCCGGTCGGGGCCTCGTGCCGCCGACCCTCCCGCGGCGCCCGCGGCGTCTTTGCGCGGGCACGAACCTCGTCGCCGTCGTCACCGACGCCCCCGTGACGCGCGGCGAGCTCCAACGCATCGCCGTGATGGCGCAGACCGGGCTCGCGCGCGCCGTCGTCCCGGTGAACACCGCGACCGACGGCGATGTCGTCTTCGCCTCGACGACGCGCGAGCCCCGACGGTCGGCCGAGCGGCGGGGCGGCGAGCGCGCCGACGCCCTGGGCGCCGTCGCGGCCGAGCTCGTCGCGCACGCGCTCGCCCGGGCCGTCGCGATCGACGCGCGCTAGCCCTCGGACTCTTGGGTCGGGCGCCGGAGCGGCGTCCCGCGGAGCCCCCGGATGAGGTCGGTCTTCGTCACGATCCCGCGCACGGCCCCGCGCTCGACGACGAGGACGGCCGGGTATCGCGTGAGGATCCCCGCGAGCAGGTCGGCCGGGAAGCGCCCGTCGACCTGCGGGTAGGCCGGCTCCTGCACGTCCCGGACCCGGGCCCGACGGCCCTTCGGCTGGCCGAGGGCCCGCAGGAGCGCGGTCTCGGACAGCGCACCGGTGACGCGGCCCCCCTCGAGGACGGGCAGCTGCGAGAACGCCCCCCGCTCCATCGTCTGCGCGGCGGCGTGCAGGGGGGCCTCGCCCGGCACGGTCACGACCTCCGAGCGCATCACGTCGGCCGCGGTGAGGTGCGGCGCGACCGCGCCCTCCTGCTCCTCGAGGAACCCGAGGATCCGCTGGACGAGGTCGTAGGAGGGCCGGATCTGGCCCCGCTCGATGCGGCTGATCGTCGCGTCGCTCCGGCCGACCGCGCGGGCGAGGTCCCCGAGCGACAGCCCGAGCGAGAGCCGCCGTTTCCGGATCTCGGCGAGGGCCCGGGAACTCTCCACCGACCCGTCACGGCGGCCCCTCCATAAGGGGGTTCCGACCGCCCGGGGTCCGAGAAAGAGAACGAAACGTAGAAAGCGCGCAGCGCGCTCGGGGGCCCTGGCGCATGGCGACCCCGAGGCGGATCGACTGGATCATCGCGCCCCCGAAGGTCTGCGTCCTCTGCCGCGAGCCGCTCACGAAGCCGGCGGAGGAGAGCTCCTGGAACGGAGAGCCGGCCCACCGCGACTGCGTTCGCATCCACCTGATCCAGCGGGACCCCGCCTTCCGCGAAGGCGAGCACGAGGAGACCCCGGACGAGGGCGCCGACGCGCTCGACGGGGTCCTTCCCCGCGACGACGACGACCCTGACCTGTAAGGGGTCCGCGACGCGGTCGTCGAGGCCCCCGAGGCTGTCGCACACCGCGCGGCACAACCAATAAGAGGCGGGGACCTGTCGGCGTGGGTAGGAGGCCCCGCTCGGGGTAACGATGCCCGAAGTTGTCATCACGTGTGACTGGACGATGATGTCCAACCACCACGGCAAGGAGTTCCTCGGCTTCGGAACGACCACACCGGCCTACATCCTGCCCGAGTCCGCCTACCAGCGGATGTTCTTCCCGACGATGCCCGTCGATGCCGAGGGCCACCCGGCCCAGGCCCCGTACGGGATGCGGAAGATCGAGGCGGCGCTCCTCGACGAGGGCGTCGACGCCCGCATCATCCACCCGAGCTACCTCGACCGCTACATGCCCGGGTCGGCCAAGCTCCTCCTCATCTCCGGTCACGACTACTTCGGCCTCAACCCGCCGTCCTCGACGTTCGGCGGCGTGATGCGCAAGGAGCCGCTCAACTGTGTCAACTTCAAGCGGATGCTCACGCTCCCGCACGTCCTCGAGGCCCGCCGCCAGGGGATGAAGCTCATCGCGGGCGGCCCGTGCGCCTGGCAGCTCTCCCCCCCGACGCGCCAGAAGGTGCCGTGGATCGGCGAGTTCGTCGACTCGATCGGCGGGATCGACTGCGTCGTCGAGGGTGAGAGCGACATCTTCGTCCGCGAGATCGTCCGCAAGGCGCTCTCGGACGAGTTCCTGCCGCCCCATGTCGTCCTCACGGCCAAGGAGGCGCCGAAGGTCGAGCAGATCAGCTCGATCCGCTACGCGAGCGTCAACGGGCTCGTCGAGATCGGCCGGGGCTGCTGCCGCGGCTGCTCGTTCTGCTCGGTGACGACGCGCCCGACGCGGTGGTACCCGCTCGAGAAGGTCGAGCAGGAGCTCAAGGTCAACGCGGGGATCGGCATCCGCAAGGGGCTTCTCCACTCCGACGACGTCTACTTCTACGGCAGCCCCAACGTCATGCCCCGCGAGGAGAAGCTGCTCCCCCTCCTCCAGCTCGCGAAGCGCTACTACGACCAGGTCGGCTGGAGCCACGTCGCGATCGCGTCGCTGATGACCAAGCCGAAGCTGCTCGGGAAGTGCGCCGAGGTACTCCTCGACGACCGCCAGGACTGGTGGGGCGTCGAGGTCGGTGTCGAGACCGGCTCGCCGAGGCTCATCACGGCCGCGATGCCGGGGAAGGTCGCGCCGTTCAAGGCGTCGCAGTGGCCCGAGCTCGTCGTCCAGGCGGCCGGCCTGATGAACGACAACCACGTCTATCCGGCGTGCACGTTCATCGTCGGGCTGCCGCAGGAGACGGAGGACGACGTCCTCCGCACCATCGACCTCATCGACAACCTCTGGGACTTCAAGGCGATCCTGGTCCCGATGTTCTTCGTCCCCCTCGGCCATCTGAAGTCGAAGGACTGGTTCCGTCGCGACCGCCTGAGCGACGTGCAGGAAGAGCTGTTCAAGCGCGCGCTCACGCACGGGCTCCGGCAGTCGAAGGTGCTGCTCCGCGACTTCTTCGACTGGGAGGGCGCGCACACGACGGCCTATCGGGCGACCTTCCGGGGGTTCATCGGGTTCCTCGAGATGCTCTCGAGGATGCACGGCCTCTGGAGCGAGCCGAAGAAGAGCACACCGCCGATCGAGAGCCCGCTCCGGCATCCGGAGCGGATCCCGATGCCGACGATCCCCGTCCGCGAGTGAGCCGTCACTCGACGTCGGGGCCGAGCTCGCGCTCGTCGCCCGGTCGGTGCACGGACCGGGGTCGATAGGCCTTGAGGGGCCCGTCGTCCGCCGCGGCGGCCCCGACGACCTCGATCGGCACCTCGCGGCCGTTCCCGTCGTAGGCGCGCCAGGCCCCCATCGAGAACGGCGCCCCGACGATCAGGTGGCGCCGGCCCCAGTGCCGGAACAGGTTGACGTCGGCCTCGGAGGGATGGAGCGCGCCGCTCGGGTGCGAGTGGACGGTCCCGGCGACGCCGAGGTCGACCGGGAGCATCCACAGCTGGAAGTTGGCGTGACGCCGGCCCGAGGTCGTCCCCGGAAGGAGCAGGAGCTCGCTGATCGTGCCGGGCGGGTCCGCGCGAAGGATGCCCCCGAACTCGTTGGGGAAGGAAGAGCGCGCGCAGGCGAGCGCCGAGTCGAGGCAGCGCCTCGTGATCCGGGTCGGCGTGTCGCCGAGCCGCGCCGTCGCCTCGGTGCGCCTACGCTGCGGGCGGAAGAACGGCATCGTCGTCGGGGGCCCCCTCGACCTCCTCGCCCCATGGGAGCAGCCGCTTGCCGAGCAGCCGCCGGAAGAACCGCGAGCCGAACCGGACGAACTCGGCCCGCCGCGGCGACCGGTAGGCGACGACCGTAGCGCCGCCGGCGAGGCGACGCTCGTCCTGCCCGTCGACGACGACGACCCCGTCCTTCTCCTTCGAGACGAGCGTGACGCTGACGCTGCGGAGCGGGTCGAGGACGACGGAGCGCTGGGCCGACTGGAACGGCGCGAGGGCCCCGACGATGATCCCCTCGACGCCGGGGTCGAGGATCGGCCCGGCCGCGCTCAGCGAGTAGGAGGTCGATCCGGTCGGCGTCGCGAGGATGACGCCGTCGGCGCGGAGCCGGCCGACGGGCTGGCCGTCGACCGCGATCTCGAACTGGCGCATCTTGGCGACCTGGCTCGTGTGCACGACGACCTCGTTCGTCGCATCGGCGAGGTTGTGGCCGCCGACCTGGCTCGCGAGCTTCATGCGCGACTCGAGGAAGTAGCGGCCCGCGGCGAGGCGGTCGAGGGCCCCCTCGAAGGCGGTCGCGTTCCCCCCGTCGACCTCCGCGAGGAAGCCGAGCGTGCCGGCGTTGATCGGGAGCAGGGGAGCGTGGCTTCGCTGGAGCGTGTAGAGGAACGTCCCGTCGCCGCCGATCGCCACGAGGGCGTCGACCTTGAGGGTCTCGAGCGGGCCGTGGGCGGCGCTCGCCCGGATGAGCGCCTGGGTCTCGGTCGAGACGACGACCTCGGCCCGCTCCGAGAGCCGCTCGACGGCCCTTCGCGCGAGCTCGAGCGCCGCCGGCTTCAACGGGTTCGCCGTGACCCCGATCCTCACGGCGCGACCTCGACGAGGCGCGGCAGGACCGACGGGTGGCCGTAGGCGAGGACGCTCGTGTGCTCGGAGAGGTCGAGCGGCACCGACTCGAGCCCGCGACGCGCCGCGTCCGAGACGGCCCCGCCGGCCTCTCTCACGAGCAGATAGCCCGCGGCGATGTCGGTGACCCGGAGGTTCCGCTCGGGCGTGTCGTTCTCGAAGAAGTAGGCGTCGGCGGAGCCCTGCGCCACCATCGCCATCTCGAGGGAGGCGCAGCCGAGCGAGCGGATCCGGCGCCCCTTCTCCGCGAGCGCGACCGCCTTCGGGGTCGCGTGCCGGCCGAGGTTGACGAAGAACAGCTCGCCGCGGGCCTCCCACGAGCGGGTCCGCAGACGGTGCCCGTCGCGCCAGGCGCCGCCGCCGCGCGTCGCCCAGTAGGTCGTCCCCTGGAACAGGTCGCGGATGACGGCCTTCTCGACGCCGCCGAGCGTCCCGCGGCCGAGGGCGAGCGAGATCGTCGAGAAGGGGACCGAGCGCAGCGCGTTGTGGCTGCCGTCGATCGGGTCGACGACGAGCAGCGGACCTCCGCCACGACGGACCCGGCCGGCCTCCTCGCTCAGGACCTCCCAGTCGACCCCCTCGGTCTCGAGCGTCGCGAGGAGCTGGCCCTCGGCGACGCGGTCGAGCTCCTCGGTGGGGCTCCCGTCGGCGCCCATCGCGACGACGTCGCCCCGGTGCGGGGAGGTGATCGCCTGCCGGACCGCCCGATGCACCGCCTGTGAAAGGCGGAACAGCACCTCGAGCTCGGGGTCCGCGGTCGGCATCCCTCGCTCGGGACCGAGGTCGGGCTAATAGGCCCTTGGGCCGCGGGCGGCCCGGCGAGGCGTTAAATCGGGCCCTCCGTAGGCCCGCCGACATGGAGTTCCAGTTCCTCGGAGGCGCCTCCGAGATCGGCTCGCTCGGCCTCGTCGTCCGGGACCAGGGGCGCACCCTGCTCTTCGACTACGGCCTCACGCCCTCGGACCCGCCGAGCTACCCGAGGCCGGCCCCGATGAACGTCGACGCCGTCTTCCTCTCGCACGCCCACCTCGACCACTCGGGGATGCTCCCGATCCTGACGAGGCTCCCGCACGCGAGGCTCGTCACGACCCCGGTCACCGCCGCGGTGACCCAGCTCCTCACGCGGGACGCCCTCAAGGTCGCGCGTCTCGAGGGGTACCTCCCCCCGTACGACCCGTCGGACATCCAGGCGATGGACTCGAGGTTCCAGCTCGTCGAGCGGAAGGGGACCTACCGGCACAAGGGGCTCGAGGTCGACCTCACGCCCGCCGGGCACATCCCCGGCGCGACGATGTTCCTCTACCGCGGCGCGAAGGACGTCCTGTTCACCGGCGACCTTCAGACGATCCCGACGCACCTCGTCCCCGGCGCCGAGCCGGTCACCTGCGACGTCCTCGTGATGGAGGCGACCTACGCGGGGCGGGACCACCCGGACCGGCACGAGACGGAGCGGCGGTTCCGCGACAAGGTCGCCGAGACCGTCGAGCGCGGCGGCCAGGCGATCGTCCCCGCGTTCGCCGTCGGCCGAGCCCAGGAGGTGCTGATGTCGCTGGCCTCCTCCGGCTTCGAGGTCTGGCTCGACGGGATGGCGCGCGCGGTCAACGACATCTACAAGGCGGCCCCGGAGTATCTCGCCGACGGTCGTCGCTTCCGTCGCGCCCTCGACGGCGTCCACACGGTGAGGACCCCCCCCGAGCGCCGGCAGGCGCTCCGCGACGCCGACGTGATCGTGACCACGGGCGGGATGCTCGACGGGGGACCCGTCCTGTTCTATCTCGGCGAGCGCTACAAGGACGCGAAGTGCTCGATCCTCCTCACCGGCTTTCAGGTCGACGGGTCGAACGGACGCCAGCTCCTCGACAAGGGGACGCTCACCATCGACGAGGTGACGATCCGACCCGAGTGCGAAGTGATGAAGTTCGACTTCTCGGCGCACGCCGGGCACTCCGAGCTCGTCAAGCTCGTTCGGAAGACCGAGGCCCGCGAGGTGATCCTGATGCACGGCGACCAGCGCGAGAAGCTCGCGGAAGCGCTCGGGCACGAGGTCAAGGTCCAGATGCCCTTGAACGGGCACCGGTTCGAGGTCTGAGCGCGCCCTCGCGCTACCCGCCCAGCTCGACCTCGAGGAACCCCTCGACGACGCGCGTCCGGTACCGCGTGAGCGCGGCCGTTCCCCCCTCGGGTGGCTCCCTCGCGTCCGGGTCGGCCAGCACGGCCCCCGTCGTCACGTCGAAGGCGGCCTCGTGCACCGGGCAGGTGACGCGCTTGCCTCGGAGCGTCCCGTCTGCGAGAATCCCGCCGGCGTGCGAGCACACCGCGTCGAGGGCGTGGACCTCCACGCCGAGGCGCACGAGCAGGACGGCGGTGCCGCCGAGGTCGACCTCCCGCATCGTCCCGGCCGGGAACGCCCCCAGCGCCACGCCCGTCTTGTGCCAGGTCACACGCCCTCGAACGGGTCCCGCTACTTAGCCGTCTCGCCGGCCGCGGACCCGTCCTCGAAGGCCTCCGTCCCCGTGTCGCCGTCGGCGGAGGGGGGCGGTGGCGGTGGTTGCCAGTCTCGCAGCGCCTCCTGGATCCGCTCCCGAAGCTCGTCGAGGCCTTCGCCCGTCGTCGCCGAGACCGCGAGACGCTCGCTCCCGCTCCGCTTGAGGAGGTCGGCCTTCGTCTCGACGACGACGAACGGAACGACGGGGAGCTCCGAGCGCCACCGCTCGAGGAGCGCCTCCTGCTCGACGAGCGGGTAGCCGCATCGCTCGGAGGGGTCGACGACGAAGACGACGACCGTCGCGGCCCGCTCGACGGCGGTCTCCGCCTCGACCTCCGCGGGATTGGCGCGATGGCGACGGCCGAGGACGCCGGGCGTGTCGAGGATCTGCAGCCGGTCGAACCCGAGGTCGGCGTGGCCGACCTGGAGCGCGAGCGTCGTAAACGGATGGTCGGCGATGCGGGGGCGCGCGCTCGAGAGCTTGGCGACGAGCGAGGACTTCCCGACGTTGGGGAACCCCGCGACGACGACGACCGGCGCGTCCCGGGTGAGCCGCGGGCGGTCCCGCACGAAGGAGGAGACCTCCCTCAGCAGCGAGAGGTCCGGGTCGACCTCCCGAAGGAAGCTCGCGAGCCGACCGTAGAACCGGCGCACGCTCTCGCCGAACTGCTCGGTCGAGGAGGCGCGACGGAGCCGGCGCTGCTCTTCCTGGGAGAGTCCACGGATGCGGCTCTCGGCCCGCTGGAGCCGGCGGAGGGCGCGCTCGTAGGCCCCGGCGCCGAACCGTCGCGCGACGAGGAGTCGCTCGAAGTCGCTGAGACCCGGCCGCCGGAACGGCTGGGTGGCGAGCCGCAGCTGGCGGAGCGTGACCGCCCCGCTGCGGACGATCTTGAGCTTGGCGCGAAGGCGGGAGCGGTCGAGGTGGGTCTCCCCGTGCGGCGTCGCCTTGTGGGCCTTGTGGAAGGCGGCGTCGAGGATCGCCGACGAGGGCGGTGCCCCCCGGAGGGCGCCCCGCGAGGCGCCGCGGTCCTCCCGTCCCTTCGACGCCGGCATCGACGCGACTGGAGGAACGCACCGACTTACCGTTGCCGCTCGCGGCCCGGACGGCGCCACCGCGGGCGCCGTGGCCCGAACGCGGCGAAGGGCTTTTCAGGGCCGCCCGGCTCGAGCCGCCCCCGGTGCTCAACGTGGCGCGATGGATCCCGGGCGGGGCGGCGGACGAGACGGCGATGCTCCGCGAGCTCGGGCTCGCCGACGCGGAGGAGCTGTTCTCCGACGTCCCCAAGAAGGTCCGCCTCGGGCGGATGGGCGTGGGCGCGCCGAAGGAGGAGCTCGAGGTCCTTCGGTACGTCGACAAGATCCTCGACCGGAACAAGCCGTACTCGAAGTTCTCGAACTTCCTGGGCGGTCGCGTGACGACGCCGTTCTCGCCGGCGGCGCTCGACGCGATCCTGAGCCGGAGCGAGTTCTACACCTCCTACACGCCGTACCAGCCCGAGGCGAGCCAGGGGATGCTCCAGACCCTCTTCGAGTTCCAGAGCCTCTGGGTCGAGCTCACCGGCGCCGACGCCGCGAACGCCTCCCTCTACGACGGCGCGACGGCCGCGGGCGAGGCGCTTCTCCTCTGCCGCCGCGTCCACGAGGGGAGCCGGTTCCTCCTCCCCGCGAGCCTCCCCTGGGAGGAGAAGAGCGTCCTGCGGAACTACGCCGCCGGGCTCCCGGTCCGCTTCGAGGAGATCCCCTACGACCCGAGGACCGGCCGCCTCGACACCGAGTGGGTCAAGACGGAGGTCGCGCGCGGCGACGTCTTCGGCCTCCTGGCCGACCTCCCCAACGGCTTCGGGGTCCTCGACGAGGGGCTCCCCGACCTCAAGGCGATCCTCGGGTCGGTCCCTCTCGTCATCGCCGCCGACCCGCTCGCGCTCTCCGTCGTCGAGCCCCCGGCCGCCTGGGGCGCTGACGTCGTCGTCGGGGAGGGACAGGGCTTCGGCATGGCGCCGTCCTTCGGCGGTCCTCTCCTCGGGCTCTTCGCCTGCCAGAAGGAACACCTGCGGCTCGCGCCCGGCCGTATCGTCGGCGCGACCGCCGACGCCACCGGCCGTCGGGCGTTCACGCTCACGCTGCAGACCCGCGAGCAGCACATCCGACGCTCCCGCGCCACCTCGAACATCTGCACGAACGAGTCGCTTCTGGCCCTCGGGTTCGTCGTCTACGCGACGCTCGTGGGACCGCGGGGCCTCGCCGAGCTGCAGACGCGGCTCACCGAGAAGGCCCGGACGCTGGCCTCCGCGCTCGGCGGCCTCGAGGGTCTCCAGGCGCCGCGGTTCGAGGCGCCGTACCTGAGCTCTTTCGCGGTCGGCGTCACGCGCGGCGGCGTCGGGGAGTTCCTCGACCGGCTCCGGGCGAAGAAGGTCCTCGGCGGGGTCCCGCTCTCGGACCCGAGGCCGGGCGCACCGGCCTCGGAGCCCCTCCTGCTCGCCTCGGTGAGCGAGTCGTTGGAGGAGCGCGACCTCCAGCGCTACGTCTCGGCCGCCCGGGGCGCCCTCGCGGCCGTCCGGGGGTCGCCATGACGTTCCGCCAGGCCCGGTACGACGAGCCCCTCGTCTGGGAGCTGAGCCCGCCGTCGGAGGGGGCGCCCGGCCCGTCGGTGCCGGGTCTTCCCGAGAAGCTCCGTCGGAAGAAGGCACTCCGATGGCCCGAGCTGAGCGAGCTCGAGGTCGTCCGCCATTACACGAGGCTCTCGCAGATGAACTTCGGGATCGACACCTCGGCCTACCCGCTCGGGTCGTGCACGATGAAGTACAACCCGAAGGTCTCCGAGGCCGTGGCCCGCCGACGGACGGCGGCGGAGCTCCATCCCGAACAGCCCGTCGAGACGGTCCAGGGAGCCCTCGAGATCCTCTGGCGTCTCGAGACGGCGCTCGGCAAGATCACGGGCTTCCCCGAGGTCTCGCTCCAGCCCGCCGCGGGCGCGCACGGCGAGTTCGCGGCCCTCCTGATGGTCCGCGCCTACTTCCGCGACCGCGGCGAGCTCGGGCGGAGGACCGAGGTGCTCCTCCCCGACACCGCCCACGGCACGAACCCCGCGTCGGCCGCGATGGCCGGCTTCACGACGCGCGAGATCCCCTCGAAGGACGGCTGTGTCGACCTCGAGGCGCTCCGGGCCGCGGTCAGCGACCGGACCGCCGCGTTCATGCTCACGAACCCGAACACGGCGGGCCTCTTCGAGAGCCAGATCGTCGAGATCGCCGAGACGGTCCACGGTGCGGGCGGGCTCCTCTACTACGACGGGGCCAACCTCAACGCGATCCTCGGCGTGACGAACCCGGGGCGGATGGGCTTTGACGTCGCGCACCTCAACCTGCACAAGACCTTCGCGACGCCGCACGGGGGCGGCGGCCCCGGAGCGGGGGTCCTCGGCGCCGGCGAGCTCTTGGCGCCCTACCTGCCGGTCCCGCGCGTCGTCAAGAAGGGCCGGCGGTTCGCGCTCGACTACGACCGCCCGAAGTCGATCGGCAAGATCAAGAGCGGCTACGGGAACTTCGGGCTCGACCTGAGGGCCTACGTCTTCCTCCTCTCGCACGGCGAGGAGGGGCTCAGGGCCGTTTCGAGGCGCTCGGTCCTCAACGCGAACTACCTCGGCCAGCGGCTCGGCCGACACCTGCCGCGGCCGTTCCGTCCGCTCGTCAAGCACGAGTTCCTCCTCTCGGGCGCCCCGCTCAAGGCGCGGGGGGTCCGCACCCTCGACCTCGCCAAGCGTCTCCTCGACGAGGGCTACCACGCTCCGACCGTCTACTTCCCGGCGCTCGTCGAGGAGGCGCTCATGATCGAGTTCCCCGAGACCGAGAGCCGCCGGGAGCTCGACGGCTTCGCCGACGCGTTCGAGCGCGCCGTCACGGACACACCGGAGAACCTGCACGCGGCCCCGCGGAACCTCTCGGTCGGGCGGGTCGACGAGGTCCGCGCCGCCCGCGACCTTCACCTCTCGTGGAAGGACCTTCGGGAGCGGCCCCCGAAACCTTGAACCGTTTCCGCCCGTACCGCGCGGCATGAAGGACCGGGTCCGCCGCATCCTCGGCCGCTTGAGCCCGAAGGCCGACGCCCTCCTCATCGCGAACTCCGTCGACCCGCACCTCGACGGGAGCTTCTTCTACACGTTCGAGGTCCCGGGCGGGCTCTTCGAGGGCTCGGTCGCGATCGGGCTGCCCGACGGGCGCCTCCACGTGCTGAGCTCGCCCCTCGAGGAGGAGAGCGCGCGGCAGGCGGCGAAGCGCGACCCGTCGGTCGAGGTCCATGTGATGACGTCGGGGAACAAGGAGCGCCTCGTCCAGGAGATCCTCAAGCGCGAGGTGCCCTCGAAGCCGACCCTCGCCGTGAACTTCCACGAGGTGACCCACGAGGCGTTCCTCGCGCTCGGCAAGATGCTCCCCGAGGCGCAGTGGGTCGACGCGACCGCGGCGATCCGTCAGGAGCGGGGCGTCAAGGACGCCAACGAGGTCGCGCGGATCGAGGAGGCGGCCCGGATCGGCTCGGCCGTCGCCCGGGAGATCCCGTCGATGCTCCGGGCGGGGATCGAGGAGATCGAGCTCGCCGCCGAGATCGAGTACGCGATGATGAAGCGGGGCGCCTCGGGGCGCAGCTTCTCGACGATCGTCGGGTTCGGCCCAAACAGCGCCGAGCCCCACTACGCGCCGCAGAAGGTCCGGCTCGTCGCGGGCCAGAGCCTCGTCTGCGACTTCGGGGCCTACTTCAGCCGCTACGCCTGCGACATCACGCGCTCGTTCCACTTCGGGCCCCGGGACGAGGAGATGAAGCGCGTCCACGAGACCGTCTTCGAGGCCCAGCGCGCCGCCCTCGACCTCCTCCGCCCGGGCGTCGCCGGCGAGGTCGTGCACGCGGCCGCGCAGAAGGTCGTCGACGCCTCTCCGTGGAAGGGGCGGTTCACCCATGGCCTGGGCCACGCGCTCGGCCTCTCGGTGCACGACGCCGGGGTCGGCCTGGCGCCCGGCGTCAAGGACCTCCTCGAGCCGGGCATGGTCGTCACGGTCGAGCCGGGGATCTACCTCCCCGGCCACGGCGGCGTCCGGATCGAGGACGACGTCGTGATCACGAAGGACGGCTACCGTTTCCTCACGACGGCGCCGCGCGAGTACCTCGAGGTCGGTGCGTGAGGTTCGGCGTTCTCACCGGGGGCGGCGACTGCCCGGGCCTCAACGCGGCGGTCCGCGCCGTCGTCTACCGGGCCGCCCGGTCGGGACACGAGACGGTCGGGTTCCTCGACGGCTGGAAGGGGGTCCGCGACCGCCGGGTCCGGCCGCTCACCACCGCCGAGGTCGCCGACGCCATCCTCCGCGGCGGCACGCTCTTGGGTAGCTCACGGACCAACCCGTTCCGCTCGGAGGAGGACGCCGCCAAGGTCCTCGCCACCCTTCGGAGCGAGAGCGTCGACGTCCTCGTCGCGATCGGCGGCGACGACACGCTCAGCGCGGCCCGCGAGCTCCACCGGCGCGGCGCCAAGGTCGTCGGGGTCCCGAAGACGATGGACAACGACGTCGCAGCGACGGACTGGACCTTCGGCTTCGACTCGGCGAGCTCGGTCGCGGTCGACGCGCTCGAGCGGCTCCGCGACACGGCCAACAGCCACCACCGGGTCGTCGTGCTCGAGGTGATGGGCCGGCACGCGGGCTGGGTCGCGCTCGCGACCGGGCTCGCGGGCGCCGCCGACGCGACGCTCGTGCCCGAGGAGCCGTACGACGAGGCCTCGCTCCTCGATCGCGTCCGCGCGGGGGTTCGCCAGCGCGGCTTTGCGCTCGTCGTCGTGAGCGAGGGCGTCGACCTCGGCACGCCGAAGGGGACCGTCGCGGGGACCGACCAGTTCGGCCACGAGCTCCTTCGCGAGCGCGAGGTCGGGGCCGCGCTCGCGCGACGGATCGAAGAGGCGACGGGGATCGAGGCGCGGAGCGCCCAGATCGGGCACATCCAGCGCGGAGGGGCGCCGACGCTGTTCGACCGCCTCCTCGCGACGCGGCTCGGCGCGAAGGCCGTCGACCTCGCGCTCGACGGACGGTTCGGCACGGTCGCGGTCCTCCGCGGCTCAGAGGTCCTCGGCGTCCCGCTCGACGAGGCGCTTCGGGAGAACAAGCGGGTCCCCGCGGCCTGGCTCGACCTCCTCCACACCTTCGAACCCCGGTGAGCCCGATGGGGGTCCGCGCGCTCTGGTTCGAGCGGGGGGCCCTCTACCTCGTCGACCAGCGCCGCCTCCCGGAGCGCCACGTCGTGCTCCGACTGACCCGGACCCGAGAGGTCGCGCGAGCCATCCGGAACATGACCGTGCGCGGCGCCCCGGCGATCGGCGTCGCGGGCGCCTACGGCATGGCGCTCGCAGCGCGCGAGGGGCGCCTGACCCCGGCGGCCGCGTCCCAGCTCCTCGTCTCGACGAGGCCGACGGCCGTCGACCTCTCCGTCGGGGTCGCGCACGTCCGCGTGGCGTGGGAGCGGGGCGAGTCGCCGACGGCCGCGGCGGACGGCTTTCGCGACCGGGTCGTCGACGAATGCCGACGGATCGGCGAGTCCGGCGCGAGGCTGTTCGAGGGCGCCCCCAAGGTCCTCACCCACTGCAACGCCGGCGCGCTCGCGACGGTCGAGTGGGGCACCGCGCTAGCGCCGCTCCGCGTCGCCCACGACCGGGGCAGCGACCTCTTCGTCTGGGTCGACGAGACACGCCCCCTCCTGCAGGGGTCGCGCCTCACCGCCTGGGAGCTCGCGGAGGAGGGGATCCGCCATGCCATCATCGTCGACAACGCCGCCGGCCACTTCATGCGGACCGGCGAGGTCGACCGCGTGATCGTCGGCGCGGACCGGATCGCCCGCAACGGCGACTTCGCCAACAAGATCGGGACCTACGAGAAGGCCGTCGTCGCTCACGAGAACGGGATCCCGTTCTACGTCGCGGCGCCGTGGAGCACCTTCGACGGCGCCCGGCCCTCCGGGCGCTCGATCCCCGTCGAGGAGCGGGAGGCGAGCGAGGTCCTCGGCGCCTCGAGACCCCGGACCGCGCCCCGCTCGAGCGCGGCCCGGAACCCGGCGTTCGACGTGACGCCGGCGCGCTACGTCACCGGCTTCGTCACGCCCGACGGGCTCGTCAGACCTCGGGCCCTCGCCGCGACGCTCCGAAATCGACGCGCCGCGCCCGACCGCGCGACGTAGCTTCGGCGGTGGAACTTCCGCATCGACCCTACTCTTAAGTAGCGAAAGCCGGTTCTCCCTGTGGAGTCGTGGCATGTCAAACCATGTTCCCGTCGCCGGGGGCGTCCTTTCGATAATCGGGTCGGTGTTCGTGCTCCTCGCGGGCGCGGCACTCGCGGTGCTCGGGAGCTTCCTCTCCTTCTTCATCGGAGGGCTCGCGGGCCTGTTCTACATCGGCCTTCTCATCGGGGTCCTCATGCTCATCTTCTCGATCCTGATCTTCGTCATGCCCTCGATGAAGACCGCCTGGGGGGCGCTCGTGATCGTCCTCGCGATCGCGAGCCTGCCGTTCGCGCTCGGGGGGTTCATCATCGGCTTCATCCTCGCGCTGATCGGCGGGATCCTCACGCTCGTCCACAAGAGCACGCCCGCGATGGCGGCCCCGATGCCGGGGCAGCCCGTCGCGATGGCCTGCCCGGCCTGCGGCGGGATGGTCAACCCGCAGACCCGGACCTGCACCGCCTGCGGACGGCAGGTCTAGGCGAGCCGCCGGGCCCGACCGTCAGCCGTATCCCCTCCGACGGGTCAGGCGCCGCGTGCGCGTCGTCCTGGCGTGCCACCGGTACCATCCGGTCCCGGGCGGCTCGGAGCGGATCGCGCAGTTGCTCGCCGAGGCGGCGGCCCGCCGCGGCGACGACGTGACGGTCGTGACGCAGGCGGAGCCTGGAGTCCCGAGCGCGGAGGAGCTCAACGGCGTCGACGTGGTCCGGCTTCCGATGCGGCACGTCGCCGGCGTCCGGATCCCCGTCCGCTACCACGAGACGCTGCGCGCCACGCGCGCCGACCTGTTCCACCTGCACGGGAATCGGATCTGGTGCGCCGACTTCTACCTCCCGTTCGCTCGGCGGTACGACTGGCCGTCCGTCGGCACGGGCCACGGCTTCTACCAGTACGAGATGCACCGCCGGCCGTGGGACCGCCTCTACTTCGAGCGGTACTTCCCGCGCCTCCTTCGAGGGCTGAGCGTCTACGCCTGCGACACCGAGCACGAGCGCCAGCAGCTGCTCTCGTGGGGCGTCCCGGAGTCGAAGCTCGTCCGGATCCCCCTCGGCGCCGACGCCGGCGAGTTCGCGCAGGGCGGCCTCGACCCGGCGGCGTATCGCGCCCGCCTCGGCGTCGCCGCCCCGCACCTCGCGGTCTACCTCGGCGGCTTCTTCGAGAACAAGCGGGTCGACCGGCTCGTCGAGGGCGTGGCGCCCACGCAGGGCGCGTGGGCGCTCCTCGCGCTCGGCAAGGACGTGCCGGGCTCGCGGTACGACCTGGCCTACTGCCGGGCCCGAGCGAGCGCCCTCGGGGTCGAGCTCGTCGCACCGGGGATCGTCCCGCGCGAGGAGGCCGTCGCGGCGCTGCGCGCCGCGGACGCCGTCGTCTCGGGCAGCGAGTACGAAGGGTTCGGGGTCGCGCTCGCCGAGGGGTTGGCGGCCGGGCGGCCGTTCGTCGCCTGGCCCGCCGGAGCGGCGCCGGAGATGGCGGCGCACGGCGCCGGCGAGATCGTCCGCTCCTCGGAGGAGCTGGCCACGGCCTTGCGACGGCTCGAGCGACCCGAGGTCGCCGCCGAGCGGGCCCGACGGGCCGCGCTCGAGGCCCACGACTGGACCGAGGCGGCGATGGTCCGCCGCTACCTCGAGCTCTACGACCGGCTCGTGGGAGAGCGGGCGGCGCGCTCGCGCTAGAGCGGCGTTCCGAGGAACCGCTCGACGCCGTGGAGCGCCGTGCCGACGAACGGCGTCACGTCGAGCCCGATCTGGTGCAGGACGAGGACAAAGCTCAGGACGAGGACCACAGCCGTGAACCAAGCGAGGAAGGCGCCCATCGTTCCCTCTCGGGAACCCACGATTTCCACGACCGCCTACATAATCCCCTCACGTCCACGGGAAACGGGCCGGCGCCACCCCGTCCCGACCTCGAGACGGCGTGGGCAAGGTTCAAGAGAACGAACGGGTACCGCGCTCGGGCGCTGCCCTGGTAGTCTAGCGGTCTAGGATGTAGGTCTGTCGAGCCTGCGACTCGGGTTCGAAACGACGGGCGCCTCCGCGCCCGCCGGGAGACTCCCGACCAGGGCGTCCACCCAACGACCCGGCCTCGACACGGGTCGCCGGGGGCGGTCCGCCGCCCCCGGTCCTTCCGTCACTCCGGAACGGTCGGCCGGGCGAGGTCGGCGGCGGCCCCGCCGGAGGGGATCGTCGCGCCCGCGAGGACGTTCTCGTAGACCCTGAGGAGCCGCGCCACGTGCAGCTCGGGGGTAAAGCGCTCGAGCGCGCGAGCGCGACCGGTCGCCGCGAGACGTCGAGAGAGCTCAGGGTCGGCGAGGAGCCCGGAGATCGCCTCGGCGATCGCCGCGGGGCGGCCGATCGGGACGAGACGGCCGCTCTCGCCGTCCTCGACGACGTCGGGGAGGCCCCCGAAGTCGGTGGCGACGACGGGGCGACCCCGGGTCAGCGCCTCGAGCGCGACGAGGCCGAAGTTCTCCCAGGCGTTCGACGGCACGACGACGGTGTGGACGGAGCGGAACCACGCCTCCTTCGCCTCGCCGCGCACATCGCCCGCCCATTCGATCATCTCGGCAACGCCGAGCGACGCCGCGGTCGCCGCCATCGCCCGGCGCGCCGGGCCCTCGCCGGCGACCGAGAGCCGGAGCGACGGGTGGCGGGTCCGGAGCGTCGGCAGCGCCTCGATGAGGTCGAGGACCCCCTTGTACTCCTCGAGACGGCCGATGTAGCCGACCCTCGGCCCCGAGGTCGCGAGGGGCCACGGGTACACCGCCGCGCGCACCCCGGCCGGGATCTCGGCGAAGGGGGGCAGATGGAGCGCCGGCGCGTACCCGTGCCGCTCGAGGTACCGGACGAGAAGGGAGCTCGGGCAGAGGAAGACCCGGATCCGGGGCCGGACGTCGGCGTCAAAGCGGCGCGACTGCAGAAGGTTGTAGGCGAGGCCGGCGCCGACCCGGCAGCCGGTGACGCCGCAGCGGGGGCGGACGCCGCCTTCGCAGACGGCGCCGCTGGGGAGGATCAGGGTCGAGATCGGGCAGACGAGGGACGCGTCGTGCGCCGTGAACACGACCGGGACCTCGAGGTCCTCGACGAACCGGGCGAGGCCGGTGAACTCCGCCTCGTAGTGATGGAGATGGACGAGGTCGGGCCGGAACGCCTCGACCTCGCGCTTGGCCCAGGCGACGAACTCCGCGTCGCCGAGGACGTCATCGGCCGCGCGCCGGAGCCCGCGGCCGGGGACGTGGTAGAGGTGCTCGTCGGGCCGAGCCTCGTACGCCCGGTCCGAGACGAGGCTCAGGAGCCGCTGCGGGTGCCCGAGTCGCGCGAGCGCGTCGGCGACGGTCCGGACGTACTCCTGTCCGCCCCCCGAGCGGCCGTCCCAGCTATCGACCCTGAGGATGCGCATACCGGGTCCCGCGCGCCGTAGATGCCTCTCAGGAGGGATAAGACCGTCCGTGCGGCGGGCCGTCGGCGCCTCCCGGCCCCTAACCGTTTATCACTCCGCGAGGTGCGACGGGCATGGCCGCGCCGGAGAAGGAGCCCCCTCGGGAGAGGTCGCCGTACCTCTCCCACGCCGTCGCCGGGGCGTTCCGCGACCTCACGGAGAAGCGGCTGCTCGAGCGCATCCGCGAGGCCCCGGTCCCGCGCCACCTCGCGATCATCATGGACGGCAACCGCCGCTTCGCGACGGACCATGGGCTCCTGGTCGCCGAAGGCCACGAGCGGGGCCGCGACAAGCTCGAGGACCTCCTCAGCTGGTGCCTCGAGGCCGGCATCCGCACGCTCACCGTCTTCGCGCTCTCGACGGAGAACTTCAAGCGCTCCGAGCCCGAGCTCGAGGGGCTCATGGACCTCTACCGCCGCGGGTTCGACGGGATCGTGACCGACGAGCGGATCCACAAGAACCACATCCGCGTCCGCGCCCTCGGGAACATCGCCCTTCTCCCCGAGGCGGTCCAGGCCGCGATCCGCCGGGCCGAGGAGGCGACGAAGGACTACCGCGACTACTCCTACAACGTCGCGATCGCCTACGGCGGCCGCGACGAGATCCTCGAGGCGATCCGCAAGCTGGCGCGCGAGGTGCGCGACGGCCGGCTCGACCCGGACCGGATCGACGCCGAGATGGTCTCGCGCCGGCTCTACACCGCCGACCTCCCCGACCCGGACCTGGTCTTCCGGACGAGCGGGGAGGAGCGGATCTCGAACTTCCTCCTCTGGCAGTCGGCCTACGCGGAGCTCTACTTCGCCGACGTGATGTGGCCGGGGCTCTCCAAGGTCGAGTTCCTCAAGGCGATCTACACTTTCCAGAACCGCAAGCGCCGCTTCGGGCACTAGCGCGGGGGCCTCGGCGCGCGCGAGGCCGTGCGCGGGCGTGATAGGGGCTGTTTTAAATAGAAGTGCAGAATCAGCCGACTTGACTACCGAGCGGAGACTCGGGAGGCAGAGCGATGCTGACAGGACAAACGCCGATTCTGGTGCTGAAGGAAGGAACGAGGCGGGAGAAGGGCCGGGGAGCCCTGTCGAACAACATCCAGGCCGCAAAGGCGATCGCCGATGCGGTGCGCTCGACGCTCGGGCCCCGTGGGCTCGACAAGATGCTCGTCGACTCGATGGGCGACGTCGTCGTCACGAACGACGGGGTCACGATCCTCAAGGAGATGGACGTCGAGCATCCCGCCGCGAAGATGCTCGTCGAGGTCGCCAAGACCCAGGACCAGGAGTGCGGCGACGGGACGACGACCGCCGTCGTTCTGGCGGGCGAGCTCCTCAAGCGGGCCGAGTCCCTCATCGAGCAGAACATCCACCCGACGATCATCTCGCAGGGCTACCGGATGGCGTCGAAGAAGGCCCTCGAGGTCCTCGAGTCGATCTCGAAGCCGGTCCGCATCGAGGACCACGAGACCCTCAAGCAGATCGCCTTCACCGCGATGGCCTCGAAGTCGGTCTCGTTCAACCGCGACCTCCTCGGCGACAT
Source organism: Thermoplasmata archaeon (assembly GCA_027315165.1). GTDB lineage: Archaea > Thermoplasmatota > Thermoplasmata > Lutacidiplasmatales > UBA184 > Lutacidiplasma. Next base: position 102,431 of record DAHUYN010000001.1, on the reverse strand, counting down.
CGCCGTCAAGGCCGTCATCGCCGTCGCCGAGAAGAGCGGCACGAGCTACTACGTCGACCTCGACAACATCCAGCTGATCAAGAAGCAGGGCGGCCAGATGGCCGACACCCAGCTCATCGAGGGCGTCATCGTCGACAAGGAGAAGGTCCACTCGGGGATGCCGACGCGCGTCGTCGAGCCGAAGATCGCCCTCCTCGACGCCGCGCTCGAGATCAAGAAGACCGAGATCGACGCGAAGATCGAGATCAGCGACCCGTCGCAGCTCAACGCCTTCCTCGCGGAGGAGGAGAACATGCTCCGCCGGATGGTCGACACGGTCAAGAAGAGCGGCGCGAACGTCGTCCTCTGCCAGAAGGGGATCGACGACCTCGCCCAGCACTACCTCGCCAAGGAGGGCGTCTACGCGGTCCGGCGCGTCAAGAAGTCGGACATGGAGAAGCTCGCCAAGGCCACGGGCGCGAACATCATCTCGAAGGTGAGCGAGCTCACCCCAGAGGACGTCGGGCACGCGGCGCTCGTCGAGGAGCGGAAGATCGGCGACGATGCGCTCACGTTCGTCACCGGGGCGAAGAAGGCGAAGGCCGTCTCGATCCTGATGCGCGGCGGCACCGAGCACGTCCTCGATGAGATCGAGCGCTCGCTCGACGACGCCCTGAACGTGGTCGCGGTCGCCGTCGAGGACGGCAAGATCGTGATCGGCGGCGGCGCGGCGGCCAGCGAGATCGCGCTCCACCTGCGGGACGAGGCGGCGAAGGTCGGCGGCCGCGAGCAGCTCGCCTTCGAGAGCTTCGCCGAATCCCTCGAGACGATCCCGCGCACGCTCGCCGAGAACGCGGGCCTCGACCCGATCGACATCCTGATCGAGCTCCGCAAGGCCCACAAGGGCGGCCGCAAGAGCGCGGGCGTCAACGTCTTCTCGGGGAAGGTCGACGACATGGAGGCGCTCCACGTCCTCGAGCCGATCCGGGTGGGCCGCCAGGCGATCGAGTCCGCGACGGACGCGGCCGTGATGATCCTGCGGATCGACGACGTCATCGCGTCCAAGACGACCTCTGCGCCCGCGGGCGGTCCCGGTGGGGCCGGCGGCATGGGCGGGATGGGCGGCATGGGCGGGATGGGCGGCGGCGACTTCGGCGAGGACTAGGCCCGACCTCGACCCCCGCCCGGCGCCTCGCGCGCCGGGCGGGACCAACCTCTTCCCCCTTCTTCTTCTTCTTCGAGAGCTCCGCCCCGCTACGAGAGCGTGAGCCGCCGCATCGCGCGCCGCATCGCGGGCGCGGAAAGGGTTCGACCGCCTACGGGTTCGGCTCTTCCTGCCAGCTCTCCGCGGGCGGGGCCGCCGGTGCTTCCGCGGCCGGTGCCGGCGAAGAGCCTCGGCGCCGCCGGAGCACCAGCACCGCGACCGCGGCGACCAGTGCGACGACGACCACGAGCGCGACCAGGAGGAAGCCGCCGGACCCCGAGAGTCCGAAGCTGCTCCCGCCGGAGCTCCCCGAGGTGATGCTGAACGTCGTGTAGGCGTGGGTCGAGATACCGGCCGAGTCGGTGACGTTCACGCTCACGTTGTAGGAGCCCGCCGAGGTCGGCGTGCACGGGAGGCTCGAGGCGTTCGCGCTCGCGCAACCCGCCGGGAGGTTCGAGTAGACGTACGTGTAGACGCCGCTCCCGCCGCTGACGCCGACCGCAAGCGTCACCGTACCGCCGAGGGAGGCCGAGGCGGCGCTCGCGGTGAACGCGGTCACCGACGGGTCGGCGTCGACCGTGACGGTCTGCGCGAGCTGGCTCGAGAGCTTCCACGCGTCGGTCACGACCGCCGTGATCGTGAGCCCACCGGCCTGGTGCGGCTGGCACGTGACGTTCGCCGTCGTGCCTCCCGAGCAGCCCGGCGGAAGCCCCGTGTAGGAGAACACGAACGGACCGGTCCCACCGCTCACGACGGACGTCAGCTTGAACGACTGACCCGCGTCGATCTCGGAGGGGGTCGCGACGACCGCCGTCATCAGCGGGTCGCCCGCGACGACGAGGGTCAGCGTCGTGTGGACGGCGAAGTTCAGGGTGTCGAGGGCGGTCCCCTGGACCGTGAAGGTGCCGTTGCTCGTGGGCGTGCAGCTGCCGGTCGCGGCCGCGCCGAGGATGCAGCCCGGCGGGAGGCCGACGTAGCTGTAGATCAGCGTCCCGGTCCCCCCGGTCGCGTTGAGGTAGATGGTGGTCCCGTGGCCGAGGTCGAAGGCGGTGGGGCTCGCGACGAACGAGGTGATCGAGGGGTCCGGGTTCACCTGCAGGTTGAGCGTGGCCGTCGCCGACCAGGCGAACGAGTCGGTGACCGTCACGTTCACCGGGTACGTGCCCGAGCCGGTGGGCGCGCAGTGGAGAACGGCCGTGTCCGTACTCGCGCAGCCGGCGGGAAGGTTCCCGTAGAAGTAGGCGAGCGGGGCCGTCCCGCCCGACGTGTTCGCATAGAGCGAGATCGGCTGTCCCGCATCGACCGTCGAGCGCGTGGCCCGGAAGGAGACGACCGACGGCTTCGCGTTGACGAGGACGGAGGTGTTGTCGTAGACGTGGAAGCCGGCCGCATCGTTCGCGTTGACCTCGACCGTGTAGCTGCCTCTCGCCGTGCTGCCCGGCGTGCAGGCGAGGTTCGGCGTGCTCGACGAGGCGCAGCCCTGGGGAAGCCCCGAGTAGGCATAGTGGTAGGCCGGGCTCCCGTTGACGACGGTCACGTTGAACCACACCGTCGAGCCGGCCGTGAGGGCGCCGAGGCTCGCGGCGTAGGCGGTGATCGCGGGATCCGGGCCGACCGTGAGGTTCGCGAACCGGGTGACGGGGGAGCCGAGCGAGTCATTCTCGGTCACCGACACCAGGTAGGTGCCCAGTTGCGTCGGCGTGCAGGTCAGGACGGTCACGTTCGCGCTCGCGCAGCCGGGGGGAAGGCCCGCGTACGAGGCGTTCACGTAGCCGTTGAAGGCGAACGGCGTCGCGTTGAGCGTCACCGCCTGGCCGAGGTCGATCGAGGCGGGAGCGACGTTGAGCGAGGTGATCACCGAAGGACCGAACGCCCACGTGTCGTTGAACCAAACCGAGCCGCTCGAAGGGTTCTGTCCGCCGAACAGGACGGCGTAGCCGTCAGAAGCGTCGTAGGTGAGGCCCTCGAACGCCCGAGCGGAGGGGGCTCGCGTCAGCTGGGCGGTGAGGCTCGTCCAGTTCCCGCCGACATACTCCCACGTGTCGGAGTCGCCCGCACCGGTCGCGTAGTTGTCCCCGCCGAACAGGAGGACCGTCCCTGTCGCGTTGTCGAACGTGAGACCCTCGTAGGCACGCCCGGCGGGCGAGGTGGTCGGGGCCTGCTTGGTCCAGGTGAGGTTCTCGTAGGTCCAGGTCGCGGAGGAAGGGCTCGAGCAGGTCTGGCTCGTGCAACCGCCGAACATCACGACATACCCGTCGGTCCAGTCGGTCGTCGCCTCCTGCCGGAACAGCCCGCCCGGCTTGCCCGTGACGTTCTTGGTGAGGTTGGTCCAGGCCCCGGCGTGGAACTTCCACGTGTCACTCGTCGTGGCGGTGGAGAGGTCCGAGCCGCCCCCGTAAAGGACGACGTACTTGTCGGTGGGGTCGTACGCCAGGGCGCCGCGCCATCGCGGCGAGGGCGAGGCGGTCGGACTCAGCTGGGTCCAGGCCCCCCCGACGAACGTCCAGGTGTCGTTGAGAAGGCTCCCCGTGCTGCTGTCGTAGCCTCCGAACAGGAGCACGTAGCCATCCGAGGCATCCCACGTCGAGAAGGCGGCGTACCGGGACGGTGGCGAGGCTCCCGAGGCGACCTGCGTCCAGACTCCTCCGGCGTACGTCCACGTGTCGCTGAGGGCACCGCTGGAGCCGTACCCGCCGAAGAGGACCACGTAGTGATCGACAGGGTCGTAGACCATCGCCGCGAGGTACCTCGGTGAGGGGGCGGAGGGGATCTTCGAGGAGAGGTCGGACCACACCGGGTGCGTCGAGGCCAACGGATGCGGGGCCAACGGCAGCGCCGCGTTGGAGAGGGAGCCGCGCGCGAGAGCGATCTGCTGCGCGGCGACCTGAGCCTCCGTGGGCACGGCGGAGCGAACGGGAACGGGGCCCGCGACCGCCGGGGACTGCGGGAGTGCCATCAGCACGACCACCGCCAGGAGAACCAAGGCGGCGGGGGTCCATTTCGTTCGGTCGGGCATGGAGCGCAGAGGTCGGAGACCCCCGGACATCCCGCGCAGCGAGAACGCCCGAGATAATCTACATTTGCTTTTCGAGAGGGGCCGCGCCCGCGAGGCGTCGGCCGACGCGACGTACCGCGCGGGCCCGATGGGACAGGCGGTTCTTCTCGGAGGCCGGGAGCTCGCCAAAGGTGTGCTCGAGTCCCTTCGGCACGAAGATCGGGTCGTACCCGAACCCGTTCGAGCCGCGAGGCCGCGTGGCGATCGTGCCCCGGGTGGCGCCCGTGACGGTCCACTGCTCGGGGCCGGCGCCTACCCCGGCGACGGTCCGGAAGACGGCGCCGCGCGGCCGGCCCCGAAGGAGGCGCAGGATCCCCTCGAGACCGACGGTCCGGTAGGCATAGGCCGAGTAGACCCCAGGAAAGCCCCCGAGCGCGTCGAGGAACAGGCCGGAGTCCTCGACGAGGTACGGCCCGCTCCCACGAGGGAGCGCCGCCAGTTTCGAGAAGACGACCTCGGCGAGCGTATCCGCCTGGGGCTCGGGGAGCTCGCGACGTTCCCACGTGACCTCGACGCCGTACGCCCCGAGGATCTCCCGCACCTCGCGGAACTTACCGGGATTGCTCGAGACGAAGCGGAGCGCGCGCATCGCGCTACCAAGCGTAGGAGTTGTACGAGATGATCTCGTCCGGGCTCTTGCGACCCTCGTTCGAGCCGCTCCGCGCGTCCCCGTTCGCCTCGGCGGCGAAGCCGATCGGGATCACTCCGAGGGGATGGATGCCGTCCGGGACGCCGAGGACCGCCCGGACCTTGTCCTCGTGGAAGTCGACCATCCAGATCGAGGCGAGGCCCTCGGCCGTCGCCGCGAGCTGCAGATGACTGATCGCGACGGCCACGTCGAGCGGATAGGCGGAGATGTAGCCGCCGACGGTGACCGGGAGGTCCTCCTCGACCGAGAAGGCGACCACGACGATCGGCGCCTCGCCGACGAGCCGACCCCGAAGACAGCCTTGCGCGAGCTTGCGCTTGACCTCGTCGTCCTGGACGACGACGAAGCGCCAAGGCTGCAGGTTGTTCTGGGACGGGGTCAGCCGCGCGGCTCCGAGGACCGTCTTGAGCTTCTCGGGCGGGATGGGTCGGGAGGCAAAGGCCCGACAGGGCCGGTAGGAACGAATCGCCTCGAGGAGGTCCATGAATACGTCCGGCGAAAACTGCGACGCGAGGGTCGGGCTTACCCTCTCGAGTCGGGATGGCGCATGTCGGGCGAACGAGGGACCCGCCAGTTAATAGGGTTTGCTCGGGGCGGCGACGCCGAGAGAAGACGGGCCGAAGGCCGAAGGGGCTCCGGGCGGAGAGTCGGGGGCGGAGTCGTGCCGGGGCCGGGCCCCGGAGGACCTGCCGGACCGTGGCCGGGCCCCTCCCGTTCCGATCGGCGGTGTCGCCGGCCCTCGTCGATACCGCGCGGACCCGCTCGGCCACGGGCCCTCGCCGAACGGTCGGCGCGACCCGCGTCGGAACGCGGGTACCGGCGGAGGGCGTAGAGGATCCCCTCGACACCGCGCGGGGGCGGCTGGCAGGGATAAGCCCATAATCCCGCGCGACACGGCCGAGCGTGGCGGAACCGATCCGCGATCTCCAGCAACTCCGTACCGCCTTCGTCTACCAGTTGCGCTCCTACCTACGAACCTGGAGGTTCCTGGGGCTGCTCCTCTTCGTGGCGGCGGTCTCGACCGTCATCCTGGTCGTCCAGCTCCACAACGGCGTCGCCCAGGTCACGGCGAACCACCCGAGCGCCTCCGACGAGCTCTCCGCCTACCTCGCCGAGATCACGAACGTGGTCGTCATCACGGGCGCCTTCCTCGGAGGGGACGCGCTCGCGGTGGACCTGGGCGGCGGTCCGGGGTACCTCATGCTCTCCCAGCCGGTCCGTCGGCGGACGCTGTTCGCGGGGCGGTTCCTCGCGGCGGCGCTCGTCGGCGTCGTCGTGAGCGGCGTCTACTACGTGTTCGCCGCCGCGACCGTTCAGTACTTCTACGGGACCGTTCCGGCCGCGATCCTGCTCTCGGTCGGTCTCGCGATCCTGTTCCTTCTCGCGGTCCTCGCGCTCGCGTTCTTCTTCAGCTCCTTCTTCAAGAGCCCCGGCGTGAGCATCGTCTCGACGCTCCTGATCCTCCTGATCGGCTTCCCCATCCTCACCGAGGCGGGCACGTTGAGCGGCGTGGAACCCTGGTACTCGCTCGACTACGGCTCCCAGGCGATCACGTCGGTCCTCGCGTCGAACTTCACGCACGAGACCGTCTCGCACCTCGGCCTCGGACGCAAGGGGGCCACGCTCACGATCTACACGTTCCTTCCCTACCCGTGGGAGGGCGCGCTGATCCTCGCGGTGTACCTCGTCGTGTTCGTCGCGCTCTCGCTCGCGGTCTACCGATACCGGGAGGTGAGGGCGTAGGATGCCGAAGCTCGCCGCGGAGGGCCTCACGAAGCGGTTCGCCTCGACGACGGCGCTCGACGGGGCGTCGTTCCGTCTCGAGGGTGGGACCGCGGTCGGCTATCTCGGCCCCAACGGGGCGGGCAAGACCACGACCCTCAAGCTGTTCACCGGCTTCCTGCGGCCCACGGCGGGCCACGCCTCCATCAACGACCAGGATGTGGCGGCGGACCCGAAGGCGGCCCTCTGGGAGGTCGGCGCGCTCGTCGAGACGCCCGAACCGTATCCCGCCCTCACCGGACGCGAGACCCTCTCGATGATCGGAGAGTTCCGCGGGCTCTCGCGCGAGCAGATCCGCGATGGCACCGAGCGCTACGCGAACGAGCTCGAGCTGCCGCCCCTCGACCGCAGGACCGCCCGCCTCTCCAAGGGCCAGCGACAGCGGATCGTCCTCGCCGGGGTCCTCCTGTGCGAGCCGACGGTGCTCCTCCTCGACGAGCCGACGAGCGGCCTCGACCCCGCCGAGCGCGTGATCATCCGCAACGTCCTCATCCGCCTCAAGCGCGAGGGTCGACTCCTCCTGATGAGCTCCCACCTCCTTCAGGAGGTCACCGAGATCTGCGACCGCGTGATCTTCATCAATCAGGGCAAGATCCTCCTCGAGGACTCGGTCGCCAACCTCGAGAGCCGCTTCCGCGTCACCCGTCTCGAGGTCGAGTTCGCCCGCCCCGTCGAGGCGGCGTCGCTGGCCGCGGTCCCGGGCGTCTCCGCGGTCGAGGCGCTCGGCCCCACCCGGTACCGGCTCGGGTTCGGCGGAGCCGAGGACGACCGCTCCCGGATCCTGGAGAGCTGCCAGAAGCTCGCACCGGTCTCCTCCTTCAGCCGCGCCTCGCTCGGCCTCGAGGAGGCCTACCTGGACCTCGTCCGGCGGGCGCCGCTCCCTCCACCGCCACCTCCCCCGAGGTAGAGGGGGCCTCGAGCGTCCGCGCCCGCCTCGAGCCCCACGCGAGACCGGCGCTCCGAGCGCGAAGCCGCACGGTTCCAGACCGGCCCAACGGTTAAATACCGCCCGACGGAGTGATGAAGGCCCGCTGACATCTGTCTGACAAACAGGGCAGCGTCGGCGTCGGCCGAGCGGCCGTCGGGGAAGCGTGGAACGATGCACCTGAAGCGGCTCAAGGTGAGGAACTTCAAGTCGTTCGCCGGCAGCACCGAGGTCCCGTTCGAGCCGGGGTTCACCGGCGTCGCCGGTCCCAACGGGATGGGGAAGTCGAACATCTCCGACGCGATCCTCTTCGTCCTCGGCCCGACGAGCTCGAAGGCGCTCCGGGCGGACCGGCTCACGCACCTGTTCTTCAACGGGGGCTCCTCGAAGAAGCCGGCGACCGAGTGCGAGGTCTCGCTCGTCTTCGACAACGCGGACCACCTGATCCCCGTCGAGGCGCCCGAGGTCGAGGTGACCCGCTACGTCAAGCTCGCCCCGAGCGACCCGAACGGCTACTACTCCTACTTCTACGTCAACGGTCGCCGCTCGACCCAGACGGAGATCGACTCGCTGCTGTCGCACGCCCGCCTCTCCGGCGACGGCTACAACCTCGTCCAGCAGGGCGACGTCAACAAGATCGTCGCGATGGGTCCGATCCCCCGCCGCGGCCTCGTCGAGCGCCTGGCCGGGATCTCCCAGTACGACGAGGAGCTCCAGCGGGCCGAGACGAAGCGGGCCGACCTCGAGACGAACCTCGGCCGGATCAACACGCTCCTCACCGAGATCCGGAGCCGGCTCACGGACCTCGAGTCCCAGCGCCTCCAGGCGATCCAGTACCGCCAGCTCCAGGAGGAGAAGCGACGGGCGGAGAGCCATCTCGCGCGGGCGGCCCACCGTCTCGCCGTCCAGGAGGTCACGAGCAGCGAGGCGCTCCTGGCCAAGCTCAACGCCGAGCTCACGGGGCTCCGGGAGCAGGTCTCCGTGCTCGAGGAGCAGCGGCAGAAGCTCGACGGGCAGATCGAGCAGGTCGAGCGCGAGATCGCCCAGCGGGGCGGCCCCGACGCGGTGAGGTTCAAGGCCGACCTCGACGAGAAGCGCATGGCGTTCGCGCGCCTCGACGAGCAGGCCCAGTCGACCCGGCAGGCCCTCGAGGAGCTCTCCCAGCGTCTCGCGGGGCTCCTCGAGCAGGTGAAGGCCGACGAGAAGGAGCTCGGTCGGCTCGCCGGCAGCGAGAAGTCCCTGGCGGAGAAGCTCGCCACCGTCGAGGCGGCGGCCGCCCAGCACACCGGCGCCCTCAAGGAGGCCACCGGCGAGGCCGAGCAGTCCCAGGGCAAGCTCGTCGGCACGCGCAAGCAGATCCTTCTCCTCGAACGCCAGCAGCAGGAGCGCGAGGCGGCCTGGCAGGGCGCCGTCCGCGACCTCGAGGCGGCGCGGGCCGCGGTCGACTCCGCGGAGCGGACGAAGGCCCAGGCGGAGGATGACCACCGCACGCGGGAGCTCGAGCTCAAGGACCTCGAGCTGCGCGCGAGACCCGCCAAGGGCGAGAAGGCGGGGGGCGAGGCGCCCGTCGCCGAGCTGCAGAAGCGGCTCTTCCAGCTCCGCGCCAAGGAGCGCAGCCTCACGACCGAGGGCGACCGGCTCTCGCAAGAGGTCAGCGAGCTCAACCGCCGCTATCTCGCGCTCGACGCCCGGTTGAAGGCGCGCACCGAGGGCGGAAGCCGCCCGAGCGCCCTCGCCGCGGTCGACTTCCTCCTCTCTCAACGGAACCTCGGGAAGGTCGCGGGGATCCGCGGCACGGTCGAGGAGCTGGCTCGGTTCGACCCGGAGAACCAGACCGCCCTCCAGGTCGCCGCCGGCGGCCGGTTCCAGTCGCTCGTCGTCGAGACCGACCAGGTCGCCGAGGAGTGCATCAAGCTCCTTCGGGCCGAGAAGCGGGGTCGGGCGACGTTCCTCCCTCTCAACAAGATGCTGCCCGGACGGCCCCACGGCAAGTCGCTCGTCGCCGCGCAATCGGGCGGCGCCGTCGGCTTCGCGATCGACCTCGTGCACTTTGACGAGGAGCTTCGACCGGCCTTCTGGTACGTCTTCGGCGAGACCGTCGTCATGACCGACCTCGCGAGCGCGCGCAGCCAGATGGGCGGCGTCCGCCTCGTGACGAGGTCCGGCGAGCTCATCGAAGCGACGGGCGCGATCACCGGCGGCTTCGTCGATACGCAGGGCCGGGGCAGCGACAACGCGGTCGAGCTGAAGAGGCTCGGCGAGGAGCTCCGCGCCAAGAGCGAGGCCGAGGCGGCCGCGCGCACGGAGCTTGTCAAGGTCACCGAGGAGGTCCGGGGGCTCGCCGAGGAGCTCGCCAAGCGCTCCGGGCAGGCCGAGGCCCAGTCGTCGGCGAGACAGCTCCTCGACAAGGAACTCGCGTCGGCGCGCGAGCGGCTCCGCGAGGCGACACGGCACATCGAGGAGGCCGAGGCGGCCCGCCGCAAGGCCCAGGCCGCGCTCGACACCGCGACCGGCGACGCCGAGGGCTCCTCGAAGGAGCTCGAGACGACGAAGGCGTCGCTCGCCTCGCTCCGCACGGAGTATCTCGGTCATCTGCCCGGCGCCGTCTCCCAGCGGATCCGGGAGCTGCAGGAGGCCTCCGCGCAGAAGGCCGAGGAGCGGCTCGAGCTCGCCAAGGAGCTCGAGGGCGTGCGCGCCTCGATCACCGCGGCCCGGCAGGCCGCGGAGGCCCGCAAGGGCGAGCTCGAGACGACCCGCAAGGCCGAGGCCGACAAGCGCCAGGCGATCCGCTCGACCGAATCCTCCCGCGACAAGGCCAAGGAGGCGCTCGAGGCGCTGAGGGCCGTCGAGTCCCAGGCGCTCGAGGCCGTGAAGACCCAGACGGAGAAGAAGCGCCAGCTCGACCAGGCGCGCCTCAAGCTCGTCGACCAGCGGGCCCGGGCGGAGGAGACGCTGCGCACGCGATCGGCCGGCGTCCAGACGGAGGAGATCCGCCTCGCGCAGGCGCGCCAGCACCTCGCCGAGGTCGAGGCGAGCGTGAAGGACCTTCCCGAGCCCGAGGCCGACGAAAAGCCGGTCCCCGCCGAGGAGCTCAAGCGCACGATCGCGACCGTCTCGGCGCAGCTCGAAGCGATGGGGTCGGTGAACCTGCGCGCCCTCGAGGAGTACGACGCCGAGAAGGCCCGGCTCGACGAGTTCGAGGGGGAGGTCGGCCGCCTCTCGACCGAGAAGAAGGAGCTCACCGCGCTCGTCGGCGAGATCGAGACGAAGAAACGCGAGAAGCTCGTCCAGGTCGTGACGGGCGTCAACGAGAACTTCCGCGGGATCTACGCCGAGCTCTCCGGCGGAGGCGAGGGCGAGATCGCGCTCGAGGACCCGGAGAACCCGCTCGCCGCCGGCCTCCTGATCAAGGCCCGCCCCGTGGGCAAGATCATCCAGCGGCTCGAGCAGCTCTCGGGCGGGGAGAAGTCGCTCGCGAGCCTCGCGTTCATCTTCGCCCTCCAGCGGCACGACCCGAGCCCGCTCTACGTCTTCGATGAGGTCGACATGTCCCTCGATGGGATCAACGCGGAGAACGTGGGACGGATGCTTCGACGCAACGCCGAGCGGGCCCAGTTCATCGTGATCTCGCTCCGCAAGGTCACGCTCAAGTTCGCCCACCGTCTCTTCGGCGTGACGATGCACGGGGACGGCTGCTCGCGCGTGGTCAGCCTCAAGCTCGACGAGATCGTCGATGTCGACGAGCGGGACCGGCCCGAGGCTCGGCCCGTCGTCGTCGCGGGGGCGGCATGACGATCTCCGAGTCCCAGGCGCTCGACCTCGCCCAGGCCTCCGGGGCCCCGGTGAACCGCGAGGCCGCGCAGCGGGTCCTCGACTACCTGATCTTCCACCGCTCCCTCCTGGGCGAGTCCGAGGCGCCCGGCCGCCTCCTCGAGCGCTACCTGAGCCTCGTCCAGAACCTGCGGGAAGGGGTCCACGTCATCATCCCCGACCCGTTCCAGAAGGCGACCGCGATCCTGTTCGAGCTCGTGATGAAGGAGGAGTTCGACCCGTGGGAGATCGACCTCGCGCGGTTCACGCAGGTCTACCTCGAGCGCGTTCGAGAGAGCGGAGGCCTCGACTTCGCCGTCGCGGGCCGTCTGCTCTACATGGCCTGGTCGATCCTCTATTTGCAGTCGGAAGAGCTGCTCAAGAACCGCGGGAACCCGCCCGAGCCGGCCCCCGAGGCGGGGGCGCTCGACGACGGGTTCCTCTCCGACCTCGACACGCCCGAGGCGCTCGACGTGACGCAGGTCGTGCTCGGCAGCGCCGACCCGCCCCCGCTCGTCCAGATGGTCCGGCACTCCGAGTCGAGGCCCGTGAGCCTCCTCGAGCTCGTCAGCGCCTTCGGTGAGGCCGAGGCGGAGGCCCGACGCTCGCTGCGGGTCCAGGAGCTTCGGGAGCGCCTCCGCGAGGAGCAGCGCGCGCCACCGGAGGTCCTGGTCCACGGCGACATCCCCGAGCGGGACCTGCAGGACGCCTGGGAGACCGCGCTCGCCCACCCGAAGTCCGAGCCGTTCCCGTTCCTCGACCTCTGGCGCCCGACGCAGGGGCGCGACCGGCTCGTCGCGACGTTCTTGGCCTGTCTCTTCCTCGCTCGAGAGCACGTCCTCGAGCTCCGGCAGGAGCGGCTCGGCGAGAGCCCCCTCCTCCTCGTGCGCGTCGCCGACGAGCGCCACCCCGTCGTGGAGGCCTGAGATGCCGTCCCGACTCGAGGGGCTCGTCCTCCGTGTCGAGGCGCTCCTCTTCGCGAGCGGCCACCCGCTCTCGGTCAAGGAGCTCACGGAGGCGCTCGACACCTCCGACCACCGGCCCGTGCAGCGGGCGCTGCGACAGCTGCAGCGGACCTACGACGGCCGCCAGACCGCGCTCGAGATCCGGCGCGTCGGCGACCGCTTCGCGCTCCAGCTCCGGGAGGAGTACGTCCCCTCGGCGCACTCGGTGACGCCGGTGGAGATGCCGCCCCGCACGCTCAAGGCGCTCACGCTGATCGCCTACCACCAACCGATCCTCCAGAGCCTGCTGGCCAAGATGCTCGGCGACGCCGCCTACGAGGAAGTGTCGAGGCTGCGCGGGATGAGCCTCATCCACGCCGAGCCGAAGGGGGCCACGCTCGAGATCCGGACGACCAAGCTGTTCGCCGAGTACTTCGGCATCTCGTCGACGCGCCCGGAGGAGATCCGCCAGTTCCTCGAGCAGAAGCTCGGCGTCTCGCCCTCCGCGATGGCCCCGACCCCTCCCGCCGGAGCCGAGGGGACGCCGCCGGCCTCGCTGCCCGCCCCACCGACGCCCGACCCGGCCGATCTCCCCGAGGGCGCTCCAGAGCCGCCCGCCGGCGCTCGCGAGTAGGCGCGCCCGACGCCCGGTCGGGACCGCGCTCGTCTAGAGGCGGCCGCAGGCCGGGCAACGGACCGGCTCGGCCGGTCTCGGGGACCCGCAGTAGGGGCACAGGAAGGTGGACGGCGCCGGCGGGGACAGCGGCCCCGGGCCTGGGGGCAGCGGCGAGGGCGGCGTCGCCCAGGCCTCCGAGGGCGGGCCGGCCCCGGTCGGCGGGCTGTATCCGGGGTAGGCCCCCGGCGGGTAGGAGTAGACGGGAGGGGGGGGCGTCCGGGGCCGCCCGACGGTGACGACGAGCACGATCGCGACCGCGATCGAGACGCCGATCACGAGGAGGATCCACGACGAGACCCCGCCGTAGGTCACCGCGAGCGGGGGCGGGAGGCCCGGCGTCGGACCGGTGTAGTTGTAGCCGCTCACGCTCGCGTTCGCGTCCGCCGCGAGGAACGCCGGCGCGACGAGCGCGCCCCAGCCGGTCGTCGGGTCCCACCCCGGGGCCGCCGCATAGAGCCAGTTGCCCCCCGTGACGACGTCCTCGAACGGGTTCGACGGCGCGCTCGGGTACGCCTCGTAGTAGCTCCCCATCCGGTACAGCTCGGGGTCGAGGAACCCGAAGCGGTGACCCGCGACGGCGGCCGCCGAGGCGAGGAACCCGGCGAGGACCGGCGCGGCGACGCTCGTCCCCTCGAGCACCTGGAAGTAGGTCCCCGAGAGGTTCCGCCAGATGTAGGCGACGGTCGTGTTCGCGGGGAAGGCGACGTCCGGCTCGGCCCGTCCGAGCTGCGAGAGCCCCTCGGTGACCGTCGCGTTGACGATCGCCGGCTGCGCGGCGGAGTGGAACTGCCACGAGGGCTCGGGGTACACCGGCGAGACGCCGCCCTCCGTCCCGGAGAGGTTGCCGTACCCGCCGAGCGTGTCGTACCAGGCGCTCGCGCTCGCGACGCCGGTGACCGTGGGGTCGAAGGTGGCGTTGAGGGAGCTGCCGTTGTAGACGGCGGTCGGGGACCCCGTGAGCGTCGGCGTGAGGCCGCCGACGGCGACCGCGCCCGAGGTCGCGAACGTGGCGGTGGCCGGCCAGGTGGGCCACTGGCCCTGGAACCGGCCGCTGGCCTGCGTCGGCGCGTTCCCCTGGTCGCCGCTCGCGGCGACGATCGTGACGCCCATCGCCGCGGCGACGCCGATCTCGGTGTTCCACAACGAGTCGTTCAGGTCGGGAAGGCCGAAGGACGCGCTCACGGCCGCGAGGCTCGCGTTCGAATAGTTGTAGCTCAGGGCCGCGGCGAGGGTCTCGGCGAAGGCGTCGGCGAGGTCGCCGTTCGTGACGGTCGTGCTCGGGGCGCTGAGGAGGCTCCCCGGGAAGTAGAAGTTCACGAGCGTCGCCCCCGGGGCGAGGCTGCCGGCCATCTCGAGGTCGAGGCAGTTCTCGACGGAGTTCGAGGTCGTGTCGTTGACGCCGCCGAAGTACCCCGGCGCCGGCGGCGTGATCCCCCCGATGGGGACCGGCACGCCGGTCACCGTCGGGTGCGGCCAGGCGGCCGGGAAGGTGTCGTTGAAGTAGCCGTCGACGACGACCGGGTCGAACGGCGGGAGATTCGTCTGCGTCGAGGCGTTGTAGCCCGACATCAGGAGCGTCGCGATGGCCTCCTTCGTCGGGAAGGTCGCGTTCGCGACCGAGGACGACGGCGGGAACAGCGACGACACCTGATAGGCCGAGGTGAAATCGGAGCCGAAGAACCACGGCTCGTTCAACCCGCTCGTGCCGTCGGTGACGAACTGCGCCGGACCCGCGACGGCGTCGCGCGGACCGACGGCCGCGAGGGAGAGCGCGAGCGCCGAGTTCCCGGTGTCGGAGAGACCGCCGAGGCCCGAGACCGAGGCGGCGAGGGGACCGGGGAGCGCGGCGCGCCCGACGGCCGTGTAGGCGAGCGGCGCGCCCGCCCTCGGGGAAACCTCGACGAAGCCGACGCCCAGGGCCCTCGAGGCCCCGCCCGCCGGGATCGAGAACGACAGGCCGAACCCATCCGAGGTCGTCGAGAACCCCGAGGCACCGAAGCCCTCGAAGTAGGCCTCGACCGCCCCGCGGGCGGTCGCGTCGGGCCCGTAACGGGTGAGGACCTCGGCGTGGGTCAGGTAGTGCCGGTACGAAGGAGAGGACGGGTCCTCGACGGCCGCGAGCCACTTCGACAGTCCCGCGGGGTCCTTCGAGGCCATCGTGACGACGAGGTCGAGCGGTGTCGACGGGGCGAGCGGCGCCGTCGGCACGCCCGACGGGACGGGGCGGGCGTCGGTGAGCAGAGCCGGGGCGCGGCCCACACCGGCCGGCCCCGAGAGAGCGGGGGTCGTCGGCAGCAGGGCGAGGAGGCAGATCGCGGCGGCCGCGACGGCGATCCGGCGCGACCGGCGCGCGGCGTTCGAACCCACGGCCTCGAGAGAGCTCGTGGGCGACTTAACCTCCGCCCGGGCCCGGCCGCGCGCGACGCGCAACACTATACGCCGAGAGCGGTTGACGGCCCGGATGGGCGCGGCGGCGGGCGGCCAGAACGCCTGCATCTTCTGTCGGATCATCGACCGCTCGGCGGCGTCGACGATCGTCTACGAGGACGCGGAGAACCTCGCGTTCCTCGACCTGTTCCCGGTGACCCGCGGCCACCTGCTCATCGTGCCGAAGCTCCACGTCGACCGGCTGGTCGACCTCCCCGAGAGCGCCTACGAGGGGCTCTTCAAGGCCATCGCGACGGTGTGTCGACGGGTCGAGGGCCTCTCGACGCACTACAACGTCTCGATGAACCAGGGGGAGCTCGCCGGGCAGATCGTCTTCCACCTGCACGTCCACGTGATCCCGCGCTACGGCGAGGGCACGCCGCAGTGGAGCCGCCCCCGAGAGCGGCTCCGCGAGGAGGACGCCGCGCAGCTCTCCGCGCTGCTCCGGGCGTCGTAGGCCGATGCCGACACGACCGCGACCTCCGGCCGTCGCGGGCCAGTTCTACGAGGGCGACGGGGCGGCGCTCGCGCGACAGGTCGAGGGCTGCTTCGAGAGCGGCCGCGGCCCCGGGCACCTGCCGGACCGGCATCGGGGCGCGGACCGCTCGATCGAAGCCATCGTCGTCCCCCACGCGGGGCTCGTCTACTCCGGGCCCCTCGCCGCCCTCGCCTACGCGGCGGTCGCGAAGGAGCGGCCTCCCGCGTCGGTGCTCGTCCTCGGCGTCGACCACCACGGGCTGGGCGGACCCGCGTCCGTCTCGGCCCGCGACTGGGAGACCCCGCTCGGACGCGTCCCCGTCGACACCGAGCTCGTCGAAGCGCTCGCGAGCGCCCCCGTCGAGGTCGACGAGTCGGCGCACGTCGCCGAGCACTCAATCGAGGTGCAGCTGCCGTTCCTCCAGTACGTCCTGCCGAAGCCCCGGCTCGCCGCGCTGATGGTCCGGTTCGGGCCGCTCGAATTCCTCGAGGAGGTCGCCGCCGTCGTGCGACGGGCCCTCGTCGGCCGGGACGTCCTCGTGGTCGCGTCGACGGACTTCTCCCACTATGTCGGCGTCGAGACCGCGCGGCGCCTCGACCGGCTCGCGATCGACCAGATCCTCGAGCGGAGCGCGCGGGGTCTCTACGGCGCCGTGACGGGCCACGACATCTCCATGTGCGGCATCGCCCCGACGACCGTGTTGCTCGCCGCGCTCGAGGACCGGCCGCTCGACGCGGCGCTGCTGCGATGGGGGCACTCGGGGGAGGCCGAGCCGATGTCGCGCGTCGTCGGCTACGCGAGCCTGCTCCTCACGCGTCGGGGCCCCGCGCCGGCGTCCGAACCTAAATAGGGCGGCCTCCTGCCGCCGCTCGTCGTCATGATCCTGAGCGACCGGAAGATCCTCGCCGAGATCGCCAAGGGGAACATCGTCATCCGGCCGTTCGACCCGAGCTGCCTCGGCTCGAACTCCTACGACGTGCACTTGGGGCCGTACCTCGCCGTCTATCGCGACGGGGCGCTCGACGCGCGTCGCCCGAACGAGGTCGAGGAGTTCCGCATCCCCGAGCGCGGCTTTGTCTTGGTGCCGGGCCAGCTCTACCTCGGCGTCACGCGCGAGTACACCGAGACGCACACGTTCGTCCCCTTCCTCGAGGGGAAGTCGAGCGTCGGCCGCCTCGGCATCGACATCCACTCGACGGCCGGGAAGGGCGACGTCGGGTTCTGCAACTACTGGACGCTCGAGATGTCGGTCAAGCTGCCCGTGCGCATCTACGCCGGCATGCCGATCGGCCAGCTGATCTACTTCGAGGTCTCCGGCGAGGTCGGCCACGCCTACGACACCAAGAAGGGCGCGAAGTACCGCACCGTCTCGGCGCACCCGACCCCCTCTCGCATGCACCTCAACTTCCGGGGCCGAAAGGCCCCGCGCCCGGGGCGAAAGCGCTGAGCGGCCCCGAACCGCGCTCGCGCGGACGCTACGACGGGGCGCGGGGGACGCCCCCGATGAGGTAGAAGGCCGGTCGCCACGGTCGCGCCCGCTCGCGTCTCCCGAGCGGGTCGTGCGGCGCCCCCTCGTCCTCGGGCACGACGAGGACGGAGCGGAACGAGAAGCGCCGCGCGAGGTAGGCCTCGGCCGAGCGCAACAGGTGGAGCTCGTCGGGGCGCGGTCCCTCCCGGGCCGCTTCCGAGCGGACGAGCGCGGCCACGCGTTCGACGTACCGCGGGACCTCGCCGCGCGCGGCGGCGACCTCAGGATGGGCGCGGGCGCGCTCCATCACCTCGCGGATCACGGGCTGCTCGCTCCGCCGCTCGACGGCCTCGCGGACCCACGCCTCGACCTGCTCCTTCCACGGCGCGGCGATGAAGAAGACGACCCCGGTGGGGTGCTCCCCGCGCGACGCCGCCGGCCGGAGCACGTCGCGCAGGTCCTCCTCGACGCCGTCCAGGAACCGCTCGGCGGCGAGGGCCGAGGGCGAGCGGGGGAAGTCGTCGGGGACGGGGAGCGGCTGCTCGGCGACGAGGGAGTCGAACCGGCCCTCTCCGAGCTCCTCGGCGAGATGCGGCGTCACGGGGGAGAGGAGCCGGATCCAGGCGGAGGTCGCGCGTTCGAGGAGACCGCCACGGTCGCCGCCCCGGCGCAGGTACCGCCGGAACAGCGCGGGCAGCGTGACGTAGGCGACCTCCGCCGCGGTGCGGACGTCGTAGGCATCGAAGGCCGCCCGGTACGAAGCGATCGCGTCGTGGAGCTCGCTCGAGAGCCACGCCTCGAGCTCGGGCGGCGCGCCGGCCCCGGGGCCCGAGAGGTCCCGACCGAGCCGCTCGAGGTCGCCCAGGCGGTCGCGGGACGTCGAGGCGAGAGCGGGGTCCCACTCGAGGTCCTGCTCGGGCGAGGCGGCGGTCGCGAAGACGAGCCGGAGCGCGTCGGTCCCGAACTCGTTGAGCGCGTCGCGGATCGGCGGGATCGCCCCGCCCTTGCCCCCGATGTGCCGCTTCGAGACCTTCTCGCCGCCGGGCGCCGTGAGCCACCAGTGGACGTAGATGCCGCGAGGTCGGAGGGCGGGCGGCAGCAGGAGGGCGTGCGTGTAGAGGAAGACCGGGAAGTGGACCCGCTTGTGCTCCTTGCCGCCGATGTTGAGGTCCAACGGGTACCAGTACTCGAAGTCGCGCCGAATCTCCTCGAGGAGGGCCCGGTCGACGGTCGGCTCCCCCGGGCCGCGCCCGAGGAACACGAAGTCGAAGAACGCGTCCGTCAGACCCGCGAGCGGGAGCCGGCCCGACGCGACATAGGGTCGGACGACGAAGTAGGCGGGGTAGAACGTCGAGTCGGCGATCGGCTCGATCACCCAGGAGGGGTCGAGGGGGAAGGGGCTCCCGAGCCAGCTGCCGCGGCGCGTGCAGGGGCGATCGGCGAACCAGTCGAGGATCCCGCGGAGCTCCGCGCCGTACTCGGCGGGGACGAACCGCATCGTCTCGACGAGCTCCTTCGTGGCCGCCTTCCAGGCGGGGTCGCTGTAGCGAATGAACCACTGGTCGGGGACGCGCCGAATCCCGACGTTGTGGCCGTTGCGGCAGATGACCGGCTTGGAGAACTCGATCAGGTCGACGCTCCGCCCGGCCTCCGCGAGCTGCGCACGGGTCCGTTCGCGCGCCTCGGCGACGGGGAGCCCGCCGACGAGGTCGGGCCGCATCCGGCCTCTAACGAGCTCGAGCCGATAGAGTCGCTCCGTCGCCTCGTCGAGCGCCTCTCGGTCCTCGAGACGCGAAGCCCCGGTCGCGCGGACGGCCCGGGCCGCGGGGGCCCCGTCGCCCTCGAGGAGCTCGCGCTCCGAGGCGGTGAGCGCGGCGGTGGGAGGGATCTCGATGAGAACGGGCGGGCTCGCCAGCGCGCCGCGCTGCGACGGGGGAAGCTCCTGGAGCGCCAGCCAGTCCGCGGGCGCGTGCGCCGGCACGCTCATCACGACGCCCGTGCCGACGGTCGGCTCGACGAGCCGGCTCGCGAGGATCGGCACGACGGCGCCGGAGAGCGGCGCCGTCACGGTCCGCCCGAGGAGCTCGGTCGCCGCGACCTCGTGGCCGACGGAGCCACCGTGCTGGTCGACGAGCCGCTCCGCCGCCGACCGGTGGACCAGGAACAGCCGGTCCTTCCAGTGCCAGACGGCGAGACTCTCCGTCGGGTGGAGCCAGAGATTCGTGACCCCGTAGACGGTCTCCGGTCGCAGCGTGGCCGCGAGGAGCACGCGTCCGTCATCGAGGAGGAACGGCACCGTCGTGTACTCGATCCACTCCGCGTCGCCGCCTGAGGAGAGGTCGGTCTCCGTCGCGTCGACCGCGACCGGACCGCAGACGGGGCAGACGGCGGAGTAGTGCGGGGCCTGGCCGAGGACACCGTGCTCCTCGAGCTTGCGGAACTGCCAGTGGATGAAGCGCCGGTAGTCGTCGTCGATCGTCGTGAGGTAGGCCCGCTCGTCGACGAGCAGACCGAGCTCGCGGAACTCCCGAAGGTAGCCTTCGCCGAGGAAGCGAGCCGCCGTCGCGGGGTCCTCGAGGCGGCCCCACTCGCCCTCCGGGACCCCGTGCTCGCGGAGCTGCGCCATCGTCCGCGGGTCCCGCTGCTCGACCTTGCGCGCGAACGTCACCGCGGGCAGGCCCGAGGCGTGCGTCCCCGTCGGGAAGAACGTCGCGTGGCCGATCGACCGGTGGTAGCGGTGGAACGCATCGGCATAGAGGAGCCCGCGCAGGTGGCCGACGTGGAGGAACCCGCTCGACCCGGGGTAGGCGACGAGCCCGAAGAACTTCTCGCGGCCGGGGAGCCGGCGCGCCGCGCCGATCGAGCGGGCCGCCCACTGGTCCTGCCAGTGTCTCTCCCGCGCTCGGTCCATCGGGGGCGGCGAGCGGCCTCGCCTATTTGACGGGTGGTCCCGCGCGCGGGCGCGCCCGGCGTGCGGGACCATGCGCGTTAAGGCCGCGCCGGGCTCCCGCGAGGGGATGCGGATCATCGAGGTCTTCCACTCGGTCCAGGGCGAGGGGCCCTACACCGGGTTCCGCACGTCGTTCGTGCGGACGGCCCGTTGCAACCTTCGTTGCACGTGGTGCGACACGACCTACTCCTTCGGCGCGGGCCGGGAGCGATCCGTCGCCTCGATCGTGCGCGAGCTGAAGGGCCACCGGACGACCCACGTCTGCCTCACGGGAGGCGAGCCGCTCCTGCAGCGCGAGTCGCCCGAGCTGCTCCGCGCGCTGGCGGCCCTCGGCTACACGACCGTCATCGAGACCGGCGGATCGCTCGACGTCGCCCCCTACCTGGAGATCCCGGGCGTCGTCCTCAGCGTCGACGTCAAGTGCCCGGGGTCGGCGATGGAGAAGGCGAACCGGTGGGCGAACCTCCCGCTCCTTCGACCGGACGACATCGTCAAGTTCGTCATCGGCGACCGCGGCGACTACCTCTACGCGCGTCGGGTGCTGCGCTCGAGGCCGTTCCGGGCCCAAGCGGTGTTCCAGCCGGTCTGGGGGACCGACGCCGGCCGGCTCGCCGACTGGGTCCTCAAGGACCGCCTCGACGTCCGCGTGATGCTGCAGGAGCACAAGCATCTCTGGGGCGACGTTCGGGGTCGGTAGCGCGCGCCAGCGCGCGCCGGACAGGGGAACCGTAAAGAACCTCGGACCCTCCTCGACTCCCGGTTCGAGATGCCGGCCGAGGGAGCCCCTTCGCATCCCCGCGGCGACGGCCTCGAGTCGCCGTTCGGGAAGGCCCGATCGATGGTCTTCCCGCGGACCGTGCTCGCCGGGCACGGGGTCCTCGAGGAGCTCGGGCAGCTCTGCCACTCCTTCGACTTTCCCGAGACCGGTGCGGTCGTCACCGGCTATCGCACCCGTTCGCTCGCGGGCGACCGCGCCGTCGAGATCCTCACCGCGGCCGGGTACCGGACCTCGACGGTCCTCGCGCGCGAGGCGACGCTCGCGGAGGTCGACCGCGTCGCCGGCGAGGTGAAGGCGGCGGGGGCCCGGTTCCTCATCGCGGTCGGCGGGGGGAGCAAGATCGACATCACGAAGCTCGTTGCGGCCCGCCTCCGGATCCCGTTCGTCAGCGTTCCGACGAGCGCGGCCCACGACGGCATCTCCTCTCCCCGGGCCTCGCTGCACGACCCGGAGCGGGTCGCGAGCATCGAGGCGGTCGTTCCCATCGGCGTCCTCGCGGACACCGCGGTGATCGTCCAAGCGCCGTTCCGGCTCCTCGCGAGCGGCTGCGCCGACGTCATCTCGAACTTCACGGCCGTCCTCGACTGGAAGCTCGCGGCGAGGCTCCGGGGCGAGGAGTACTCGAGCACGGCGGCGACGTTCGCGGAGTACGCCGCCCAGGAGGTCTCCGAGCACGCGAGCCTGATCAAGCCGAACCTCGAGGAGTCGGTCTGGATCGCGATCCGCCCCCTCATCGTCGCGGGGATCGCGATGAGCGTCGCCGGCTCCTCGAGGCCCTGCTCGGGGAGCGAGCACCTGTTCAGCCACGCGCTCGACCGGGCGGCGAGGACCCCGAGCCTCCACGGCGAACAGTGCGGCGTCGGCGCGATCATGATGATGTACCTGCACGGCGGCGACTGGATGCGGCTCAAGAGCGCGCTCCACACGATCGGAGCTCCGACGACGGCCAAGGAGCTCGGCGTCACCGGCGAGGAGATCGTCGAGGCGCTCGTCGCCGCGCACCGGATCCGCCCGGAGCGCTACACGATCCTAGGCGACAACGGCCTCACCCGGGAGGCCGCCGAGCGCCTCGCGACCGTCACCGGGGTCATTCGGTAGGGAACAATGGCGGAGATCACTCTCCTCTCAGGAGCGCAGGCGCACGTCGGGTTCGAATTCGTCTTCCAGGGAGCCGCGCCGGTGTGCCGGACCTGCCCGTACCGGCACGCCTGCCTCACGCTCGACCCCGGCCGCCGCTACGCGGTGACGAAGGTGCGACCCGTCGAGCACCCCTGCGCGCTGCAGGAAACGAACGCCAACGTCGTCGAGGTGCAGCCCGTCGCGAGGACGCTCGTCGTCGAGCCCCTGAGCGCGGTCGTCGGGGGGACGGTCGAGGTCGGCCGCTACGCCTGCCAGCGCCTCGACTGCACGAGCTGGGCGGTCTGCGCGGGCCCGTCGCTCCCCACCAAGCAGCGGTATCGGGTCGAGGCGGTCCACCCAGCCCCGGTCGAGTGCCGCATCGGGCGGACCTTGAAGAGGGTCGACGCGGTCTAGCCGGCATGCGGGGCTGTGGGGTAGCTACGGTCGCGGGGACGCTCCCCGGAGCCGCTCTACTGGTCCATCCTTCGGGCTTTGGGAGCCCGGGACCCCGATTCAAATTCGGGCAGCCCCATCGCCGCCCCTGTGCGATGGCGCCCTGAGGCGCCGTATCGGGGCCCGGGCCCCCACGGCCCCAATCCTCATCTGCCCGCCGGCTCCGGGTCCCGTACGATGGCCGATCCCCCCGTGAGCCCCCGCAGGCCTGCCGGGGCCGCTCGTCGGCCCGCGGTTCACGCCGCCGAGGTCTACTGCGACGCCTGCGGCCAGGAGACGGAGCACCGCGTCCTCCGGCTCGACCAGCCGGGCGCGGGCGCGGACGCCGCGGTCCAGGGCCTGGCCCGGTGCCGAGCGTGTGGGCTCACGCACCGGTTCCGGTCCGAGCCGGAGCGGGAGGTCGAGGTCGCCGAGGTGCTCTCCGAGGGTCGAGTCTCGGTCGCGGGCTCGGTACGACTGCCCGCGCACCAGCGGCTGCAGATCGGCTCCGACGTCCCCGGTCATCGCCACCGCATCCGGCGGCTCGAGACGCGCGCGGGCCGCGACGTCGGCGAGGCGCGCGCCGACGAGGTCGCGACGATCTGGGCCACGCGACAGCACGGCGCGCGCGTGGCGGTCTCGCTCGTGCAGGGGCGGAGGACCCGCTCGCTCGTCCTCGAGATGCCCGAGGGAGCTGTCCTCGAGGTCGGCGGACCGCTCTCGGTGGAGGGCCGCGCCTACCGCATCCGGGCCCTCCGCGCCGCGGGCCAGACGCTGCACCACGAGGGGGCGTCGTTCCCCGCGCACCTCGTCCAGCGGGTCTACGCCGGCCGGGCGACGAGCCCGCCGGCCGGGAGCAGCGCCTGGAGCCGCGACCGGGAGATGCCGAGCGCGCCCGCCAGCTCGACCTCGAGCACGGGCCGCTCGCGCTCCTCTCCCGGTGACAGCAGGTACCGGACCCGCCCGCGGGCCCGCAGCGCGGCCGGCGGCGACGCGCACCAGAGCGTGCGGCCCTGAACCTCGACCGTCCCGAGCGCGAGCTCCGTCGGCAGGTCGGGCATCGCGTGCTTCGTGCCGTGGATCACCCACGCCCCGCGCGCGACGAACTCGCCGCTCGCCCCGGATTTCGAGACCTGCTCGGGCGTCACCCAGAACGCCGAGGTCGCGGCGAGGCCCGCGCGCCACGCCTTCGAGAAACAGACGGAGAACTGCCCGGCCTCCCGCATCGTCGCCTCCGTCGGCTCGGCCTCTCCGCCCTCGAGATGCTTGACGACGACGCTCGGGGCTCCGTGGACGTCGGCGTGGACGTACCGGTCCTTCGGCCGTAGGTACCGTCGGACGATGAGGTCGTTCGACGCCGCGTCGCGGCCCCCGACGACGAGGAGCCCTTCGCTCGAGAGGAACCAGCGGTAGCGCTCGAACCAGAGCGGTCGCGCGGCGCGGGCCTCGGCCGCCTCGATCCGGGGCGCTGCCTCGGGGAGCGGCTCCGCGAGGCGCTTGTCCGAGTCGACGAGCGCCTCTCGGGCCCCCTTGAGCTTGCGCTGCAGCACCTTCGCCTCGTCGTAGAGCGCTCGCGCGGAGACCTCGAGCGGCTCCTCGACCCGGACCGCGACCTCGACGGGGCCGACCGCGAGCGCGACCGTGCCCGTCGCGCCGCGGCCGAGGGCCTCGACACGTCGGGCCTCGAACGCCTCGTAGTTCGCGTAGAGGGACTCGGCGAGGCCGTTCAACCGCTGCACCTCGCCCTCGAGCTGCTCGATGGCCCCAAACTGGCGCTCGCGCTGTCGCTCGAGCTCGGCCCGCTGCGCCACGCGGGGGTCGGGGGCCGGAGGCGCGACGCGCGGGAGCTGCGCGGCGAAGTACCGCTCGACCGCCTCCGAGAACGTCGTGAGCTCCTCGCGCCGGACCGTCGGGTCCCGGGCCCAGCGCACGGAAGCGAACGGCTCCACGTCGAGGAGCTCCTCGCCGCGCGCATAGAGGTAGCCGTGCGGCGCCTCGCCGACCTCCGTGAGCAGCTCGGAGAGGGCACGATGGATCGACGGCGCGGTCGACGCCGCGTCGACGGGCGCGGGAGCCCTCCCGTCGAGCCCGGCGCGCGCAAGCACCTCCTCCGCGATCGGGCCTCCGAGGGTCAGTCGCGCCGCGAGCGTGCTCACGCGGTCCGTGCGCGACTGCGCGAGCGCCGCCTCGAGCTCGCTCACGCCCTTCGAGAACGGGCTCCCCCGGGACGGCGGGCGCACGTAGTCGGCCCCGACGCGCACGCTGCGATGCGCCCAGGTCTTCGGGTGCGCGACGGCCACGAGGCGCGGTCCGCGGGCGATGAGGAGGTTCCCGCTGCCGAACAGCTCGACCGCGAGCGTGAGCGGCTCGGGGACGTCCCCTCGTCGGAGGACGATCTCGAGGTATCGCTCCCCGCCGGGGTCCGGCACCTCCGCGATCGAGGCCCCCGAGAGCAGCCGTCGAAGCTCGCGGGCCACCGACCCCGGCTCTTCCGGGTGGAGGCTCCGCTCCGGGACCAACGCGGCGTAGCGGCCGGGGAAGAGCCGGAGCTCGCGCCGGCCCTGCGTCGGAGAGCGGAGCGCGATCGCGTAGCCACCCCCCGGTGCGTCGAAGGCCTTGTCGACGAACGCCCGACCGATCCCGCGGAGCTCTCGCGCGAAAGCGAGGGTGTCGAGAGAGGTGAAGCGATCCTTGCCCGGGAGCGTTGCCTCGGCCACCGCGACCCCTCGCGGCGCCACCGGGCGACATCGCTTAAGTCTTGAGCGAGCTCCTCGGCGACCGTGGCGGGCGAGAGCCGGACCGACGCCGCCGGGTGGCGCGAGCGGGCTCGCCGGTTCGCGCGCGAGTACCTGAGGCCCACGGCCGAGGCCGCCGACCGCGAGGACCGGGCTCCGAGCGACCTGCTCGCCCGGCTTCGTGAGGAGCGGTTCCTGGGCCTCGGCGTTCCGCCCTCGTGGGGGGGCGCCGGCGGCGGCGCCCGCGAGATCGTCGCCGTGCTCGAAGAGCTGGCGGCCGAGAGCGCCGCCGCCGCGACGCTCGTCTCGGTCCACCTCTCCGTCGCCGCCGCCCCGGTCCTCACCTGGGGGACCGACGCGCAGAGGGAGGCCTACCTCCGGCCGCTCGCCGAGGGGCGCTGGCTCGGCGCCTTCGGTCTCACCGAGCCTTCCGTCGGCTCGGACACCGCGCACCTGGCCACGCGCTACGAGCGGACCCGGGACGGTTTCGTGCTCACGGGGAGCAAGATGTTCATCACGAACGCCGCGAGCGCCGACCTCCTCCTCGTCTTCGCGACGCGGGACCCGGCCCAAGGGACGAAGGGGATCTCGGCGTTCCTCCTGCGCAAGGGGACGCGCGGGTTCTCGATCGCGCAGCACCTCGACAAGCTCGGCCTTCGCGGGAGCGAGACGAACGAGCTCGTGCTCGACGGGGCGCGCCTACCGGAGGACGCCCTCCTCGGCCGCGAGGGCGAGGGCCTCAAGGTCGCCCTCGGAGCCCTCACGGGCGGTCGCGTCGGGATCGCCTCCTGCGCCCTCGGCGTCGCGCGGGCCGCCTTCGAGGAGATGCAGCGCCGGGCCTCGCGCGCGCCGGACGACGCGACCCGCACGCTCGTCGCGCGCGCCTTCGTCGACCTGCAGGCGGCCTCGGCCCTCGTCTCCGACGCCGCCCGCCGGAAGGACGACGGGGTCCCGTTCGTCGAGGCGGCGTCGGCCGCGAAGCTGTACGCCTCTCAGGCGGCCTTCCGGATCGCCTCGAAGGGCGTTGAGATCGCGGGATGGGAGGGGGTCCGGCGCGGCGCCGCCCCCGAGCGGCTGCTCCGCGACGCCCGCGTCTTCCCGATCGTCGAGGGGACGACCGAGATCCAGGAGCTCATCCTCGGACGGGCGCTCCTGGGTCGGTGACGGTCCGGCCGACGTAACGCTTAGTACGACGACCGGCTCGGACCCTCGTGACCCCCCCGCCGAAGGCCGGCGCTCCCTCTCCGGTCGACCCGGAGGCGCGCGTCTCCCTCGATACGCTCCCGCTCGAGCCGGAGGTCCGTTCCGTCCTCGAGGAGCAGGGGATCCAAGCGCTGTACCCGCCGCAGGCGGAAGCCCTCGGCCCCGTGCTCAACGGCGAGAGCGTCCTGCTGGCCTGTCCGACGGCCTCGGGGAAATCGCTCGTCGCCTACCTCGGCCTCGTCCGTGCGGCCCGCCACCACCGGACGGGGCTCTACCTGGTCCCGCTCCGGGCCCTCGCGCAGGAGAAGCACGAGGAGCTCCAGGCGTTCGAGCGCCTCGGTCTGCGCGTCGGGATCTCGATCGGCGACTTCGACCTGCCCAGCGCCACGCTCGAGAAGCTCGACATCCTCGTCGCGACCTCCGAGAAGGCCGACGCCCTCCTCCGACGCGGGAGCCCGTGGCTCGACCGGCTCGGCTGCGTCGTGGCCGACGAGGTCCACCTCCTGCGGGACCCGGACCGGGGCCCCACCCTCGAGGTGAGCCTCACGCGGCTGCGTCGAGCGCACCCCGAGCTCCAGCTGATCGCGCTCAGCGCGACGGTGGGCAACTCCGTCGAGCTCGCCGAATGGATGCGCGCCCGCCACATCGCGAGCGAGTTCCGGCCCGTCCCGCTCCGCTCGGGCGTCTACCACGATGGGACGATCACGTTCACGGACCTCACGAACCGTCGGGTGCCGGGACCGGGAGACGCACTGCCCCGCCTCGTGCGCACGGTGATCGAGGACGGGGGACAGGCGCTCGTCTTCGTCAACACGCGGAAGGCCTCGGAGCAGGTCGCGGAAGCGCTCGCGCCGACGGTCCGCGGCCTCCTCGACCGTCGGGGGCGGGACGAGGCGGTCCGGGCGCGCGAGGAGCTCGGCCAGGTCTCGGAGGAGGAGACCGAGGGGATCCGGCGACTCGGGCACCTCCTTCCGGACGGGATCGCCTTCCACAACGCCTCGCTCACGAACCCGGAACGGCGCGTCGTCGAGCGCGCGTTCCGGGACCGCATCCTCAAGGCGCTCGTCGCCACGCCGACGCTCGCTGCGGGGATCAACCTCCCCGCCCGGCGCGTCATCGTTCGCGACACCCACCGCTACGACGATCGCGTGGGCGGGCAGGCGCCGATCCCGGCGCTCGAGATCCAGCAGATGTGCGGCCGCGCCGGGCGGCCGCGGTTCGACCGCGAGGGCGAGGCCGTCCTCCTCGCCCGCTCGGTCGAGGAGGCAGAGCGCTTCCTCGACGAGTACCTCTCCGCTCCGCCGGAGCAGGTCCGGTCCCACCTCGCGGCCGAGCCGGCGCTGAGGATGCACCTCCTCGCGCTCGTCGCGAGCGGCGAGGTCTCGACGGAGGCGGAGCTCGAGGCGTTCTTCGGCGAGACGTTCTACGGCCACACGCTGCCCGTCTCGGAGCTCGCCTTCACCGTCGGCAAGGTCCGCGCCTTCCTCGAGGAGAACGGCCTCCTCGAGCCGGAGAAGGCGCTCCGCGCGACGCCGTTCGGCGCGCTCACCTCGGAGCTCTATCTCGACCCCCTGAGCGCCGTCCTGATCCGGCGCGCGCTCGAGCGGGCGCCGTTCGGGGTCGGTGTCTTCCCGCTCCTCCATGCGATCGCGGCGACGCCGGACCTCCCTCCCCTGTTCCTGCGACGGGGGGAGGAGCGGGCGTTCCTCGGTCGCTATACCGAAGAGGAGCCCGAGCTCCTCGCCAAGGCCGAGGAGGAACCGTACTCGGTCCCGCTCGACCTGTTCCTCGCGACCCTGAAGACGGCGGAGGTCCTCGAGGCGTGGATCGCGGAGACGCCGATCGTCGAGATCTCGGAGCGCTACGGGATCGGCGCCGGCGACCTTCGGGCCAAGGTCGAGGACGCCGAGTGGCTGCTCTTCGGCACCTCGCGGCTCGCCAACCGCTACCAGCGCCGGCTCGCGCGGCCCGTCGAGGAGCTCTCGCTCCGTGTGCGCTACGGCATCCGCGAGGAGCTCCTCGACCTCGTCCACCTGCGTGGGGTCGGGCGGGCCCGGGCCCGAGCGCTCTTCCAGGCCGGCTTCCACGACCGCGACTCGCTCCGGTCGGCACCGGTGGACCGCGTTGCGCAGGCGCTCCGGTCGCCGAGGCTCGCCGAGATGATCCTCCGGGAGGTCCACCACCCTCGGGCGAAGGCCGGGGTCCCGCCGTCGGGACCGCCGCCGGCGGCGACGCCGATGCCGGCGCCGCCCGCGCTCGGGCCGCCCCGATCCGCTAGGCGAGGCCGACGCCTGGACGACTTCGCGACGGAGCCCGGCGAACCGGCCACTCCGCCACCGGAGTGAGCAGCTCGAGGGTCGAACGGGTCCCGCCGGGCCCACCCGGGCGCACGGAGCGACGCAAGAGGCCCATCGCCTCGAGCTTGAGGAGACGACGCCACATCGTCGTCAGCGGCAGCGGTCGCACCCCCTGCTCGCGCGCCAGCCGCGCCTCCCACGCCCTCAGCTCGCCGAGCGACGCGGTCGAGACGCCGACCGCCCGGTCGAGGGCCGCGACGAGATGCGGCTCGAGCGCGAGCGCGTTGTCCCCCGGCGCGAGCCGCAGGGTGGGCCGCACCGACGCCGAGGCGTCCGAGAGGAGACGACGCCGTAGCAACTCCAAGGCCCGCGAGGCCCCGCCTCCCTCGCGCGCCGCCCGCGCCGCGACCTCGGTCGCGAGCGGTTCGGGGGCCGAGCGGCCGAGGGCGCGCTCGAGGCGGTCCCGCACGATCGCCTCGAGCTCCCTCGGCCCGTACGGCGACAGCTCGACGCGCTCGACGGTCGGTGGAGCGAGCGTCCCGACCTGGCTCCAGGCGCCGGCCGCCTCTTGGGCCCCGGCGAGGAGGAGCCGGAGACAGGGGGGCTCGTCGACGCCCTCGGGGAGGAACCGCTCGGGAGAGAGGACCGCGCGGAGGACCGGGCGCAGGTCCGGCGCGGACCGGCCGATGTCGTCGAGGACGACGATGCCGGCCCGCCCCTCGCGCCGGAGCCGCCGGACGAACCCGGCGAGGATCTCGTTCGTCGGGAACCCCGTCGGGTGGAACCCGTCATCGAGGTGCTGGAGGAGGGCCGCCGCGAGGCTCTGCGACCCGTGGCACCAGCGGACTCGAACCGCCGCGACGAGCGGGGCGGGCGCGCCCGGTGCCTCCCGGCGGAGCTCCTCGGCGCAGCGCCGGGCCGCGAGCCGCGCGAGCGCCGAGCTCCCGCTGCCCTCGGGCCCGGTGACCCAGGCGACGCCGCCGGCGCCTCCGGGTGCCCGCAGCGCCTCGTGGAGCCGCTCGAGCTCGGGGGCGCGGTAGCGCAGCACCGGCGGGACGAAGTCGTGGTGGAGGACCTCGGGGTGCGGGACGGAGAGCATGACACTGGGAAATCCTACGACTATAAGAAATCTTATAGTTCCATCTTTCACGCTCGATAAGCCTAAGGTCGAAGGGCCGTCGGGAGGCCGTGGCGCAGTCGGGCGGCGAGGTCCGCCATCTGGTGCGCGGGCTGATCGTGGCGATCGGGGTCGGGATCGCCGCCTACGTCCTCTTCCTCGTCAGCGAGCGCCTCTTCGGCACCTTCCCGCCCCTGCAGATCCAGCTCATCGAGGCGGGGCTCGTCGTGCTCCTCGGCGTCCTCGTCGCCCGGTCGTTCACCTCGACGGTGCGCCGGTCGCTCGTGCGCGAGCGGACGGCCCGTCATGCCGGGGCCGTGGGGCTGTTCGTCGACGCGATCGTGGCGATCGCGGTGCTCCTCGCGCTCCTGCACATCTTCGGCGTCTCGCTCGAGAGCGTCTTCCTCGGAAGCGCCTTCGCGGCCATCGTCATCGGCCTCGCGAGCCAGACGGTCCTCACGAACGTCTTCAGCGGCTTCATGATCGTCCTCGGCCGGCCGTTCGTCGTCGGCCAGCGCGTGAGCCTCGTCCCGGGCAACTACGGGGTCATCTGGCCGTCGTACCCGCACGAGGCGATGTACCCCGTCTACTCCGGGACCGTCGAGGACATCGAGCTCCTCTACACCGTCGTCCGCCTCGACAGCGGTCAGCAGGCTCGAGTGCCGAGCTCGGTGGCCTTCGGCTCGCTCATCGTCCGCCACGAGCCGACGGAGCCGCACCTCGTACGGGTCCGCGTGACCCTCCCCCACGCGATCCCGCTCGCCCGCGTCGAGGCGTCGCTCGCCGCCCTCCGCCCGGAGCTCGCCCCGCCCGGCTCGGGCCTGACGACGCCGACCCTCGAGGTCGCCGACCTCGGCGTCGCCTCCTGGGACGCCGTCGCCTGCGTCTGGACCCGCGAGCCGAGGCCCGAGGCGGTCCGCGACGTCGTCCTACGTCGGCTCCTCGGAGACCTCGCGCTCGGCCCGCCGGCCGCCGCGCCCCGGTCGCCTTGAGGCCGGCTCAAACGCCTTATGCGGCGGCGCGCGTCCGCCGCCCGAGGGAGCTTCGATGGGCACGAGGGTCACGCTGATCCCGGGCGACGGGATCGGACCGGAGGTCACGAACGCCGCGCGCGTCGTCGCCGAGGCGACCGGCGTCTCGATCGACTGGGACGTCGTCGAGGCGGGCGAGGCCGCGATCCAGCGCTCGGGAACGCCGCTCCCCGACGAGGTCCTCGACTCGGTGCGACGCAACCGGCTCGCCCTCAAGGGACCCATCACGACCCCGATCGGCGGCGGCTTCCGTTCGGTCAACGTCGCCCTCCGCCAGCAGCTCGACCTCTACGCCTCGGTGCGCCCCGCGCGGGCGATCGCGGGCGAGGGGACCCGGTTCCCCGAGACCGACCTCGTCGTCGTGCGGGAAGCGACGGAGGGGCTCTACTCGGGGGTCGAGCACTGGGTCGACCGCGACCACTCGGCCGCCGAGACGGTCAACGTGATCACGCGAAAGGCCTCGGACCGGATCGCCCGCTTCGCGTTCGAGCTCGCGCGGCGCGAGAAGCGCCGGCGGGTCACGGCCGTCCACAAGGCGAACATCATGAAGACGACCGGGGCGCTCTTCCAGCAGGCGTTCCGCGCCGTCGCCGCGGAGTACCCGTCGATCCCCTCGGACGAGCGGCTCGTCGACAACATGTGCATGCAGCTCGTGAAGAAACCGGAGGAGTACGACGTCATCGTGACGACGAACCTCTTCGGCGACATCCTCTCCGACCTCTGCGCGGGTCTCGCGGGGGGCCTCGGGGTCGCGCCGGGGGCCCTCTACGGCGAGAAGATCGCGGTGTTCGAGCCGGTGCACGGCTCGGCGCCGAAGTACGCCGGGCAGGACAAGGCGAACCCCGTCGCCGAGATCCTGTGCGTCGAGCTGCTCTTGCGACACCTCGGCGAGCGCGAGGCGGCGGACCGCGTCTGGCGCGCCGTGTGGGAGACGATCGCCGAGAAGAAGGTCGTCACCTACGACCTGGCGTTGCCCGGCTACACGCAGCGGCCCGTGCCGCCCTCGAGCTGCAGCGCGATGGCGCGCGAGATCGCACGGAAGGTCCCGATCGTCGACCTCTCCCAACCGCTGCCCCGGCCGACGAGGGCGAGCGGCCCCACCGGGGAGATCGACGCGAACCTCGAGACGTAGGCGCGACGGCCGGTCGGGCGCCGCGCCCGAGGACAGGTTTATCTCCCCCGGCCCCCGGTAATACGCTCGCCGATGGCCCCGCCGAGGACGGTCCGTATCGCCCGTCGGGACGGCTCCGCGACGACGCCCGGCGAGCGGACGGCGAGTGCGTTCGTCGCCAACACCGCGGGCTCCGCCCGCGCCGGCCGCCTGCTCCTCCTGTTCATGGCCGCGCTCGGCGTCATCTACCTCGCCTTCGCGGGCCTCACGATCGCGAATCCGCTCCCCGGCGTTCGTGACAACCTCTACGCCTGGGGCGCCTTCACGCTCGTGGCGCTCCTTCTCGCGCTCTGGGGCTGGTCGATCACGCTCGCCCGGGCTCCCGTCGGCGCACGGAAGGCCCGCGACGGACTCGTCGTGCGAGAGCGCGGCGGGTCGGTCCGCCGCTTCGAGGCGCGCGCGCTGGACGAGCTGCACGTCGTCCAGCGGTACCCGAACGGCCTGCTGGCACCCGCTCCGACCGCTCTCGTCGAGCTGCGGACGCCCGAGGGCGGGAAGCGCACCTACCTCGTCGGAGACGGCTTCTTCGAGGACATCCGGTCGACGCCGGCCCCTTGAGCGGGTTACTCGAGAAGGTCCTCGAGCTCTCCCGCGACCAGCGTGAGGAGCTGGTCGAGGGAGCGGTTCTTCAGCTCCGTGATCTGGCCCGCGTCGGTCTCGAGGCGGGCCAGGAACTCATCGCCGTCGCGGAGGAAGGAGAGCGAGAGCAGGTGACGGCGCGAGTCGCCCGAGCGCGGCGGCTCGACGGGAGCCGCGGCCGCCGAGGCGCTGCCCGCCCTCGGCTTCGAGCGGGCCTTGGCCGGCGCGGGCTTCGGGGCACCCTTGGCGGGGCGCGCGGGGGCTCGCTTCACCGCGGCGACCTTGGCCTTCGGAGCGGGGTGCGACGGGTGCTTGGCCGGCGGGTGCGTGGGCCGTCGGGCAGCGCTCTTCGGCCTCGGGGTCGGTACCATCCGGTGCACCTCGTTTCGGGCCCCACCAACGCCCCCTATTTAGAGGTATGCGAGTTGCAGGCTTCGGTCGCGAGGGGGTGAACCGGACGGGAGGGAGAGCGCAACGGACCCGAGAGGTCCCGACGGCGCCGCCGGCCTCCTCGAGGGGCCCCGCGTGAACCGAGCGCACCTCCTCTGGCTCGCCGCGCTCTTCCTCGCTCTCGTCTTCGTCGCGCTGGAGCCGCTGCTCGGCGTCCCGGTCTTCGGCTCGGACTCGGGCGAGTACTACCGCCTCACCTCGGCGCTCGTGACGACGGGCCACATTCCGCTCGCCTCCTACAACGGGTGGGGCTCGGCGTACCAGGACTTCCCGGGGATCTTCCTGCTCAGCGGCGCGACGGCCGCCGCGACCGGGACGGACCCGCTCGCGGCGCTCGCCGTCGTCGTACCCGTCGCGAGCGTCTTCTCGGTCGTGCCGCTCTTCCTCCTCTTCCGGCGTCTCTTCCCGCAGGAGGAGATCGCGCTCTTGGGGGCCGGCTTCGCGTCGTTCGCGATGCCGAGGCTCTTCACGCTCGCGCACCCGGCCCCGGTCTCGCTCGGCGACCTCCTCGTCGTCGCCGGTCTCTGGATGTTCGTCGAGGGCCGACGCGACGTGCGTTGGTACCTTCCCCTCGCCCTCACGTCGACCGCTCTGATCGTCACGCACCACCTGTCGAGCTACTTCCTACTCCTCTCGGCGCTCGGCGGGCTCCTCCTCCTCGAGCTCGTCACGCCGGGACGCTGGAGCCGACGCTTCCCGGCCCGCGAGCTCGCCTTCCTCGCGGCGTTCGGGCTCGGGATCGTCGCCTACTGGTTCGGCTACGCGACCGACTTCCGCTCCGTCATCGACTCGGGGCTCGGGCGCTTCGCCGACCTCGCCCCGATCGCCGCCGCTCCGGCCGTCGTCGCCTCGGTGCTCGTCGTCGGGGCGCTCATCCGGTGGCGACGAGGGCGCCGACGTCCCGCGCCGACGCCCCGGCTTCCCTCGGACCGGAGCCTCGTCAAGGACTTCGCGATCCTCCTCGGCGGGGCCGTCGGAGGGATCGTCGCGCTCCTCCTCGCACCGCTGCCGGGCGGCGCGCACGTGACGAGCCTCGCCGCCGTCCTGTTCTTCTTGCCGCTGTTCCTCGTCGTCGCGCTCGCGACCGGCTCTCGCCGGCTGCTCCTCTTCTCGAGGCTCGGGCCGTACGCGCTGACCTGGCTGGCGGTCATCGGCCTCTCCGCGATCCTCGGCTGGGTGAGCCAGAGCGCCGTCCTCCTGCCGACGCGCCACGCCGAGTACCTCCTCCTTCCGCTCGGCCTGCTCACCGCCGTATCGCTGGGCCGTCTCGTCGCGCGCTGGGGCGACCGCTCGGGCCGTCGGGCCGTGGCCGCCGGTTCCGTCGCGGTCGTGCTCCTCCTCGCCGCGAACGCCGCGATCGTGTATCCGCCGCCGGCCTTCCTCGGCGGGTTCCAGGAGGGCCTCACGAGCGCCGACGCCGCCGAGTGGATGTGGGTCGGCATCGGCCTTCCCCCGACGGCCGTCGTCGCCTCCGACCACCGACTGAGCTCGATGATCTTCGGGCTCGACGGGAATCCCGCGACGTGGGACTCGACGCCCGCGCTGTTCGTCGGGACGAACCGCTCGGCGGCGCTCGCCGAGCTCAACGGGAGCTTCGCCCCGCACGAGATCCGCGCGATCAACGCGGTCGCCGTCGATGCGGTGATGCACGGCGGGGTCGCGCTCGACCCGGCCGCAGCGGCCCTCCCGATGAGCCCGGAGGCGCTCGCCTGGCTCGGCCAGACGCCGTTCGTGCCGCTCTACGAGAACGGCGAGCAGATCGTCTACTGGGTTGACACGGCGCCCGGCGCCGGATAGTCGACGAGGGACCCGTCCGGCCGCCACAGCGAGAGCGGGGTCCGTCCAAGGGCGAGGAGGTCGAGGTCGCGTCGGGCCCACGCGAGCTTGGCGAGCTTGCGGAGGCGCTCGGGGCCCTCCGTCTCATCGACGTGCTCGAAGTCGAACCCCCAGAGCAGGACGCGGCGCGCGCCCAGGTGCGCCGCGAGGTAGGCCGCTCGGTCCCCGTCGGTGAACCCGCCGACGTTGAGCAGCCCGCGCTCCGGCGGGCCGGCCCAGGAGCCCGCGAGTTCGCCGGTGAACTCGGGGACCCAGCGCGTCAGCGCCGCGACGTTGTCGCCGTGCGCGTGGACGACGACGAGCGCGCCGCGCGCGTTCGCCGAGACCTCCGAGGCGACCGGGCCGTCCAGGTCCGTGACGACGACCTCGGGGACCAGCCCCGCCTCGAGGCAGCGCCGGGCGGCCCCGTCGGCGGCGACGAGCGCGAGCCGCGGCCCGCCCTGGGGCAGGCGCCAGAGCGGCGGCGCCCCCGCCCTCGGGGCGAGTCCGACGACGACGGCGTCACGCCCTTCGAGGCGGGGGCGGAGGCGGCCGAGAGGGTCGTCGAGCGCCGCTGGCGGGAGGAGGCCACAGAGCGTCTCCGATGCGGCGCGCTCGAGCTCCATCGAGAAGCCGAACTCGCGCTGGATGCGCGCGTACTGCGGGGCCCACTCCGCGAACTCCACAAGCTCGCCCTCACAATCGGGGCCACGCTTTATAGAGTGGGTGCGGCTCCCCCGGGCGAGGACGACCGGCAATGCGACCCCTCGCCCAGGAGATTCTCGCGCACCTCCCCAGCGAATCGAAGCGGACGACCCCCTCCGCCCCGCCTCCGACGAGCGACGACCAGGAGCTCGAGGCCGTCCTCGCGTCGCTCAAGACGAACATCAAGGTGGTCGGCTGTGGCGGCGGCGGCTGCAACACGATCAACCGGCTCGCGGAGGAGGGCCTCAGCGGCTCGGAGATGATCGCCTGCAACACGGACGCCCAGCACCTCCTCGCCATCCACGCGCCGAAGAAGATCCTCCTCGGCCGCCGGCTCACTCGGGGCCTCGGGGCCGGGGCCCTGCCGCAGGTCGGCGAGCAGGCCGCCCGCGAGGCGGAGGACGAGCTGAAGAAGGCGCTCGCCGACTCGGACATGGTCTTCATCACGCTCGGCCTCGGCGGCGGCACGGGAACCGGCTCGGCACCCGTCGTCGCGCAGATGGCCAAGGATGCGAACGGCGGCAACCCGCTCACGATCGCGGTGTGCACGCTGCCGTTCACCTCCGAAGGGCTCGTCCGCACCGAGAACGCGATGTGGGGCCTCGAGCGCCTCCGGGCGAGCATCGACACCGTGATCACGATCCCCAACGACCGGCTGCTCGAGCTCGTCCCGAGGCTGCCGATCCAGACGGCCTTCAAGGTCGCCGACTCGGTCCTCGCCCGCGCGATCCGCGGGATCACGGAGATCATCACGCGGCCCGGGCTCGTCAACCTCGACTTCAACGACCTCCGGACGATCATGAAGGGCGGCGGCGTCGCCCTGATCGGGATCGGGGAGTCGGAGAGCGACAACCGGGCCGAGGACGCCGTCCTCGAGGCGATCAACTCGCCGCTGCTCCGCGTCGACATCGCGGGAGCCACCGGAGCGCTCATCAACGTCACGGGCGGCCCGGACATGACCGTGAGCGAGGCGCAGAAGGCCTCCGAGGTCGTCCAGAAGGCGATTTCGCCGACGGCCCGCATCATCTGGGGCGCCGCCGTCGACCCGACGATGCAGTCGACGATCCGCGTGATGCTAGTGGTCACCGGAGTTAAATCCCCCCAGATTTTCGGGGGGGCCTCGGGCGCGCCCGGCCCGGCCCGCAAGCCGGGCCCGGACCTGGACGTCGTCCGCTAGAAGGCAGCCATGGCATTCCTCGACCGCGCACGCCGCGTGCAGGAGAACTTCGACGGTCGCCTCCGCAACGTCGGCCACGGCAAGTACGGACGGATCCTGCGGATGGCCCGCAAGCCCGCCGTCGAGGAGTACGTCCGCGTCCTCGAGGTGACGTTCCTCGGCGCCGTCATCATCGGCTTCACGGGGTTCCTGATCTACATCTTCTTCTCGCAGGCGGGGCCGTGGCTCTGGACCAACCTGTTCCAGGGGCTGTAGGAGAAGGCATCGATGTCCGGTAAACCCCAGGACGAAGGGATCGGTCTTCTCACGGGCGAGGAGGCCGTCGAGCCTGCCCGACCGGCGACCTCGGCCCCGGGTGCGTCCCGCGTGCCCCCTCCGACGCCCGCCGCGCCCGCCGCCGCGCCGGCGCCGAAGCCCGAGGCCCCCGGCCTTCTCTCTCTCAAGGCGGCCGACGACCTCGTGCGCGAGGTCACCGCCGGGACCGATGCGACGCTCTCGGCGGTCCTCACGAGCGCCCACACCGAGCCCGGGAGCGCCGCCGTACAGGTCGAGGTCGCCTACACGTCGACCTACCCGGGCGAAGGCGCCGAGTGGCCCGTGAGCTGGCTCCCGCCCGGGAAGCGCTCCTACAGCGAGCTCGTCAGCAAGAAGGAGAAGACCGTCGTTTCGCTCACCCCGGGCACGCCCGTATCGTTCAGCTTCGCGATCAAGGCCCCCGTCGGCGTCCGCTACGGGGACCGGGTCGAGGTGCGCCTCACCGCGCAGTGGGAGAACGAGCGACCCGCGAAGCTCGTGCTGGCCTGCGCCGCCCGCCAGGCGGTCCTCGCGATCAAGACCTCCCGAGGCTACGAGCGCGAGGTCGCCGACACGCTCTTGGCGCGTGCGGAGGAGAAGCGCGACGTCGTCTTCGCGCTCCTCGTCCCGGCCGCGCTCCGCGGCTACGTCTTCGCCGAGGGCATGAGCTTTGAGGGGGTCCACGAGATGCTCAAGGGCATCCGCAAGGCCCGCGGGCTCGTCGCCGGCGAGACGACCCTGAAGGAGGTCGAGCCGCTCCTCGTGCCCAAGATCACGGTCGAGGGCTTCGTCGAGGGCGCGATCGTCGAGCTGATCGCGGGCCCGTTCAAGGGCGAGAAGGCCCGGGTCCGCAAGATCGACCAGGCCAAGGAAGAGATCACCGTCGAGCTCATCGAGGCCGTGGTCCCGATCCCCGTCACCGTTCGGGGAGACCATGTCCGGATGCTAGAGAAGGGAGGCGGCAAGAGTGGCGGATGAGGTAAGCGTTCTCGTCGAGGGCGGCAAGGCGTCGGCGGGGCCCCCGCTGGGGCCGGCGCTCGGTCCCCTAGGCGTCAACGTCGTCCTGGTGGTCCAACAGATCAACGAGCAGACGAAGGGCTTCGCGGGGATGCGCGTGCCGGTCGTCGTCCGGGTCGACCCGGCGACACGCGCCTTCACGCTCGTCGTCGGAAAGCCCCCGACGGCGGCGCTCCTCCTCAAGGAGGCGAAGAAGGAGAAGGGCTCGGGCAAGCCGAAGGGCGAGGTGATCGGGGACGTCTCCCTCGACGCCATCCGCACGATCGCGGAGGCGAAGGGCTCGGACCTCTTCGGCCGCAGCCTCGAGGAGCGGATGAATCAGGTGATCGGCACCTGCACCTCCCTCGGGCTCACCGTGGACGGTCAGGACCCGCGCGTCCTCCTCAAGGCCCGCGTCGCGGCGAGGGGCCCTCGATGATGGGGGGCGCGCCGGGGCAGCCCGCTCCGGACCTCTCCAAGGCCGAGATCGTCGACTACACCGTCGTCACGGGCGAGCCCGTCGTCAAGCTGAAGCTCAAGGACGGCTCGGTCATCGAGGTCAAGCTGATCATCATGAACATCCTGAGGGCCGGCAACGACCCGGCGACCGGCCTTCCGTTCTACGTCGTCCAGTCGGCGCCCCTCGTCCGGCTCGTCGAGAGCCCGAAGGAGCTTCGGAAGATCCCTGGTCGGCCCGCCGGCGACACGAAGTCGCTCCCGGGCTTCGCCTAGACGAGATGACCGACCTCCAGGAGACGCCCGCGGTCCCGCCCGAGGACTACGGCGGGGACGAGCGCGCCGGGCTCGCCGCCGCCGGTGCGACGCTCGTGGGCCTCGGCTGGCTGCTCGGCGTCGTCGTGAACCTCCTTCTCCACCTCGAGGCCCCCGCCTCGGGGACCTCGATCGGACCGGTCGTCGTCCACAACGCGCTCGGACCGTTCGCCTGGACGACGCTCCTCATCGGAGCGCTCACGGGCGCCGTCGGGCTCGCGATCGTGATCCTCTCGCGCGCGGCCCCACGAGGACCGCTCGTCCTTCCGGGCCGCGCCTACTGAGGGCCCTCCGCCCGGGTTCGGGCCGGTCAGGTCTGACCCATCCGACGCGACGGAGGCACCGGGACGCCGGCGGCGCCCTTCTGGCGCTTCGAGAGCGCCACGCACTCCGGACACATCCGCTCGTCGGAGTCGAGGCAGTTGCGGCACAGCGTTCGGCCGCACATCGCACAGCGGAGCGTGGCCGGGGCGCCGCACCGCGCACAGCTCCCGACCAGCATCGTGACCCGCTCGCTCAGCGAGCGAGAACGCCGCTTCGCTTAAGCGCTTCTACGAACCCGCGGGCGTAGCTCGCCCTCGCGACGTAGTCGGCCGCGCGGCGCGCCCGCACGCTGCCGTTGCGGAAGCTCACCCCGAACCCCGCCGCGCCGAGCATCTCGACGTCGTTGTCGCCGTCCCCCGCGACGAGGCAGTCGGCGAGCGTGAGGCCGAGGGGCTCGAGGGCGCGCCCGAGGGCCCGGCGCTTCCCGTGCCCGAGCGCCATCAGGTGCAGCGCGTAGCCGGTCGACTCGACGCGGACGCCGCTCCCCGCGAGGAGCGGCCGGATCCGGGCCAGCGCGACGGTCGGCTCGAGCGCGACCTCTGTCTCGCGCCAGCGGTCGGTGAACAGCGGCGTTACCGGAAGCCCGGCCTTGCGAAGGCGGCGGTAGGCAGCGAGCGCGGGTCGCCTCGAGCACAGGCGCGTGACGACCTCGCGCCCCGCGACGCGCCGGTAGAGAAGGCCCCCGTTCTCGGCGACGATCGGGCCGCTCAGGCCGAGCGATCGATGGAGCGCGAGGGCGACGGGCAGCACGTTCCCCGTCGCGAGGAGGACGGGAACGCCGCGCGCCTCGAGCTCGCGCACCGCCGAGACGGCGCGGGGGTCGAGACGACGCCGCTCGTCGGTGAGGGTCCCGTCGACGTCGGTGACGAGCGCCTTGAGCCTCGAGGCCGGCGCGCCCCGCCGCGGTGCCATGCGAGGCCTCAGCCTCCGCTCGGGGCCCGGCGGGAGGCGAGGGCCTTGCGGAGCGCTTTCGCGACCTCCTGGCCGTCGCGGCGCCCGCGGACCTCTCGCATCAGGTCGCCCATCAGCGGAGAGAACGCCTCGTCGCCGCGTTCGCGCACGAGAGCCTCGTTTGCGGCCACGACCCTCTCGGCGAGCGTGTCGAGGTCCGAGACCGGGCCTCCCCCGAGCCCGGCCCGCTCGATCGCCGCCACGGTCGTCGGGGCCCCGAGGAGGAGCTCGCGCAACACGGAGGCGATCCCTTCCTTCGCGATCCGGCCCTCGGCGACGGAGCCGAGGACCTCCTCGAGCAGGGCCGGCGCGAGCTCGACCGGGGCCGTGAGGTCGGCCTCGGCCGTGGGAAGGTCCTGCGTGTACACGCGCGCGACGAGCGCCGCGGCGTGGCCGCGGCCGACGAGCGACTCGAAGGTCTCGACGGCCCCGCGTCGCTGGAGCTGTCGGGCCACCTCGGGGTTGAGATGGTAGCGGTCGGCGAGCCGTTCTCGTACGACCTCGGGCCGCGGCGGGAGGCTCGCCGAGAGCTCCCGCAGGTGCCCCGGGTCGACCCGCACGGGGGGAACGTCCGTCTCGGGGTACATCCGGTCGCGGCCGGGGAGCGGACGCGTGTAGCGCGTGCGGCCGTCCGGTAGCGGCTCCCGGGTCTCGCCCGGAACGCCCACAAGGGCGGCGGCGGCCCGCGCCGAGACCCCCGCGAGCGCCCTCGCGGCGGTCGCGACCTCGGGCGCCGTGACGAGGACGAAGGCGTCCTCGGGACCGGTCCCGAGCGCCTGCTCGAGAGCCTGGAGGCGATCTCCCTCGAGTCCGTAGCCCGGCAGCTCGTCCGAGTGGACGAGGCCCCGCAGGCCGGCGGCGCGGGCGTAATCGGCGAGCTCTCGCCCGAGCCGCTCGCCGCTCGCGTCGAGCTCCCGCAGCAGGCCGCGGAAGCCGGGGAGGACGAGTCCGAGCACCGGGTGTCCGCGACGGGCCGCCTCGAAGAGAAAGCCCTTCCCCGGCCCCGTGAGGGCCGGCGCGACGTCCTGCCCGGGGCCCGACGGCGGCCTCGCGCCGCGGCTTCGAAGCTTCTCACGAAGGTCGAGCAGGAACCGCTGCCGTCGCTCCTCGAGCTCCGCGTAGCGCTCCAGGAGCCGGAGCTCCTGCACGCCCTTGATCTCGACGCGTGCGCCTCCCTCCGTGGAGACGTTGACGTCCTCGCGGATCGTCCCGATCCCGCGTCGGACCCGCCCGGTCGTCCGCAAGAGCATCCCGATCTCCTCGGCGACCTCGCGCGCCTCCGCCCCGCTCGTGATCTCGGGACCCGTGGCGATCTCGATGAGCGGGATCCCCAAGCGGTCGAGCCGGTAGGTGACCTCGCCCGCCGTCTCGCCGGTCTTCCGCGCCGCGTCCTCCTCGAGGCAGACCGTCGGGATCGAGATCGTGTGCCCGCGGACCTCGAGATGGCCGTCGACCGCGACGAGGGCGGTCCGCTGGAAGCCGGCCGTGTTCGAGCCGTCGACGACGATCTTGCGCATGACCTCGATCTCGTCGAGCACGCGCGCGTGGAGCAGCTGGGCCATCACGAGCGCCACGTCGAGCGCGGCCTTGGAGAGGCCGTGCGGCGGCTCCTCGTCGAGTTCGACCAGACAGCTGGACGGCACCACCTCGTAGACGAAGCGGAGGTCGCGGGAGGCCTGGAAGGCCGCCGCCGGGTCGATCGCGTGGTTCTCGCCCCCCGTCGCGCGGAGGCGGCGCAGCACCCGGCCACGGACCTCCTCGGAGAGCTCCGCGGGGCAGTTGCAGAACAGCTTGCCGGTGGCGAGCTGTTGGTGCACCTCGAGGCCGCTCTTCACCGGTCCCCCTCGGCGAGCCGCCGGCCGGTGAACTCGCCGGCGCGGTCCTCGAGCATCAGCGCCGCCACCTCGCGCGGGTCCGAGGAGCGCCCGAGCGCCCACAGGAGCTTGACGTAGGCCGTTTCGGGGAGGAGGTCGTCGGCGTAGAGGACGCCGGCGCGGAGCAGCTCGCGGCCCGTCGCGTAGACGAACGGGTCGACGGCGCCGTCGAGGCACTGGCTCGTCATCACCGTGACCGTCCCGAGCGCGACGGCGGCGCGGATCCACGCGAGGTGCACGGTGCTCGAGTGGCCGAGCCCGGTCCCGGCGAGGACGAGCCCGCGGAGGTCCTTCGAGAACGCCTCGGCGCGCGCGGGCGAGAGGCCGGGGTAGAGCCAGAGGAGTCCGACGTGGTCCCCGAGCCGGTCATCGACCCGGACCGGCCCGGTGGCCGCCGGTCGCGGGGGCGTGTTCCAGTGCACCGTGGCCGCGTCCATCCAGCCGAGGGACGGACCGTTCCGGCTCTGGAAGGCGTCGCGCCGGGTCGCGTGCATCTTGCGCACGCGCGTCCCGCGGTGGATGGCGAACCGGTCGTCGGAGAGGCTCGCGTGCATCACGACGACGACCTCCCCGATCGGCGCCGTCCGCGCGAGCCGGACCGCCGCGGCGAGGTTCGTGACGCCGTCCGAGGAAGGGCGGTCTGGGGACCGCTGCGCGCCTACGAGGACGACCGGCCCGGGAAGGTTCTCGAGCTGGAAGCTCAGCGCCGCGGCGGTGAAGGCGAGCGTGTCGGTCCCGTGCGCGACGACGACACCGCGCGCCCCCTCGCCGAAGGCGCGGCCGACCTCCCGCGCGAGGGTCTGCCAGTCCTCCGGCGCGAGGTTCTCGCTCAGCCGGTCGAACACGGGGGTCACACGGACCGGCCCGTCTCGCTCGAGGTCGGGGTAGAACGACAGAAGCTCGGCCTCGTCCTGCACGGGCCGGACCCCACCCGTGCGGTAGTCGACGCGCGAGGCGATCGTGCCGCCCGTCGAGAGGAGGGCGACCCACGGTTCGCCGTCGCGGGTCCGGGCCCTCGACGGCGCGGTCGCGTTGCCTCCGTTCCCGCCGTTCCCGGTCTCCTCGTCAAGGAGGCGAAGACGGTCCGCGGGGTCGATGCGCACGCCGACGTTGTAGCCGCTGTCGAGCTTGATCTGAACGACGCGCTCCCCCGAAAGGTCGTGCGGCGGAACGAGGGTCCCGCGCCAGCGGTGGCCGTCGTGGGTCTCGATCTCGATCGTGCGGCCTCGGGGCAGTCGCCGGAGCGTCTCCCACGCGTCGTCCGGCACGGGCGCCCCGGTCGCCGACACTCTCAAGAGCCCCCGTCGGGCTCGTCCCAGCCCGTCCCGCTATAAAGTCCTCCGCGCCCGACAGGGGGGCCACGCCCGGGCTTTTATATCACGCCCTCCTCGGCGCCCGCCGGAGAGGACGCACTAGCGACTCACGCCCGTGTGGGGTAGCTACGGGGTTCGGCGTCCGCGCCGGTCCCGCTACAATGGATTATCCTAGAGGCCTGCGGAGCCTCAGACCTGGGTTCGAATCCCAGCACGGGCGTCCTCCCTCGACCGACGGGCGGTCCCCCCTCTACGGGAGAGCCCAGTCCCGGAGGGCGCACGGGTCGACCCTCGACCCGGATGTGCGCGAGGCTCTTCCGCGCGCGCCGGACTCCTCTCGCGGGTGCGGGCGATGTCGAGCGCGCAGCTTCCGGCGGAGATCCGACGGCCCTACTTCTCGAGCGCCACGACACCGGTCGTCGACGACGTGCCCGCGATGTCCTCGCTGAGGGTCGACGGGAAAGGGGCCCCCGGCACGACGCCCGAATGCCGCGAGCCATTGAAGCCCTGTACGGGGCCGCCTTCGCGATCACGTTCGGGCCGAAGGACCCCGGCGTTCGCCGGGCTCTCGTGATGCCCCTCGAGGGCCGCAACTGGGCGCGCGAGGGAGGCGGCTCCCCGTCGGTCGCCCCGACGACGGGCGCGGGACGCTCCGGTTGCGCGAGCCGGACGGCGTGCACCGTCGAGACCTCGTCGGCGCGGTGCGGCGCCTCCGCGAGAAGGGGAGCGCTTCGGGCCTCGCACGGCTTCGCCTCGAACGCTCGAAGGAGGGGAGGTCTGCGGAGGTGCGCTACGTGGGACCGCACCCGGGCGAGGTGGCGACGATCGAGGCGCTCGACGCCTTCGCCCGGGGTCGCGGCGACGCGCTCACGGGCCGCCACGACGAGAGCTACCGGAGCGACCCTCGCCGCACGCCCTCCGCGCGATCGAGGACGGTCCTC
The DNA here is from genome assembly GCA_027315165.1 of Thermoplasmata archaeon. GTDB lineage: Archaea > Thermoplasmatota > Thermoplasmata > Lutacidiplasmatales > UBA184 > Lutacidiplasma. Next base: position 58,011 of record DAHUYN010000001.1, on the reverse strand, counting down.
CGCCAGCCGCTCGCTCGCGGCCACCGCGCCGGGAGTCGCGGCAGGACGCGCCAGGGCCGGGGACGGACACACGCACCTGTCCGAGTCGGCCCGCCCCCTCGCCCGCTCGCGCCGACGGGCGCCGCTCCTCCACGGTAGCGTCAGGGTCGCGCGGCCGCCCGGGGGACGGAGCGATCGCCGGGCCGAAGGGCGGAGCCTGCCCCTTCGCGGGAGAGACGGCGATGCCGCCTAGAAGCCCCAGGCGGTGTAGTAGAAGTAGATCAGGTAGACGCCGACGAGGACGAGGACGACGGCGCTGACCTTCTTGATCACCGGCGTGTAGGTCTTGAGCGCGTTGATGTAGCGCTTCCCGGCGACCGCGAGCATCACCGTCACGACGACCATCAGGAGGGCCGCGGTGAGGCTGTAGATGAGGATGCTGACGATCCCGTTGAACAGCCCGAGCGCCATGCCGGCGATGATCGCCGAGAAGATCACGGGTGCGACACAGCCCGCGGCGGCCGCGGCATAGCCCATTCCATAGCCGAACAGCTTGAGGTAGAACCCCCGCTGCCCGGGGGCCGTCGGGGGGGCCGGGGTCGCGGCCGCCGCGTCGACCCCCCGGATCCGCCGCCAGAGCGTCTGCACGGGCGTCACGATCCGCCAGTACTGGAGGTTCGTCAGGAGGAGGAGGCCGAGCCCGACCAGGATCGCGCCGACGAGCACGAGGAAGTAGGGGATGTAGCCGCCCACGCGGCTCGCCGCGACGATCAGCGCGAGTCCGATCCCCAAGAAGACGACGAGCATCCCCGACGAGGCGACGGACCCGGCGAACAACGCTCTCCGGACCGCGCCCTTGTAGGTCCGGCTCGTCGTGCCCGACGGGTCGCCCCCGCCCGAGTTGAGGCCGAGATAGAGCGTCATGTACCCGGGGAACATCGGGAAGGCGCACGGCGAGAAGAACGTCGTGAGCCCCGCGACGACGGCGAGACCGAAGACGCTCACGGTGATGATCGAGATCGGGGCCGCGGTCCCGGCGAGCCCGGAGGAGATGCTCGTCTCGAGCTGGGTCGTGCTCTGCGGCCCGGAGACGTCGTAGATCGCCTGGCCGTTCTTGTTGACCGTGACGACGGTCGGGATGTCCTGGACCCCGTAGCTCTTCGAGACGGCCAGCGTCGGCGTGTCCTGCGCCATCGTCCACGTGATATCGTGCTGGGTCTGGTAGGTGCGCAGCGCCGGGATCGTGTCCCCGAACTGGGGCTCGATGAACACCGAGAGGATGCGGACGTCCCCGCCGCTCCCGCTCTGGTTGTAGACCGAGGCGATCGTCGCGAGGCTCTGCTCAACGATCTGGCACTCGCTGCAGGAGAGCGAGGTGAACTCGATGACGACGACGGCGCTGCCGCGATAGCTCGAGAGCGTGAAGTTCTGTCCGTAGATGTCGGGTAGCGTGAAGTTCGGCGCCAGCGTCGCCGACGGGGTCGCGCTGACGCCGACGGCCGGTCCCGAGGCGAGCGAGAGCGCGACGACCGCGAGGCACGCCAGGGCCGCGAGCGCGAGCGGCCTCGAGAGGCGCCGGCGCGGGACCGACCGGGCTCGCGTCTCCGAGCGTGGACCGGCTCTCATCGACCCGTCCTCACCGTGCTAGGGTCCGGTCGGAGGCGTGGCGGAGGAACCGGGATCCCGCTCGCCGTCCCGACCGCGACGGCGGCGGGATTGGAGGAGGATCAGCGCGAGGGCCGCGGCCACGACGACGACGATCGCCCCGACGACGCCGAGGCCCGTCGGGCTCTCGAGGAAGCCGATCGCACCGGACGCTGAGCCCGGGCCCGGCGTCGAGTGGGACTGGGTGACGGAGGTGGCGTTGAGCGAGACGTCCTGGACGACCGACTGGCCCGAGACGACGACCGCGAGCGTCGCGTTGTCGTAGCCGTGGAGGGTCACCGAGAGCGTGTAGCTGCCGTTGGAGAGGTTCGTGAACGCGTACCCGCCCGACGCGTTCGTGACCGTCGTGAGGGCCGTGCCCGGCGACATCGTGACCGTCGCACCCGCGAGCGTGTGCCCCGTCGCCGAGTCGACGACGCGGCCGTCGACGCCGTAGGTCAGGTTCGCCACGGTCACCTTGAACACGTACTCGCCCGTCACGGTCGCGGCGACCGTCAGGTTCGCGAAGGCGTTGGGCACGCTCGGCTCGCTCGAGGTCGAGTTGTCGTTGTAGAGGATCGTGATGTTGTAGCCCGCGGAGATCCCCGGCCCCATCCCCGGATAGGCCGACATCGGGCTCGTCGTCCCGACATACCATCCGCCCGCGGTCGGGTTCATCACGACGGGAAAGTAGCAGACCGAGGTCGTGAGCTGGCAGAACGTGAAGTAGACCTGGTGGATGTTCGCGGTGCTCGCGACCTCGAGCGAGACCGTCACCGCTCCCTGTTCCGTCAGCGGTCCCGGGCTCTGCGTGACCGCGAGCACCGTCGCCACCGCGGGGCGCACCGGCGGCGCGGCCGAGAGGCCGGGAAGCGCCGCGAGGAGGAGCACGACCGCAATGCCGAGCGCCACGCGACGCCGCTCTCCCGACCTCCCCGGACCCGGGGGGAGGCGGGTCACGGCGACCCGCCCTCGGCCCCCGACCCTTCCGGGATCGGTTCGCGGCACGACCCCCGTCCTCCCGTGCCCCGTCAGGGCTCGCTCGTCGGCGGCGACTCGGGCGGCGCACGGCGCGGCGAGCGGCCCCGCCGCAGCATCAGCGCGCCGGCGGCGACGATCGCGAGCGCGACGACGACACCGGCCACGAGCAGTCCGAGCTCGGTGGTCGAGAGGCCGCCCAGGCTCGCGCCCGTCGAGCCCGAGGAGGAGACCGGCTGGAGCGCGATCGCGACCTTCGACGTGTTGCCCGGCGACAGCGTGACACTCGTGGTGTTCTCCTGGTAGCCCGCGGCCGTCACGACGACCGTGTACGTCGCGGCGAGCATCGACTCGGAGAACGCGCCGTTCACGACCGGCACCGACGAGCCGTTGACGGTGACGGTCGCCGTGGCGGGCGAGACCGTCCCGGTGAGCGTCGCGTAGTTGGGCAGGAACGCCACGGTGAGCTGGAGGAGCGAGCTCCCGACGGCGAGGTTGTTGAGCCCGACGGGCGCGACGTAGGCGTTCGAGTACGACCCGAACGCGTAGGTGTAGGAGCCGCCCTCCAGGTGGAACGACAGGGCCGCGCTCGTCGACGAGTTGAAGACGAGCGACCCGACCGAGAACCACCAGCTCGTGTAGGGTCCGATCCCCGTCGGTGTGACGACGACCGCCGTCGCCGAGATCGAGGTGGCGTTCGCGGAGTAGCCGCCGATGTCCTGCGCACTGACCGTGTACCAGTACGACTGCCCGTCCTGGACGGTCGTGTCGAGATAGCTGGTCTGCGTCGTGATGGCGATCTCCCCGTAGCCGCCGACCTGCGAGCTCGAGCGGGAGACGTGGTAGGTGACACCGCCGCCGCCGGAGGCCGGCGGGGACCAGTTGAGCAGGACGTTCGGGCCCTCGGGCACGACCGAGAAGTTCGCCGGGAGCCCGGGCGGATAGAGGGGGTTCACGGTCACGCTCGTCGTCGCCGACGGCCCGGGGGTGTAGTTGGCGAGGCTCGCCTGCGCCGTGATCTGGAAGGTCTGGACCGCGGAGACGCGCGGGGCGGAGAAGTTCGCCGTGAACATCCCGTAGCTGTTGGTCAGCCCCAGGGTCGGCGTGACGGTGCCGCCGCTCGCGCTGAGCGTGACCGCCGCGCCCGCGAGCGGGGCCGCCGTGCTGCTGTTGACGACCTGGACGGTGACCGTCGTGTTCGCGCCGCCGTTGATCGTGGCGGCCGCGACGGAGGCCGTCGTCGCCATCGTCGAGACGGGGACCATGGCCGCGTTCTCGATGATCTTCGTCGAGTTCTGCTGGACGAGCGTGACGATGGCCAGGTGCTGGATGTTCCAGGTCGAGGAGATCGACTTCGTCCCACTGATCTCGGTGGTCGTGCCCGCGGTGAGGGCGACGTTCTGGTCGACGAGGCTCCCGCGGACGACCCAGCCGAGGTCGTGGCCGGTGCTGTCGTTCTTCCCGATGTACTCGAGGATGTAGGTGATCGCGTGGTATGTCCCGTTGACGGCCGAGGTGATGGTCGTGTGGGACGAGAGCGTTCCGGGCGCGGTGAGGACCGCGCTCTGGGCGAACGAGACGTTGCCCGGGACCATGGAGGCGTTGGCGATCAGGCCGTCGTACCACGTCTCCATCTCGTTGAGGGTCGGCGCGGCGCCGACGATCGAGTGGTCGCCGTCGAAGAAGACCGTCGGGAAGGCGTTCACGCCGTAGAAGGAGCCGCGCGTGTTCGCGGTCCCGTCGGGCGTCGTGTAGCTGTCGCCGCAGTTCGTACTCGAGTAGCAGATGTGGAGCTCACCGATCTGCATCACGTTCGCGCTCGTGTGGTGCTCGATGTAGTAGAGCGCCTGCGACTCCTCCTCGCAGTAGACGCACCACTCCGCGGTGAAGGTCTCGATCATCACGAGCCGCGGGTAGGCGCCCGCGGCGGGGGTCGTGGCCGGACCGGCGGCATGGGGCGTGGCGACGACCGCGGGCGCCGCGGCCGGGGCCCGCGCCGGTGCGAGCGCCAGGCCGCTCGTCGGGTGGGCCGACGAGGGCACGGCGAACCCGCCGGCGACCATCAGGGCGAGGACCAGGATTACGGCGACCGAACGCTTCTCCATCTTGTGACTCCGACTTCGGCTCACTCCCCCCCGCCCCCGGCGCGACGATCGGACCGCAAGGGGCCGAACGCCGGGGGAGGGAGGAGATGAAGCGCCCCACGTCGGGGGCGGGGGAGCCCGCCTCGGCCGAACCCCACCCGGGGGCCCGACGGCGGTCGCGCTGCCGACGCAGCGCGCGCAGTGTGAGACCGGCGCACGCGAAAGGGACCCCCGTCCCCTATTTAGTCCCCTCGCCGAGATTCTCTCGCTCGGGCGCCTGCGTTCGTCGGCCCGGCGACAGGTGAGACGCCCAGGGGGAGGGAGGAGGGCGGACCGCGGCTCCCACCGAACGAGCTCCGGCCGCCAAAGGGGGCTCGGCGCCGGTCGGCCCTGGACACCGCGATGGGGGTCCGTACGAGGTCCCGAGCTGCGCCGCCCGGGCTCGCGGGAGGGGGGAGGTCCGGACCCCGAGGTCAGCGCACGAACGCCGGCTCGAGGAACGTCGGGGTCTCCGTGGCGCCGAGCGCGGTCGCGGCCCTGAGGAGACCGATGTGGGTGAACGCCTGCGGGAAATTGCCGAGGGGCTGTCGGCCCGTCGGGTCGAACTCCTCGGGGAACAGTCCGAGGGGGCTCCCCGAGAGGAGGAGCTTGCGCCAGCGCGCCTCCGCCTCGCGGCGGCGGTCCGAGCGCGCGAGGCACTCGACCATCCAGAAGGCGGCCGGGAGGAACGTCCCCTCCGGCCCGTCGAGCCCGTCCTCGACACGATACCGGTAGACGTAGGGCCCGACGCCGAGTTCGCGGCGGATCCGCGCGATCGTCGAGCGCACTCGACGGTCCTCGAACGGGAGGAACCCGACGAGGGGGAGGCGCAGGTTCGCCGCGTCGATCGCCGTGGCGCCGGCGACCCGGACGAACGAACGGGTCCCCTCGTCGTACCCCTCCGTGAGGATCCACGCGCGGACCGCCTCGCGCGCGGGACGCAGGCGACCCGCCGCCCGCTCGTCCCCGAAGAGCTCGGCCAGCTCGATCGCCCGGTCGAGCGCGACCCAGGCCATCAGCTTCGAGTGGACGAACGGTTGGGGCGGCCCGCGGACCTCCCAGATGCCGTGATCCGGCTCCTGCCAGCGCTTGACGACGGTCTCGGCGACGCGGGCGAGCCTCGGCCAGTGCGGAAGGACCTCGCTCGGCCGGCGGGCCGCGAGGAGCCTCGCGGCATCGAGCAACTCGCCGTAGATGTCGAGCTGGAACTGTTCCGATGCGCCGTTGCCGACGCGGACGGGCCGCGATCGAAGGAACCCCTCGAGCTCGGGAAGCTCCCGCTCGGAGAGCTCCGTCTCCCCGTGGGCTCCGTAGAGCACGCGCAGGGGCCCCCCGGCGTCGTCCTCGGGGATCCGCTGGACGAGCCAGCTCAGGAACCGCTCCGCCTCGCTCAGGTGGCCGAGGAGGATCATCGCCTGGGCGCAGAACGCGGCGTCGCGGACCCAGACGTACCGATAGTCCCAGTTGCGCGGGCCTCCCGGCCACTCGGGCAGCGACGTCGTCGGGGCGGCGATGAACGCGCCGGTCGTCTGGCTCGAGAGGAGCTTGAGGACGAGCTCGGATCGCTCCACCCACGGGTGCCAGAGCCCGGCGACGCGATGGAGCGGCGTCGTGGGCGGGTGGACCCAGCCCTGCCAGAACCGAAGCGTACTCGTCAGGAGCGTCGTGAGCGGCTCGGCGTTGGGCGGGGTCTCGCCCCAGCCGACGCCGACCTCGGCGCGAGCCCCGGGGGCCAGCGTCAGCGCTCCGACGAGGCGCCCGCCGTCGATCGACCAGGGGAAGGAGGCCCGTGCCCAGAGCGTCGCCTCGGAGCCGCGCGCGAGCGCGAGCCCCTCCCCCGACGCCCAACGCGCCGTCTCGGCGCCGTAGTCGAAGCGAGGCTCGACCGAGACGCCGACCTCGACCGGCCCTCCGCGCGCCTCGAGGACCCGGCCGATCATCGACCGGCCGTGCGGGACGGGCTCGGAGGAGGCGGGCATGAAGTCGACCAGGTCGAGCTGGCGCGCCTTCGAGAGGAAGAACCGGGTGAGGAGAACATTGGTCGACGGGACGTAGGACTGCTCGCTCTCGTACCGCTCGACCGGGGCGAGGTCGAACGACCCGCCGCGGTGCCGGTCGAGGAGGCGCGCGAAGACGCTCGGGGAGGCGAACCGCGGTAGGCAGGCCCACTCGACCGCGCCGTAGCGAGAAACGAGCGCCGCGGAGTGGAGGTCCCCGATGACGCCGTAGTCGTAGATCCCGGGGTCCCCCGAGGGAGAACGACGTGACGCGGCGCGGGATCGGCTCGCACGGGCGGGGTGGGCGGGTCGCACGCCGGTACCACGCGCGGCGGGGTACTAGTGCCTTCGGGGGGGGGAGCCGTCGTCGAGCGCGACCGGAAGGCGTTGACGCGGCCCGCGCCAGCGTCGCGAGAGCTTTCCCCTGCCACGCTCTCCCGACGTCCCGTGCCGCCGTCCCCGGAGCTCACGAGGGGGCCCGATCGACCCGACCCCGCGGGTCCGATCCGCGGCCCGGAGGACCCGGTCCTCGTCCTCGGCGCGACGGGATTCGTCGGCCGCCCGCTCGTCTCGGCGCTCCGGGCGCGGGGCCGGCGGGTCCGCGCCCTCGTCCGCGACGCCGCCCGGGCTCGCGACCGTCTCCCTGCGGAGGTCGAACTCGTCGTCGGGGACGTCGTCGACGGGACGGGGCTCGACGAGGCGCTCCGGGGCGTCCGGCTCGCCTACTACCTCGTGCATTCGATGGGAGGCCCTTCGGGGAAGCGAGGGTTCGCCGAACGCGACCGGCGCGCGGCCACCGAGCTCGTGCGGGCCGCGGACCGGTCGGGCCTCGAGCGGGTCGTCTACCTCGGAGGGCTCGGCGGGGCCCTCGCGGGCGTCTCGACGCACCTCGAGAGCCGTCGGGAGGTGGCGACGATCCTCCGGGGCGGTCGCGCCGCCGTCACCGAGCTCCGCGCTGGCGTCGTGCTCGGCGCGGGCGGCGCCTCCTTCGAGATGATGGCCCAGCTCGTCGAGCGTCTTCCCGTGATGCTGACGCCGCGCTGGATCGAGACCCCGTGCCAGCCGATCGCGCTCGAGGACCTTGTCGAGTACCTCGTCGCGTGCGGCGAGCTCAACGAGACCGCCGGCCGGACCTTCGACGTCGGCGGCCCGGAGGTGCTCGCCTACGTCGACGCGCTCCGCCGCGTCGGTCGGGCGGTCGGCCGCGCGCCGCTCGTCGTGGCCCTCCCGCTGCTCACGCCGTCCCTCTCGTCCCACTGGGTGGGGTTCATCACCGAGGTGCCCGCGACGATGGCCCGGCCGATCGTCGAGGGCATGGCGACGAACGCGGTCTGCACCGAAGCGGAGCTGGTGCGACTGGTCCCGCGCCCGCTCCTGCCGTTCGACGTCGCGGTCCGTCGGGCGCTCGACGACCCCGGGCGCGCGGCGTCGCGCCGACGGCTCCTCCGACTGCCTCGAGCCCTCCAGGGCCGATTCCTGCGCCTCTACAAGGACCCGAATCGGGGCCGGAGGGGGGCCGTGCCCCCCTCTCGCGCGGAGGGGGCGACCTAAAGAGCCCCCGCCGCCCCTCTGCCCCGCCATGTCGATCTCGTGCCCCGCCTGCGGCGGCGCCGTCGAGGTAACGGAGCGGACGCTGCCGATCCTCGCGGGTGCCTGCCCGAACTGTTCCCGGGAGGTCCTCCTCCTCGCGCCGACCGCTCACGTCCCCGCCCCTGCCGGCGAAGGCGCCGTGACCCCCGCCACCGAGGGCGCGTCGAGCGCCGGGCCCGCGGAGGCCGCGTTCACCGTCCCCCACCCGGGCGAGGACTGCGACGGCACGCTCACCCTCGAGCTCGCGGCCCCGGACCGCCTCGTCGGCCTGTGCGACGAGTGCGGCGAGACCATCACCTTCGTCCTCTCCCACCCCGGCGAGGAAGCCGAGCCGGCCGCCGAGGGAGGGGCCGCGGACGAGGAGGAAGAGGAGGCGCCGCGGAAACGCGCGCCGCGCTTCCAGGGCGGAGGGTTCCAGGACCGCCGGGGCCCCCGCCCCGGCGACGACCGCCCCCCCTCGAGGCCGTGCCGCCAGTGCGGCGGCCCCCTCGCCTTCGAGACCGCGGAGGATGGGACCGTGACGGGTCGCTGCCGTTCCTGCGGCAACACGTTCACGCTGCCGCGACGCCGTGAGGGCGGCGGGTTCGGCCGCAGCGACAACCGGGAGCGGCGACCGTACAACCGCGGACCCCCGCGCCGCTACGGCCGCGGGGCCCCCCGCGACGACCGGCGCGGAGACGACGGGGACCGACCCCGGGGTCGACGCCGCTACGACTAGCGGGGTCCGTCCCGCCGCCGTCGCGCGCGACGGCCGATCCAGAGCCCTGCGCCTCCCGCGCCGAGGGCCAGGACCCCGAGCCCGATCGCCGTCGTCTCGTCGAGGCCCCCCGGAGAGGGCGTCGCGGGGGTCTTCGGAGCGGGCGCCCCGAGCACCGTGAGACGGATCGTCGCGTTCGCCTCGGTCCCGACGGCATCGGTCACGCGCACGAGAATCGAGTAGTTTCCCGAGGCCGTCGGCTCGCACGAGTAGTTCTCGACGGCTGCGCTCGGGCAGCCCGGCGGCAGCCCGCTCCAGTTGTACGTGTACGGCGCCACGCCCCCCTGAACGCTCGTCTCGAGGAGGGTGACGACGCCGACGGAGACCGTCGCAGGGACCGCGGTCCCCGCCAGCGAGAGCGGCGGCGGCGAGACCGCGACGAGCTCGCTCGCCCCCGCCGAGGCGCCGTAGGCGTCCGTGAGCGCGACGGTCGCCGTGTAGCGGCCGGGCGTCGCATAGGTGTGCGTGACGACGGCTCCGGAGGCGTTCGCGCCTCCGTCGCCGAACCCCCAGAGGAACGTGTACGGCGGGGTGCCGTTCGTCCCCGTGGCCGCAAGCTCGACGGTGAGCGGCGCCGGCCCGGCCGCGGGCGTCGCCTGGATCGTGACGCTCGGACCGGTGGGCACGCCCCCGACCGTCACACCGCCGACCCCCGGGACGACCGAGAGGAGCACCACGAGCGCTCCGACCCCCAACGAGAGCCAACGAACTCCGTGGGTCGCGGGCCTCGCGCCGAGGGGCGTCACAAAGGCCCCATCGTCGACGGAGCGATAACCGAGCGGGGACGACGAGGTCATCGCGGCAGCAGCACGCGCCGACGTCCCCGGAGACCGACGCGCGCTCCCTCGACGGGCGGAGGGCCCGATCGTCCCCGGACCTCCCAGCGGGCCCCGTCACGGGCCTCGAGGAAGGCGGCCCACCCGTCGCCGACCGGGCCGCTCGCGACGACCGTCGCCTCGACCTCCGCGCCCTCGGGCGCGAGGAGCTCGACCTCCGTCGGGTGCACCGCCACGAGCCGGTCGCCCTCGCGGGCGACGTTGTAACCAAGGAACCTCGCCACGCCGGCGGTCGCCGGGTTCTCGAAGACCTCTCGAGGGCGTCCCGCCTGGACGAGGCGGCCCCGGTCGAGGAGGAGGACCCGGTCGCCGAGGAAGAGGCCCTCCTCGCGGTCGTGGGTCACGTGGAGGACCGAGACCCCCTCGCGGAGCAGGATGCGGCGGAACTCCGAGCGGAGCTCGGCGCGGAGCTCGGGGTCGACGGCGGCGAACGGCTCGTCGAGCAGGACGAGCCGGGGCCGGGCGGCGAGCGTCCTCGCGAGCGCGACGCGCTGCCGCTCGCCCCCCGAGAGCGCCTCGCTGGGCCGGTCGAGGAGGTCGCCGAGGTGGAGGCGCTCCGCGGCCTCGGCGACCCTCGCGGCGACGAGCGTCGCGTCGAGCCGCTGGACCTCGGGCCCGAAGGCGAGGTTCTCGGCGACGGTGCGTCGCGGCAGCAGGACCGGCTCCTGGAAGAGCAGGCCGACCCCCCTCGCATGGGGCGGCACGCGCGCGAGGTCCCGGCCCTCGAGGGAGACCCGGCCGGCGGCGACCGGCTCGAACCCGGCGATCGCCCGGAGGAGCGTCGTCTTTCCCGAGCCGTTCGGGCCCATCAGCGTCACGAGCTCGCCGGGGCGCAGCGAGAACGTGACGCCGTCGAGCACCCGCACGCCGTTCCAGGCGACGGCGAGGTCGACGACCTCGAGGCCCTCAGAGGAGGACACGGTACCCTCCCCGCTGCACGAGCAGGAACGCGGCGAGGCTCACGACGACGAGGAGCCCGGCGAGCGCGTCGGCGAGGCCGGCGGCCCTCGTCGCGGCGTAGTGGTAGAGCTCGACCGGGAGCGTCGTGAAGGCGGGCGTGACGAGGAAGTAGGTCGCCGTGAACTCGCCGAGGCCCAGGGCGAAGGCGAACAGCGCCCCCGTGACGAGGGCCCCGCGGGCCAGGGGGAGCTCGCCCTCGAGGTAGGCCGCGAACGGCCGGGCGCCGAGGCTCTGGGCGGCCTCCCGGAACGCTCTCGGGACCGCGGCGAGGCCGACGTCGAGGCTCTGCAGCGCGAACGGGAGCGCGACCGTCGCCTGCGCGAGAAGGACGAGGAGCCACACCTGCGCGTCGCCGCCCAGGAGCGGCCGCCAGAACGTAGCGAGGGCGAAGGCGAGGACCACGGGCGAGACGAGGAGCGGCAGGAACAGATAGACCCGCAGCGCCGAGCGCACGCCGTCGCGACGCGCAAAGCCGGCGGCGACGGCCAAGAGCGTCGCGATCGCCGCCGCGGAGCCCGCGAAGACGAGCGAGTTCACGAGCGCCGCGCTCGTCGGGATCCCGCCCGCGGTCGCCGACCCGGTAAAGAGCGCGCCCCAGGCGCTCCCCGGGGCTCCCCCGGGTCGGGCGGCGACGACGGCCCGCGCGACGACGGAGCCGAGGAGCCCCGTGAGGAGCGCGAGCACCGCGACCGAGGCGGCGAGGACGGGCCAGGCCCCCGGGGAGCGCCACGGGATGGGACGAAGGCGGCGGGAGGCCCCGGGCCCGGCACCCTCGAGGCGGCGGACGAGCAGGAAGTAGGCCAGCGCCGGCGCCACGAGGAGGACGACCATCGTCCCGGCGAGGAGGGCCGCCTCGCCGGGAGCGAGCAGCTCGCGAACGAGGGACCAGACCCGGGCCTCGACGGTGTAGCATCGCGGCCCGCAGAGGAGGAGCGGCGCGGCGAAGGCGAGCGCGGAGAACAGGAACGTGAGGAGCCCGCCGGCGAGAGCCCCCCGCCACGAGGGAGGCCCCCAGGCCTCCCGATAGACCCGGAGCGGGCCGGCGCCGAGGGTCGTCAGGGTCTCCTCGAGCGGCGCCGACGCGCTCTCGATCCCGACGGCCGTGAGGAGCGCGACCATCGGGACGTTGAACAGGAGGTTCACGAGGACGATGCCGGGGACCCCTCGAGCGAGCTGCGTGACGGCGGGAAGCGCCTGCGCCATCGGCGAGGTCGGCCCGAACAGATCCTCGACGCCGAGGACCATCACGAGCGACGGCAATAGGAACGGCACCACGAGCGCGGCGCGGACGACGGAGCGGCCGCGCCAGTCGTAGCGACCCAGGAGGACGCCGAGCGGGTAGCCCGAGGCGACCGTCGCGACGGCGCTGAGGCCCCCCTGCACGAGCGAGTTCTCGACGGCCTGCCCGTTGAGCGGGTCGCTCCACGCGGCGACGAGCCCCGGCAGACCGGACGACACGAGCGCCCGCCCGACGAGGAACGCGACCGGCAGGGCGGCGAGGAGGCCGACGAACAGGGAGACGGGCGCGAGGGCGAGTGTCGGAGCGGCCCCGCGCCTCATCCGTACTGGTTCTCGATCGCCTGCCACTCCGAGAGATAGGTGGGGAGCTGCGAGGCGATCGCCGTCGGCGTCGTAGCGTCGTTGAGGGGCACGATCTGGGACGGGTCGAGCGCCGCCGAGAACGAGGGAGGCAGCGGCGTCGTCGTGTTGGCCGGGTACTCCCACTCGTTCGAGGGGATCGCCGACTGGACCGAGCCTTCGAGGAGCCAGTCGATCAGCGCCTCGGAGAGGGCCGTGTGGTGCGAGCCGTGGACGACGGCGGCGCCGTAGACGGTCCGCCAGCCGTACTGCGTCCCGTTCCAGGTCGTCACCGTCGTGTTGAGCGAGCCCGGCGTGCCGGTCCCGGCCGCGTAGGCCGAGTCCGTCGTGTAGCTCACGACCGTCGGGTAGAGCGCCGGCTGCGAGAGGAACTCGTTGAACGCCGTCCCCCAGTCCGGCGCGCTCGGCGCCTTCGCGCCACCGTCGATCCACCACGTCGTCCAGTTCTCGTGGAGGATCGCCTCGGAGAACTCGACCTCCCACAGGAGGAACTCTTCGCCGACGATGTCGGTCGTCGGGTTCTCGATCAGGAGCCCGTTGCGCCACGTCGCGTTCTGGGTGAAGTTCGAGAAGGAAGAGTGCGCGATGGCGCCGTGCGTCGCGTTATAGAACGCGGGCGTGTAGTCGATCGCGAGGTAGCCCCACTCGTACGGCGCGATCCCGTGGCCCGGGTCGAGCTCGCCCGCGACGTCCGGCGAGACGTTCGCGAGCTCGGGGGAGACGTAGGGCGTGACGAGGCCGAGCGCCATCGCCTCCGGCGCCGTCACCTCGTCGAGGCCGACGACGACGTCCGCGTTCGGCGCCGCCTTCTCCGACTCGAGCGTCGAGAGGAGGTCGGAGGGGCACTCGAGGTCGACGGAGACGTGCTCGCGGCTCTCGAACGGGGCGAGCGCCGTGGCGAGCGGCTTGGAGAGGCTGCAGTTGCCGCCGAAGAACGACGGGTACGTGTAGACGACGAGGCGCGTCGTGCCGGCGGGCGGGAGCGACACGACGTAGGCGTAGGCCGCGTAGGCGGCGAGGACGGCGACGACCGTGATCGCGATCGCGACCAGGCGACGCGACAGCGTCCCGGCACGCCGCCGGGTCTTCGCCCGCGCCGTCGGGAGGCTCGGGGCCGCCGTCATCCCTCCCGCCAGCCCGCGGGAGGAGCCGTCAGGTCGCGCATCGCGGTCCCTTCGCGGGCATTACCCCGTGCAGGTTCGTGGGGTCGACGAGCGAAGCTCGTCCTCTCAGCCGGTCCACAGCTCCCCCTGCGAACCGACGGAACGAACGGCGGTTTAAAGGGGTTCGGGGGTCGCTCCGTAGTCTCTTATAATCCGGTCGCGTCCAACGGAGCGTCTATGCCCGACCCTGTCGAGAAGCTTCGGTTCGGGACCGAGCTCGTCAAGCGCGGCTTCGCCCGCATGCAGCAGGGCGGGGTCATCATGGACGTGACGACGGCCGAACAGGCCGCCGTCGCCGAGGAGGCGGGCGCCGTCGCGGTGATGGCGCTCGAGCGGGTCCCCGCCGACATCCGCGCCGCCGGGGGCGTCGCGAGGATGGCCGACCCGACGAAGGTCCGCGAGATCCGCGAGCGGGTCTCGATCCCCGTCATGGCCAAGTGCCGCATCGGCCACACGACCGAGGCCCGGATCCTCGAGTCGCTCGGCGTCGACATGATCGACGAGTCCGAGGTCCTCACGCCCGCGGACCCGTTCCGCCACGTCGAGAAGAAGTCGTTCCAGGTCCCGTTCGTCTGCGGCGCGCGGAACCTCGGCGAGGCGCTCCGGCGCATCGACGAGGGCGCCGCGATGATCCGCACGAAGGGCGAGGCCGGCACCGGCAACGTCGTCGAGGCGGTCCGCCACATCCGCCAGATGAACGCCGACATCGAGGAGGTCCACAAGATGGGCCGCCGCGACCTCGAGGCGTGGGCCAAGGCCGAGCGCGTCCCGACGTCGCTCGTCGCCGACGTCAAGGAGCGGGGCCGGCTCCCCGTCGTCAACTTCGCCGCCGGCGGCATCGCGACCCCGGCGGACGCCGCGCTGTGCCGCCACCTCGGCGTCGACGGCGTCTTCGTCGGCAGCGGGATCTTCAAGTCGCAGCACCCGACGAAGGTCGCGCGCGCGATCGTCGAGGCGTCGCACCACTACGACGACGCCGAGCTCCTCGCCCGCGTCTCGACCGGTCTCGGCGAGGCCATGAAGGGCCTCGAGATCACGCACCTCGCGCCGGCGGAGCTGCTCCAGTCGAGGGAGTCGGAGCCGCTGCCGACGACCCGTCCCAAGTCCGAGGCGTGAGCGCGCCGCCCGCGTCGTCGAGCCGCCCGGGGCCCGGGCGCGAGGGGGGGTCGTGCGGATCGTCCAGGTGAGCCCGTTCTTCGCGCCGCACGCCGGCGGCGTCGAGTCGCACGTCCGGGCGCTCGCCGCCGCGTTCGCCCGTCGGGGCCACGAGGTGACGGTCGTCACCTCCCGCTACGACGCGTCGCTCCCCCTCGAGGAGAGCCGCGAGGGGTATCGGGTGCTGCGGAGCCGCACGCTCGGCGTCGTCTACAACACCCCGATCGACGTCGGCACGGGACGGCTGCTCGCTCGCGTCGACGCGGACGTCATCCACCTGCACTACCCGCCTCCCCTGAGCGCCTTCTTCGCGGTCCGGGGGCTCGCCGACCGTCGGACCCCGGTGTGCCTCACCTACCACTGCGACCTCTACCTCCCCGGCCCCGCCGGCCGGCTCCTCACCGGCGCCTACCACCGGTTCTTCCTGCCGCCGACCTTCCGCCGCGTCGACCGGTTCATCGTCCACACCTCGAGCTACGGCCGGACCTCCGCCGGGCTGCGCGGGCGTTCGCTCGAGATCGTCCCCTCCTCCGTCGACCTCGACCGCTTCCGCCCGGGCGACGACGGCCACGAGATCCGGGCGCGACTCGCGCTCGAGGGCCGCAAGGTGCTCGCCTTCACGGGACGGCTCGTCCCCCACAAGGGGGTCGACTCGCTCCTCCGTGCCCTGGTCGAGCTCCCGCAAGAGGTCGCGCTCGTCGTCGTCGGCCGCGGGCCGACGCTCCCGAACCTCCTGTCGACGGCGCGCCGCCTCGGGGTCGAGGACCGGGTGCGCTTCTGCCCGAACGTCTCGGACGAGGAGCTCCCCCGATACCTGCGCGCCGCCGACCTGTTCGTCTTCCCCTCGCAGAACCGGCTCGAGGGGTTCGGCCTCGCCGTCGCCGAGGCGATGGCGGCCGGCCTCCCGGTCGTGATCGCCGACCTGCCGGGCGTGCGAGAGGTGATCGAGCCCGGCGTCGAGGGGCTGCTCGTCGAGCCGCTCCTGCCGAAGGACATCGCCGAGAAGGTGCGGACCCTCCTCGACGACCCGGAACGACGGGCGCGCATGGCCATCGCGGCCCGGCTCCGCGCGGAGCGCCGGTACGGGGTCGAGACCGTCGCCGACCAGCTGCTCAGCGTTTACCGAGGCCTGCTCGAAGCTGGTTGATCTCGACCATGAGGCGGCGCGCCTCGTGGGCCGCCGCCTCCTTCCAGTCGGGGCCCGCCGAGGCGTAGAGCACCGAGCGCGACGCGTTGACGAGAAGGGCACGCCCGTGCGCGTCGACGCCCTCCCGCACGGTCGTCGACAGCTGACCGCCCTGGGCGCCGACGCCGGGGACGAGGATCGGGACGCCGTTGCCGAGGGTCTGGCGCGCCGTGCGGATCGCCTCCGCGAACGTCGCGCCGACGACGGCGCCGGCGTTCTCGTGGCGCTCCGCGAGCCGGTGGACCTCGCCGATCACCGCGTGCCAGAGGGGTCCGCGGGGGGTCGGGATCTCCTGGAAGTCGGGGCCGCCCGGATTGGACGAGCGCGCCACGACGAAGAAGCCGTGCTCGGGATCGTCGGCGAACGGCGCGAGCGTCTCCCAGCCGAGCCACGGGGTCACGGTCATCGCGTCGAAGCCGAGCTCGTTGAACACGCCGTCGCGGTAGAGGCGCATCGTGTTGGGGATGTCGTTCGCCTTGAGGTCGAGGATGCGCAGACGCGTCGGGCCGATGCGCCGTGGGAGCCGGACGAGCGCGTCGAGCCCGTCGGTCCCGAAGGCGAGGTAGGCGCCGAGCTGCATCTTGTAGGCGGCGGTGTAGGGGAGGGTCGTCGAGACGATCCCCTCCAAGAACGTCGCGAGCGCGCGACGGCGGGACAGCCTCGCGAGCGGCTTCGGCAGCAGCTTCGGGTCCGGGTCGAGCCCGACGCAGAGGAGAGAACGGCGCGCCTTCAGGATCCGGTCGACGCGCGCCTGGAAGCTCAAGGGCACCGCGGGGTCAGCCGGGTCGGAGGAAAAGGATTGTGCCGGCGCCCCGCTCGGGCCCGCGCCCCGCGCCACCTCCCACCCCCCGCGCCCCTGAGCCTTAATCTATACCGGCCGACTCGCTGCCCTTCACGCGTCGATGCCCGCCGAACCGTCCGAGGCCGCCGGCCAGGGTCCGCTCGAGCTCCGGCTCAAGGACCTTCGGCCCACCGAGCGACCGATCGTGATCGTCGCGCGCGTCGTGTCGGTGCAGCGGCGCGAGATCACGCGCCGGAGCGACGGCGGTCGACGGCCCGTCCTCTCGGGCCTCCTCAGCGACGGGACCGCGACCGTACGATTCACCTGGTGGGACCCGCCGAGCGAGGAGATCGAGCGGGGGACCGTCCTCCGGGCCGGCCCCGTCCAGGTCCGGGAGTTCCGGGGCCGAGCGGAGGTCACGTTCGGCTGGAAGACGCGCGTCGCGCCCGCGAACGAGAGCGAGCTGCCGTCCCTTCGCGCGGAGGACCTTCCCGTCGCGCGTGTCGGGACCCTCACCGACGGCGACGAGGGGTTCCGCCTCGAGGCGCGTGTCGCCAAGGTCCAGCCGAAGACCGTGAGCGTCGGGGAGGAGCGACGACTTCTCTACGAGGGGCTCCTCCTCGACGCGAGCGGGAGCGTCGGCTTCACCGCCTGGTCCGACTTCCGCCTCACCCCGGGCGCGGCCATCCGCATCGTCGGCGGCTACGTCCGCGCCTTCCGGGGGCGCCCCCAGGTGATCCTGGACGAGCGCTCCCACGTCGAGACGATCGACGGACGCGCGCTTCCGACGCTCGACGACTGGCAGCGATCCGGCCCGGCGCCGATCGCCTCCCTCGGGGCGTCGCGCGGCGCCGAACACGTCGTCCTCGAGGGGGTCGTCGTCGGCCTCTCCCCGCCGAGCGGCCTCGTCTACCGCTGCCCCGAGTGCCGGCGGAACGTCACCAAGGGGCTCTGCCGCCTGCACGGATCGGTCCAGGGCGAGGCGGACCTTCGGGCCCGCATCGTCCTCGACGACGGCACGGGGGCCGTGACGGTGAACGCCGGGCTCGACGACACGGAGCGGCTCTGGGGCCGTCGGCTCGCCGACTGTCTCGAGCAGCTGAGGCAGCTGCCGGACGCCTCGCTTCTCGAAGAGCAGCTGTTCGAGGCGCTCTTCGGCCGGCGCCTTCGGGCGAGCGGCCGCGCGACCGCCGACGACTTCGGCGTCACGCTGTATCCCGAGAGCCTGCTCGAGCTCCCGTCCGTCGAGGTCGACCCCGGCGCGGTGGCCCGCGAGGTCTCGGAGGGTCGGCGATGACGGGCCGCGAGCCCGCCTGGCGGGTCCTCGCGAACGAGTTCCAGGCGTCCCTCGAGGAGGAGAAAGGCACGGGCGACCGGGCGGCGACCTACGTCATCTCCCCGCTCGGTGCCCGGATGAACCGGGTCCTCGTCGTCGGGACCCTCTCGGCCCCGGAGCCGGTCGGCCGCGACCCGACCCAGGCGTTCCTCCGGGCCCGGCTCACCGACCCGACGGGGACGTTCACGGTGACCGCCGGCGGGTTCCAGCCCCGCGCGCTGGCCGCCCTGCAGCGGATCGCGGAGCCGACGGCGGCCCTCGTGGTCGGAAAGGCCCACCTCTACCGAGGACGGGATCAGACGGTCTACGGCTCGGTGCGGGCGGAGGCGCTCCGACCCGTCGCGCCCGCGGACTACCGGCTCGCGCTCGTCGAGGCGGTGCGCCAGACCGCGCGCCGCCTCGATCTCGCCCAACGCCTGCGGGCCGGGAAGGGACCGCTGACGGAGGAGGCCGCGAGGGCGGATGGGATCCCGACCCCCTGGCTCGCCGGGGGCCGCGCCGCGGTCTCGCGCTACCCGACGCTGGACCCGGAGGCGTTCCGGGGGCCGCTCCTCGACGTCCTCACGTCCCTCGGCGCGCCCGAGGCCGCCCGACCTCCGCCACGACCCGTCGAGCGCCGCGCGGCCCCCGGGCCCGTGCGCGTCTCCCGCGAGACCCGACCGACCGCCGCGAGCCCGGCGCCGAGCGCGGCGGTCCGGGCGGAGGAGGCCGCGTTCCTCGACATCGTCGACGAGCTCGCGGACCGCTCCGTCGACGGCTACGCCGACCTCCGCGAGGCGCTGTCGCTGGGCGAGCAGCGGGGCGTCCGGGCCGAGCGCGCGGAGGAGCTCTTGAGCCAGCTCGAGGAGAGCGGCGTCCTCGAAGAGCCCGTCGTCGGAAAGCTCCGTCGGGCCTAGCACCCCCCGGGACCCGGTCCGCCGGCGAGAGGTTCATATACTGTGCGTATGCGTGTGTATAGACGCGCATGCGCCCGGCTCCTCCTCCGACGGTCAGCCGCAGGCCGACCGGCCCCAAGCCCCTCTCGCGGTTCGCGGCGGTCGTCGCGACGCTCGCCGTCCTCGCGGCCCTCACGGTCCTCGCGCTCGGGCCCCTCGGGTCGGTCGGCGTGGCGCCGGTGACGCCGCCGCGCCCGGTCACGAGCGCGGCCGGGGGCGCGGGCGTCACGAACGGTACCCCGGTCGTGCTCGGCCCGGCGTTCTGGGGGGCGAACCTCCGGCCCTACTACAGCCTCGGGACGAACCAGACCTCCGCCTTCGGGGCCGCGAGCCTCTCCTACGTGCGGTGGCCCGGCGGGGCCGTCGCGGACCGGCTCAACGTCACCGCGAACCGCATCTACAACGACTCGGGGAGCTCCTACACGCCGCCGACGAGCGCGGCCGCCTTCGTGCGCTGGTGCGTCTCCGTCGGCTGCCAGGCGATCGTCGGGCTCCCCGGGGAGATCGACAGCCCGTCGACGGCCGCCTACGACGTCGCCTACTTCGAGCACACGCTGAACTTCACGCCCGCCTACTTCGAGATCGGCAACGAGCCGGCGGTGTGGACGCATTATGGCCGTAGCTGGTCCTCGTGGAACTCGACGCAGTCGCTCAACGCGACCCCGACCAGCTACGCCAGCCTCGTGCACGCCTACATCGCCAAGGTCCGCGCCGTCGACCCGACGGCCCGGTTCATCGGCCTCCCCGGCCTCGGCACGGGGGCGTGGGGCGAGACGACGTGGATCCGGGCCGTCGTCCAGGCCAACGGGGCGAACCTGAGCGCCGTCGCGATCCACGTCTACCCCGCGGGCGCGGCGACCGGGACCAACGGCACGCTCCAGGCCTTCTACGCGACGCTCGGCTCGAGCTCCTCCCTCGCCCAGCGCGTCCCCGCGGACCGGGCGGCGATCGCGACCGCGTGCCCCACCTGTGCCATCTCGCTGTTCGCCTCGGAGCTCGGCTCTGGCACCGCGGGGGGGCCGTACGACGCGTGGATGAACGGGTTCGCCGTCGTCCCCTACCTCTCCTCGGAGTTCGTGAGCGCCGTCGCGCTCAACCTCTCCAACGTCGACGTCTTCGCGCTCCAGTCGGCCTACGGCGGCTCGCTCCTGGCCCCGGACGGGAGCTCGACCGTGGTCGCGACGCTCTACGACGAGATGCTCACCAAGCTCGACCCCGTCGTCGTGCCGACGCCGCTCGCGACGGCGCGCAACGGCGTCAGCGCGGTCGTCACGCGGGCCCTGGACGGCACCCGCTACGCGGTCCTCGCCGCGAACGCGAACCTCACCGCGACCGTCACCGTCTCCCTCCGGGGGCTCAACGTCACACCGCAGGCCGGCGCGACCTGGAGCTGGTCCAACGCCTCGGCGTCCCCGGTCCTCCACGCCTGGGTGTCGACGACGGTCCCGTCGCTGACGCTCGCCCCCGAGAGCGTCGAGCTGATGGTCGTCAACCTCTCCTCGGCCTTGGGCGAGAAGACCCTCTCGAGGCTTGCAGGCGGGCTTCCCCCGGGCCTCACCTTCCCCTCGCTCTCGCCGGCCACGATCCTCGGGGCCGTCGCGCCGACGAGCATGACGTTCCCCTGCTGGGCCGTGGCCGAGCGCCGGGCTCGAGGGGGGTTCGGCGGGCTCCTCGGGCGCGTGTAGCCCCCGAGCCCCGGCCGCGCGCCGCTTTCGCAACCTTCTTATCCTGAACCCCGGCTGCGCGCGGCATGCCCCACCCCGGGTCGCCCTCCGCTCGCCCTGTACGGCTCGGGGCCACGACCGCCCTCGCCCTCCTCCTCCTCCTCCCGACGGCGGCCCTTCTCGGCCTCGCGGCCCCCGGGGCCTCGACGAGCCCGACCGCGACGCCGACCCCGGCCGCCGCGACCGAGCTCGCCCTCGCCCGGGCCTCGCTCGAGCGCCCGGCCTCGCACCCCGGGACGGCCGCCTCCCCGAGCACCCCCTGGGTGAACCTGACGGGCTTCCTCACGACCTCGCCGGGGGCCCGCGAGGGGGCCGCGATGGCCTATGTGCCCGAGAGCGGTGCCGTCATCCTTTTCGGCGGTCTCGCCCACAACCGCTCCCTCGCCGACACCTGGGAGTTCCGCAACGGGACCTGGACCGACCTCACGCCGAACCTCACGATCTCCCCGCCGGCCCGGTACAAGGCCATCTTCGAGGAGGACCCGGCGGACCATGGCGCCCTCCTCTTCGGCGGGAACGCGGGCACGCTCTATCGCAACGACACGTGGCTGTGGAACGGGAGCGCCTGGTCCCGTCTCGTCACGGCGAGCGCGCCGTCCGCCCGCGAGGACGCTGCGGCGGCCTACGATGCGGCCGACGGCTACCTGATGCTCTTCGGCGGTGAGGCGTTCGCCGGGAACTTCCTCAACGACACCTGGGCGTTCCAGAACGGCTCGTGGAGCAATCTCACGGCGCTCGTCGGGGCCGCGCCGCCGGCCCGCGAGGCCGGCGCGGCCGCGTTCGACGCCGTCGACGGCTACGTCCTCCTGTTCAGCGGGAAGGGGACGAGCTCGAACCTCCTCAACGACACCTGGACGTACAAGGCCGGCCACTGGACGAACCTCACCGCGACGCTCGCCCTCGCTCCGCCCGGCCGCGAGTCGCTCAACATGGTCTACGACTCCGTCGACGGCTACGTGCTGCTCTACGGCGGGTTCCACTACCCCAACAGCCTCTCGGACGAGTGGCGTTTCACCGGCGGCGCCTGGTCCTCGCTCACGCTCTCGGCCACGCCGCCTCCCCGCGAGGACGCGGCGATGGCCTACGACCCGGCCCCGACCCTTCCCTACGTCGTCCTCTTCGGCGGGCGAACGACCCCGCTCGCCAACGGCACGCTCCTCAACGACACGTGGTCCTACAAGCGCCCGATCGAGATCACGCTCGCGGGGACGAGCCCGATCGACTTGGGCGAGACGACGACCCTCGCGGCCGTCGCCACCGGCGGCTACGCCCCCCTGAACCTCTCGTGGACGGGGCTTCCGCCCGGGTGCACGGGCGGCAACGCGTCCAGCGTCGCCTGCACTCCGACGGCCTCCGGGAGCTACGCCGTCACTGTCGGCGCGGTCGATGTGGGCGGGTTCACGGCGACGAGCCCGACGCTCTCCCTCGTGGTGAACCCGGACCCGAGCGCGAGCGCCGTCGCCTCCGTGACGACGGGGCCGGCTCCGCTCTCGGTCACGTTCAACGCGACGATCGCCGGCGGGACGGCCCCGTTCAGCTACCGCTGGAGCTTTGGGGACGGCGCCAACGCGACAATCCTCGACCCGACCCACGCCTACCTCCCCGGCGTCTACAACGCCGTGTTCGTGGTCACCGACGCGCGGGGCCTCTCGGCCACGGCGAGCGTCGGACCGATCACCGCCACGGCCCCCTCGATCCCGCTCAGCGTCGTCGCGACGGCCGACGTCAGCGCGGGCGTCGCCCCGTTGACGGTCCGCTTTGGCGCGGTCGCCACGGGCGGCGCGCCTCCCTACCAGTTCCTCTGGACGCTCTCCGGGGGCACAACGTCGACGTCGGAGAACACGAGCTACACCTACACGAGCCCGGGCACCTACACCGCGATCGTCGTCGTCACGGACGCGATCTCCGAGCAGAACCTCTCCTCGGTCTCGGTGACGGTGTCGGCGCCGCCGGCCCTCCACGCCTCCGCGTCCGCGACCCCCGCGACCGGCACGGCGCCGCTGCACGTCGCGTTCAGCGGCTCCGCGTCGGGCGGGGTCCCTCCCTATACCTACAGCTGGTCGTTCGGCGTCGCGGGCGCGAGCTCGACGACGGCGAGCTCAGCCTACACCTACACGAGCGCCGGCACCTTCGACGCGACGCTCACGGTGACCGACGCGGCCTCGACGACGGCCACCACCACCGTCCAGGTCGTCGTCGCGGCCCCCCTCAGCGCGTCGTTCTCCGCGGTCGCCGGCGCCCCGTACTGCCTGAGCGGCTCGGGCGTGGCCTTCGTCAACGTCTCCGCGAACGCCTCGGGCGGCGCGGGTGGCTACACCTACGCCTGGAGCTTCCCCTACGGCGTGACCGGACCCGCCCCGGGCTCCGCGAGCGGCTCGACGCTCGTCCCGGCCGGCGCGACCTACGCGATCGGGCTCACGGTCGTCGACACCGCCGGGACGACCGTGCAGTCGACGGAGAACGTCACCGCCGCGTCGATCTCCTGCGCGACCGCCTCCGGCGGCGGCAGCTCGACCCCCTGGCTGATCTACGCGCTCGTCGGCATCGTCGCCGCTGCGGTCGCGGTCGAGGCCGTGCTCCTGCTCCGCCGACAGCGGCGGGCGTAGCGGCGGCCCGCCGAGCCATTTATATCTCCCCCCGGTTCGGGGGGCGGGGGAATGAGGAGCACCTGTCTCTCCGACACCGTGACGAGAGCCGCGACCTTCTGACCCCCACTCCGTAGGCTCATCAATGGCCAGCGCCCCCTCCCCGCTCGTTCCGATCGTCCTCGTCGTCCTGATCGTCGCCGCGACCGGCGGCGGCCTCGGCTACCTCTACGACAAGGGCCTCCCCGGGAAGGCGAGCGGCGCCGCGGCGGTCCAGCTCGGCGACAACGTCACGGTGAACTACATCGGCCTCTTCGGGAGCGGCCCCGAGCAGGGGAAGGTCTTCGACACCTCCCTCTACGCCGTCGCGACGGACAACATCGCGTATCCGAAGTCCCTCGAGTTCCACGCTCGGGGGAGCTCGCCGTCGAACTACACGACGCTCGACGTCCACGTCGGCGGCAACACGCCGTCCTCGGGCTACAGCCTCGGGGGTCTCACGTTCATCCAGGTCGTCCCCGGTTTCTGGCAGGGGCTCGTCGGCGCGGCCCCGAACCAGACGACCGCCATCGTCGTCCCGCCCTCGCTCGGCTACGGCAATGTCAACCAGGCGTGCCTCTCGACCAAGCCCCTCACCTACACGATCCCCGTCGTCCAGACCGTCACCGGGTCGACGTTCGCCAAGGACTACCCGGGCGTCCTCACCGCCTCCGGCGCCCAGTTCACGGACCCCCACTACGGCTGGCCCGTCGTCATCCTGAGCGCGAACGCCTCGTTCGTCACCTACGAGAACCTGCCGCAGCCCGGCTGGAGCGCGAGCCCCTCGGGGTGGCCGGTGACCGTCACGAACGTCTCCGCCGCCGCGAACGGCTCGGCGACGATCACGCTCGAGAACCAATTGTTCCCGTCGCAGGCGGGGCACCTCCTCGGCACCGACTACGCGGGCACCGGCCCGTGCTCGTCGTCCTCGGGCGGGAGGTTCATCGTCTCCGCCGTCAACCTCGGCGGCGGGACCTACACGGAGAACTACAACAGCGAGGTCCAGGGCCAGACGCTGATCTTCCTCGTGACGGTCGTCAACGTCTTCCCCTGACGGGGGAACGCGCGCCGGGCGGGCTCAGCCGCCGAGCGTAATGCGCCCGCGCTTGAGCAGCTCTTGGAGCTGCGCGTCGGCCGCGCGCGCGAAGGCGTCGGGTCCGGCGACGTTCTCCCGGACGGTGCGATTGTAGTCGCGGACCGTCTGGCGCGCCTCGTGCCGCCGCGAGCGGAGCTGCTGGAAGAGTCGGTCGGCCTCTCGCTCGAGCGTGCCGACCTCACGGTTCGACGCCTCGAGCCGCTCCATCGTCTGGGCGCGGAGCCGCCCCTTCTCGCGCATCTCGGCGACGAGGCGCCCCTCCTCGACCAGCCGGGCCCGCATCGCCTGCATCGTGCGCTCCCGCGCCTCGTGCGCCTTGCCCATCTCGATCCCGAGCCGGTCGACCTCGGTCCGGGCCTGGGTGAGCGCCGCCTCGAGCTCGCGCGTCCGACGCGCCCGATCGTCGTGCTCGGTGGCGTGCCGCTTCGCCTCCTCGAGCGAGCGGGTGAGCTCCCGGAGGCGCAGGATCATCAGGTTCTCCTCGGCGATCGGCACCGCCAGGGTCTGCTGGCGCATCTCGAGGTCGGCGATCTCCCGCTGGATCTGCTCCGGTCGGGCCCGCTCGCCCCTGGGGGAGAGGGCGCGGTGCTCGCGCAGCCGGACGAGCGCTTGATCGAGCTGACCTCGCGCGGCGTCGCGCTGTCGTCGCAGGTCGCCGAGGGCCCGGCCGAGCTCGTGGTGCTCCCGGTTGAGGGCCTCGAGCGCCTCCTGACGGGGGAGACGCTGGTCGTAGAGCGACTTCTGCTCCGAGGAGAGCTGACGGACGTCGTCGAGATGCGACTGGCGCCGGGCCCGGGCCTCGCGGATCTTCGCCTCGAGGCGGTGGAGGGCTTCGCGGTCCTCCCGCTCCGCCTGTTCGTCGGCCTCGGAGAGGGTCAGGCGACCCGACACGACGAGTCGAGGCCGGGACCCGTCAAAAGGCTGTCCCTAGGCTCGAGCCGGGGTCCCGGCGCGGGCCAGCAGCTGCGCGGCGAACAGCGCGGCGGGCACCGCCGCGTCGATGTTCACGACGGCGATCGGCGCGCACGACTGGAGCATCGCGGCGAGCGCCGCCTCCCCGCGACCGCCCCGGCCGTAGCCGACGGAGGTGGGCACGCCGACCACGGGGGCCCGCACGAGCCCCGCGACGACCGTCGCGAGGGCCCCCTCACGGCCGGCAAAGACGAGGTAGACCAAGGGCCGGCGGCGCTCGATCCGGGCGAGCGCTCGCGCGAGGCGGTGGATCCCCGCGACGCCGACGTCGTAGCGGCGGAGGGCCTCCGCGCCGAGCGTCTCGAGGAGCTCGGCGGCCTCCTCGGCGGCCGGCACGTCGGCCGTTCCGGCGGAGAGGATCGCGACCGTCCCGAGGACCGGGGTCCCGGCGATCGGGCCGGCGAGACGCGCGAGCCGCCCCCCGGCGAGGAGCCGGACGGGGAGCCCTCGCCGGGCGGCCCCGGTGAGGGCACGTCTCTGCGGGGGCGTCAGGCGAGAGACGACGGCCCCGTGTCCGCGAGCGTGGAGCCCGTCCAAGATCCCCACCAGGTGGGCCACGGTCTTCCCCTCGCCGAGAACGACCTCGGGGGCACCCGTCCGGGTGCCCCGGTGCGCGTCGTAGCGCGCGTAGCCTCCGATCGCCACCTCGACGGCGCCGCCGCGCCGAGGCGATTGAGGTCGTCTCGAGGCCATCGCACCGGCGAGCCGCGAAGCCTCTTATAGCGCATCCCCACTCCTCGCGCCGCCGGGACTGCGAGATGCCGGAGTTCACGCTAACCGAGGAGCAGACGAGCCTCAGGGACCTCGCCCGGAAGTTCGCGCGCACCGAGATGCTCCCGAGAGCGGCCGAGTGTGACCGGACGGGTCGCTTCCCCGAGGAGGTCTACCGCAAGGCCCACGAGATCGGCCTGATGAACCTCAACGTCCCCACCGCGTACGGCGGGGCGGGGCTCGGGCTCGTCGAACAGTGCCTCATCACCGAGGAGCTCGCTCGCGCCTGCTCGGGGATGACGACGACGATCAGCGCGAACAACCTCGCGCTCGAGCCGATCGTCCTCGGCGGGAGCGAGGAGCAGAAGCAGCGGATCCTCCCCCCGTTCTGCGGGCGCTACAACCTCGCGTCGTTCTGCCTCACCGAACCGTCGGGCGGCAGCGACGCGGGCGCGCTCCGGACGAGGGCCCGGCGCTCGGGCGACGAGTACACGCTCAACGGCGAGAAGTGCTTCATCACGAACGCCCCCCACGCCGACCTCTACACCGTCTTTGCGACGATCGACCCCGAGCTCCGTCACAAGGGGATCACCGCCTTCGTGGTCCCGAGGACCGCGGTCGGGGTCGTCGCGGGGAAGGACGAGGAGAAGATGGGCCAGCGGGCCTCGTCGACCGGGACCGTGCGCTTCGAGGACGTCCGAGTCCCCGTCGCCGACCGGCTCGGCCAGGAGGGCGACGGTTTTTCCATCGCGATGCGGACGCTCGACCAGACACGGACCCCGATCGGCGCCCTCGCGACGGGGATCGCGCAGGCGGCGCTCGACTACGCGAGCGACTACGCGCTCAAGCGCCACGCCTTCGGGAAGGCGATCGCCGAGCACCAGGCGATCCAGATCAAGCTCGCCAACATGGCCCAGGACGTCGCCGCCTCGAGGCTCCTCACCTGGCAGGCCGCCTGGACGATCGACCACGGCCAGCGCGGGACCCTCGAGTCGTCGCTCGCCAAATGCTTCGCCTCGGACGCCGCGATGCGCGTCACCGACGAGGCGATCCAGATCTTCGGCGGCTACGGCTACATGCGCGAGTACCCCGTCGAAAAGCTCCTCCGCGACGCGAAGCTCACCCAGATCTACGAGGGGTCGAACGAGATCCAGCGGATCGTCATCGCGCGAGAGCACCTCAGGGCCTACGCCTGAGCCCGGGGACGCGCCGATGGAGATCGCGGTCCTGGTCAAGTCCGCCCCGGACGCCGAGACGCGGCTGCGGGCGAACGCCGCCGGCACGGGGCTCGACACGGACGGGGTCAAGTGGGTCCTCGCCGGCTACGACGAGTCGGCGGTCGAGCAGGCCCTTCTTCTCAAGGAGAGCGTCCCCGGCTCGCGCGTGCGCGCGCTCGCGTTCGGCCCCTCGCCCCGGTCCGAGGAGGTGCTCCGGGCGGCGATCGCCCTCGGCTGCGATGCGGCCACCTGGGTCGAGCAGCCGTCCGACCTGGCCGTCGACCCGATCCTCGCGGCCCGCGCGCTCGCGCACGCGCTCTCGACCCTTCCGAGCGACCTGGTCCTCGCCGGCAAGCAGTCGGGCGACGACGAGCAGGGGCTCGTCGCGGCCGCGGTCGGCGAGCTCCTCGGCCGACCGAGCTTCTCGGGCGTCACCGACCTCAGGTTCGACGCGGCCGCGGGCCGATTCACCTTTTCGCGCGCGGTCGAGGGCGGCACGGAGACGGGGGCCGCGCCCCCGCCGGTCGTGATCGGGCTTCAGCAGGCCTGGAACGACCCCCGGACCGCCAAGCTCCCCAACATCCTGAAGTCGCGCAAGGCGCCGATCGACCGCCTCGCCTGGGCCGGCGTGGCCGCGGCCCTCGGAGAGCACGCGGCCGCTCGTTCGACGGCGGCGCGGTTCCGGCTCCCGCCGCCCCGGACCGGCGCGAAGATGATCTCGTACAAGACCCCCGAAGAGGCCGCGAAGGAGCTCGTCCGCCTCCTGCGAGAGGAGGCGAAGGTGTTCCCGTGAGCGAGCCCGTCCTCGTCGTCGGGGAGTCGCGTGGCGGCCGTCTGGCCGACGCCACGCACGAGGCGCTCGGCGTCGCACGCCAGCTCGCCGAGGGCGGAGCCGTCTCGGTGGCCCTCGCGGCCCCGGCCGACGACCCGGCGGTCGCGCACCTTCGGCTCGCGGCCTCGGACCTTGCGCTCACGCTCCCCGCCGGCGCGCCGGTGCCCGCCTCGCCCGCCGAGGCGGCCGCGTTCGCCGATGCCGCGGCCACGAAAGCCGGAGCGCGCCTCGTGCTCACGATCGCGACCGTCCAGGGGCGCGACGTCACGGGCCGTCTCGCGGTCCGTCGGAGCGCCGGCGCCGCCACGGGCGTCACGGAGGTCGCGCGCGCCCCCGACGGCGCCCTCCGCCTGGCGCGCCCCATCTTCGGAGGCCGGGCCACGGAGGAGAGGACCCTCGCCGCCGGGCCCGCCGTCGTCGCGCTGCGCCCCCATGCGTTCCCCCCGGCGGCGCGTCGCGCCGACCCGGCGCCGCTCGAGACCGTCACGGCCGCCCCGACGGTCGCGAGCGGAGGCCCGGGGATCACGGGATTCGCGACCGTCGCCGGGGCGCGCGGGCCCCCCCTCTCCGATGCGGCCATCGTCGTCTCCGGCGGCCGAGGTCTTCGAGCCGCCGAGAACTTCGCGCTCGTCGAGGAGCTCGCTAACGCGCTCGGGGCCGCCGTCGGGGCCTCGAGGGCCGTCACCGATGCCGGCTGGCGCCCCGCGGCGCTCCAGGTCGGCCAGACCGGGAAGTCGGTCTCTCCGCAGCTGTACCTCGCGGTCGGGATCTCGGGGGCGATCCAGCACCTCGTCGGGATGACGAGCTCACGCGTGATCGCCGCGATCAACTCCGACGCGCAGGCGCCGATCTTCCGCGTCGCCGACTACGGCATCGCGGGCGACCTCTTCCAGATCGTCCCCGCGCTCATCGCCGAGGTCCGACGCGTTCGGGGCGCCTAGCGCGCGCCGCGCCGTCGCGCTCGCCTCTACAGGTCCTCGGCGGCGTCGAGCCCGTCTTCGAGCAGCGCGAGGGTTGAGGCCCCCGCGGCCCGTTGGGCCTCCCGGAAGAGGCGGTAGAGCGAGCGGCGCGGTCCGTCCGGCGCGCGCAAGAGCTCGTGGGCCAGCCCGGTCGCGAGCGTCGGGTACGTCGAGTAGAGCCGCGGGTTCCACTTGACCTCGTCCATCCGCTCGAACTCCCGGAAGTCCGCGAGGACCCCCGTTCTCTCGAGACGGGCCCCGTACTCGGCGAGCCTCGCCGACGACGCGTCGTGCGCCGCGCGGGCCGCGAGCGCGGTCTCCGCCGCCTCGAGGCCGCTGCGGAGCGCGTAGTTCATCCCCTGGATGACGAGCCCGTTCGAGAAGACGAACCCCGCGGCGTCGCCCGCGACCATCCAACCGTCCCCCGAGAAGGCGTCGGGGCGGCTCCGCCAGCCCGACGAGAGGAGCTTGGCGCCGTACTCGACGAGCTCGGCGCCCTCGAGCCGTTGGGCGATCACGGGCTGGAGCTTGAACGACTCCATCAGGTCGTGCGAGTAGACGCCCCGGTCGTAGAGCGAGGCGACCTGGACGATGAGGCCGACCGAGAGCGTGTCCTGGTTCGTGTAGAGAAAGCCGCCGCCCATCACGCCCTCGGGGAAGAGGCCCGCGACCCACTCCTCCGCGTGACCCTCGCCCGGCCCCACGTGGAACCGCTCCTCGATCGTCCCGGGGTCGAGCCGGTAGACCTCCTTGATCCCGAGCTCCGTGGCCTCGGGCGCGAGGTGCGGGCGGGCGCGGATCGGCGTCCCGAGGGAGAGCCTCGAGTTCGCCCCGTCGCACAGGATCGTCACCGGGGCGGTCATCGTCTCGCCCCCCTGCTCGACGCCGCGGACCGTGTGGCCCTCCCAGTGGAGCCGCTCGACCGGGACGGAGGTGACGACGGTGGCGCCCGCCTCCTCGGCCTTCTTCGCCAGCCAGGCGTCGGTCCGTGCGCGGAGGACCGAGTGGGCGACGTACGGGCGCTGGCGCCAGGCCGGGTCGGCGAGCGAGAAGGAGAGGGCCCGCTCCTTTGTGAGGAGACCGAAGCGCTTGCGGACGATGTGCCGCTCGAGCGGCATCTCCTCCTGCCAGCCGGGGAGCAGCGTGTCGAGGTCGTGTCCCCAGAGGATGCCGCCGGAGAGGTTCTTGACGCCCGCCTCGGCCCCGCGCTCGAGGAGGAGGACGTTCGCCCCGCCCTTGGCGAGTCGGATCGCCGCCGCGGAGCCGGCGAAGCCCGCCCCGACGACGATTGCGTCGAAGTCGTCGGCCATCGGTCCGCCCGACGCGTGCGAACCGAGAGCCTCTCAAAACGTTGGGGAGCCGGCCCCGACGCTACCGGCCGGTGCCGGTCGTCTTCGTGATCGACTGGTTCGCCGCCTCGATCAACCGCTGGAACTCGAACGGCTTCGGGATTCCCTCCCAGTCCTCGTTCCCGAGGTGGGAGCCCTCTTCCGAGCTCACGCGGACGGTCCCGTAGCCGAGGAGGCGCTGGAAGACCCGCTGGTGGACGTCGACGCCACGGACCTGCGGGATCGGGATCTCGTCGAAGCCCCGCGAGAAGATGCCCTTCTGGATGATCACGCGGTGCGTCGTCACGGCGTAGACGGTCGAGATCCAGCGGAGGTACCTCACCAGGAGCCAGAGCAGGACCACGAGCGTGAGGAGGACGCTCACGAGGAGCAGGTAGCTCGAGGGCGCGTAGCCGGCGATCGAGGGGAGCTGGCGGAGCTGGTCCGAGAGGCGGGAGATGCCCGCCCACGACCGTCCGACACCGAGCGCGAGCCAGTCGACGACGAGCATCACGACGAGCCAGAGGACCGGGCCCGGCAGGTAGAACAGCGCCGTCGCCCGCGTCTCCCGAAGCAGGCCCTCGGAATCGGCCAGATAGGTCGCGCGCAGCAGCCGCGGCGAGTCACCCGTCACGACCGGGGGACCGGAGAGGTGTGCCATAAACCCCTCGCCCGAGCCGAAGCGGCGAGGGTGGAGGGCTCTTACGGGGCCGGGAGCTCGCGCGGTCGATGCGGGTCACCGACTGCCACGTGCACATCAACCCCGTGTGGGAGATGCTCCCGCACGCGCGCGCCCTCGTCGGACAGCACCCGCGCCGCGCGGAGTTCGACGGCTGGCTCGAGCATCCCGACCGGTTCCTCGACTACCTCGGGGCCTCCGGGGTCGACCGCGCCGTGCTCGTCAACTACGTGAGCCCCGACGTCGTCGGCTATTCGGAGAAGGTCAACGAATGGGTGAGCCGCTACGCGGCGCACGACCCGCGCCGGCTGCTCGCCGTCGGCTCCGTGCTGCCGAGCCGACGGGAGCCCGGGCGAGAGGTCGAACGGCTCGTCGACGAGCTCCACCTGCGCGCGTTGAAGCTCCACCCCCCGCACCAGCTGTTCGCGCCGAACGGGTACCTCGACGGGAGCGCGCCCGGCCTCCACGAGATCTACGAGGTCTGCGAGCGGCGCGAGGTGCCGATCATCTTCCACACCGGGACCTCGGTGTTCCCGCGGGCTCGCAACCGGTTCGGCCAGCCGCTCCTGGTCGAGGACGTCGCCATCGACTTTCCGCGCCTCACGATCGTCTTGGCCCACGGCGGGCGCCCCCTCTGGATGGAGGAGGCGATGTTCCTCGTCCGCCGTTTCCCGAACGTCTACCTCGAGGTCTCCTCGATCCCGCCGAGGCGGCTCCTCGAGTACTTCCCGAGGCTCGCGTCGGTCTCGGGGCAGGTCCTCTTCGGCACCGACTGG
Organism: Thermoplasmata archaeon; assembly: GCA_027315165.1. Classification (GTDB taxonomy): domain Archaea; phylum Thermoplasmatota; class Thermoplasmata; order Lutacidiplasmatales; family UBA184; genus Lutacidiplasma. Next base: position 26,074 of record DAHUYN010000001.1, on the reverse strand, counting down.
CCGGGGCCGGGGGTCAAGGACATCGGGGAGAACCTCGCCGAGTTCTTGTCGCTCCCGCTCCCCGAGGAGGTCCGGCGCGCCATCCTCGAGGAGAACCCCGAGCGGGTCTTTCCCCGCCGCCCCCCCTCTTGAAATACTGAGGTCGGTCTCCGGCGGCCGTGCCCGATCCCCCCGAGGAGCCCGGGTCGAGCCACGAGGGCTCGACGACGCCGGAGACGCCGACCCCCACGGTCGTCGTCGTCGAGGGCGGCCAGGAGGTCGGACGCCTTCCGCTGCCGAGGCGCTCCCGTGGCGAGGTCTTCGCGATCGCGAACCAGCTCCTCGGCGCCGCCCGGATCCGCGTGATGTGCGAGGACTCGGTCCCAAGGATGGGCCGCATCACGGGGAAGATGAAGAAGAAGATGTGGATCCGGGAAGGGGATCTTCTCATCGTGCGCCCGTGGGGATTCCAGGAGGGGAAGGCCGACATCCTCTTCCGCTACAGCCGGACCCAGTCGATGTACCTCTCGCGGCGCAACCTCCTGCCCTCCTCGATCGACCTCTTCCAGGGCGCGGAGTCGGCGCCCGAGAGCCCTCCCGCGACCTCGTAGGGCCGCGATGGCGACCGAGCCGGTCGGCGAGGTCTCCGCGCTCGAGAGCCGCGTGCTCGAGGCGAACGCGCTCGCCCTCGGGCTGTCGCTCGACGAGCTGATGGAGAACGCGGGCCGGGCCGTCGCCGAGGAGGCGGCTCGCCACCTGCCGAAGGCCCCCGCGCGCGTCGCGATCGTCGCCGGGGTCGGCAACAACGGCGGAGACGGGACCTGCGCGGCGTTCTACCTCGCCCAGTGGGGCTACACGCCCGAGGTCTGGCTCCTGCGTTCCCCCGCGGAGATCACGGGCGGCTCGGCCCGTCGCTGCTGGGACCGGATCGCCCACCGGCTCCCCGTCCACCTCGGCGCACCGGCGGAGGCGGATCTCGCGAGCGCCGAGCTCGTCGTCGACGCCGCCCTCGGCGCCGGCCAGCACGGCGAGCTACGGAGTCCCTACCGCGAGGCGGTCGCATCGATCGAGCGGGCGCACCGTCCGACGCTCAGCGTCGACGTCCCCACGGGCCTCGGCACCTCGACGGCCGTGCGACCCGCGTGGACCGTCGCGCTCACCTCACGCAAGTCGGGGATGACACCGGAGAGCTCCGGCGAGATCGTCGTGCGGGACATCGGGATCCCGCACGAGGCCTGGAGCGCCACCGGCCCGGGCGAGTTCCTCCGCTATCCGGACGCGAAGCTCCGGGCGGACCGGGGCCGCTCCGCGCGCGTGCTCGTGGTCGGCGGGGGCCCGTTCGCCGGCGCCCCCGCGCTCGCCGCGCTCGGGGCCCTTCGCGCGGGCGCGGAACGCGTGACCGTCCTGCTCCCCGAGCCGGCCGCCGCGGCCGTGCGCGCGATGTCGCCGGACCTGATCGTCCGGTCGGTCGGGACCGGTCGGTTCACCTCGGCGAACGCCGCCGAGGTCGTCTCGATGGCCCGCGAGCTGAAGGTCCACGCGGTCGTCCTCGGCATGGGCGCCGGTCGGGAGCCGGAGACCTTGGCGATGTACTCGGCGCTGCTCGCGGAGTGGCGAGGCCGCCTTCCGCTCGTCGTCGACGCCGACGCCCTCGGGGCGCTCACCCGGGCTCCGGGCGGCGCCGCCCACCTCGTGGCGACCCCGAACCCCGCGGAGTACGAGCGGGTCTTCGGGCCGGACCCCTCGCGCACGGCCGAGGACCGGCTCGAGACGGCGCGGCGTCGCGCCACCGAGTGGGGGGTCACGCTCCTCGTCAAGGGCCCGGTGGACCTGATCACCGACGGCCGGACCGCGCAGACGAACCCGCACCACCATCCGGCGGCGACCGTCGGGGGCGTCGGGGATGTCCTCGCGGGCGTCCTCGCGAGCCTTTGGGCCCAGGGACTCGAGCCCACGGGGGCCGCGCGGCTCGCGGCCTTCTGGGTCGGTACGGCGGGCGCGCGCACGGCGGAGCGGCGCGACTTCTCCCTCCTCGCGACCGATGTGCTCGACACCCTGTCGGAGACGCTCGTCGCGGGACTCCGCGCCGCCCGGACCGCCCCGGGCGCTCAGGCGTAGCGCACGCGGCCCTTGATCTCGCGCGCCCGGGCCCGGACCTCGCGAGCGCCGGTCGCGTTCCCCTCGTCATAGCCCTCGAGGAACTCCTCGACGAGCCGCTCGCCCATCGGATGGAGGGCCTTGAGGTCCCCCTCGACGAGGTGGAGGTCGATCCCGAGCTCCTCGACGCCTCCGCCCTTCGAGCCCATCGAGAGGTCCAGGAAGGCGGGCGTGCCGCTCGCGCCTGCCGGGAAGAGGACGTTCGAGCTCGTGAGGTCGCCGTGCGAGATGCCTCCGGCATGGAGCCGGCCCAGGGCGCGGCCGAAGGCGCGCACGGCGGGCAGGAGCGGCGTCGCCTCGGCGGGGTGCTCCTCGAGCAGCTGCCGGAGCGTCGGGCCCGGCAGTTCCTCGAGGATCAGCCGGCCCCGGGCGAGGTCGAGGTCGTAGACGAGCGGGGTCCGCACGCCGAGCCGCCGGGCCTCGACGAGCAGACGGGCCTCCGTGCGGGCGCGCTCCCGACGGAGGCGCTCGTCGAGCGCTTTCGGCCGGTAGTTCTTCGGGTCCCGCTCCTTGAGCATCGCGGCGAGGCCCATCCAGTCGACGCGCCGGAGCGACGCTTCGGCGCCGCGCGCGACGGTCGGGCCCTCCTCCTCGGGCGTCATCTCAGTGCGGGTGCCCGGCGGCGACGCTGCGGACGATCGCCTCGCGCGCGAGCCGGGCGGCGAGCGCGCTCGTGTTGCCGTTGTCGTAGTGCGGGCTGACCTCCATGATGTCGAGCCCCGCCAGGCGGGGGGCGACCTGGCCGATCGCGTACTTCACGTCGCGCGGCGTGAGGCCGAACGGCTCGGGCGTCCCGGTCCCGGCCGCGTAGGCCGGGTCGATCGCGTCGATGTCGAGCGAGACGTAGATCCGCTCCGTCTTGAGCATGTTCAGGGCCCGCTGGACCGCGGACTCGATCCCCTCGCGCGCCACCTCGTGGGCCGTGACGAAGCTCATGCCGATCCCCTTGTTCTCGTCGATCTCCTCTCGGGAGACGGAGCGGACCCCGAGCACGACGACGTTCCGGGCGCCCACCCGCTCGACGATGCGTCGCGAGGAGCAGGCGTGGCTGCGGCTGTCGCCGAGATAGCTCGACCGGAAGTCCATGTGGGCGTCGAGGTAGAGGACCCCGAGCGAGCTAGGGTCCGGATGCGCCTCGACGACGGGGGGCGAGCAGGCGTGGTCGCCACCGAGGACGATCGGGATCTTCCCCGCCTCGTAGACGGGTCGCAGCTCCTCGCGGACGGAGGCGACCATCTCTGCCGCGCTGCCGAACTCGCCGGCGTTGCCAAGGTCGTGGATCGGGACGTCGCTCAGATCGACCCCGGTCTCGAGGTCGTACGATTCGAAGTTCCAGGAGTGCTGGCGGATCGAGTCCGGGCCGAAGCGGGCGCCCGGCCGGAACGACGTCGTCCGGTCGAACGGCACGCCGGCGATGACGAACTTCGCCTCCTCGAACGTCGCGTTCGCGTCGGCGAACGTCCCCGGGCGCTCCATGGTGGCGGGACCGACGGGCCCTATTTCAGCCTGCCCTCGCCCGCGTCGGCGAGAGCGCCCGCCCCCGACCGCCCCGGGCCAGGTACGTGAGCTCGATCCCGACGAGGGAGATCGCGGTCGTCGCGAGGGCGAAGCCGAACAGGCCGACCTTCCCGCCGAACTCGAGCGCGACCCCGCCGGCGAGGGGGCCGAGGCTCCAGAACGTCGAGTTGATCAGCGAGAAGACCCCGAGGTCCTCCGCCCGGTGCCCGGGGAGGGCCCGGTTCGCGACGTAGGCGAGCATGCCCGTCGACAAGAGCGCCATCCCCGCGAAGCGGATCGCCTGGGCCGGGAGGAGCTCGGGCCACGCTGGCGCGACGAGGAAGAGGGCCGTCGAGCCGAAGGTGAGGAGCGTCCCGTACCAGATCCCCCGGATCTCCCCCGAGCGGTCGACCCACCGACCCAGGGGGAGCGAGGTGAGCGCGCCGGTGAGAAGCCCGGCGATCGCCACGACCGCGATCTCGAACGGGTTGGCGCCGAGCTCGGCCGCGAGGACCCCGACGAACGTCCCGACGGCGCCGGCACCGAGGGAGCGGATCGAGACGACGACGGAGAAGCCGACGAGCGGGCGGTAGGCGCTCCAGGGCTGGCGGGTGGCGCCCCGCGCGACGGGCCGGTCGGGCACGAGGAACAGGACGACGAGCACGGTCCCCACCATCACGGCCGCGACGAACGGGAACAGCACGGCGTAGCCGAAGGCCGTGATGAGGAACGCCGTGGCCACGAACCCCGCGATCGCGCCCCCCTGCGACGCCGCGTTGAGCAGGCCATAGGCCCGGCCCCGCTCCGTCGAGGCCGACAGGTCCCCGGCGTAGGCGTTGTAGGCCGGCGAGCCCAGCGAGAGCACGACCTGGGCCGCGAGAAAGAGCGTCCCGGCGGCGAGATAGCCGGGCACGAACGGTATCGCCAGGAACAGCGGCAGGGCCCCGAGCTCGGCGGCGAGGAGGAACGGCCGCCGGCGTCCGAGACGGTCGGACCAGCGGCCCGAGAGCGGGCCCAGGATGCTCGCCGCGACGTAGGCGGCCGAGAGGAACGCGAGCGCGACCGGGACCGAGGCGCCCTCGGCGGGGCTCGAGAGGAACAGCGGGAAGTAGACGACGAAGACCCCGCCCCGGTTGCTCGCGAGCAGCGAGTAGAGCGAGAGCGAGACCAGGTCGGAGCGGGCCACGCCGGTCGAGGGCCCGCAGAGTAGATAGCCGAGCGCCGGGACCGCTCCCCAAGGGTTAACAAAGCGTCAGGCCCTCGAGGCCGACGCCATGGCGGAGAACGAGCTCGTCGTGCGGCGTGGGGAAGAGGACGGGGTCGAGGTGCTCACCCTCAAGCACCCGCCGGTGAACGCGCTGAGCGTGGCCCTGCTCGACCAGCTGGGCGCGCATCTCGAGGCGCTCGAACGGGACCCCACCGCGCGCGCGGTGATCCTCACGGGGGACGGTCAGTACTTCAGCGCGGGGGCCGACCTCAAGGAGCTCGGCACCCTCGACCTCTCGGACGCGCCGGGGATCGTGGCGAAGGGCCAGGGCCTGTTCACCCGGCTCGAAGAGCTCCGAGTGCCCGTCGTCGCCGCCGTCAACGGCCTCGCGCTCGGCGGCGGGCTCGAGCTCGCCCTCGCGTGCGACCTCCGCATCGTCGGCGAGTCGGCGAAGCTCGGAGCCCCCGAGGTGAACTACGGCCTGATGCCCTCCTACGGAGGCACGCAGAGGCTGCCGCGGCTCGTCGGACCGGCCAAGGCCCGCGAGCTCATCCTCACGGGCAACCTCATCAACGCCGCCGAGGCCGTCCGCATCGGCCTCGCCAACCGCTCCGTCCCCGCCGGCCAGGAGCTCCGGGCGGCGCGGGACCTCGCCCACACGATCGCCCAGCGCGCCCCGAAGGCGGTCCAGGCCGCAAAGCGGGCGATCCGCGAGGGAGCGACCCGACCGGTGCGCGAGGGGCTCGCGCTCGAGGCACGCCTCTTCGAGAGCGAGGTGCTCCCGAGCGCGGACCTCGGCGAGGGGCTCGCGGCGTTCCTCGAGCGCCGGCCCCCGAAGTTCAAGGGGGCGTAGGTCCGTGGCGATCGAGTTCTCGCTGACCCCGGACCAAGAGGCGTTCCGCGACGCGGTTCGCGCCTTCGCCCAGAAGGAGATCCTCCCGGTCGTCGCCGAGATGGACGAGCGCGAGGAGTTCCCCGAGCGCACCGTGCGCCGGATGCAGGAGGAGGGCTACTTCGGCGTGCCCGTCCCCGAGGAGTACGGCGGCCTCGGCCTCGGCAAGGTCGGCTACTGCCTCCTCACCGAGGAGCTCGCGCGCGTCGACGCCTCGCACACGGCGATCGTCGGCGCCCACACGTCGCTCGGGACGACGCCGCTGTTGTACTACGGGACCGAGGAGCAGAAACGCCGCTTCCTCGAGCCCGCGGCCCGGGGCCAAAAGCTGCTCGCCTTCAGTCTCACCGAGCCCGGCTCGGGGAGCGACTCCGGGGCCCTGCGGACCGTCGCCGAGCGCGACGGCGACGGCTGGCGGCTCACGGGCACCAAGATCTACGTCACGAACGGCCGCGAGGCCGACACGGTGCTCGTCCTCGCCGCGAACGACCTCAAGCTCGGGCCGAACGGGGGCGTCACGGCGTTCCTCGTCGACAAGGGCACCGACGGGTTCCGCGTGGGCCGCTGCGAGAAGAAGATGGGGCTCCACGGGACCTCGACGGCGGAGCTCATCCTCGACCACGTCCGCGTCGGTCCCGACCGGGTCGTCGGCGAGGTCGGGCGCGGGTTCATCGTCGCGATGACGGCGCTCGACGTCGGCCGGGTCTCGCTCGGGGCCGGTGCGCTCGGCGGGATGCAGGCGGCGGCGCAGGAGGCGCTCTCCTTCGCGCAGAACCGCACGCAGTTCGGGCTGCCGATCAGCGAGTACGAGGCGATCCAGTTCAAGTTCGCGGACATGGCGATGCTCATCCACGCGCTCCGCCTCCTCGTCTATCAGGCGGCCGCCCACCAGGACCGGATGGGCTACGTGCCGAAGGCCTGGAACCGGCTCGAGCGGCTCGTCAAGACCCGGGAGTCGGCCACCGTCAAGTGCCTCGGCTCCGAGTGGGCGAGCCAGGTCATCGACGAGGCGCTGCAGATCCACGGCGGGCTCGGCTACATCCGGGGGACCCCGGTCGAGCGCGCCTACCGCGACGCGCGGATCAGCGAGATCTTCGAGGGGACGAACGAGATCCAGCGCCTCGTCGTCGCCCGCGACCTGCTCAGCCGCGGCTGGTAGTCGAGGACGTCGTCGGCTCGCGGAGAACGCGGCGGAGCACCTTCTGGACGCCGCTGCGCGGCAGCTCGGTGCGGAACTCGATCGTGCGGGGCGCCTTGTAATGGGCGATCCGCGCGCGGACGAAGGCGATCAGCTCCGCCTCCGTCGCGGTCGCGCCGGGCTTGCGCACGACGAACGCCTTGACGACCTCGCCGTGTTCAGGGTCGGGGACGCCGATCGCCGCCGCCTCGGCGACGCCGGGGTGCTGGTAGAGGACCTCCTCGACCTCTCTCGGATAGACCTTGAGGCCGCCGACGTCGACCATGTCCTTCTTCCGGTCGATGATGTAGGCGTAACCGTCCTCGTCGAGCCGGGCGATGTCGCCGGTCCGGAGCCAGCCGTCGTGGAGCACGAGCGCCGTCTCTTGGGGCTGCCGGTAGTAGCCGAGCATCACCTGGGGCCCCCGGACGCAGAGCTCCCCGGCGTCGCCGACGGGGAGGGTGCGCTCGCCCGTCTCGAGGTCGACGATCCGCTGCTCGGTCGAGGGGAACGGCAGCCCGATGGAGCCGATACGACGCTCGCCGCGGATCGGGTTCGCGTGGGTCACGGGCGAGGTCTCGGTGAGCCCGTAGCCCTCGATGAGGCGCCCTCCCGTCAGCTCCTCGAACCGCTTCGCGACCTCGACCGGCAGCGCGGCCGAGCCGCTGAGGCAGACCCGGATCGAGCGGATGTCGTAGTGCTGGAGTCGGGGATGGTGGTTGATCGCCTGATAGAGCGACGGAACGCCGGGGAACTCGGTCGGCTTGTGGCGGTGGATCAGCTTGAGGATCTCCGACGGGTCCGGTCGGAGCTCGAGCACGACGGTCCGGCCCTCGAGGAGCGGGTAGTTCAGCGCGACCGTCATCCCGTAGACGTGGAAGAACGGGATCGACGCGAGGACGGTGCCGGAGCCGGAAGGCACCCGGAACCAGGCCCGACACTGGATCGCGTTGGCCACGAGGTTGCGGTGCGAGAGCATCGCCGCCTTCGGCCGGCCCGTGGTCCCGCCGGTGTACTGGAGGACCGCCACCTCGCTCGCGACGTCCCCGCCGGTCGCTTCCGGGAACGGGCCGTCCGACGCGAGCGCCGTCCGCCATCGCGTCACCTCGGGGTCGGTCGGCGCCGAGGTCGAGAACCCCTTGCGCCGTGCGACGAGGTTCACGAACGGGCGCTGGAGCGCCGGGTAGAACTCACGGAGCCGCGCGACGAAGACGGACGGGACCGTCACCTCGTCCCGGATCTTCGCGTAGTTGGGATAGTGGATGTCGAGCGTGACGAGGCCCTTCGGCTCGGCGTCCTTGAGGAGACGGCTGAGGTCCTGGCCGAGGTAGAGGGGGCTCACCTGGACGACGGTGAGGCCGAGGCGCAGCGCGCCGTAGTAGGCGATCGGGTAGGCGGGGCAGTTCGGCAGGAACAACGCGAGCCGGTCCCCACGACGGAAGCCCCGCTCGTGAAGGTGCGCGGCGAAGCGGCCGGCGAGCTTCCAGAAGGCGGCGTAGCTCCAGCGCGCGCCCGAGAAGATGAGGGCCTCGCGCGCGGGCCAGCGCGCGACCGACTCCCCGACGAGCTCCGAGAGGCGCCGGTCGGGGATGTCGACCGTCGCCGGAACGCCGTCCTCGTAGTGGCGCGTCCAGGTCGGCAAGGGACCGGCGGCGCCCATGGCTCAGGGGGGGCTCTCCCGTGTCGTCGGTCCCGGGGCGGGTTCGAGCGTGAAGTGGACGCCCGGCTTGTAGGTCGGCGTCCAGCGCACCGGGGCTCCGACGGTGAGCTCCTTCTCGTCCCGGATCCCCTCGACCCAGCCGGTGATCCGTCCGCCCTCCTCGAGGTCGACGACGACGTAGGCGTAGGGCGCGTCGTTGAGGAACTCGTCGGAGGGGACCGTCTGGACGGTGAACGCGGCGAGCCGGCCCCGTCCCGAGAGCTCGACCTCCTCGAGCGCGCGGCCCCCGCACTTCGGGCAGACGAGCCCCCAGGTCGCCGTGACGAACCCGCACGCGCAGCGGAGGCCCCGAAGTCGACGTCCCTCCTCGTAGTCGGACCGGTACTCGGCGATCGAATGCCGTGCGTGCGCCTCCGTCGCCATCGGACCTACCTCCGTCCGAAGATGTGGACGGAGCACGAGCCGCCGGTGGCGCCGACGTTGTGCGCGAGCGCGAGCGTGGGGTCCTTGACCTGGCGGCCGCCCGCCTTGCCGTTGAACTGCTCGAAGATCTCGACGACCTGGGAGGCGCCGGTGGCGCTCACAGGGTGGCCCTTCGCCTTGAGACCGCCGGACGGGTTCACCGGGAGGCGCCCGTCGCGCGCGGTCTCGCCCTCGACGGTCGCGCGGCCCGCGCGACCGGCCTCGTAGAAGCCGAGGTCCTCGAGCGCCATCAGCTCGGCGATCGTGAAGCAGTCGTGCACTTCGACGAGGTCGATGTCGGAGCGCTCGACGTGGGCGGCCTTGAACGCGATCTCGCCGGCGAGGCGGCTCGCGGGGAGCCCGGTCATCGTCGACCGGTCGTGCATGTCCGCGATCGAGCCGCTCCGGACCGACGCGCGGATCACGAGCGGCTCGGAGGGAGGGTTCGGGAGGCGCTCCCGCGCGGCGACGACGACGGCCGCCGCTCCGTCCGAGAACGGACAGCAGTCGTAGAGCCGCAGCGGGCTCGCGATCACGGGCGAGCGCAGGTAGGTCTCCATCGTGATCGGCTTCTGAAAGTGCGCATGCGGGTTCGCGGCGGCGTTCGCGTGGTTCTTCACCGCGACCGCCCCGAGCTGCTCCGGCGAGGTGCCGTAGCGCCGCTGGTGGGCGTTGGCGAGCGTCGCGTAGAGCCCCGGGAACGTCGCCCCGTTCCGGGTCTCGAACGGATAGTCCGCGCCCATCGCGAAGTAGCTCGTCGCGTTGAGCGTGTCGAGGTGCGAGAGCTTTTCGGCCCCGACGACGAGGACGGCGTCGGTGAAGCCTCCCGCCACGTGGACGAACGCCTCGTGGAGGGCGGCGCTCGACGAGGAGCACGCCGACTCGATCGTGCAGGAGGGCACCTCGGGGATCCCGAGGCCGGTGTTGATGAGCGGTCCCACGTGAGCCTGGCGCTCCGCGATCCCGAAGCAGTTGGCGACGAACGTGTAACCGATGTCCTTGGGTTCGAGGCCCGACGAGTCGATCGCCTCGAGCGCGACCAGCGTCGCCGCCTCGCGCCCGCTCTCGGGCATCTTGCCGAACCGGTTCGACGCAGCTCCGACGACCCAGGTCTCCCGCATGGGCTTAACCGGCGCGCCCGGGACTACCCCCGGGAGGGTAAAACCCTGCGTGCGGCGTTATCGGGCCCGCGCCGCCTCGAGAAGGCCCTCGACCCGCTCGAGGACACGGCGGCCCTCGCGCTCGTCGGTGGTCTTGATGAGGAGGCGTCCGTCCTGCCCGACCGTCACCTCGCGCTCGAATCGGGCGATGAGCATCACGCGGCAGTCGAGGACCGAGACACCGGCCGCCTCGAACGCGGTCCGGACCCGAGCCAGGTCGAGACGCGTCGGGGGCTCGGGGACCGCCTCGAGGGCCCCACGGTTCGAGCAGACCTTCAGGCTCGCGTACGGCATCCGACCCCCCTCGGAAGGCCGGCCCCCCGCGACCCGGTCGCGGGGGTCACATCACCACCGCGCGCCGGACGCAGTCGTCGAGGATCTGCTCGACGTCGATGCGGTCCTCCTCGCGCTGGATCTGGAGCAGGCTGGTCCTCGTCGCCGGCCGGTCGGGAACGGCCTGACAGCAGACGCCCGGGCGGGTCGAGATCGCGTAGGTCCCGATCTCGCGGGCGATCGCCTCGATCTCCTGCTTGTCGAGCCCGACGAGCGGACGGACGATCGGGAGACCCACCGAGGCCGTGGCGGTGCGCATGTTGCTGAGCGTCTGCGAGGCGACCTGGCCGAGCGCCTCGCCGGTCGCAAGGAAGGTGGCGTTCTCCCGGATCGCGACCCGCTCCGCGGCCCGCCACATGAACCGGCGGCACAGCACGCAGCCGACGTGCCGGTCCGTGTTCCGCATCAGCGTCACCTGCGTGGGGCCGTGCGGCACCACGTACATCGGCACCTTGCGGTCGAAGCGGGCCTCGAGCACCCTGAGGTGGTCCAGGATCTTCTCGAGAGGGGAGTCGTCGGTGAACGGGCGATTGTCGAGATGGACCGCGACGACGTCGTGCCCCTGGCGCAGCATCAGATAGAGCGTCACCGGCGAGTCGATGCCGCCGCTCATCAGGACGACGCCCCGCGCCACGCCGGTTCCACCCCGCGCCCCCTATTTGAGCCCAGCGCGCGCCGCCTAGGCGTAAATACCGCACCCCGCTCGGCGCGCCGTGGCCGAGCCGGCGCTGCCGCCCGTCCCGTTGCACTACCGTGAGGCCGGCCGCGGCCCGCCCGTGCTCCTCCTCCACGGGCTCGGCGGCGACCACACGGTCTGGAACGACGTCATCGAGCGGCTCTCGCCCGAGTTTCGCGTCGTCGCGCCCGACCTCCGGGGGCACGGACGCTCTCCGGCGCCCGACGGCTCGACGTTCTCCTTCTCCGAGCTCGAGGGGGACCTGGCGCTCCTTCTCGACACGCTCGGCCTCCCGAAGGTGCACCTGGTCGGCCTCAGCGCGGGCGGGTTCCTGGCCCTCCGATGGGCGCTGGACGCTCCCGACCGGCTCGCGAGCCTCACCGTCGTCAACGGCGCCCCGCACTGCGACCAGCACACGCGGGCGGTCGCGCAGCGCTGGGCCGACACGTACCGGACCGAGGGGTTCGACGCCTACCTGCTGCGTCTCGTCAAGGACCTCTACTATCCCGACTGGGTCGACGCGCACCTCGACGTCGTCGAGCGGCTGCGGCGACAGCTCGAGCACGCGGACCTCCGCAGCGCGCTCGCCTGGGGCCAGTCCACGCGCTCCTTCGACCTGCGGGGACGGCTGATGCGGATCCGGCTGCCCACGCACATCGTCCAGTCGATGGACGACGCCGTCGTCGACGGCTCGCACGGCCGGCTCCTTCGGGTCTCGATCCCCGGGGCCGACCTCAAGCTCTTCGTCCAGGCGGGACATCTGCTGCCGGTCGAGAAGCCCGCGGAGACCGCGCAGACGATCCGCGAGTTCGTCAGTTCGGTCGAACAGGGTCGCTCCGCGGCGTCCTCGGCCTGACCGCGTCGCCCCGGGTCGCTTTTCTATAATGAGCGTCCTCTAGGGTCCCGATGTCCTCCCCGTCGCCCTCCTCTCTCGAGGAACGCGTGCGCGACCTCGAGCGGCAGGTCGCCGCGCTCCGCGCGCGGCTCCTCGTCCTCGAGCAGCAGATGGACCCGAGCGTCGAGCACCCGACCGACCGCTCCGTCGTCCGCGAGAAGTCCGTCTACGACTGGCAGGGCCCCCGGTGAACGCGGCGCCCGCGGGCGCGGCCGGCGCGGCGTCGTGGCTCCAGACGCTGCCCACCGACCCCCCGCCCCGAGGGTCGGGCGGGGCCGCGGTCCTCGCCGTCCTCCGCGACGGCCTCGAGGACGTCGAGGTGCTCCTGATCCAGCGCGCCGTCCGCGACGGCGACCCGGCGTCGGGCCAGGTCGGTCTTCCGGGAGGCCACGTCGAGGAGTCCGATGCCTCGCTCGCCGAGACGGCGCTGCGGGAGCTCGAGGAGGAGGTCGGCCTGACCGAGGGAGACCTCGTGACCCCGCTCCGGTGTCTCGGGCTCGTGCCGGCCCCGCGCTTTGCCCTGACCGTCGCCGCGTTCGCGGCGGAGCTCGGCCCGGCCGGCCGCGCCCCCCGCGCCCACAACGCCCGTGAGGTCGCGCACGTCTTCTGGCTCCCCGTCGCCGCGCTGCGGACCTTCCGCCTCCTCCCGCGCGACACGCCCCAGGGGTCGCGCGACATGGAGTGCGTCGTCTTCGACGGCCACGTCCTCTGGGGGTTCACGCGCCGCGTGCTCCTCGAGCTGTTCAAGATCGAGCCGGCCGAGGCGGGATGAGCGGGGCGCTCCCGAGCGACCTCCCCGTCGTCGATCACCACGTGCACCTCGCCGCCTCGGGCGAGGGGGTCGCGGCGGTCCGCCGGTTCGCGGCCGCGGGCGGCACGCACCTCTTCCTCACCACCCAGGACTACGAGCGCCGTCCGCCGCTCTCGCGGGACGACTACGTGGCGCAGTACGACGAGACCGAGCGACTCGCCCGGGTCGCCCAGAGCGAGGCGGGCGTGACCGTCTACGTCGTCCTCGCTCCCTACCCCGTGGACCTCGCGGCGCAGTCCGAGCACCTCGGGCTCGAGGCGGCCGTGGCCCTGCAGCGGGACGCGCTCGAGCTCGCCGGAGCGCGTGTGGCGGAGCAGCGCGCGGTCGCGCTCGGCGAGGTGGGCCGATGTCACTTCCCCGTCGCGGAGCCCGTCGCCCAGGCGGGCGGCGACGTCTTCCGCCACGCCCTCGAGGTGGCGAGGGACGTCGGATGTCCCGCCGTCGTCCACTCCGAGGACCTGGACGCCGCGGGCTACGAAGGACTCGCCGCGCTCGCGGCCCAGGTCGGCCTCCCCCCGTCGCACGTCGTCAAGCACTACGACCGGGCGGGCACGCCGGCGGCCGCGAGAGCCGGCGTCACCGCCTCCTACCTCGCGCGTCGCGAGGTCGTCGCGAAGGTGCGGACCGAGCCGGGCCCGTGGTTCCTCGAGACGGATTTCCTCGATGACCCGGCCCGGCCGGGGGCGGTGCTCGACGTCACGACGGTCCCGCGCCGCGCGGTGGCGATCGCCGGCCAGGGCGCTGAGGCGATCGAGCGGCTCCGGGTGCCGTTCGTCGACTCGCTCCGTGAGGTCTACGGCCTCGTTCCGTCGGTGGCGCGCGCGGGGAGCCGATGAGCTCGTCCCGCGGCCCGGGACGGCTCGTGGCCCTCGAGGGGATCGACGGGACGGGCAAGTCGACCCTGCAGCGACGCCTCGCACGACGCCTGCGCGCCTCGGGCTGGCGCGTGGTCCTCTGGCGAGAGCCGACGGACCCGCGCCTCGGCCGTCGTGCTCAGGAGCTCGCTCGACGCGACCCGCTGGGCGGGGCCGTCGGCTTCACGGTCGACCGGCTCTTGGCGAGGCCGACGCTCCTCGAGGCGCTGGCGCGCGCGGACGTGGTCCTCTCCGACCGCTCGTTCTACTCGACCCTCGCCTACCAGGGCAGCGCCCTCCCGCCCGCGCCCCGTCGGGCCCTCGCGAGGCTCCAGCGAGGGGTCACGGTCCCGCCGGACCGGGTGCTCTGGCTCGAGCTCCCGGCGGCCGAGGCGCTCCGTCGGGTCGGCCGCCGCGGGAACCACCGGGCCCCGCTCGAACGACTGCGCACGCTCCGGCGCGTTGCACGCGCCTACGCCGGGTTCGCCCGAGCGGGGCGCTGGTGGGTGCTGGACGCCCGCCGCTCTCGGACGGAGCTCGCCGACGGTGCCTACGAGCGCCTCGCCGCCTGGCTGCCACCGCCCCGACGACCCCGCCGGCGAGCGGGAGCGTAATCTACCCGAGGCGTGTCTCGGGCTCGGGTTCGCCGTGGAACGGGTCCTCACGCACGAGGAGACGCTCGACGCCTCCTACCTGCCGCCGAAGCTGGTCCGGCGAGAGACGGAGCTCGCCCTCCTCTCGCAGCGCTACAAGGCCTCGCTCGCGAAGGGCGTCGCCTACCACCAGCTCCTCACGGGCGGCGTCGGGAGCGGCAAGACCGCGCTCGCGCAGCGGCTCGGGGACGAGCTCGTCCGCGCGGGGCGCGTCGGCTCCCTTCCGGTCCTCAAGCTCTACGTCAACTGCTGGCGGCGCTCGAACGACCGGACGATCCTCCTCCAGCTGCTCCGAGGGGTCGGCGTGTCGCTCCCCGACCGGGGCTACGGCCTCCCCGAGATGCTCGACGTCTTCGAACAGGGGATCCGGCGCGCGCCCCGACACGTCTTCGTCATCCTCGACGAGGTGAGCGCGCTCGTCCGCCAGGAGACCAAGCTCGTCTACCTGCTTTCGAGGTCGCCCGAGGTCGGCCTCGGCTCGATCTCGCTGTTCCTGGTCGCCTCCGAGGACGTCCTCCCGTACCTCGATGCCCCGAGCCGCTCGAGCTTCGGCGTGACCCACCGACTGCAGCTGCGTCGGTACGACGCGGAGGACCTCGAGGAGATCGTCCGCTACCGGGCCGAGGTCGCGCTGCGCCCCGGCGCGCTCCCCCCACCGATGGCCGAGCAGATCGCCCGGGCGGCCGCGTCCAGCGGCGACGCCCGGTTCGCCCTCGAACTCCTGGCCGGGGCCGCACGGGCGGCGGAGTCCGAGGGGGCCCGTGAGGTCGGCCCCGAGCATGTGCGCGCGGCGAAGGGCTCGATCTACCCGACCGTCACCGAATCCAAGCTCGAGGCGCTCGGGGAGACCGAGCTCCTCGTGCTCCTCGCGCTCGCGCGCTGCCTCCGCGGGCGGCACGCCGTCGCGACGACCGACAAGGTCCGGCAGGCCTACCAGGCGGCCGCGGAGGAGTACGGCGTCACGGCGATGAGCCGTGTCACGTTCTGGCGGACCGTGAAGGCGCTCGAGCGCGAGGGGCTGCTCGGCGTCGAGCCGCCGGCCAGCCGCGGCGAGGGCAACCGGCTCAGCATGGACGAGATGCCGATGAGCTACCTCACGACGCTTCTCGAGGACCGGGCGGGCCGCCGCTCGCGCAAAGCCTAAGACGCGAGCCCGGCTCCCACGCTCGTGGCGACGGCGACAACGGCGGACCGCTCGCCGCCCTCGGCCCGGCTCCCCGAGTGGATCCGGGTCCCGCTTCCGAGCGGCCGATACCCAGAGGTGCAGGGGACGCTCGCCGAGCTGGGACTCGCGACGGTCTGCCGCGAGGCCCGCTGCCCCAACAAGTCCGAGTGCTGGTCGGCCGGCACGGCGACGTTCATGCTCCTCGGCGCGGCCTGCACACGGCGCTGCGCGTTCTGCGCGGTGACGACGCACTGGCCCCACGGCGCGGTCGACCCGACCGAGCCGGCGCGCGTCGCCGAGGGGGTCCGACGCGGGGGACTCCGCTACGTCGTGCTCACGCAGGTCTGCCGGGACGACCTCGCGGACGGAGGCGCCTCGATCCTCGCGGAGACCGTCCGGGCCATCCGCGCCCGTTCGCCCGAGGTCCTCGTCGAGCTCCTCGTCGGGGACCTCGGCGGCGACGAGCGCGCGCTCGGGACCCTCCTCGAGGAGCCGCCGGACGTGCTCGCGCACAACCTCGAGACGGTCCGCCGGCTCTCGCCCGCGGTCCGGGACCGGCGCGCGGGCTACGACCGCTCCCTCGCGCTCCTCCGGGCCGCCCGCGAGCTCGGCCCGAGACGTCTCGTGACGAAGAGCTCGATCATGCTCGGCCTGGGCGAGGCGCTCGACGAGCTGGACGAGGCGAACCGTGACCTCCGGGAGGCCGGGGTCGACCTCCTCACGCTCGGCCAGTACCTCCGGCCCAGCCCCGCTCACGTCCCGGTCGCGCGGTACGTGCCGCCGGAGGAGTTCGGGGCGCTCGCCGACCGGGCCCGTCGCGCCGGATTCTCCGGCATCGAGGCCGGCCCGCTCGTCCGGAGCTCCTATCGCGCCGAGGCCCTGTTCCGGGCCGCCCAGGCGTCGCGGGGGCGCTAGCGATGGCGAAGAAGGCCCGCAAGCGGCTCGAGGAGGACGCCGAGGCCGCGGGCTTCGAGTTCCCCGAGTTCGACGAGGAAGGCTTCGTCGCCCACGAGTTCGAGCAGTCGGTCGCGACGGGCTTTGCGCTCGGCCTCGCCATCCTCCTCGGCGCCGTCTCCTTCGGGCTGACGCACGTTCTCGCGATGGCCGGCACGGGCGTACTCGAGGGGCTCGTGCCGGTGGTCGTCGGCATCATGACGATCGCCACCTCGCCGCTGCTCTGGGGACGCCTGCGCGCGGCCGCCTCCGAGTACACGAAGGGCGAGTGGGCGAGCATGATCCTCGTCGAGGTGTTCGGTTGGATCGGGATCTGGTTCCTGCTGACCGACGTCCTGCTGCGCTAGCGCGCCGCCTCGGACCAGGGAAGCCGCTTCTCCAACAGGTCCGAGACCGCCTCGTCGAGCGCCTCGGTCTCCGCGACGGAGGCGAGGGACGCGACGGCCACGAGCCCGGGCTCGCGGGGCTTGAGGTCGCGCCCGAGCGGAAGACGGTCGATCGCAGCCCGAAGGAGCGGCTCGAGCTCCCGCTCCGAACGGCGGGCCTCGACGGCCAGACGGCCGTCGGCGAGCACGTAGGGTCCCTGGAGCACGGGCGCGGATGTCGTGCTCCACTTCTCCAGGAACGACGCGACGCGGTCGAGGCCCGGGGGTGGCCCCTCCTGCAGACGGACGGCGGGGAGACGGCCATGCTCGACCTCGAGGAGGAGGTAGACCCGGTCGGGCCCGGCCGCGCTGGCCGTTCCGAGGACGCGGAAACCGAGCCTCGCGGCCTCCTCGGAGACCGCCCGCTCGGCCTTGCGCATCTGCGGGTAGAGGATGTCGTCGACGACGGTCGGCCTCGGGACCGTGAGGACGGCGACGTGGGTGCCCCGGTCGGCGACGAGCTCGATCGCGCCCGAGAGCGTCGGCAGCGCGCGCGGCGTTCGCTCGAACGCCCACCGGCCCGGGTGCTCGAGGTAGGTCGCCGCCGCGAGGATGAAGGTGGCCAAGTTACGTCGCGAGAGCGCGGAGGAGACGTTGCGCCCCGGGTCGACCGGGTCGTCGAGAATGAGCGCGATGTCCTCCGGCACCGTCGGGGAGGCGCCGGGCGTTGACTCGAGGCGGACGGGCGGCCGCCACGCCCGCGCCGCCTTGAGAAGCCCCCGCAGGCCGCCGAAGCGCAGCACGAGGAGTTCGAGGAGGTAGCCCGAGAAGCCCGCGGTCCGTGCCTCCGAGCCGTAGACGCCGATGGCGCGGAGGAACTGCTTGGCGAGCCGCACCTGGTCGACGAGCGCGGGCGTGTACCGGCTCTCGAGGTAGGCCTGATGGAACGGCGTCCGATCGACGGCGCTGATCGGGTGCGTCGGGTCGTCGACGGCGAACCCCGGGACGGCGTCGACGGGAAAGCCGTCGAAGACGCCGCGCAGGTAGGGGTGCTCCGCGTAGCGGGTCTCGGGCCTCTCGAGGATCGCCGCCGCGAGCTCGAGGCCCCGGTGCTCGAGGTCGGCTCGGGTCGTGGACGGCGGGAACAGGAGGAACAGGTCGATGTCGAGCCGGTCGACGAGGTAGGTCCCCCGGGCGGCGGAGCCGGCGACGAGGCACCGCGCGACCGGGATCCCTCGGGAGCGCGCGGCGGCCTCGGCGCGCTCGACGAGGGCGCGGCACGCCGCGGCGACCCGGGCGCGTGTCGCGTCGTCGGGCGAGATCCGGACGAGCACCTCGCGCTCGAGCCGGTCGGCCTCGGCCTCCGCCGGCACCGCCTCCGACATCGCGAGGGCCATGGCGCCTGACGGATGAATCCTTGGCCCCGTCGAGGGGGGCGAGAGCGAACGGTTATCGGCATGCGACCCCTGTTCGAGCCGGGGGGAGGATGCCCGGCCACGCCGCGACCCTCTTCGAACGGCTGCCCGATTGCAAGGTCCGGTGCACCGCCTGTGCGCGCTACTGCGTGATCCCCGAGGGCTCGCACGGCTTCTGCTTCGTCCGCAAGAACGTTGGCGGCACGCTCGAGCTCCTCACCTACGGGATCGCCGCGGCGGTCCAGGTCGACCCCATCGAGAAGAAGCCGCTCTCGCACTTCCGGCCCGGGTCGAAGGTCTTCTCGATCGGCACCGTCGGCTGCAACTGGCGCTGCCAGTACTGCCAGAACGCCGAGATCTCGCAGGAGCGTGGGGTCCAGGGCCGGCCCCTGCCCCCGGCGGCGGCCGTCGCCTCGGCGAAACGCCTCGGCTGCGCGGGGGTCACCTTCACCTACAACGAGCCGACGATCTTCCTCGAGTACGCGCTCGACATCATCGACCTCGCGCACGAGCAGGGGCTGTTCGCGACGTTCGTCACGAACGGCTACATGACCCCCGAGGCGGTCGAGCGGCTCGCGCCGAAGCTCGACGCCATCAGCGTCGACTTCAAGGGGAGCGGCGAGCCGGGCTTCCTTCGGAAGTACATCACCGCGAAAGGTCCGGACCCGATCCTCTCGACGGTCGTCGACCTGTATCGGCGGGGCGTCCATGTCGAGGTCACCGACCTCATCGTGCCTCGGGTCGGCGAGGACGTCGCCGCGTTCCGCTCCCTCGCCCGCTTCGTGCACGACGAGCTCTCTCCCGAGACGCCGTTCCACCTGCTCCGGTTCCATCCGGACTACCAGATGATGGAGTTCCCGGAGACCCCCGTGCGCACGCTCGAGCGCCTCCATGCGGTCGCGAAGGAGGAGGGGCTCGACTACGTCTATCTCGGGAACGTCTGGGGCCATCCGCTCGAGCACACCTACTGCCCGCGGTGCGGGCAGATCGCGGTCGACCGTCTCGGCTTCCTGATCCGCTCGTGGAACCTCGACCGGGAGAACCGGTGCCGGGGCTGCGGCCACCCGATCCCGATCGTCGGTACGCTCGCACCGGACTACGAGCCGACGCTCGCCACCCCGGTCCTCTGACCCGGCGCCGCGCGCCCCGGTCAACCCCGTTCGACGGAGGAGGAAATACCCCCACGAGGCTCGGAACGATGGACGTGCAACGATGGCGAACTCTCGGACCGCGACGGTGGAGGGGGCCGGGCCGGCGCCCGAGGCGGCCGAGCCCCTCCGACCCGTGCCGACGCTCGGGTTCCGGCTCACCTACAATGTGACCGTGGGCGACGTGATGAACCGGCGGCCGGTCACCGTCGAGCCCGACGCGTCGCTGTGGGACGCCGCGGTCCTGATGCGGACCCACAACATCACGGGGCTCCCGGTCGTCGAGCGGCCGGGACGCCTCATCGGGGTGCTCAGCCAGAAGGACATCGCCGCCTACCTCGCAAGCGAGGCCGGCCTCCCCGAGCCGACCTCCGTGCTCGACCTCTTCACGTTCCCGACGCGGGCGAACGCGAGCCCGAGCCTCGAGGAGCTCCGGGGCACGCTCGAGGAGGCCAAGGTCTCCGAGGCGATGACCCAGCCGCCGGTCTTCCTGAGGTCCGACGCCCCGCTCGAGCTCGCGATGGAGACGATGGCCGAGCGCGGCGTGAACCGCCTACCCGTCGTCGACGGCTACAAGCTTGTCGGCATCGTGACGCCCCACGACCTCCTCAAGGCCGCGCTACGGGCGGAGATCCGCCACGCGTAGCCCCCTCGGGCACGGCGCGAGGCGACTCCGGGGCGGCCACGAGAGCCGGGACCCGGGGCTGCGCGGTCTCGACGACGGTGCGCCAGACCGCCTCGCGGTCGAAACCCCGCGGCACCTGCACCTCGGCGCCCTCGGGGAAGGCGAGCGCGAGCCAGGTCAGTGCCGCCCGGCACAGCGGGCACGACGCGCACTCGACGGTCCGCCGTCCCCGGACCCCGCCCCGGTCGAGGAGCCCCGGGGAGTCGACGAGCGCCGCCCTCGTCGCCTCGTCGTGGAGGTCGCAGACGACCCGGTCCCCTGCCCGGCCCTCGCCCACCCCCATCCCTCCTCCGTCGATCGGCCCCGCCGCGGGGAAGAGCAGGGAGAGAGGAGCCATGGCCGTACGGTCAAGCCGGCGTCACGAGGGGGCGCGGCGGGCGTCGCCCTCGGCTCGAGGGGGCTCGCCTCGGCCCCGTCGCCCCTCGCCGGGCGTCCCCGACCCTGCGGCGGCGGGGTCGGGCACGTCCCCGAGCACGAGGTAGGGGAACAGCCCGGAGACCAGCTTGTTCTCCGCCTTTCGGAGCAGCGCCTCGAACGCCTCGCGCGAGATCGAAAGCTCCGTCGAGAGCTCCGCGGTCGTCACCGGGCGCGGGATCCGGTAGTAGCCACGCCGCACCGCCGTCACGAGCGCGAGCCGCTGGCGCGTCGTGAGCTCGCCGAAGAGCGTACCCACGGGAACGAGGAACCCCTCCTCGAACCCGAGCTCGGAGAGCGGGCGGACGGCCGTCTGGACGACCCGGACGCCCTCGGGAAGTCGGGCGAGCAACGCCGTGTCGACGGTGGCCTCGTGAGCGAGGAACTGGTAGACCTCCCGCCCGTCGGCCCCGTAGGCCGACGGAGGAAGGTAGAGCTGGCCCGCGGCCTCGATCGCGGGGATCACGCGTCCCGAGCGGCAGCAGGCGCAGGTGGCGAACCGGACGAGCGCGCCGAGCCCGTCCTCGCCGCGGAGCACCGCGCTCCCCCCGAGCGCCTCGTACTCGGCGACCACCGCGGCGAACGCCTCGGCCTCGCTCCCGTGGACCTCGAGCAGCGCCTCGCTGCCTCGGTGGCACAGGTGGGTCGCGCGGACGCCGGCGTGCCTCCGGAGCGGCATCGAGAACGGGCAGTCGTGCTCGACCGTGATGCGCAACAGCTGCATCGGCCGTCGGGCGCCAGCCGGCCCCGACTCTAATAGACGTTGCGTACGCAACGGGACCGCTCATCGGGCCCGCCGGCCTTGAGAGACCGAGGTACCCGATGCCCCTCTACGAGATCGAGCACAAGTGGTCGGCCGAGCAGACGAAGACGGTTGTCGACAAGGTCCAGAGCGCGGTCGCGATGGCCAAGAAGGGACAGATCCCTGCCGGGTTCCGCCCCGTCTCGATCGTCGCCGTTCCCGGACGGACCGAGGCACACTGCCTCTGGGAGGCGCCCTCCTCCGAGAGCCTCGAGGCGCTCTACCGAAGCCTCGGGCTTCCGACGACGAGGTCGATCCGCGAGGTCACGCCGTTCTACACCGCGTAGGCGCGATCGAGTGATGCCTCGGCTCCGGCCACGCGAACCCCTTCCGCCTCGGGCGGCACCGAGGCCGGCACCCGCCCGGGCGCCGGACCCGGAACGCGCCCGCGCAGCGGCGGCGCTCTCGCGCCGACGGTAGGCGCGCGCCCGGCCGACGCTCATGCTCGCGCTCTCTCTCACACAAGCCCTCGTCGCCGCGCTCTACCTCTTCCTTGCCGGCGCCGTCGTGTACGCCCGGCCGCCTCTCCCGCGAAGGGGCCGCCGAACGTCCGAGCCGAGGTCGCGTCGCCGCGGGGAAACCCTCGTCGAAGCCGTCTGGCTCGCGACGCTCGCGGCCGCGCTCCTCTACCCGCTCGGCATCTTTGTCGCGCCCGCCGCGCTGGAGTCCGCGCCGCTCGCGGTCTCCTTCGCCGGAGACGCCCCGGTCCAGCTCGTCGGCGTCGCGAGCGTCCTCGCCGGGGGGGCCCTTCTCGGCTGGGCGTTCCGCTCCCTCGGCCGGTTCGCCACTCTCGAGATGCGGGTCGGCCCCGACCACCGCGTCGTGCGCGAGGGACCGTACACGCGCCTGCGCCACCCGATGTACACCGCGAACCTCCTCTGGTCCGCGGGGTTCGCCCTCACGCTGCTCAGCCCTCCCCTCGCCGCCGCGGCGGTCCTCGTCCTGACCCTGGCCGTGTACCGCGCCCGCGAGGAGGAGAGGCTATTCCTCGCCTCGGCTCACCTCCAGAGAGAGTATGCCCGATACCTCGGGACGACCGGCCGCTTCCTGCCACGGATCGCGGTGAGGCGCCGCCGTACGGGGCACGGAGAGGACGAATGACGCGACGCGGCCCGCACGACCGTCCGCGTGGCGGTGCCGCGTCTCGAGGAGAGGGGCGGGCGGCGCGGCCGTGGCATCAGTCATTCCCGTACACCTGTGGCGCGGCCGCGCTCGGGGGCGTCCTCGTCGACCTCGGCTGGCGTCCTACCGGCCCGAGGGTCGAGGCCGAGCTCCAGCTGTGGCGCGAGAGCACCGCGGTCGCGTGTCCGGGCGCACACCCGCTCGGACTCGCGCTCGCAGCCCGGCGTCGGGGGTTCGGCGCAGAGGTCGTGCTCGACGGCCCGAGCCCCTGGCTCTGGGCCCACGTCTCCCGGCGCCATCCGGGGTTCCGCCGGTCGGAGTACCGTGCCGTCGAGCGCGTCCTCCGTCACGACTGCCGGGCGCTCGGGATCTCCGTCCACGGCAGCAGCGGGCCGAGGCTCCTCAGGGCCGGCCACGGACTCGTGCTCTCCTCTGAGGTTGACCGGTCGAGCGGGGTCGGGGACCCGCACTGGCTCCGGGTCGCGCCTCGGGAGGACGGCGTGCAGCTCGAGGACCCGCTCTGGCCGACGCGCGTCGGACGG
Source organism: Thermoplasmata archaeon (assembly GCA_027315165.1). GTDB lineage: Archaea > Thermoplasmatota > Thermoplasmata > Lutacidiplasmatales > UBA184 > Lutacidiplasma. The sequence goes on along the minus strand of DAHUYN010000001.1, from coordinate 3,049 downwards.
CCGCAGCCGTGGCGAGGGGCGTGGACCCGCTCCGGCTTCGAGGGAACCCGCTGCTGGGTACGCATCTGGCGGGCGGAACTCGTGCCGAGCCCCAGCGGCCGCCGGCCCCCCCGATCGCGGCGCACCAGGTCCCCCTCGACCGAATTCACCGGAACGAAAGCATGAAGGCGACCGCAACGTGGAAGGGCGGGTACGAGACGCGTCTGGACGACGGACGAGGACACGAGGTCACGGTCGACCTCGAGCGGGACGAGGGGGGCCGGGATGCGGGCACCTCTTCGCTCGAGCTGCTCGTCCTTTCGCTCGCCGGGTGCATCACGACGATCTTCGCCCTCGTCGCGCGGCGCCGGCGGATCCCGTTCGACGCGATGTCGGTGACCCTCGAAGCGCACCGGCCCCGCGGTGCCCGGACCCTCACCGCGGTCGACGGAGCGTTCACGCTGACGACGACCGCCGGCGCGGAGGACGTTGAGACCGCTCTCGGCATCACGATGCGCACCTGCCCCGTCGGCGTGCTGTTCGAGCAGGCCGGCGTGCCCGTACACGTGTCCACGCGCGTCCAATCCCCCGCGGCGGCCTCGCGCCCGGTCGCGCCGGCCGCCGTCCCCGCCGGTCGCCCGTCCCACGGCCACGCCCACGGCGGTCACCATGGGTCCCTCGTCGGGCGGGCCTGGAGTCGGGAGGAGGCGATCGCCGCCCTCGAATCCCCGGAGCGGCGGAGGTCGCAGGACCCGGAGCGACTCTGGGACCGCCTCGCGCTTGCGAAGGGGGCCACGGTCGTCGAGGTCGGGGCCGGCACCGGGTTCTTTGCCCTCCCCGCGGCTCGGCGCGTCGGCGAGAACGGTCGCGTCTACGCTACCGACCTGTCCGAGGAGCTCGTCTCGCTCCTTCGGGAGCGGGCCGGGACCGAGCGACTCCCGCAGCTCGTCGCGGTCCACAACACCCTCGAGCGCATCCCCCTTGACTCGGCGTCCGCGGACCTCGTGCTGCTGGCGAACGTCCTCCACGACGTCCCCGAGGCGACGGTCTCCGAGGCCGTGCGACTGCTCAAACCCGACGGTCGGCTCGTCAACATCGATTGGAAGCCGGAGGACACGCCGGGGGGTCCCCCGACCCAGGTCCGCCTGACTCCCGAGGAGGCAACGCGGCGTCTCGAGGCGCACGGATTGCGAGCGGTCGAGCGGTTCGAGTTCGGTCCCTGGCACTACGGCATCCTCTTCCGGGTGGAGGCCCACCCATGAACGCCGGGACGGACGGCAGGGACCCGGAGCTCGAGGCGATCCGCGAGCGGATGCGCCAGGAGATCCTCGGTCGTCGGACAGAGGGCCCGACGCCGCGGCCGGAGGCCGGCCCCGTCGACCTCACTTCGGCGACGGTGGGCGGCTTCCTCTCGTCGAACCGCCGTGTGGTCGTCGACGTCTGGGCGCCGTGGTGCGGTCCGTGCCGAGCCATGGCCCCGATCCTCGACGCGCTCGCCCGTGAGCTGGCAGGGGACGTACGCTTCGCGCGCGTCAACTCGGACGAGGAGCCCGGTCTCGCCGGCCAGTGGAACGTTCAGGGGATCCCGACGCTCCTCGTGTTCGACGACGGTCGGCTCGTCGACCGGATCGTCGGCGCGCAGACAGGGCCCGTGCTCTCGGCGAGGATCCGGCGGACGTTCCGGCTGCCCCCGAGTGCGTCGAGGTCGAGCGCTCGGTAGCCTCCGGCCGAACGGACGCGCGGGCGGATTCCGCGGGGTGGGAAGGGGTCCTCGTCGGGGCCGTCGGCGCCCGGGCCTCCCTCTCGTACGTCGTGGCGGCGCGAGCCCGCCTCGCGAAGACCCGCGTGGCCGGCAGCGCCGTGTCCCCTGCCGAGCGAGGGGCTCACGGTTCGCAAGGCCTCTCGGTCGAGGGCGAAGCGCTCCTCGTCTCGGCCCACCCTGGTGCGAGGGGTCTCGGCCTCACCGTGAGAGTCCGAGGGACCGAGGGTACGGGGTGAGACGACCGCGGCCTTGATGAAGGGAGCGCGTCTTCGATGGCCGGACCCTGATGAGCGCACGCGAGGCACCGACCGCACCGACCGTGAGTCCCCATTTCGCGACCCCGACAGATCATCTCGCGAACGAACGCACCTTCCTCGCGTGGGTGCGCACGTCCATCACAATCATGGCGTTCGGGTTCGTCGTCGCGAAGTTCGGACTTATCTTACGGGAACTCTCGGGGACCGCGACGGGCTCCAGCGGCACGGCGCCCGTGTCCGAGATCACCGGAGTCCTTCTCGTCCTGGCGGGCGCCGCACTGCTTCTCTTGGCGTTCCTCCGCTTCCGAACCACCCGCGAGGACCTCGAGGCCGGAAGATACCGCGTGCGTGCGGGCCTCGAGTGGGCGCTCACGCTCGCCATGGTGGCCATCGGTGTCGGCCTCGCGGCGTACCTCGTGGGCACCGGGTAGGGCCGTTCGCGGCTCGCGCGCGACCCGCCGAGCGGAACGTCACGCCGCGGAGCGACAGGTGGCGAACCCTCTGGGCCGTCCGAACGTGGGTGGGATGCCGGGGCCACGCAAGGACCGAAATTTCGATGCCGGGACTCCGAGGGGGTCTGTCAGCTTAGTCTCTGCCCCGGGATCTCGCCCGCGCGTGATGGACGAACTCTCGACGGGGGCCTCGGGGCCGTTCCAGATCTCGTTCGAGAGGAACGACCTTATAGCCCGGAGATATATCATGCAATTCGAAGCTATGCCGAAGGCAGTGGTCGACCTCTCGGAGCACGCCAACCGGATTGTGAACATCGTCAAAGCCCGAGATGGACTTCGCGGAAAGACCGAGGCCATCGAAGCCATCGTGGCGGCCTATGAGGAGACGATCCTGGACCCGGCCCTTCGGCCCGAGTTCGTGGAGGGACTCCAGCGAGTTCGACGCGGACCCTTCCGAGCGATCCGGTCGCCAGCGGAACTGCTGGAGGCTCCGAAGTGAGCTGGAGCCTCGAGGTCTCGGCCGAGTTCGAGCAGGACTACCGGAGGCTGTGCGGTCGGAACGCAGGTCTCCGACACGCGGTCGATGCCAAGATCGCGCA
>DAHUYN010000019.1 GCA_027315165.1 Thermoplasmata archaeon | reverse complement strand
GACCTCTCGGGCTGGCACGAGGCGACGCTGCCGTACTCGGGCAGCCTCGCGGTCGCCGGCGCCGGGCTCTCGGTCGCGTTGAGCTACACGCAGGTGCTCTACGCGGTGACGTTCTCCGAGACCGGCCTTCCCGGCGGGACCTCCTGGTCCGTCACGCTCGGTGCGACGACCTCGACCTCGACGAGCAGCGCCATCGGGTTCAACGAGCCCAACGGAACGCTCAGCTACTCGGTCGCGGATGTGCCGGGCTGGCACCTCAGCTCGGGCAGCTATGCCGGCACCGTGAACGTGAACGGGGCCGCGGTGAACCTCCCCCTCGTCTTCCAGCAGGTGAACTACTCGCTCTCGTTCGTCGAGACGGGACTCCCGAGCGCGACCAGCTGGAGCGTCACGCTCGGCGCGACGACGCTCTCGTCGACAACCGGCACGATCGCCTTCACCGGTCCGAACGGGACGTACAGCTACTCGGTCGCGGACGTGCCCGGCTGGCACCTGACCACGGGGTCGTACTCGGGATCCCTCACCGTCGCCGGCGGTGACGTCGCGACGGACCTGACCTTCGGCCAGGTGACGTACGCGCTCGTGTTCTCGGAGAGCGGACTCCCGAGCGGGACCTCGTGGAGCGCCACGGTCGGCGTGTCGACACTGTCGTCGACGACGAGCACGATCACGTTCCAGGAGCCGAACGGGAGCTACGCCTACTCGATCGCGGATGTGTCGGGCTGGCACCTGTCGGGCGGCAGCTACTCGGGCACGCAGGGGATCTCGGCGGCGGGCGCGACGGTCTCGCTCACGTTCGCCCAGGTGACCTACGGGGTCTCGTTCAGCGAGTCGGGCCTGCCGTCCGGGCTCACCTGGACGGTGACGTTCAACGGGACGGCTCTGAGCCTGCTGACGGACGGCGGCGTCGACACGCTCTCGTTCGCGTCGGAGCCGAACGGGACCTACGCCTACGCGATCACCGACGTCTCGGGCTGGCACGAGGCGACCCTCCCGTACGCGGGCGCGCTCGCGGTGAGCGGCGGGGCCCTCTCGGAGGGGGTCACGTACAACCAGGTGACCTACGCGGTGACGTTCTCCGAGTCCGGCCTTCCCGCCGGCCAGAACTGGAGCGTGACGTTCGACGGCACCACCCTCAACCGGACGACGGACGGCGGCGTGGACACGCTGACGTTCGCCTCGGAGCCGAACGGGACGTACAGCTACGCGATCGCGGACCTCTCGGGCTGGCACCAGGGCTCGATGGCCTACGCCGGATCCCTCGCGGTCTCGGGCGGCGCCCTCGCGTCGACGCTCGCCTACACGGAGGTCACCTACGCCGTGACCTTCTCGGAGAGCGGCCTCCCCTCGGGGACGAGCTGGAGCGTGACGCTCGGTGCGACGACGCTCTCCTCGACGACGAGCACGATCGTCTTCGAGGCGCCGAACGGGACCGTCGGCTACACGGTCGCGGACGTCTCGGGCTGGCACCTCTCGTCGGGGCACTACTCGGGGACGCTGACCCTCAACGGCGCCGGCACGACGGTCTCGATGACGTTCTCGCAGGTCCGTTACCTTGTCATCTTCTCCGAGACGGGCCTGCCGGCGGGCACGTCCTGGAGCGTGACCCTCGGGGCGACGACGATCACGACGACGTCGGCGAGGCTCTCCTTCCTGGTCCCGAACGGAACGTACGCCTACTCGATCGCGAACGTCGCGGGCTGGCACATCCTCGGCAGCGCCTACCACGGGACGGTCACCGTGAGCGGCACGTTCGTCAAGGTCTCCGTCCGCTTCACACAGGTCCGCTACCTCGTGACGTTCTCCGAGACGGGCCTCCCGACCGGGACGTCGTGGAAGGTCACGATCGGCTCGACGACGATCAGCTCGACCGCCACGAGCATCGCCTTCCACCTGCCGAACGGAACCTACACGTTCACGGTGAGCTCCACCGGGTTCACCGCGACGCCCTCGACCGGCACGTTCACGATCGCGGGGACGGGCCACCTGTTCCGTGTGAAGTTCACGTAGCGGCCTCGAGGCCGGTGCGGGGGGCGGCGCCCCCGCACCGCTCTCCCGGGCTCGTCGGACCCGAGGGCGGCGTCGTTCGGGAGCCCCACTCGCCGGGGCTTGACCTGCGCCGGGGGGATCCGCTCGCGCCGTTCGCGCGCGTCGCTCCCGGCGCCCCCGCGGGCGAGCGAGACCCCCGGCACGCCGCGGATACGCCGGGTCGCGGCGTGGCGCTGTCGTATCTTCCGGGGGGCTTTATGAACCCGGTCCACCGAAAGAACGCGCGATGCACCGGCGGCCGATCACGCCCGGGGCGCTCCCGTCGGGGGCCCTCGGGACCCTCGAGCGCGCTCGACCGCCAGCCCCTCGGGGTCTGGCGGCGACCGACCGACCGTGGCAGCGTGCGAGCCGACGGGGCCTCGCGGTCTTCTTCGCGGGACTCCTGGCGCTCTCCGCCTACGGTGTCGGGGCGCCGGCAGGGGTCCGGTGCTCGCTCCCGGGCGCCGTCGGCTGCCCGGGAGGCTGGCTGGGACCCGTCGCGCCGGATGCCAACTCGAGCCACGAGCAGTTCTTCAACGTCTCGATGTACGACTACGGCTTTTGGATCGTCAACACGGCGACCGGAGCCAACGACAGCTCCGACTGGACGGTCTACGAAGGGTGGACCGTCCACATCAACGCCACGAGCCTCAAGGCGAATCCGGGCGTCGGGGGGACGGCCTACCACGGGCTCGGCGTCGAGCTCAACGCGACGGGCCGGCAGCTCGTCACCGTGAACGCGCCCGTCGGGAAGTGGGTCACCGGGCAGTTCACCGCCCCCTCGACGGCCTACACGCACCAGCACATCTGGTGCACGATCTCCTGCGGCCCTGGGCACGGCGGCATGGAGGCCTTCGTCCTCAACATCGTCCCCGCCACCTCCATCCCGAGCGTCACCGCGAGCGCGACGCCCACCTCGGGCGCTGCGCCCCTCCCGGTCGCGCTCAGTGCGCGCGTGACCGGCGGGACCGCGCCGTACACGGTGAGCTGGAACTACGGGGACGGGAGCGCGGCGGGGACGCTCCTCAACGAGAGCCACACCTACTCGCTGTCGGGCAGCTACTCGGCCACGGTCACGGTCACCGACGCCAAGTCCTACACCGCGAGCGCCTCGGTCGCGATCTCGGTCACCTCCGCGACCTCCCTCACCGTCTCAGTCCAGGTCTCACCGACCTCCGGGTCCGCCCCGACGTTGGCGACCCTCGTGGCCACGCCGTCGGGCGGCTCGACGCCCTACCGCTACGCCTGGGACCTCGGCGATGGGTCGACGGGCGCGACGGCCTCCCTCTCGCACCTCTACACGGCGCCGGGCGTCTACGGCCCCGCCGTCACCGTCACCGACGCGAGCGGGGCTCGTGCGACGGCCTCCGCCACGCTCTCCGTGGCCGCTGCGACGGGGACGTTCCCGGTGACGGTGACGGCGACGCCCGCGAGCGGCGCGGCGCCGCTCTCGGTCGCGCTGTCGGAGACCGCTGGGGGCGGCACCGCGCCGTACCGGGCGACCTGGGTCTTCGGCGACGGAAGCTACGGCAGCGGCGCCTCGACGACGCACACCTACTCGGTGAACGGCGCCTACGAGGTCACGGTCTACGTCGTCGACGCGGCCGGCCACGTCGGCGAGAACACGACCTCGGTCACGGTCAGCGGCGCCAGCGGTGCCCAGCTGGCGGCGTATCTCGTCGAGGACCCCTCGATCGGGGCCCCGCCGCTCCCGATCACCGCCGAGGTCTCCGTCGAGGGCGGTACCGCTCCCTACGCGACGCCCTCGTGGACCTTCGGGGACGGCGCGAGCGGCTCGGGGTCGGTCGTCGCGCACACCTACGCGGCCCTCGGCGTCTACAACGTCACGGTCCAGGTCACGGATGCGAACGGCGCGTCGGCGACGGCGCTCGCGACCGTGCGCGTCACCGGCCTCGAGCTCACCCTCCTCCTCAACGAGACCGTCGGGGACGCTCCGCTCCCCGTCTCCGGCGCGGCCTCGATCGTCGGGGGGACCGGACCGTACGGGCCGGTCTCGTGGACCTGGGGGGATGGCAGCGTCACGACCGGCGCGCTGTCGAACCACACCTACGCGGCGAACGTGAGCGGCCCGGTCGTCGTGCGGGCCTCGGTGTCGGACGCGCTCGGGGCCCAGGCGAACGCGACCGCGCGCCTCGTCCTCGACCCGCCACCGCTCGCGACCGTCCTCTCGAACTACCGCACGACGGAGCTACCGCCCGTCGACGTCGCCTTCACGCTCAACGTCACGGGCGGCTCGGGCGTCTACGCGACCTCGCCGCTGTGGGGCTTCGGCGACGGGACGACGACGCGCGGCCCGTCGCCCCAGAACCACACCTACACGAAGGCGGGCCACTACCTCGTCACCGTCGCGACGAACGACAGCTTCGGCCGGGCCGTGAACCAGAGCCTCTGGGTGAACGTCTCCGGCGGGGCCGCGACCTCGGGGGGCGGCGGACCGATCGGCTCGGGTTGGAGCTTCACGGGCGTCAGCGACCCGGACACCGCGGCCCTCGAGCTGATGGGCACGGTGGCGCTGTCGGGCCTGCTCTTGATGCTCCGCGTCCAGCTGCGGCGCCGGAAGGCCGCGCTCGGTCGCGTCGCACCCGCCACAACGGCCGGCGCCGCACGAACCGCGCCCGCCCCGTCGTCCCCACAGGACGCCCCCGCGAGCCCGAAAGGGAGGCCCTGAGCCCGCCCGATCCTCATGGCGAACGTAGGGGGGGTCGTTCGAGGCTGGCCGCGCGGCGTGCGGGAGCTCCTCGCGAGGGGCCTCCGACGACCGCTCGTGGTGGCCGAGGTCCCGGGTCCGCTCGGGCGCGAGGTCCTCTCGTTCACGTTCATCGCGCTCGCGGAGTACTGGCTCGCGCCGGCGTTCGTCGACCTCACCAACTACGCCGGGGTCTGGTCGGAGGCGGGCGTGGCGCTGTTCGCCCTGTTCGTGGCGGCGCTCCTGCTCTTCGCGGTCCGGCCGCTCGTCGGGCCCCTCACCCTCTCGCTGCAGGGCGGCGCCCGATGGGGCGTGTTCCTCGCGCTCTGGGCCGGCGGGATCCTCTTGGCGCTCGTCGCGACCCACTCGCTCCAGTGGGGGGAGGGCCCTCGAGGCAACTACCTCGGGCCGACGACCGTCTACACGCCGTTCGGCCAGTGGACCGCCCTCGCCTTCTCCCTCGCCGTCGCCCCGCTCTCGGGGACGATCGTGCCGGTCGACCTCGTCACGCTGGGCCTCCTCGGGTTCCTCTGGTCCTCGGCCGTGGTCCTCGGCCTCGAGGCGCGGCGCCGCGGCAGCTGCGCGGTCCGTCCCGCCCGCGGGACCTGGGGCGCGCGTCTCGCCGGCGCGTTCGCCTGGGGTCCGATCGGCTTTCTCTCGAGCTGCTCGGCCTGCACGCCCGCCTACCTGGCGGTGCTGGGCGTGCTCGCGCCCGGCCTCGCGGCGAACGGTTACGCCGCGCTGCCGCTCGTGCCCTGGATCGGCTTCGCGGGTCTCCTCTACCTCGTGAGCTTCTCGGTGGTCCTCTACCAGGTGCGTAGCGCCACGCGGCGCCTCGTCGCGACGGGGACGGGGTCCGTCGAGGGAGCCGCGCGATGACCGAAGCGGGGTGGGCCGAGTATCGCTTCTGCCCCCGGTGCGGTCGCGTGCTCCTCCCGGGACCCCGTTGTATCGGATGCGACTGGGTCCCGCACGCCCCGATCGCGCCGGTCCCCCCGGTCGCAGACCGGCCCCAGGCCGACCTCGGACCCCCGGCTCCCCTCCCGAGAGAGCCGTCGACGACACCGCCGCGCCCCGCGACACGCCCCGTGCACAACGCCGCCCCGTACTGGCGGAACTCGCGGACGCTCCACCGAGGACCGACGCGGCCGAGGAGCGTGGACCGGAGCCCCGGGGACCCTGCGTCGACTCCCCCGAGCCCTCCGGCCGCGGTTCCGCCCGCTCCCCCGCCCCTCCCTCCCGTCCCGGCCCCGATCGCTCGCCCGGCTTCCTCGCCCGCGACGCCGGTCCCCCCGGTCGCCGCAGTGCCGCCGCCGCGCGCCTCCCCGCCTTCGTCTTCCTCGCGGCGCCGGCCGTTCCGTCCCATCGACCTCTGGAAGCGCTACCTTCCCCCGGTCCGCCTCGTCTGGCTGTTCCTCGGCGTGCTGCTCGCCTCCGTCGGAGGGTTCGAGAGCGCGGCGATCGCCGGGCCGCTCGTCACCGTCCCGATCGTCGGCGCCATCGTCGACCTCGCGTTCCAGCGCGTGCGGTTCCCCCGGCTGAGGTTCCCCGATGCGGCCCTCGCGACGAGCCTCTTCGTCTCCCTGATCGTCTGGCCGGCGACCGTCGATCTCGCGCTGCTCTCGGTCGCGATCGTCTCGGTCGGGCTCCGCCACGTGCTGCGGGTGAACAGCCATCCCGTGCTCAACCCGGCGGCCGCCGGGATCGCCGTGGCCACCGTGCTGTTCGGGCTCTCGACGAGCTGGCACCTCGGCTTCGGGACGACGGCCGCCGCGCTCGTGGTCGCGCTCGGTGCGGTGCTGATCGTAAGGGCTCCGCACACCTGGCGGATGCCGGTGTTCTACTTCGCCGCCTACCTGCCGGTGACGATCGCGATCGCCGTCGGGCTCGGCGCGGGCGGACAGCTCGTGCCGCTCCTTGAGGCGGGCGCGCTCGGCCCGGCGTCGCTGTTCTTCGGCCTCTTCATGGTCTCCGAGCCGCGGACGGCGCCGACGGCGCGCCGCGCGATGGCGATCTTCGCGGGGCTCGTGGGGCTCGTCGCCGGCGTGCTCCCGCTCCTCTTCGCCGAGGTCGCGGCCCTCGGCCCGCTCGGCGTGTTGGCGCCGTTCCTCGCGTTGTTCGCCGGGAACGTCGTCACCGCGGTATTGCCGTCCGCCCGCGGCTCCGGCGGGGCCTCCCGGCGTCCGGCCGAGCGATCCGTGCGGCGGCCGGGCGTCGAGCCGGCTCGAGAGTCCTGACGTCTCCCGCGCGGCCGGTCGGATCTGCCCCGCGGAGGAGAGACGGGACGGAGCGGCCGGAACGGCGCCTTCTCGGGGTCGTTGTCGTCCCACGGCGGTCCGCCGAGGGCCGTCGGATACGCCGGCGATACGCCAGCCCGAGACGGGGCACCGGCGTAGGACTGTCGTATCTTCTCTGACGGTATTTGAACCCCGCCGACCCACTGACGGTCGATGACCGCCCCACCGGGAGCCACCCAGCCCTCCCCCGTCGAGCGAACCTGGAGACCCCGTCGGACCGGCGACCCGAACGCACCGCCCTCGGCGCGCCGGCGCGGTACCCCCTACCGCCGGCTCGCCTGGGTGGGCCTTGTCGTCCTCGGTCTCGGGGTCGCCTTCGCCCTTCCGACGCTCGCGGTGGGGTCGGTCAGCGCCTTCTCCGTGCACCCGGCGTCGACGGGACCGGCGGCTCCCCGCGCCTTCGACGGCTCGGGGAACGGCTCCGACGACGGCGGGGGGTCCGGTTCCGGGGGCGGGAACGGGAGCGGGAGCTCGGGCGGTCTCTCCGGCAACGGCACCGGCAGCGTCGCGAACAGCACGGGAGGAACGAACTCGACGGGGACGGGCTCGGACAACGGGAGCGGCGTCCTCGCGCCCGGCGCCGCGCCTCTCGCTCCCGCGGGCTCGGCCGGCTCTTCGATCCTCTCCGTCCACGAGCTCGGCGTGCCGATCGTCCTCGGCGCGCTCGGCGTGTTGGGCAGCGTGGTCGTCTACAGCGACCTTCGGGCCCGCCGGGGACGCCCGCCGGCCCGGTCTCCGGGGGCGTGAGGGGATGGCGCGCCCGGCCGAGGGGCTCGCATCGCCCCGAGAGCGCGCGGTCGCGCCTCCGACCCTCGGCCGTACGTCCCGCGCCTCCCGGAGCGGTGCCGGCGGGCGCCTTCGCGCCCGGGCGTGGGGGCGAAGCGTGATTATCTGGCTCCGGTCCCTCCCGGACGCGATGCGCCGCCTCCTGCGTCGGGTCGGTCGCCCGGTCCTCGCCCTAGCGCTCGCGGCGATGCTCTTGGCCGCACTGCTTCCCGCCGCGCTCGCGGCCGGCGCCGCCCCGAGAGCCGCGAGGGACCCGGGCCGCGGCGCCACGCCGATCGCCGGCGGCTCGTCCCCGCTCGCCTGCGGCGGCACCCCGAACGTGACGATCCTCGCGACGCCCCCGAACGGGACCGCCCCGCTCTCGGTGCTGTTCTCGGCGGCCGTCACCGGCGGGTGCGCCCCGTACGAGGTCGAGTGGGAGTTCGGCGACGGCGGCGAGGCCTCGGGCGCGAACGTGACGCACGTCTTCCGCGGCGCGGGCGTGTTCGACGTCCTCGCGACCGCCATCGACCAGCTGAGCCACCGCGGGTCGAACCGCACCGTCATCACGGTCTCGGGCGGCGCCGGACCCGTGTCGCTCACCGTCGCGCTCGCGCCCGCCTCCGGCGTCGCGCCGCTCGGCGTGACCGCTTGGGCCAACGTGACCGGCGGGAACGTGACGAGCCCGACCCAGATCAGCTGGAGCTTCGGCGACGGCGGCAGCGGCTCGGGGTCGCCCATCCGGCACCTCTACACGATGGCCGGGAGCTACGCGGTGACGGCGACGTACCGGACGAGCACGGTCCGCGTCAACGCGTCGGCGAGCGTCCAGGTCGCCTCCGGCGGCGCCGGGACCGCGACGACCCTCGATCTCTCCGCCGAGCCGTCGCCGAGCTCTCCGCCCGCGCCGGTGGTCGTCCAGGCGGAGTCGAACGCCATCGGCGCGCCGTTCAACCTGACGGTCTGCTTCGGCGACGGAACGCCCTGTGCGTTCGGTCCGGCGTCCTGGAGCGGAAGCGACGCGGCCCGTTTCGACCACGTCTACACGACCGCCGGGAACTACTCGGTCAACGGCACGCTCACGAACGCGAGCGGGGCGGTCGCGACCGCTTCCGTCGTCGTCGTCGTCCTGCCGGGGACCCCGCTCTCGGACATCGTGTCGGTAGAGCCGACCTCGGGCTCGGCGACGCTCTCGGTCTCCTTCTCGGCGACGGTGAGCGGTGGGCTCGCCCCGTACGCCGTCCAGTGGAGCTTCGGCGATGGCTCCGTCGGCGCCTCGCGGTCGGGCGCGGCGGTCGTGCATGCCTACACGGCGGCCGGCACCTACGCCCCCACCCTCGTCATCAACGACTCCGCCGGTCACACGCTCACGCTCGCGCTGCCCCACGTCGTCGTCTCGGGGCCGTCGGCCGGCTTCCTGCCTACGTCCGTCGCGGGGCTTTCGACGGACTACGTCCTCGCGATCCTTGCGCTAGCGGCCGTCGTCGCCGGGGTGGGCGTCGGCCGCTGGGCCCTGGCCCGCACCCGGCTGCAACGCCTGAAGAGAGAGGGGGAACAACTCGTCCGCCAGCTGGAGCAGCGCCTGTAGAGGGAGCGCCGGTCCCGCGAGACCGAAGCGACGACGGAGATACGGCGGTCGTCGTGCCGGGCGGACCCGCCCGGCGACGACCGCGCTCGGCCTCCTCGTGGGCCTCGCGGTCGGCCTCCTTCTCGGCGTTCCGGCGGTCGCGACGGCCGGGCCGTCCCACGTCGGCGCCAATGGGGGCTTCAGCGTCGCGATCTCCTACACGCCCTCCCCGACGGACCCGCTCCTGCTCACCTTCTCCGCGACCGTCGTTCCCGGCACGCCGACCGCCTTCTCCTGGAACTTCGGCGACGGTCACTTCGCGAACGGCTCCGGGCCGGCCTACGCCGACCCCGTCCACCGCTACGCGGGACCGGGGACCTTCAACGTCTCGGTGGTCGCCTTCGAGGGGAACGTCTCCGCCTCCCAGTTCCTCCCCCTCTCGCTCGTCCCGTCCGCGCTCAGCGTCTCGATCCTCAGCCAGTCGCAGGGGGGCGTCGCGCCGTTCCTCGACATGTTCTCGGCGACCATCAACGGCGGGAGCGGCACCTACCCCTCCGTCCTGTGGGAGTTCGGGGACGGGGGGAACGGCAGCGGGCTCGTGATCCGCTACACCTTCGAGCGAGCCGGGACGTTCGACGTCCGGCTGAATGTCACCGACAGCAGCGGGCACTATGCGACCGCCGTCGTCGCCGTCAACGTCACGGGCGCGGCGGCGAGCAGCCCGACGGGCGGCGCCTCCGAGGCGCTTGCGCTGGCCGCCGTCGCGGCGGCCGCGATCGGCGGAACGGCGGTCGGGGCCCTCCTGGTGGGACGGTGGCTCGGGCGGCGCGAGGAGCCCGAGCCCCCCTCGAGCCCGGCCCGCGAGCCGGCGCCCGCTCCCGCCGCCGTGCCCGAGGTCGCCGCCTTGGCCCCTGACGTCGGGCCCGGGACGGAGCCCGCTCCACCGGCTCCTCGGCCGGCGGCCGGCTCGCCCACGACGTCCGCGGCGCCGGCCGGCCCACCCGCGGCCGCGCCCGACGTCGTGCCCGCCGGCACCTCCGCCGAGCCGGCCGTCGTCGCGGCGTCGGCGGCCGCGGCACCCGATCCGTCGTCGACGGCTCCGGGTCGGGAGGCGCTTCGGCTCTCCCAGCGGATCGTCCTGCACCTCGCCGGCCTCGGGACGCTCGGATCGGACGAGGTCGCCACGCTCGGGTTCACCCAGCTCGGGATGTCGGCGGCGCTCGGGACGCGGCAGAACGCGCTGACGAACGTCCTCCGACGGCTCGTCGCGGCCGGCATCCTCCTCGAGGACGTCCGTCACGTGCGCGGCCAGCCGAGGCGGCTCAAGGTCTACCGGCTGACCCCGCGAGGCGAGGCGCTCGCCCGGGAGCTCCGGGCGACGCGGCGAGCGCCGACCCCGACGCGCTAGGCGCCGAGGGCCGCGAGCGCGGCCCCGACGCGCTCGAGGCCGTCGCGGGCGAGCGCGCGGGCCCGCTCCGGCTGCTTGGACTCGGCGAAGACCCGGATGAGCGGCTCCGTGCCCGAGGGGCGGAGGAGCAGCCAGCCGTCCTCGACGAAGATCTTGAGGCCGTCCAGCGTCACGACCCGGCCGCCCTCGCGGGTCGCCGAGGCGGCGAGCGCCTCGAGGACGGCCTCGCGCTTGTCGACGGGGCAGGGGACCTTCTCCTTGACGAGCGTGTAGGCCGGGAGGTCCTTGACCGCCTCGGAGAGCGTGAGCCCGCGCGTCGCGAGCAGCTCGAGGACCGCGGCGGCCGTCATCGCGCCGTCCCGAGCGAGCTGGAACGCCGGGAAGATGAGCCCACCGTTCTCCTCGCCCCCGAAGACGGCGTGGCGCCGCTGCATCTCCCTCGTGACGACGGGTGAGCCGACCCTCGTGTAGACGACCTCGCCCCCGAGGGCCCGCACGACGTCCTCGACGGACTGTGAGGCCGAGACGGGCGTGACGACGACGCCGCCCGGGTGTCGGCGCACGAACTCCTGGGCCAAGAGGGTGAGGATCCGCTCGCCGGGGAGGTAGGTGCCCTTCTCGTCGACGAACACGGCCCGGTCCGCGTCCCCGTCGTGCGCGACCCCGAGGTCCGCCCCGACGGCCGGGACCGTTCGTACGAGGTCGGCGAGGTTCTCGGGCGTCGGCTCGGAGAGATGGCCCGGGAACGTCCCGTCGAGCTGGCCGTTGAGCGTCACCAACCGGCAGCCGAGGCGCCGGAGGAGCGTCGGGCTCGTCACGACCGAGGCGCCGTTCCCGCAGTCCAGGACCACCCGCGGGTGGGCCCGCTGGATCGCGGCGACGTCGACCTGGCCGAGGATCCCGTCGACGTAGCGCTGGGCTCCCTGGTGGTCGTCGACGACCTCGCCGACCGCGTCGTAGCGCACGGCGAGCCCCTCCTCGCGCGAGACCGCCTCCTCGATCGCCTCCTCAACGGGCCGGAGGACCTCGAGGCCGTCCCCGGCGATGCACTTGAGGCCGTTGAACTCGGGGGGATTGTGCGAGGCCGTCACGACGACGCCGAGCTGCGCCTGGAGCCGGAGGACGTTGTACTGGATCGCCGGCGTGGGGAGCGTGCCGACCTGGACGACCCGGTGGCCCGCGAGCGCGAGGGTCGAGGCGACGATCGCGGAGATCGCCGGGCTCGAGGTCCGCCCGTCGCGACCGACGAGGATCGGGGGACCGATGGGCGTCGTCCGCGCGATCGCCCCGGCCACGCGGACGACGAACGGAGGCGTCAGCCGCTCGCCGACGACCTCGCGGATCCCGTTGGTCCCGAAGAGACGCACGCGCGAGTTGTGGTCGCCCCGGCTCATAGGATTATCGGCGCGGACGCGGCGCGGCAAACCGTATGGGGCCCGGCGCTCCCCGCCCGGGCGATGTCCGAGCCGCGTTGGATCGCCGACGAGATGGTCGGCCGGCTCGCCCGGTACCTCCGCTTCCTCGGCCACGACACCGAGTACGCGCGAGGTCTCGACGACGACGAGATCGCGCGGCGCGCGGTCGCGGAGGGGCGTCGGCTCCTCACCCGGGACCGGGACCTCGCCCGTCGGGTCCCCGGCGCCGTCCTGCTCACCGCCCGAGACATCCAGGGCCAGCTGCGGGCCGTCCGCGCGGCCGCGCCGTCGGCGTCGTTCGAGGTCGCGTTCACGCGCTGCACGCTCTGCAACGCCTTACTCGCGCCCTGGACGCCGCCCGCCTCGGGGCCGTGGCCGCGCGAGGTGCCGCGACGCGGGGGGGGCCCGGACCTTCTCGTGTACGCCTGCGTCGCCTGCGGCCACCTCTACTGGGAGGGCTCGCATACCGCCCGCGTCCGGAGGGAGGTCGCCGCCTGGCTCGCGGCCGCGGAATGACGGAATCGCTCTGGGTCGAGCTCTCGCAAGAGAACCTGCGCCTCGCGCGCGCGGAGCTCGGTGGCGCGGCCGCGGCCCTCGACACCGTCGTCTCGCCCGAGGAGCCCCTTCTCGACGGGATGGCCCCCGTGCCGGGCAGCCGCGGGACCGCGGTCGCGCTCGCGGGCCGGCTCGCGCTCGCGCGGCGCTGCTTGGCCGAGCTCCCGCTCCGCGACCTCGACGCCGCACGAGCGTGGTTCGGCCGTGAGGGGGCGCAGGGCGGCCGCGCCCGGTTCCGACCGCTGCACGGGGCCCGTGCCGACGTCGTCGAGCCGTGGGTCCACGCGCTGGCGCGAGCCTTCGTCGAGGGGGGAGGGACGATCGACCTCGAGCGCCCGACGCGCCGCTTCTGGTACGTCCCGGCGCGGTCCGACCTGCGCCTCTTCGAGGAGGTGGCGACGATCGACCGACGCGCGTTCGAGAGCCGCCGGATGCCGCGGTTCCCGTTCCAGCGGCCGGTGAGCCTTCCCCCGAGGCTGTCGCGGGCGGCGGCGAACCTCGCGCGGGTCCGGCCGGGCGACCGCGTCGTGGACCCGTTCTGCGGGACCGGGGCGCTTCTCCTCGAGGCCGCGCTCCTCGGGGCCCGCTGCTCGGGCGTCGACCGGGACGCGGAGATGGTCCGCGGGGCGCTCCGCAACTTCGGTCACGCGGGCGAGAGCGCCGCGTCCGTCACCGTCGGCGACGCCGCCGCCGCGTTCCCGCCGCCGGGGGGAGGCGCGTGGGACGCGATCCTCACCGACCCGCCGTACGGACGCCAGTCGGGCGCCGGCGGCGAGGATCCCGCGGCGCTCGTGGCCCGCTGCCTCCCCGAGTGGACGCGATTCGTCCGTCGCGGGGGCCTCGCGGTCGTCATCGTTCCGGGGGGACCTCCCTCGCTCGTCGAGGGCTGGGTCGAGCGGGACCGGATCCCCGACCGGGTCCACCGGAGCCTGACGCGGGAGTTCCGCGTCTACGAGCGCACGGGCTAGGCGGGACGCGGCTCACTGCACCGTGAACGGTGTCGATTGCGGGCCCGGCCCGCCCTCGCCGCAGAGCGCGTTCACGGTGAGAAGGATCGTCACGACCGCCTGTTGCGAGTCGGAGAACGTGACGACGGCCGTCGCTGACGCGCCCGCGTCGATCCCGAAGTACTGCGCCCCGGGAAGCGAGAAGTTCCCGACGCCCGAGTAGGTCGTCGTGTTCCCGTTGGGGAGCAGCACCACCCAGGTCGCGTTGGCCTCGAACGCGAGCAGGGCCGACCCCGAGAGCTGCGTCGGTCGCCCGTTGAGGTCCGCGACGACGTTCTGGATCGTTCCCGAGAGGACGTAGCCGTGGCCGACCAGGTCCTGGTTCGCGACGGTGAGGGAGAGGTTGTCGGCCATCGCGGCCCCGGGCGGGAGCGCCGCGCCACCGTACGAGGAGGCCGCGATCCCGAACTGGCCGCTCGGCGCCGCGATCGGGACGAGGACGAACCCCGAGACGAGGATCCCGACGGCGACGAGACCGACGGCGATGCGCTTGGCGTCGAGCTTCGTGATGTCGTTGAGCGGAGGGGGATGGCGGACCCCGAGGAACAGGATCAGGATGGCGAAGATCAGCCAGCCCTGGTAGAGGAAGACCCCGAGGACGAAGAGGAGGACGACCGCGGCATAGCTCACCCAGCGGGCCCGGTCCCCGAGGAGGGCGCGGAAGACGTGCCCGCCGTCGAGCTGGCCCGCGGGCAGCAGGTTGATCGCCGTCACGAGGAGGCCGACCCAGCCCGCGAGCGCCACGGGGTGGAGGTTCGAGATCGAGAACGGGAAGAGGAGCTGGAGGAAGTACCAGAACGCGGACCCCCCGATGAGGAAGTTCCCGTAGGTGACGCCGAAGAACGACGGGCCGCAGTTCGCGACGGAGAGGGCGGGCGCATGCGCCGAGAGGAACAGCCCGTAGAGGGTCACGGGGATCGCGACGAGGAAGCCGGCCAGCGGGCCCGCCGCGCCGATGTCGAGGAGCGCCTTCTTGCTCGGGATCGGCTCGCGGAGGCTGATGAACGCGCCGAACGTCCCGAAGAGGATGAACGGGGGCGGGACGGGGATGAAGAACGGGAGCGAGGCTTCGACGTGGTGGTACCGGGCCATCACATAGTGGGCGAGCTCGTGAAGGCCGAGGACGAGCATCAGGGGCAGCGCGAACGAAAGCCCGCCCCAGACGAAGTCGCTCCAGGAGAGTGTCGAGCCGCCGACGTAGGCGAGCCAGAGGAAGGCGCCGGCGGCGACGGTCGTCAGCACGGTGGCCGCGAGAAGGACCAGGTTCGTGAGGCCGCCCCAGGGGCTGCGCGTCGGACGGCGCACGATCTCGAGGACGTACTCGCCGCGCTCGAGCCGGATCTGCGGGACATAGTACTGGCCCCACAGCTCCTGCCGCAGCCGGTCGAACCGCTCCTCGAGCGTCGCCGGGTCGGGGTGGACCAGGAGGAGGAGCGAGACGGGGGTGATCCGGGTCTCGTAGACGGGGAAGTACCGGGCCACCGTCGTCCGAAGCCGTTCGACCTCGGTCCCGGGCGGGGGCGGAGGAGCCGTCCAGCGCGGCGCGCCCGGTGCGCCCACAGGCTCAGGCCCCACGGCCGGAGCTCGCGCCGGACTTCCTGAGCCGCTTCGCCCGCTCCTTGGAGTTGAATCCCGTCGCGCCCTCGAGGAACCGGTTGTACCGGCGGACCGTCTCGGCGGCGACGTCGACGGAGACCTTCGGGTCCATGGTCGTCTCGACGGCGAGCTCCTTGCCGGCCACGCGAGCGGTGAGCCTCGTGAGCGCCCCGAAGGAGGCGGAGACGACCTCGCCGTCGCGCGCGCCGCTCCCGAAGGCGTCGCACGCGGTCGCGAGGATCCCGTCGGGGGTCAGACGGGCCCGGTGGCTGAGCTTCACGGGATAGTTCGTCACGGACGACGCGAGAACCGGGAGTCGCGATTTAAGGTTGACCCGGCGCGACGCCCACCGGCCGCTCAGACGGTCTCGAGCTCGACGAGCACGCCGTAGCCTTGGAGGAGATGGCCGACCTGGTCGTAGAGGTCGATCAGCTGCGTCCTCGTGGCTCCGCCGTTCCAGTCGTAGACGAAGTCGTAGTTCCCCTGCGTCGGGACGAACCCGAACTGTTCGAGCCGGGTCGCGACCTCCGAGGGCCGGGCCCCGTCGCTCGAGAAGGTCACGCGGAGGTACGTCTCCATCGTGGGGCACGAGCCGTCGTGGCCCTGATAACCTTTCGGTCGACTCGCGCCCGACCAAACAGCGCGCGGACCGCCTCGCCGATGCCGGCGTCGGTCCGGGCGAGCCGGTCGCCGACGACCTCCGCCTCGCGCGCGAGCGCGACCCAGGTCCCGCGATCGCCCGCCACGAGGGCGAGCCCGTAGTCCGCGCGCCCCGCGGCGTCGAGGGCGGCCCGCCGGCTCTCCCGTCGACCCGTCCCGGCCCGCGCGCCGCGAGGTCGAGGCACCCGCGTCCGTCGCAGCGAGACCGACGGGAGCGCGGCCGTCACGAGGGCCGAGAGGGGGCGATGCGCGGGTCCGGCCGCGGTCACGAGGGCGACGAGGAGCGGTCGACGTCGGTGACCCTCCGCGTCGATCGCCCGGGCCCGGATACGCCGGGCGCTGACGACGAGCCCATCTTCCCCGCGGACGAGCGGGACGAGGCGGAGCCGGAGCGGGCGGAGCCCGCGTCGGCGGCGCTCGGCGTTGACGAGCCGGGCGCCGCGGGCCGTTTCGGCCGACGCGACGAGGACGTCCACGCCGGCCTCGACCGAGCGGCCCCAGGCGTCGTCGAGCGGCGTGATCCACCAGCGGGAGCTCGGATACCGGCCGTTGAGGTAGCGCACGACCGACGCCCGACGGCGCGCGTAGCCCTGCAGCCGGTCGGCGTGGGGCTTGCGCCGGGCCTTGAGGAACCGGTCCGTCGAGACCCCGACCCCCACCGACGCCGCCTCGGCGAACGCGGCGTCGAGGAGGGCCTTGTGCCCCGCGTGGAAGTGGTCGAACGACCCCCCGACCGCGGCCGCCCGGCCCCGTCGAGGCATCGGCGCTACCGGACCCCCAGGTACGGCAGGACGACGACGAGGACGATGAACAGCGTGATCCCGTAGAGGAGGTAGGTGTAGAGCCGCCGCGTCCGGAGCGTCGCGGTGCGGCGCAGCCGGCACGCCTCGCTGCACGTCTGCTCCTCGGGCCCGCAGGTCTTGCCGCAGACCTTGCAGTGACGGTGCTCGTCGAAGGTCACGGCGCGGTCACGGACCCCTTGAGGATAGCGGTTGCCCCGGGGGGGCCGAGCCCGGGCCGCGCCCGCCCGGTGCGCCCTAGCGTAGGACCGGGTGGCGGGGCGGCGAGTACTCCCACGGTGCGGTCGTCACGGTCCGCGCGTAGTCGCTGCGGTGCGTGTGCTCGACCCAGTGACGCAGCTCCCGCGCGCTCGCCGTCGGGACGAACCGGATCCCGCCGACCGTCGGATTCGCCTGCTCGATCGGCAGGGCGTCCCGCCACACGGTCTGGAAGCGTGAGGCCTGGTAGCGGTAGAACTCGCCGTCCTCGGAGGCGACCCCGAACTCGGGGCCGAGCGACGGGCTCCCGGGGAGCCCGAGGCAACGGAGCGCGGTCCGGCGGTCCGCGAGGTAGAGACGGGCGAACTGCGGCGCGTAGAAGCGGACCTCGAGGTGGCTCGGGGTCCCGTCCCAGGTCTTGAGGATCCCGGTGAGGAACTCGACCTCCGTCGGGTGGTAGTCGACGGCGATCCGGACGTGGACCCCCCGGCCCACGGCGGCGACGACGGCGTGCTGGACCTCGGTCCGGAGCGGCTCGGGGATCAGCGTCGGCCGGAGCAGCGCCTGGAACTCCTCCTTGGCGCCGGTGAGCAGCTCGACGAGGAACCGGGCGATGTCCGAGGCCCTCGGCAGCACCCGGTAGAGCCCGATGCGCGGCCGCGAGTGCGCGAGCGGGGAGTCGGTCGGGGCCGAGCCCGGGGCGCGGGTCGGCGCGGGCGTCCCGCGGCTTTGATGGAGCTCGGACTGGTAGATCTCGCGGAGCGTGCGCTGGAGCTCGAGGTCGTCGCGCTGGAAGGCGGCGACCCGCTCGAAGAGCCGCGCGAGGTCGAGCGCGACGAACTGTTGAGGCCGGTTCCCGGTCGCGGCGACGAGGCCGCGGACCCGAAGGCGGGAGAGGACGCGATAGCCCGTGGCCCGGTCCAGGTGGGACGTCTGGATCGCGTGGCGGGCCGTCACCGGCCCGAAGCGGAGCAGCGTGTGGTAGAGCTGGGCCTCGCGCGTGCTGAGCCCGACGTGGACGAGGCCGAGCGTCAGCGGCTCGATGCCGTTCGGGGCCTCGAGCGCCTCAGCGGCGCTCGGCTCCGGCGGCTCGGCCGCCGGCGCCGGGTGGTGCGCCGTCGAACGGACCGGGTGGCTCTTGGAAGAGCCCGCCATCACGATACCCTCCGGCCAGCGGGCAGACCTTGGGGAGAGGATCCGTCGCCAGCACCCTTGCTCGAAGCAGGCCCCGCGCAGGGATTAGGCTTCGCGGTGCTCCCGGGACACTTGGCGTATCGCTCGACGGCGCTCCGGGGCGAATCGCATCGGGACCCTCGGCTGTGGGACATCGGAGGTGGCTCCGCCGATGAATGTGGATGTATGCGTATTAATACTTACGCGAGGCCGTGCCCGGCCGTCACACGCTCGTCGGGGTTACCGGGTGGGTCGGCGGAGGCGTCGAGGGGGCCGGTCCCCGCGTCCCGTGGGCTCTGCGCTCGGCGCCGTCGGGAGGGGGTGCTCCGGGTCCGGGTCGAGCGGGTTCACCGGGTCCGACGGGTCGTCGCTCTCGGCGTCGAGCGCGCCCGACAGCCGGCGGAGCGCCTCGGCGTCGTCGGCGAACAGGGGGCTCGCCGCGAGCGATCGGGGCCGGCCGGTGAGCTGCGAGAGCTGCCGGATGAGCGTGAGCCAGACCCGGCCTTGGCTCGAGATCGCGGTCTCCATGCGGTCGCGGATCTCCGTCGTCCGCTCGAGGAGCTCCGCATCGAGCCGGTGGAGCTCGCGTGTGATGTCCCGACGGAGCTGGTGGACGAGCGCCTCGGCCTCGGCGGAGGGTCCCGAGGCCTGCTGCAGCTCGGCGACGCGCAGCCAGGTCTTGCGCACGATCGGCACGAGCCGGTCCGAGAGGATCTGGGTCCTCCGGTCGAGGTCGTCGACCTCCGCGCGGATCGACTCGTCGAGCGCCTGGAGCTCGGCTCGACGGTCCTCGAGCGCCGCCTCGAGACGCGTGAGGTGCTCGGTGACCTCGGTCTGGTCGACCTTGAGCCTCTCCTCGGCCGTGGCGAGCCTCGCATCGAGCGCCCGCTGCTGCTCGGCCTTGACGGCCTCGAGGGTGCGCCCGACCTTCTCCCGAAGCGCGGCATCGAACCGGCTCGAGTCGACCATCCGGGACATCCCCGCGTCGACCTCGGACTTCAGCCGGGCGAGAAGCTCGACGTACTTCTGGCGCTCCCGCTCCTGCGCCTCGCCGATCCGCTGCTCGAAGAACGACTGCAGCCGGACCTGGAGCTCGGCGAGGGCCTGGACGCGGGTCTCGTGGACCTCCTCGAGCTTTCCGTCGAGCGCGGCGCGCTGACGGTCCTCGCTCAGGGCGATCCGCTGGTCCACCGTGGTCGCGAGACGCGACTCGACGGCGGAGGAGGCGCCCTGGCCCTTCTCGAGGGACTCCTTGAGCCTCGCCTCGAGCGTCTGGGTGACCCGCTGCTCGAGGTCCCGGGTCTCGCGGAGCCGCCGCTGGTCGATCTCGGCGAGACGGGTCGTGACCGCGGTCGCGACGAGGGTCGTGGTCTCGCGCCGGGCCTGCTCGAAGAGCGCCGTGAGGCGGCCCTCGAACTGGGTCGGCGCCTGCGCGGTCTCCTTCGTGAGCGCCTCGACGCGCTGGGCCGTCTCCTTGAGCCGCGCGTCGAGCTGGGCACCGAGCCTGAGCTCGAGGTCGCGCAGCTCGTGGGACCGGCGGGTCTCGGCCTCGGTGAGCCGGGCGGCGAACGCCGCGGCGATGAGACCCTCGACCTCCGTCCGAAGGGGGCCCTCGGTGAGCGAGCGGTCGAGATCGGCCTGGAGCGCCGTGCGCAGCGTCGTCTCGCTCTCGTTGAGCTGGGTGCGCAGCGTGACGACCGCCTGCTCGAACGCCGCTCGCAGCGCCTCGCGCTGCCGGCCCTGGGCCGCCTCGACGGTCTGGGCGAGCCTCGTCTCGGCCTCGGTGAGCGGGGTCTGGAGCGCGCCCGGTAGGCGTCGGTCGACCTCGTCGGCCACGCGGAGCCGCGTCGCCTCGGGCTGCTTCGACTCGATCTCGGCGAGCCGTCGCTCGACCGCGGCCGCCTGCCGTCCCTCGACGGCGCCGAGCGCGGTCGTCCACTTCGCGTTCGCCTCGTCGACCGCCGCGCGGACCCGGGCCTCGGTACGGGCCTCGAGCTCTCGGAGCAGCGCGTCGTCGAGGCGCGTGGCCGGGGCGGTGTTGAGCCGCTTCGGCAGCGCAGCGATGCGGTCCTCGAGGAGCCGGAACAGGTCCTGCTGGAGCTGGCCGCGGAGCGTCACGAGGTCGGCGGTCGAGACCGCGGGGGGCCGGGCCGGCTCGGGAACGGGGGCCGCCGGGGGCGGGGACACGGGCGCCGAGGTCGGCGCCGGCCTCGGGGTCACGGGGTCGGCCGGGAGAGCGACCGGTGCGGGAGTCGCCGCCGGTGGCGGCCGCGGGGGCGCGCTCGGCGGCGGCGCGCTCGAGGTCCTTGCCGGCGCGGCCGCGGGAGCGGCCGGCGCGGGCCGGGCCGCGGCGGGGGCCGCGCTCCGCGCCGACGGCGACAGCAGCGAGGGATCCTCCGCGATCGAGATGGGTACGACCTCCGGGGCCGCGGGGGGGGGCGGGGCCGGGGGCAGGAGGGGCCCGCGCAGCCACGGCGGGAGGCTCGCGGCGACCGTCGCCCCGGCGCCGACCGGCGGCTCGACGACGGCGGGCTCGCTGAGGGGGGCCGTCGCGTTCGGGTCGACCTCGGGAAGCCGGGCCTGCAGGTACTCCTGGGCGCGCTTCGCCGTCTCGACGTTGACGGGGACGTGGCGGCCTCGAGCCCGCTGGAGGAGGAGCGCCGCGCTCTCCATCGCCGTGCCGATGCGCCACATCTCCTTGCGCCGGTCCCGACCGGCCTGGCGCTCGGGGTCCGCGAGATGCCCGCGGACCCGGGAGAGCTCGACGAGGTCGACGCGCTGACTGATCGGAAGGAGCTTCGTGTCGACCCGGTCGCGGGCGTACTGAAGGACGAGCGGAACGGTCTCGCGGCCCCGGGCCGCGGGGACTCCGTCGGTGAGGTCCCGGAGCGTCACCGGGGCGGTCGCCCAGCTCGACATCCGCTTCGCGTGGCGGTCGCCGGCGGCTTCTCCCTTGGGCACGCGCATCAGCGCGAGGGCGAGGGGCAGCTGCTCGGTGAACTCGTGCAG
Organism: Thermoplasmata archaeon; assembly: GCA_027315165.1. Classification (GTDB taxonomy): domain Archaea; phylum Thermoplasmatota; class Thermoplasmata; order Lutacidiplasmatales; family UBA184; genus Lutacidiplasma. The sequence goes on along the minus strand of DAHUYN010000019.1, from coordinate 11,234 downwards.
GTTCGTCTTCGGCTGCGGCAGGAAGTAGGGGAAGGCGAGGATCGCGCCGAGCGCGACCAGCGAGGCCGGGAGGACCCGGACGAGCTCGAGGATCGTCTGCATCGTCCGCTCCCACTCGTCCGCGGCGACGACGACGACCGGGTCGGTCGAGCCCCGGTGGAAGAGGAACCCTTCGCCGAGGACCGGGATCAGCGTGGGGTCCGGCGCGGGCGGGGGTCGGCTGCCCTCCCGCCGCGGGCCGCCCATCGAGGCGTGCCACCTCAGCACCGTCGCGCCGAACTCTCCCGAGGCGAACAGCTGGCCGGTGTCGAGGACGAGCGTCTTCATCCCGAGGCGGGGGCGGTCCTCCGTCGACAGGAACATCCGGCCCACGCACGTGTAGCGGCCGCCGTAGGCGGGGTAGAGGAAGAGATTGGGATAGTACGAGAGCGGCTGCGCGGGGTCCGGGTCCCAGTAGTCGTGCGTGTCGGCGACGTTAACGGTGAGGTGCCCGACGCTCCGGACGACCTCGAGGGTCTCGCGCTGCCCGGGGAACTCCTCGGGGACGGTCGTGTAGCCCGGGCTCTCGGCCTCGTTGTCGACCTGGCGGCACCAGACGACGGCGACGGGGGAGGCGCTCGCGGCGGCGCGCGCCGGCGCCGACCTCGGGGCCGAGATCGATGTCGGCTCCGTCGCTCCGCCCGCGCCCATCGCCTACTCCCCTTTCGTGGCCCGCCGTTCGAGGACGCGCTCGCAGATGCGCGCGAGCGGCAGGGTCGTGTTGACCATGACCGGGACCCCGAGGGAGTCGGCGCCCGTGGCCCCGGCCTCGAGGCCCGCGTCGTTGAGGAGCAGCGGGTGACCCTCGCCCGTCGACACCGCGGAGGAGATGAGGAAGACGTCCTCCTTGGCGGAGATGCCGCGGCCGTCGTGGGCGACGAGGATCGTCCCCATGCCGGCCCCGTCCCGGCGCAGGAGGAAGTCCGACGAGTCGAACGTCGAGCGGAAGTCCCGGGCCCGCACGACCTTCTCGATCTCGCCGTAGAAGTCGCGGAGCTTGTCGGCCTTGCTGATCGCGATGACGAGCGGGATGTTCCGCTGCTGGACGTAGCGGAAGACGCCCCGCGCGAGGTTGACCTGCTGGGCCTGGTCCCGCAGCGACGGCAGCGAGGGCGACAGCAGGAGGATGATCCCCTCGGCGCCGTGGACGAACCGACCGAGGAGCGTGAGGCCGCGCCGCCAGAGGTCCTGCCGGTCGGTCCGCCAGGTGTCGAAGTGCGGGATCACGCGGCAGCTCTTCTCGGTGACCTCCGCGTCGTTCGAGTCGACCCAGAGCCGGTCGTAGGTGAAGTAGTCGGAGATGATCCCGCCGGCCTCGTCGATCGTGTGGAGCTCCATCGAGCGCGACGAGGCGGGACCGCCGCCGCCGACGCCGTAGCGGAAGTGCATCTTCATCTCGACGAACTGGTTGTACTTCGTCGGGAGCGGGTACTTGGTGAGGACCCCTTGTTCCTCGCGGCCGGCGGCGAGCTCGACCCAGAGCTTCTTGCGGTCCTCCATGGGCCGGTTGACGTAGTAGCGCGTCGTCGTCTCGAGCGACCCCTCCGGGTCGGTCGGGTCCGTCGTCTCGTACGTCGTCTCCTCGAGGATCACATCCTCGGTGAGGTCGCCGTACAGCGGGAGCGAGAAGCTCCCCTGCGGCGCGGGGATGTAGAAGATCGGCAGGTTGAGCCCGAAGTGGCCCGAGAGGAACCGGAAGTAGGTCGTCTTGCCGGAGGCGGGGATCCCGACGACCGCGATCCGGGCCACGTCCGGCTCGGGAGGCTTCGCCGGGCGCCGGGCGACCGGCTTCGGGGCGGAGCTCTTCGGTGGGGGGCTCTTCGTCCGGGTCCGGGTCTTCGTGGTAGGCACGGTTGCTCTCTCCTCGGGGTCTCAGCGCATCTCGGCGAGGCAGATCTCGATGAAGTCGAGGGCGCCGTCGACGGCCGGCTCGGCGCCGGTGTTCTCGAGCCGGGCGTCCTGTAGCAGCGAGAAGACCTGCTCGACGGCCTGCTCGTGCCGGTGGGCCGCCGCCGTCGGGTCCTCACCCTCGAGCCGCGTCAGCTGGTAGGTGCCGCGGAGCTCGAGGAGGCGTGAGAACATCTCGAGGAGACGCCCGCGTAGCTTCGGGTTCGACCGGGCGAGCCGGTGCTCCGACTCGTCGAGGAACTGGACGAGCGTCTCCGTCTCGGCGTCGTTCTGCATCCGCGCCTGGAGCAGCGCGAGCCGCCGCACGATCCGGCCGCGACTCGCGGGGGGCAGACGGTCCGCCTCCTGCCAGGCCTGAAGGAGCGACCTCGCGGCCTCGACGATCTCCGAGCGTGCAAAGTGGACCCGGGCGGCCCAGTACTGACGGGTGATCGGGGGGAGGACCGACTGGGACTTCTCGAGGCGATCGAGCGCGGTGTCGTAGTCTCGCGCAAGGTAGGCCTCGATGACCGTGCCCAGGGGGCCGTACCGCTCGCGCAGGTACGGCGGCACGACGCCGTTCGGGGCCGAGAGGACGTCGACCTCGAGCGACGAGACCTCGGAGTAGCTCTCGGCCTCGGCCCCCGGCGTGGCGAGGTGCGTCGTGATGCGGCTCACCGTCGCGTGCTGCTGCGGCTCCTTGAGCGCGCGCGCGGCGCTCGCCGCGTGCCGCGCGAGCTCCTCGGGATGGAGCTGGTCGAGCGGGCGCGCGCCCTCGAAGTCGACGTCGAGGAAGGCGTTGACCATCTGGGCGAACAGCTGCGAGCCCGTCACGACCTCCTGGTAGGTGAACGCGCCGGGAAGGGCGAGCTCCCGCGCGCGCTGCGTGAGCTGGGCCAAGAGCCCCCCGATCCGTCCCGAGTCGACCCCCTTGTCGCGTTCGGCGCCGTTCCCGATGCCGATCACGCGCAGCGTGAGGTCCGAGCCTGGCGGGAGCAGGTAGGGGATGAGGTCGATCTTCGCGCCGGTCGAGGCCGGGTGCTCCGGGTCGCGGACCTCGAACCGCGTCGAGGAGTTGTCCCAGCCGTCGGTGACGAGGACGAGGTTGCCGCGCACGGCGCCGCCCGCGCCGGCGCGCAGAAGGTCGGCCCCGACGCCGAGCGCGTCCCAGATCGCGGAGCGGCCGCTCGGCGTGAGCATCGAGATGAGGCTCTCGACGTAGGGGAGGTTCTCGCGGCGGATCTCCGTCAGCGGGACCGCGACCCGCACGCTCTCGGTGAACGTGACGAGACCGAAGAACGCGCTCGAGGTCTCGGCGTTCTCCAAGATCCGGTAGACGGCGGTCCTCGCGACCTCGATCTTCTGCTTCTCGGGCGTCACCGGCTCGGCGTCCGGGAGCGGCGCGAGCATGCTCTTGGAGAGGTCCAGGATGAGGACGTGCCGCTCGCGGAGCGACGGCGGCGCGGCGATCGTGTCGTAGTCCGCTTCCGTCATCGAGCTGCGTGTCTCAGCACGTACGGCCGGACGCGACATGCCCCGCGTTCCGACCGCGGGGACCCGGCGCGCCTGACTCCCAGCGGCAAGCTATGGTGGGGGTGGGGTATATCACGGTTCCGCGGCGCTTCCGGGCGAGTTCGGCGGTGGGCGGGCTTCCCCGAGGCGTCCGGGCCGCGCCGTCGCGTGCGCTCGCGAGCTCGGGCGCTAACGGGAACGGTTATAACTGAGGCCCGGGTCCGCGGACCCCGCATGGGCAACATCCGCCAGACGTACATCAAGCGCGTGGCGATCGAGCTGGTCCGCCACTATCCCGAGCAGTTCACCGGAGACTTTCGCGAGAACAAGAAGAAGGTCCTCGAGCTCACCGACCTCGCGCCCGTCGTCGACGGCGTCCCTCGCGTGACCTACAAGAAGCTCGCGAACCGCATCGCGGGCTACGCGACGCGCTACGTCAAGCGCAAGCGCGGCGTGTAACGCCTGAGCCCTCAGTCGAAGACCTGCAGGCCCTCCTGCAGGTGGACGATCTCGACCGGGGTCGTCAGACGGCCGGTGACGAACCCCCGGCTGTTGGCGACGAGGCACGCCCCGACAACGGGCACGCCGAAGTTCGCGGTCGAGCGGTGGACCGGCACGCCGAGCGCTTCGGCGATCCGCTCCGCCTCGCCCGGGGTCGTCCTCGGGTGCACGACGACACCGCGCGCCGTCGCGATGGCCGCCATGCCAACGGTGCCGAGCCCCGCGACGGTGCCTCGCCGGACGGGGACGTGGAGGGCGCGGCGGATCTGCTCGATGGCCTCGTCGGAGTACTCCGGGTGCACGATCGCGCCCGTGTCGTTGGCGAGGACGTTGTTCCCGAGGGCGTTCAGGCGCGTCGAGAGCGTGCGTACGGGGGCGATCGTCCCGAGCTCGGCGACCTCGTCGTCGTCCGTGCGGTCGCCGACGACGACCCCGTGGGAGTTGAAGACGACGAGCGCACCGGCGATGTCGGAGTCGCCGACGGTCGTCCGCACGACGCGAACGCCGAGGAGCCTCTCGACCTCTCGCACGGTCGCGCCCGAGACGATCGGCGCCGCGACCAGATGCGTCTCTCCCGCGCGCAGATAGACCCCGACGTAGGGGCTGCCCGCCACGAGCGCGCGACCGACGGGCACCCGGAGCTCCTCGAGGCGCGGCCTAGCCCGTCTCGAGGAGGTCGACCTCGATGAGGCCGTCCTCGAACCGGATCGCCTTGACCCGGACGGTGCTCGGGATGTGTTGGATGCCCCGCTCCCAGATGTGTTCGTTGAGTCGCGGGTCGATCCAGACGTCCTCGGACCGCCCCTTCATGTGCCGCGTGACGTAGCGGCGGACGGTCTCGAGCGCGTGACCGGCGCGACGGCGTCGCGACGGCTGGTGGCGGCTCGCCCGCAGCGGGATCACGAACTCGCGCTCGAGCTCCTCGACACGGCGGCTCTCGGGGGTCTTCGCCATCGTTTGGCTCCTCCTACAGGTGCAGGTGCCCGCGCTTCCACGTGCGGCGCTTCGGCTGGCGCGTCACGGCGCGGTTCGTGCGCTGCATCACCCAGGCCGGGACCCGCCGGTTGCTACGGACAGCCTTGAACAGTCGGGTCTTGCGAGCGAGGCTCTTGCGGCGGTTCGCCATCGGTAGGTTCCTCCTTGTGTTCGGCTCAGCGTCGGGTGATGTGGATCTCGCGTCGCTCGGGCATGATGCGCTCCAAGAGCGCGCGGAGGGTCGTGTCGTCGAGAGGTCGCGCGAGGCGCCCCGTCGCGGCGAGCGCCATCACCTGCTGCTCGACGGCCTGGGCGACATCGGGCTTGGCCAGCCGGATGCGGCCGAGGCGCTCCCGCGCCTCGGGCGTCATCACACGTCGCAGGACCTCGGCCCGCTCTGCCTCGCGTCGGTCGAGTTCGGCCTGTTGAGCGAGGTTCGCGTAGGGGTTGCCCGCGGCGACGGCCTGACTGTCCTGGAGCTGCTGCACCCGCCGGCGTCGGAGCTCCGCGAGTTCCGGGTCCGCCTCGTACGCCATCGTCGCCACTCCACGGTAGGGCTCAGAGGTACTTCTGCAGTTCGGGGCGGCTCTCCGCGAGCTGCTTGAGGACGTCCCGGGAGACGGTGTCGAGCAGCCGCATCCCCTCGGGGGAGAGGCGCCGGCCCTGGTTCTTGTAGCGCTGGAGGAGACCGGACTTCTCGAGCTGGTGCACGATCTCTCGAAGGACGGCGCGGGATCCGGTCCTCGCATGGTACGGTGCGGAGCCGCGATCGCGCTTCCCGCCGTAGTCGGCCGAGAGCCTCGAGACGCCCGTGGTGCCGTGGAGGTAGACCTTCCTCAGCACCGAGGCCGACCGGAGGTACCACCAGTCGCTCTGCGTCGGCGCGCGCTGCTTGTGCACGCCGGTCTTGACGAACGACGCCCAGACCGGAGGCTCGACGAGCTTGTGGCTCTGGAGCTCGGTCGCCAGGCGCGGGAGCAGGCGGGACGGTGGGACGTCCGTGGGGTGGGTCATGAGTGGGCGGTCGCAACGTGGGGTGGTATTTAAAGTGAGGGGGCGCTTGACGCCGAGGGGGCCCCGCATGGCATCTCGTGAGCCGGACGGCGCCGTCGCGGGCGTCGTCGTCGCCGCGGGCGCGTCGACGCGGCTCGGCGGCGGGTCGAAGGCGCTCTTGTCGCTCGACGGGGTCCCCGCGGTCACGAGGCTCCTGACGACCCTTCGGCGCGCGGGTGTCGCACGGCTCGGCGTCGTCGTCGGCGCCGAGGTCGAGGGGGTCCGCACCGCCGTGGCCGGAGCCGGCGCCGAGCTCATCGAGCATGCGGCGTGGCGCACGGGGCGGACCGGGTCGGTGCAGGCCGGCCTCGCCTGGGCCGCGTCGGCGCCCGCGGCCGTCGTCGCGCCGGTCGACCATCCGTTCGTGCGCTCGGCGACGGTGGCGAGCCTTCTCAAACGGGCCCTGGAGGACCCGATGGCGGTATGGGTAGAGCCGACGTGGGAGGGGCGGGGGGGTCATCCCGTGTGGATCCGTCGGTCGGCGTTCGCCCAGGTCCAGGCTCTCGCGACGGACGAGCCGCTCCATCTCGTGCCTCGGCGACTCGGGGCCGGGCGGCTCCGCGTGCCGGTCGACGACCCGGGGGTCCGGCTCGGCACCGACACGCTCGAGGAGGCCCACGCGAGCCTCGAGGCGTTCCACGAGCGGTTCGGCGCCGGGGAGGTCGGATGGACCGGCGTCTGACGCGGGAGGCGTTGCGCCTCCTCGACGCGCACGAGCCGTTCGTCCGCGCGACGGTCGTGCGGACGGCCGGTTCCGTGCCCGGCAAGCGCGGGGCCTCGATGCTCGTGCGCGCCGACGGCTCGGCGGTCGGCACCGTCGGCGGCGCCGCCCTCGAGGAGCGCGTGAAGGCGCTCGCCCGAGAGGCGCTCGGCCGGCGCGCCGGCGACCTCGTCCACTTCGACCTGCAGGCCTGGCGGACCGGCGGGCTTCCGAGCCTCTGCGGAGGGAGCGTCGACGTCGCGCTCGAGTACGTCCCGGCGCGGCCGAACCTCTTGCTGTGGGGCGGCGGCCACGTCGCCCACGCGATCGCGACGCTCCTGCCGTCCCTCGAGTACGACTACTCGGTCGCCGACGACCGGGCCGAGTGGGTCGCGAGGGAGCGGTTCCCCGACGCGGACCGGCGCGAGGTCGTCGCGCCGCGCGAGCTCTGGCGGAGGTTCGAGCCCGGGACGTTCACGCACCTCTACGTCCTCGGCTACGACGCGGAGAAGGACCAGGCGGTCCTCGAGGAGGCGGTCTCAAGCTTCCCGGGGTACGTCGGTCTCATCGCGAGCCGTTCGAAGCGGCTCCACCTCTGGGACCGGCTCCGGCGGGCGGGCGTCTCCGAGGAGAACCTCGCCCGGATCCACGCCCCGATCGGTCTCGCGATCGGCGCCGAGAGCCCCGCGGAGATCGCCGTGAGCGTCGTCGCGGAGGTCATCGCGGGCCTCCACGCGACGGCGCGTCCGGAGGAGCGCGCCCAGGCCGCGAGTCCCGCAATCGGCCCCGTCGCCGCCCCCGCGCGGCGGCCCCGGGCGAAGGGCTCTTAACGCGCGGCGCTCCGGAGGGCCCGAGTGAGCGAGATCCCCCGCTTCGAGCTGGTTCCGATCGAGCGCCTCCGCGTCCACGAGCTCGTCGACGCGGGCGACGTGAGCCACCTGATGGGGCTCCTTCGCTCGGCGGGGGTCGTGCAGGAGCCTCTGCTCGTCGCATCGGGCTCGTTCGTGATCCTCAACGGGCACCACCGCTTCAGCGCCCTCCTCGCGCTCGGGGCCAAGAGCGCGCCGGCGTGGGTCGTCGACTACTTCGACCCGCGCATCGAGCTCGACCGCTGGGGCCCGGGTCCCCCGATCACGAAGGAGGAGGTCCTCTCGCACGCCGCCGAGGGCCGGCCGTTCGGTGTCAAGACGACGCGCCACACGGTGAGGCTCGAGCTCCCCTACCGGCCCACGCCGCTCGCCGACCTCGGGGTCGAGGGCGTCGGCGCGCGCCCCGCCTCAGGCTGAGCGGTCGTCGGCCTCGCGGCCGCCGACGCCGACCCCGACGGAGGGCAGCGGCCAGCGGCCGTCGGCGAACGCGGTGAGGACCTCGGCGAGGCCGCGGACCTCGAGCGGGTGAAGCCGTTCTCGCAGCGTCTCGGGGGTGTCGCCGCGCGCCACGTCGAGCCGGTGCTGCCAGAGGACCGGGCCGGCGTCGACCGCCTCGGTGACGAGGTGGACGGAGACGCCGGTCTCGCGGTCGCCCGCGGCGAGGACCGCCTCGTGGACGCGACGGCCGTACATGCCGGGCCCGCCGTGCCGGGGAAGGAGCGACGGGTGGACGTTGACGATGCGACCGCTCCAGTCGGCGAGGAACTCTCGAGGCAGGATCGCGAGGAACCCCGCGAGGACGACGAGCTCGGCCCCTCGGGCCCGGAGCAGGGCGCTCGCCTCCGCGCTCCACCGACCCGGGACGCTCCCGCGGAACGGGAGGACGCTCGTCGGGAGTCCGCGGCGCCGCGCGCGCTCGATCGCGGGCGCGTGCGGGCGGTCGGAGAGGACGAGGACGAGGCGGGCGGCGAGGCGACCGCCGTCGATCTGCTCGGCGAGCCCCTCGAGGGTCGTCCCCTCGCCGGAGGCCAAGAGCGCGAACGGCAGGACCCGGGGCACGCTCGCGGGAGGTCCCGCGGAGTAGAAAGGGTTCGCCCGGCGCTCGCGCCTACAGCATGACGCGGAGGTTGAGCTTCTCGGTGAGCTCCTTGTAGCGGTTGCGGATCGTCACCTCGGTGACGCCCGCGACCTCGGCGACCTCGCGCTGGGTGCGGCGCTCCCCGCACTGGACCGAGGCGATGTAGATGGCGGCGGCGGCGACGCCGGTGGGCCCGCGCCCGCTCGTGAGCTCGCGCTCCGTCGCCTCCTTGAGGATGTCGTTGGCCCTCGTCTGGATCTCGCCCTTGAGCTTCAGCTCCGAGCAGAACCGCTGGATGTAGTCCTGCGGCCGCGTCGGCATCAGCTTGAGCTTGAGCTCGCGGGTCATGAAGCGGTAGGTGCGGCCGATCTCCTTGCGCCCGATCCGCGACTTGCTCGCGATCTCGTCGAGCGTCCGCGGGACGTTGCACTGGCGACACGAGCCGTAGAGCGACGCCGCGACGACCCCCTCGATCGACCGGCCCCGGATCAGGTTGCGGTTGACGGCCTTGCGGTAGATCATCGCCGCGGTCTCGCGGACGTTGCGGGGAAGCGCCATCGACGAGGCGATGCGGTCGAGCTCGGCGAGCGCGAAGGCGAGGTTGCGCTCCGTCGCGTTCGAGACACGGATGCGGCGCTGCCACTTGCGGAGCCGGTAGAGCTGGGCCCGGTTCCGGGTCGGGATCGACTTGCCGTACGGGTCGCGGTTCTTCCAGCCGATCTCGGTCGAGAGCCCCTTGTCGTGGATCGTCAGCGTCGTCGGGGCGCCCGTGCGGGTCCTCTTCTCGCCCTGCTCGGCGTCGAAGGCGCGCCACTCGGGGCCCTGGTCGATCATCGCCTCTTCGAGCACGAGCCCGCACTCGTCGCAGACGAGCTCTCCCTTCTCGTAGTCTCGCGTGAGGTGCGTCGAGCCGCAGTTCGTGCAGCGCGTCGGAACGGCGATATCCCTGGCGGCGGGCTCGACCTTCCCTCCGTTCGTCGCGACCCCGTTCGGTTCCATCTGGTGCCTTCCCCTACTCTCGCACGAGGGCGGATCCCACGAGCCGCGCCCCATCGTGCGGTCGGGGGGCGCGGCGCAGGCGGACCGTGAAGTACGGCTGGGCGACGGGCCCGAAGACCCGGGCCACGCGGCCGTGAACGAGGCCCCGGACGTCGGCGACCAGCGTCCCCTCCCGAGGGAACGACGCGCCGAGGGCACGGGCGGTGAGGTCGCCGAGCGGGGTCACAGCGACCACCACTCCGACCTCACGGTCGCGCGGATCCGCGCGGTCCCCCGGCCGAGCCAAGTCGTATAAAGGATTTGCGATAGGTATTAAAGGGTTTCGGGTGACCTATCGGCGGAGCCGGTCGCGGCGCGAGGGCGCGAGCACGTCGGCCGACGAACCGTCGGGCGCGTCCGTCCCGTCGGCCCCGGGCCCGTCGTCGGGCAGCCCCGGATCGTCGACGGTCCCGAACGGGCTCGCGACGCCGGCCTCGCTCTCGGGCGAGCCGCCGGCCCGCTCCTTCGTGAGCCGGTCGACCTCGCTCCAGAGCGCCTCGATCTCCTCCTCGGGGCTGCCCGTCCGTCGCTCCTCGCTGAGCGCGGCCCGGACCTGGGTCATCAGGCGGGCCGCCCCCTGGGCGTTGCGGGCCCGCGACTTGATCTTCTGGATGCGGCGCGCGAGGTTGCGCGCCTCGATCAGGATCTCTTCCTCCTCCTCCGAGGGGAGCGCGACCGTGGGCGCGCGCGGGATCCGCGCGACGGCCCGGCGCACCTCGACCAAGAGCCGCGCCCCCTGGACGAGCTGGTGGTCCTGGACGGCGAGCAGGAGCTTGGAGAACCTCGAGACGACGTCGCGCACGTCCTCGCCGCGGTTGCGCGCGCTGCGGATCGTCTCCCCGAGCTTCTGCGCCTCCTGGACGCACAGCTTGGGCAGCGCGTCGCTCAGGACCGCGACGGCGAGCGACGCGCTCGCGCCCGCGCGGCCGAGCGACGCCGCGCTGAGCGTCTCGGCCTTGAGCTGCTCGCGAGGATCGCCGACGCGGCTGTCGAGGTGCTGGAGGTCGAGCCCGACCTCGACCGCGAGTCGCCGCAGTTCGTCGGCTCGAGCGAGCGTCTCGCGGACCCAGCCCCAGTCGCGGGCCGCGACGGTGTAGAGCGCCTCGCCTCGGCGCAACAGCGTGACGGCCTGTTCGACGGAGCCGTAGGAGAGCGCGGTGCCGATGCCGGTCTCGAGGGAGGCCGACGGGAACGGCAGGCCCTCGCCCTCGAGGGCGCGCCCGCGCTGGACGAGGTCCGCGAGCTGTCGTCGGACCTCCTCGGGGCCAAGCGGCGCCGGCATCTCAGCCTCCCCTCCCCGCCTCGGCGTCGAGCGTCTGCATGAGCCGGCTCAGCGTCGCCTCGGCGGCGTCGAGCTTGCGGGCCCGCAGCAGCTCGGTCGCGCGACGGATCTCCGAGGCCGCCTCATAGGCGATCTCGCTCTCGGGCGGGAGCGTCCGCACCCGGGCGGCGAGGACGCGGGCGTTCTCGAGGAGTCCCTGCAGGGCCGCCTGCGACGGCGGCGGAGCCCCGGCCGGGCGGGCGGCGGCCTCCGGCGGAGTCGGGGCGGGCCGCTCGACCGGGGCGGGAGCCGCGGCCGGCG
>DAHUYN010000018.1 GCA_027315165.1 Thermoplasmata archaeon | reverse complement strand
ATAGTGTGGACGCCCGCCACTCGCTCGCTCCACCCTTCATCCCTCGTGAAGGGCGGGACCTCTTTCTCGTTGACTAGGGACTTCTGGAATCCGCCCGTCAAGCCGGGCGCGTACATGGCTAGAGCCTGGACTACAAGGGCGATGAAGAGTCCGACAACGATTCCCGCGGCAAGTGACTCCGCACCCAGGGTCACGAGGGCTAGGAGAGTGACTACCACGGAGATGATCGCGACCGCACTCACAACGTTGTCCTCGATTTCACTTGTCGGGCTCCAGAAGGCGGCCGCGGTCTTTGGAAGATTCGAGAGCCCTATCCCTCCACTTAGGTTAGTAAGCACCCCGTCCGAAACCGGAATGTCGGTGCCGAGTGGTGAGAACACTCTCGCTGCGCCCGTGCGAGTCCATCAATCTCGCCGACGGGACCGTCGCCCGTGAGCTGGGCAAGGCGATGCTCGATGCCTGCCCGAACTCGGTGAAGGTCGTCGAAACGCTCCTCCGACACCCTTCGACGGCGGGCCATCGCTTCGAGGGAGAGCCGTCCGGCATATGAACATTAGTAGAATGCCGGGGCCAGGATTCGAACCTGGGAACTCCTGCGAGAGCAGATCTTGAGTCTGCCGCCTTTGGCCGCTCGGCCACCCCGGCGTCGGTCCGGGGACGACTCCGGCCTTATTCGTCTTCGCCTTCGTCGCTGAGCTCGTCGCCCGCGACGGGCTCCTCGGCGAAGCCGACCGCCTCGAACGTACCCGTCGCCACCCCCTCGGGGCCTAGGGCCGGGGGCGGGCTGCGCGACCGGAGCGGCACGCGGCGCGTGCGGCCGCACCGCAGGCACGTCCTCGCGCGGTGACCGCCTCGAAGCCGGGTCCGAACGCTGCGTCCCTCGACCCAGTAGGCAGAGCAGCCCCGGCAGTAGAGGTCCTGATACTCTCGGAGCAGCCGCACGTTGTAGCGCATGCCGATGCGCCGCGCTAGGCGAACGCACCGGTCGGCGACTGCGGTCTCGCCCGCATGGCCCTCGAGCGCGGCGACGCCGAACAGGTCGTCGATCCGCTCTCGAGCGACCCGGACCATCAGGCCGGTGCGTCGTCCACGGCGGCCGCGACGGCCGGGGGGAGCGGGGCGAGACATGCCGGGCAGGAGACCGCCCGTCGCGATATCAGCGTGTTGCATCGAGGGCAGTGCACCGCGCGTCCCCGGAGTGGCTCTGGGATCCACTCCGGCGGGGGAGGACCGGCGGCGACCGGCGGTGGAGGGGGGGTCGGGAACACGGGGGGCGGGACCGGGGCGTACCGTGGCGGTGGCGGGGCCGACACGACGGCCCCGGAGCTCGACAGCGGTGCGTTCGCGAGATCCGCCGGCTCTCCCTGCGGCACCGTCGCGCCGCAGCGAGAGCAGAACAGCGCGCCCGGCGCGGCGACGGCCCCGCAACGCGGGCAGACGATCACGCCCCGGCAAACTATATGCGCTATATGACCGTCTTCGCCGCCGTTGAGACGGCGCTCGGTAGCCTTGGCGACGCGGGACCCGCTGCTCTATGCGGAGCTCGCCGCCGTCCTTCGCGAGCGGCGGCTTCCTTCGGTCAGCCTCCTGCCGGGCGAACGGCTCCCCGACAGCGTCGCCGCCGTGCTCACGAGCGAGGCCGAGGCGAGAGAGATCTCGCACGAGCACGTCGTCGTGGTCCCGAGCGAAGGGGACCGGACCGGGGTGTGGGCCGAGGTCGCGAGCGCGCTCGCGGCCCAGCCGACCCGCGGCGAGCTCATCGTCGGGATCGACCCGGGCCCGAGGCCCGGCTACGCGGTCCTCGAGGGGGAACTGACGCTCGCCGAGGGGAACCTCGACTCCCCCGAGGCCGTCGGCCGGCTCGCGACGCACCTGAGACGACGGTTCGCCTCGCGCGGCATCCGCTTCCGGGTCGGACGGGGCGACCGGCTCGCTCGAGACCGCATCGTCAACGCGCTGCTCCCGGCGCGGCGTCCGATCGAGCTCGTCGACGAGCAGGGGACGACCCCGAGAGGGACGCGACGTCCCCGCGACGCGCTCGCGGCGCGGGCGATCGCGCGGACCCCCGGTCGCTCCATCCATCAACGTGCGCCCCTCCACATCACGCCGGGCGAGGTTGCGAACCTCCAGCGGGTGAGTCGGGAGGGGAGCGGGGGGCTCTTCACGATCCCCCGTCGGGTCGCCGAGGACGTCCTCAGGGGTGAGCTCACCTTGAGCGAGGCGCTCGCCGACGGAGAGCGCCGCTACACGAGGCCCCGAGGCCGCCACGCGCCCGACGCCGCCGCGGCCGAACGCTCTTAAGCGGCGCCCCCCGTGGGCCGGCCGATGGACGATGCGGTCGAGCAGAGGGCCCGCCGCCTCGCCCTCCAGAACGCCGTCGAACACGAGGGGACGGCGCAGGCCGGCCCCGTGCTCGCCCGGCTTCTCGCGACCTCTCCCGAGCTGAGGAGCCGCGCGTCGGAGCTCCGCCCGATCGTCGCGCGCGTCGTCGAGGAGGTCGTCCGGCTCACGGCCGAGGCGCAGGTAGGCGCGCTCGCCGCCCTCGGGGGCGCCGAGGCCGATCGCGCTCCCCGACCGCGGAGCGAGACGGGCGAGTTCCCCGAGCTCCCCGGCGCCGTTCCCGGCAAGGTCGTGCTGCGGATGGCCCCGTTCCCCTCGGGCGCGCTCCACATCGGCAACGGTCGGATGATCTTCGTCAACGACTACTACCGACGTCGGTACGACGGACGGCTCCTCCTCGTCTTCGACGATACGGTCGGCTCGGAGGAAAAGCGGCTCGACCCCGAGATGTTCGACCTGATCCGGGAGGACCTCGAGCTCTGCGGCGCGGCTCCGGATGCGGTCTACTACAAGTCCGACCTGATCCCGAACCACTACCCGTGGGCGCGACGCGTCATCGAGGCCCACGCCGCCTACGTCTGCACCTGCCCGGCCGAGCTCCTTCGGCGGAATCGGGCGGAGGGCCGCCCCTGCCCGGAGCGGAGCCAGGGCTCCGAGGCGACGCTCGAGGCGTGGGAGGGGATGCTCGGGGGCCGCTACGGGCCGGGCGAGGCGGTGCTTCGACTGCGGACCGACCTCAGCGACCCGGACCCGGCGTTCCGGGACCGCGTCCTCTTCCGCATCAGCGACCTGGACCACCCTCGCGTCGGCCGACGCTATCGCGTCTGGCCGCTCCTCGAGTTCTCCTGGGCCGTCGACGACATCGAGCTCGGAGTGACCCACGTCGTGCGGGGCAAGGACCTCGTGATGGAGGATCGGATGCAGCAGGCGATCTGGCGGATCCTCGGTGTCACGGGCCCCCCGTTCCTGCACTGGGGGCTCCTCCGGGTGCGCGAGGCCAAGATCTCCAAGAGCAAGTCCTACGCGGAGGTCAAGAGCGGCGTCTACGACGGTTGGGCCGACCCGAGGACGTGGTCGTTCCGGGCCCTCGACCGACGCGGGATCGACCCGCGCGCCCTCCGGCACTTCACGCTCTCCTTCGGCCTCTCCCTCGCCGACATCGAGGTGCCGGCGGAGACGCTCTACGCCGAGAACCGGACCCTGATCGACCCGAAGGCCCTCCGGCGCTCGTTCGTCGAGGACCCCGTACGGCTCGAGGTCTCGGGCTACCCGACCTCGCTCGCGTCGGTCGTGCTCCCGAACCACCCCGACCGCCCGGAGCTCGGGACGCGCGCGGTCTCCGCAGGGAGCACGCTCTGGCTCGCGCGCCGCGACCTCGAGGTCCATCTCGGGGGCGAGGTGCGCCTCAAGGACCTCGTGAACGTCCGGCTGCCGGCCCGGCTCGACACCGGCGCCACGAGCGCGACGGCCGAGTTCACCTCCCTCGAGAACAAGCGGCTCCCCCGTCTCCAGTGGGTGAGCGCGCGCGACGGCGTCGCCGTCGACCTGCTCGGGGTCGAGGGGGAGCACCGGACCGGCCTCGGGGAGGCAGCGCTTCTCTCGTCACCGCCCGGCGAGGTCCTCCAGTTCGAGCGCGTCGGGTTCGTCCGGCTCGAGGCGGACACGCGTCCCGGCGTCGAGCCGGTCCGGGCCTGCTTCGGCCACCCGTAGCCGCTCCGCACAACCCCTATCAACCCGCCCCTCGTAGGGGCGGCGATGCGGTTCCTCCACACCTCGCTCACGGTGCGGAACATCGACGAGAGCCTCCGGTTCTACACGAAGGTCCTCGGTCTCGAGTTCGAGCGGCGTCGAGAGATCCCCGAGAACCACGCCGAGATCGCCTTCGTCCGCGACCCGCTCAGCGGCGCCCGGGTCGAGCTCACGCACTGGCAGGGGAAGGACGCCTTCGAGCCCGGCGAGCAGCTCGACCACCTCGCCTTCGAGGTCGAGGACCTCGACGAGGCGCTCGCGCGCGCCCGCGCCGAGGGGGCCCGGGTCGCCAAGGAGCCGTTCCGCCTGTCGGGCGGCTCGAGCCGCCTCGCGTTCCTCCTGGACCCGAACGAGGTCTGGATCGAGCTCATCGAGCACCCCCGCACGAGGGAGTGAGCCCACGCGATCGCTGTCCCCGGCCGCCCCGACGGAGGTCGGGCGACGCCGGATGCGGGGGGTCTTCGGCGCCACGCTGCTCGTCCGGTTCGGCTTCGGGCTCACGGTCGCCGTCTTCGCCTCCTACATCGTCGGACGGTCGAGCGGGATCGACGCGAGCGCCGTCGGGACCGTCGGTCTCGTCGGGGCGATGGCGCCCGTCGGCGAGTTCACGACCGTCCTCCTCTCCGGCGCGGCCGCCGACCGGGTCGGCCGCTTTCCCGTCCTGCTCGCGGGCGTCGCGGCCGCGGCGACGCTCCTCGCGCTCGCCGCGCTCACGCGCGATCCCCTGTGGCTCGGCGGGATCAACCTCGGTTTCGGCGTCGCGAGCGGGGCGATCCTCGCCTCGAGCCTCGCCGTCGTCGCCGACGAGGCCGGCACGGGCGAGCGAGGCTACGAGATGGGCCGCTTTGATGCGGTGAACCTCCTCGGCTGGATCGGCGGCTTCGCCGTCGGCTTCGGCCTCCTCGACACGCTCCCCCACCGGGCGCTCTCCGACCTGTTCCTGGCCGGCGCCGCGCTCCTCGCGCTCGGCCTCCCGCTCGCCTACCAAAGCTCCCGCGTCGGCCCCCTCTCAAAGGCTCCGCCCGCCGTGGCCTTCGACCTCCCCAAGATCCTGCGGACCGTCGTGCGCCGGGACGTCCTCGCGGTGACGCTCCCCTGGCTCGTGATCTACCTGCTCCTCGGCACCGTCTTCGTCTTCCTCGGGACCGCCGCGACGGGCGCGGGCGTTCGACCCATCTACCTCGCGGGGATCATCGGCGTCGGCGGCCTGCTCCTCCTCCTCACCCAGCCGTCGTTCGGCCGGCTCGCCGACCGCTACGGGCGCTTTCGGATGATGGTCATCGGGACGGTCGGGTTCGTCGGCGTCCTCACCGGCGCGGGGCTCCTCGCGCGGTACGGCGCCGTGCCGGCGCTCCTCGTGCTCGTCGGAGTGAGCGCGGTGCCCGCGCTCGCCTACGGCCCGGCGGCCCTCGCGGCGCTCGCCGACCTCGCCCAGACGATCCCGCGCGCGACGACGATGGCGGTCTACTCGCTCGTGATCAGCCTCGGCATGCTCGTGGGGCTCCTCGTCTCGACGCAGCTGTACGGCCGGTTCGGGGCCGATGGCCTCGACGCCTACTTCGCCGGGATCGCGGTCGCGCTCGTCGCGCTCACCCTCGGACGCTACCGGCAGCTCTCGCGAGCCCGGACGAGCCCCGCCTAGGACTCCGGCTCGATCACGAGGTGACGGACGACGGGGAACTCGCCCTTTACGGACGCCGAGAGCTCGTCGATCGCCGCCTCGACCTCGTCGGTCGTGAGGCCGTCCTGCAGGTTCACGCGGAGCGCGATGAGGACGTCGTCCGGTCCGAGCATCATCGACTGGAAGGTCCTCACCTTCCGCACCCGAGGGTGGCGCTCGACGACCTGGAGGACCGCCCGGGCCTGCGTCGGCGAGATCGCCTTCCCGACCAGGAGCTCCCGGCTCTCCGCCGCGAGGACGAAGCCGGTGACGATCAGCAGGATCCCGACGAGCGCCGCGGCGACGCCGTCGACGGCGTCGTTGCCGGTCCGGTAGACCGCGAGGATGCCGCTGAAGGCGACGATCGACCCGCAGATCGAGACGACGTCCTGGTAGAAGATCGACTTGAGCCCCTGGTGGGACGACTCGAGGAGCGACTGGAGCGTCTCTCGGGACCGCCGGACCTCGCGCAGGGTCACCCAGAGGCTCACGATGCTCGCGGCGATCGTCGCGCCGACCACGAGGAGCGCCTCGCCGACGCGCGCGATCGGCTCCGGGCGAAGGATCTGGTCCACGCCGCCGATCAGGACCAGGAGCCCGGCGATCGTGAAGTTCACGAGGATCGAGGTGAACGACCAGAAGAACCGCTCCTTGCCGAAGCCGAACGGGTGGTCGTAGGTGGGAGGGCGCTGCGAGGTGAGCGTGCCCAGGAGGAGGAGCACGCCCGCGACGAGGTCGGCGAGCGAGTAGACCGCCTGCGACAGCACGGCGTGCGAGCCGCTCCGCTCGGCGACGAGGAAGTTCACGGCCGAGAGGCCGGCATCGAGCACGATCGTGGCCCAGATGACGACCTCGGAGCGCATCGCGGAGAACCGTGTCCTCTCACCTAGGCGAGGCCATCGGTTAAGGCCTCTGCCGCGAGCGGGTGGTGGCTCCCTACTCGAGCTCACGCCCTCGACCGTCGCGGCCCGCGAAGTGGATCCAGCCCTGCAGGTTGTGGAGCGTGAGCTCCCCCTCGAGGAACGCCTGGCGTGTGCCCCGGCTGACGACGAAGTCGACGCGGAACAGGTGCGTCGAGGAGCGCGCACCGTCCTCGGAGAGGCATTGGGCCCGGATCGCGTCGATCCTCTGCCAGTGGACCTCCTGGAAGCGCCCGGTCAGAATCGACGGGGCGTAGTCGAGGGGGGTGCGGTCGAGGGAGACACGGACGTCGCGGACGACCTCGGGGCCACAGTTGTAGAGGAAGAGGCGCCACGAGCCGGTCGCGAGGACAGGGGAGACCTGGTGCTCCGGCTCCATCTCCTTGCGCTGGCGGTCCCCGATCGGCCAGACGTAGGGGAACAGCTGGCGCACGCCACGCCCGGCGTCGCGACCCCGCGCTCCCGACCGCCACCGCTGGACCGCCCGAAGCCTCGAGCGGAGTCGCGGCGTCTCCTCCGCCCACGCCCCGTAGGCGACCGGGAGCCGCGCCTCGAGCTCCTTCTCGACCTGCGACGCCCGCCAGCGCGGCTTCTCGCGCTCGATCTGCTGCACCGCCTGCTCGAGCCCCTCACGCTCCTGTCGCTTCATCGTCAGGACCCCGACGGTTGTCGCGCGGTCGCGCGACAGGTCATTCGACCATTTCTCCGATATAAAAATCCTAGGTCGACGCGACACTTCGGCCGAAAAGTCGCACCATAGAGATAGCGAGGGCTACAATGCCGACCCAACCGACCCGGATCCGCTGCCGCCGACCGATCGAGACCGTGCACCTCGCGCCGCTGCCGGGGGGCCGATGAACGCGATCGAAGCGATCGAGACGATCGAGCTCGCCGTTCAGGAGTGGAGCTTCCACGTCGAGCGGTGCGACGTCTGTCTCGTCGACGCGAACCGGATGTGCTACGAAGGTCAGTACCTCGCGGACGAGGTCGTCCTCACGCGCTCGAAGATCCAACAGCCGTCCCGTGCGGAGCGGCCGGCCCCCATCCTGACCCCGCGCCGGCGCCCCATCCTGCCGGGGGTGCCCGCATGAGCGCCCGGCTCCCGCTCCTCGCGGCCGGCTTCGTCCTCATCGCGGCGATGGCCCTCCTGGCCGGCCTCGCGCCCGCGGCCTCCGCGGCGCCCGTGGCCGCCCCGATGGTGCCCGCGGCCGGGACCGCCTGCGCCTATCGGGTCGTCCTCGTCGCGCCGGCCCAGGTCGTCGCCGGCGAGTCGTTCCTGGCCTCGACCGAGGTCCTCGCGTTCGGCGCGGGCTGCCACGCGATCGTCCACCAGTACTACTACTACGGCTTCGCGACCCCCACCTACAGCGCGCCGGCCTTCACAACCGTCCTCTTCCAGCCGGGGACCTACCACGTCGCGGTCCTGGTCCGTGCGTCGTTCGGGCTCGCGCTCGGGGTCGCGACGATCCAGGTGCTGTAACGCCGGGCGACAGAGGCCCGAGCGAGGTCCAACACCTTCCCTCGGCCGTCAGGGGCGAGACCCCGAAAACACCGGCCGACAGGGGCCCTCGCCCCCTCACGGGGGCCCCTGACACTTCCGGGCCCTTCTGAGGGGACCTTTCTCTCTCGGGCGGAGGCCCCGAACGGTTACGTTAAATCGCGGCCGCCCGTGCTTTCCGCGGAGTCCCGATGTCCGAACCCGGAGCCGCCGTCGGAGCCCGCCGCGCCGCGCCGAGCGCCGCCGCGAGCCCGCACCGTCTGCGCCCCTCGCTCGACTCGCTCGGGCTCTCCGTCGGCAAGCGCGCGCGCCTCAAGCGTCTCCTCTACGAGCACGGCCCCGGCGGAGGCACGATGCTCGTCCTCCCGATCGACCAGGGCCTCGAGCACGGGCCGGTCGACTTCTTCGAGAATCCGGAGGCGCTGGACCCGGACTACCAGTACCGCCTCGCGCGGGACGGGAACTTCTCGGCGATCGCGCTGCACATCGGGCTCGCGGAGAAGTACTACGCCGAGTACGCCGGCGAGGTCCCGCTCATCCTCAAGCTGAACGGCAAGACCTCGATCCCCTCCGACTCGCACGCCTTCAGCCCGCTCACCGGGAGCGTCGAGGACGCCGTGCGGCTCGGCGCCGACGCCGTCGGCTACACGATCTACGTGGGCTCGCCGGCCCAGGACCGTGACTTCGCCCAGTTCCGTGAGGTTCGGGCCGACGCCGACCGGTTCGGGATGCCCGTTGTCGTCTGGGCGTATCCGCGGGGCGAGGCGGTCTCGCAGCGGGGCGGCAAGGAGAGCCTCTATGCGATCGACTACGCGGCGCGCGTCGCCCTCGAGCTCGGCGCGGACGTCGTCAAGGTGAACTACCCGGTCCCCTCCGCCAAGGACCAGCAGAGCCCGGCGCCGTACAACACGCTCGGCCTCGACGCCGACAAGGCCTTCCGCAAGGTCGTCCAGAGCGCCGGTCGCGCCCTCGTCCTCGTCTCCGGCGGCGAGAAGGTCGGCGACGCGGAGCTCCTCGAGAAGGTCCGCAGCTCCCTCAAGGCCGGCGCGACCGGCATCATCTTCGGGCGCAACCTCTGGCAGCGCTCCCATGAGCAGGCGCTCGCGCTCACGCGAGAGCTGCACGCCATCTTCCGCGAGTACGCCGAGCCCCGTGCGTAAGGTGCCGATCCGGCTCCTCCTCCGCGTTCTCGGCGACGACCATCCGAAGGCCTGCTCCGGCCGGCGCCTCCTCCACCGGGGGCTCGCCCTCGAGGTCCCGCGGACCGACGGGCTCTCGCCCGAGCCGATCGTCCTCGACCCGTACGCCCGCACGCTCCTCTCCCGCGAGGACCTCCCGGCCGTGTCCCGCGGGGGCCTCCTCGCCGTCGACTGCTCGTGGAATCGGCTCTCCGAGCGCGGCGGGCTCGAGGGGCCCCGAGGATCCCGCGGCCGCTCGGGTCACCACCGCCGGCTACCGCTCCTCATCGCCGCCAACCCCCAGCACTACGGTCGGCTCGCCGAGCTCAACACGGTCGAGGCGCTCGCGGCCGCGCTCGCGGTCCTCGGAGAAGGTCCCGCCGCGGCGCGCCTGCTCGAGGGATTCCCCGGCGGCGTCGAGTTCCTCGACCTCAACGCCGAGCGCCTCGACCGCTACGCGGCGGCGCGGGACGGCGAGGCCGTCGCGGCCGCCGAGCGCGAGCTGTTCGGCGGCGGCGCCGCCGAGACCGCGGGCGACGCCGAGGCCCCGTCCGCTCCTCGACGCCGGACCCGGGCGCGCCCCTAGCCGAGAGCTCGGCCGCGCGGGTTCCCTCAGGGCACGCGCTCGAGCGCGAGATCCTCGGTCGTCTCGATCGGGCGGTCGAGCGGGACACGAGCGTAGACGACGCCGCCGAACCGCTCGTAGAGCCGGCTCGTGTGGAGCGTGAGCAAGGTCCCGTGATAGAGGGGCCGACCGGTGAGGACCGGGTCGTGCCCCCGCAGGAAGACCCGGCAGTTCGCGGCGAGCAGGAACCTGGCGAGCTCCGGCTCCCCGAACGGCGCGCCGAGCCCCCGGTCCGTCCGGGACGCGGCGCAGTCGCTCCAGGTCAGGTCGAAGAGGGTCTCCTCCGAGCCGTCCTCCAGCCGGGCTCGCCAGTCCGTCGGGCCCCCGCGAGGAAAGCCCGCGTGGGCGAGGTAGACGCCGTTGCCGCTCAGGAGCGCGAGCGGTCCGCGCTCGAGGAGCCCCAAGAGCCGGTGGTATCGAGAGGGCTCCGGCCCCCAGAGCAGGTCGACCTCCTCCGGCAGATCGTGCGGGAGCGCGGGGATCCGCCGCGAGAGGTCGTGGTTGCCGACGAGGAGGAAGACCCGGTCCGGATATCGTGCGGCCAGTCCGAGGAGCCAGAGGGCGTTCGCGACGGAACCCCCCTCCGAGTCCGGCGGCACCCGGTCGATGTAGTCCCCGAGCCCTACGAGGCATCGCTCGTACGGCGCCTCGAGGAACCGCGCCACCGGCGTCGCGACCGACCGCCAGTCGCCATGCGAGTCGCCGAAGACGACCGCCTCGCGCACCGGCGAGCCCGGCAGCACCGCGAGCGGCGGGCGCACGGGAACGAGGCCCTCGAGCGTGTCGAGCAACCGGTCGGCGCCGTCGGCGTCGAGCTCGAGGATCTCCTCCGGGCCGGTGACGTCACGGGCCCGGCGCGCGACGTCGGGGCTCATGTCATCGGGCGGGGGAATGCGGGGGGCCGGAGTCTCCGGCGGCCGCGGTCGCCGCGGCCGCCCTTTGAACCGGCGAATGCCCTAGGCACCAGGGTCCTAAGCCCTGTCTCGGTGGCCCCGTCGGGACGTCCCGACGGATTGGCCGAGCTGGAGCACCCCCGCATCGGTACAGACCTACGCCTCGTCAAGAGAGAGTAGCCCCGGCAGGAGTTTCGGGCTCGCCGCGGAGAGGCGCGCGAGTCGTTCGAACCTGCGTCGCGAGATCCAGAGTCTCGCATGATTGGCCACTACACTACGGGGCTACGGACGAAGCCAGCGGGGGCCCGCAGATAAACGTTGCCCGACGGGACGGCCGAACGACCCGGCACGACCCGGCCCGCCGGCCCGGTCGCCGCGAAGACAGATATACGCGGGAGCGGTCGCGGGCCTGTCCATGGCGGCAGGTGGGGGCGCATGGAAGCACCGGGGATCCTC
The DNA here is from genome assembly GCA_027315165.1 of Thermoplasmata archaeon. Lineage (GTDB taxonomy): Archaea > Thermoplasmatota > Thermoplasmata > Lutacidiplasmatales > UBA184 > Lutacidiplasma. The sequence goes on along the minus strand of DAHUYN010000018.1, from coordinate 22,750 downwards.
GAGCGACGGTCCAGTCCGCCGACGGCGATCGCCGATCACGTCGCCGACGCGGGCCCCACCGGATCCGCGCTCGCCCGTCTGAGGACCGCCCTCACCGTCACGGCTCTCGCCTCGCCGGCGGCGATCGCCTTCGTGAGCGGCCGCTCGTCGGCCGTCCTCGGGGACCTCGGGCCGGCCGGCTTCGACCTCCTCCAGTCGTTCGGGCGGATGGCGGCGGCCTACGTTCTCGCGCTGGCCTTCGCGCTCGTCTACGGATACTTCGCCGCAGCCCATCGGACCGGCGAGCGCATCCTGATTCCGGTCCTCGACATCCTCCAATCGGTGCCGATCCTCGGCTTCTTCCCGGTCGCGATCGTCCTCTTCGTCAAGATCGGCGGGTCCGGGAACTGGATCGGACCCAACCTCGCGGCCGTCTTCCTCATCTTCACCTCGATGGCCTGGAACCTCGTCTTCGGCGTCTACGAGTCCCTGAAGTCGATCCCGGCGGACCTGAGAGAGGCGTCCGACTCCTTCGCGGTGCACGGCTGGCAGCGCCTGCGCACGGTCGTGCTGCCGGCGACCGTGAACCGGCTCGTCTACAACTCGATCCTCTCGTGGACGGCCGGCTGGTACTTCCTCGTCGCGGCGGAGTTCATCTCGACCTCCTCGTCGACGACGGTCCTCCACGGCATCGGGAGCTTCCTCCTCACCGCGGCCGCCGCGGGGAACGCCTCCGCGCTCCTCGCCGGGATCCTCGTCCTCGTCGCCCTCATCACCGCGCTCGACGTGCTCCTCTGGCGCCCTCTCGGCCGGTGGGCGGAGCGGTACCGATACGACACGACCCCGTCGGGCGAGGCGGGCGGGGCGGTGACGCCCGTCCGTCCGGCCCCGCTGCGCCGCGCCACCGGCGCCGTCTACCGGGGCGTCGTCTCGGGCGTGACGAGGCTCTCGGCCCCGCTGGCCCGGCTCGCCGTGACAGCGACGCCCCTGCGGCTCCGGCAGAGCCGCCCCGGCCTCGAGCGCGCGAGCCGGACCGTCGCGCTCGGGGTGCTGCTCGTGATCGTCTGGCTGCTCCTCATCTTCATCAGCGTCGGGACCTACCGCGTCTTCACGGGCCCGATCCTCCCGACGGTCCGCGGGCAGTTCGCCGAGCTCCCGCTCGCCCTCCTGAGCTCGTTCGCGCGCCTCGTCGCGGCCTACCTCCTCTCCCTCGCGATCGCGCTCCCGCTGTCGATCTACCTCGTCAACCGGCCGCGGGCCTACCGCTTCGGGCTGCCCGTCGTCGAGGTCATCGCCTCCGTCCCGGCGACGGCGCTGTTCCCGCTGTTCATCTTCTCGCTCATCGCGCTCCTCGGCGGCTCGACGGTCGGCTTCCAGGTCTCCGCGATCCTGATGCTCGTGACGGGGATGCTCTGGTACCTCTTCTTCAACCTGCTCTCGGGGCTCCGAGCGATCCCTCCCGACCTCAAGGAGGCCGCGAGCTCCTACGGCCTCACAAAGCGCCAGGTCTACCGTCGGCTCGTTCTCCCCGCGATCTTCCCCGCGTTCATCACCGGCTCGATCACGGCGTTCGGGGGCGGGTGGAACACGCTCATCATCGCCGAGTTCCTGCAGTACGGGCCCACCCGCACCTTCCAGGTGCTCGGAATCGGGGCGCTCATCGACAGGGGCAACTACGAGGCCGGCGGATTCCCGTTGATGGCCGCGGCCCTGTTCACGATGGTGGCGACCGTCGTCGCCGTCAACGAGCTTTTGTGGAAACCCCTGTACCGGCGCGCGGTGGAGCGCTACCGGTTCGACTGAACGGATCGGGCGCTCGCGAGGGGGATCGGACAATGACGCTGATCGAGGTCGACGGCGTGTCGAAGAGCTTCGCCTCCCGGCACGGTTCGATCTCGATCATGTCGGAGATCTCCTTCGACGTCGCCGACAGCGACTTCCTCGCGCTCGTCGGACCCTCGGGGTGCGGCAAGTCGACTCTGCTGCGGCTCATCCAGGGGCTCGACAAGCCCACCGCGGGGTCGATCCGGTTCCGGGGCCACCCCGTGAGCCAGGTCTGCCACGAGATGGCGATGGTCTTCCAGAACTTCGCCTTGTACCCCTGGCTCTCCGTCAAGGAGAACGTCGCGCTCGGGCTCGAGGCACGGGGCTGGAGCGAGGCGCGGATCGAGGCCCAGGTCGACCGGTACATCTCCGTCACCGGTCTCGTCGGCTTCGAGGAGGCCTACCCGAGGGAGCTCTCGGGCGGGATGCGACAGCGGGTCGGCCTCGCGCGGGCACTGGCCGTCGAGCCGTCGGTCCTGCTGATGGACGAGCCGTTCTCCGCCCTGGACCCGCTCACCGCCGAGAGCCTGCGGGAGGAGGTGCTCCAGCTCTGGCGCGACCCGGCGCTGCCGCCCGAGGCGGTCGTCCTGGTCACCCACAACATCGAGGAGGCGCTCGTGATGGCGGACCGGATCATCGTGATGTCGCGCCGCCCCGGCCGGGTCCTCGCCGGCGTTCCCGTGAACCTTCCCCGACCGCGCGACCGGAAGTCCCCGGCGTTCTACGAGCTCACCGACTACGTCTACTCGCTGATCACGGAGGGACGAGGTCCCGGCGCGGCCACCAACGGCCCCGGCGCCACCCCCCTCCCTCCCGGGCACGGCTGAGAGCGCGAGGGGGGACCCCCCGGAGGGTGGCCGTTCGGGGTACCAATGCTTATAGGTCGAGGGCCCGGTCCCCCCGCTGCCTATCTGAGGTGTAGCGATCGTGCCCACCGCCTTCCCGAAATGCTCCCCGACGGAGCTCTCCGGCCTCTTGGTCCTCCTGAACGACCACCGCGGCGAGGAGGATGTCGCGCTCCTCGCAGACGACCTCGATCTGGAGATCGACGAGATCCTCCCCTCGATCGAGTTCGCCGAGGTCCTCCAGCTCGTCCGTGTCTCGGACGGCCGGGCCGCCCTCACCGACCTCGGCAAGAAGCTCCTCGCGGGCTCGATCCGCGAGCGGAAGTCGCTCCTGCGCGAGCAGTTGCGACGAACGACCCTCTACAAAGCGCTCATCCGGGCGCTCGACTCCGCGCCCGAGCACCGACTCTCGGACGAGGAGGTGAACCGCCTGATTGCCTTCACGACCGCCCCCGCGGACGAGTACGTCCAGAACATCATCAACTGGGGGCGGTACACCGAGCTGTTCCGGTACGACCCGAACCAGCGGCTCCTGCTCCCGGCCCGCGGCCGGGCGGGCCGCGTGGGCGGCCCCGGCTCGCCGCCCCGAGGCGGCGGCGCGGGCGAGTCCGAGAGCGCAGCGATGCCCGCGCCCGACCCCGATTCGGCCGGTCCGACCTCTCCCGGAGCGTCCTTCGCCTCGTTCGCCGCGGCGCTCGACTGAGCTCGACCGCGAAGGCTTAAGGCCGCCCAAAACTCCCCGCCCGACAAGGGCACGTAGATCAGCGGAAGATCGCTGCTTTCGCAAAGCAGAGGCCGGGGGTTCAAATCCCCCCGTGTCCATTAGGCCGAGATTGCGGATAGGCCTAAAATCTCGGCCCCCCTTCCCTGGCCACGATGCCGCGGAAGGGACCCCCCGCGGTAGGCATTCCTTCTCCCGTAGGTGATGGAGCCTTTGGATCATGATTGTTACGGACTCACGCTCCCACCGCCGGCTGCGCCGCAACGTAGTTTCGCGGAAGCAGATTCTGTTGGGGTCGGAGGCAATCCTTGGGAATCTCTTGAGCGAGGCCCTCGGCCGAGACCAACGCGACGCCGGGTCCGGCTTGGTCGCTGAACTTCAAGTACGCGAATTGGTCCGGAGCTCCTGCAACTTCCAGCCGAGTTTGTCTCGATAGAACTCCGCACACTCTTTCACGTCGCGGACGGTCAGCGCCTAGGCGTTCACATGATCGAGCGTCAATGGTTCGGTCCTCTCTGTCGCCATCGTCGAACGGATTCCGCTTGGCCGATAGGTAGGGCAATTCGGGCAGCTCGAAACTTCGGTGCCTCGGAGCGAACCGGTTCCCTGATCCGACGCGGACTCCGCGCTTCGGGCGCACCCGGTCGGTCTGTGCCCCGTGAGAGAATCAACCTTCGGGGTGAGCGCGAAGGGCTAGGTCAGGTCTCGGAGGCTCTCTCGAATCCGTACGAGAAGCTCCTGGCGGCGCGCCTTGGGGGCATCCATGAACGATTCCAGCATTCCCTCGAGGACCATCACCGAGGCCTTCTCGAGCTGGGCGTGCACGGCCAAAATCTGGCGAAGGACCTGCGTGTCGTCCTTGCCGTCATCGACCATCTTGATGATGCCCTCCACATGCCCCTTGGCCAGGACGAGACGGTTCCGAATGTCGGTCCGGGGTGACTCGTGCATCCCATCCGTCATGGCGATGGCGTAGCATTAGTCCTTCTCCTGTGAGCTGGGCGCGGCCGGCACCCTTATAAACTCCTCCCCCCGTGGTTACCCACCCCCCCCCGGAGGGTAGGATATGGGCCGGCGGGTCAGACCGGGGTTCCCGCATTCGAGGTCGATCCTCGCGTCGTTAGAGGGTCGGAAAAGGGAGCTGTTCTCAGCCGCCCCGCACGGGGGCCGACCATGAGTTCGGTCACGGGTCCCACCGGAATGGGGATGGCTTCCCGGCTCTACCTCCGGTACCGTCGGCTCCGTAAGCAGCTCGCGATTCTCGCCGCGGTCGTCGGCCCCGGCATCATCGTGATGGTGGCCGACAACGACGCGGGCGGGGTCACGACCTACATGCTCTCCGGAGCGTACTATCGGTACAGTTTCATTTGGATCGTTCTGCTCCTCGGACCGGTCGCGTACGTCTGCCAGGAAATGACCGTCCGCCTAGGGGTCATGACCAAGCGGGGTCATGCCCAGGCGATCTTCGAGGCGTTCGGTCCGTTCTGGGGGTGGTTTTCCCTAACGGACCTGACTCTCACCGACTGCCTGACCATCACGACGGAGTTCATCGGGATGACGATGGCAATGGCCGTCTTCGGGATACCCCCGTGGTTCACCGAGGTGGTTGTGATCTCCTTCATCATGCTACTTCTCCTGAACGGGCGGTACTGGACGTGGGAGAAGATTGTCCTCGCGATCTGCGTCGTCAACATGATCTACGTTCCGGTGGTCTTCTTCATCCATCCCGACGCCGGCGCCATCTTCCGGACCGGCGTTGTGCCCGGCTTTCCGGAGGGTTTCGGGGGGCCGGTCATCTTCCTCATCATGGCGACGATCGGCACGACAATCGCGCCTTGGATGATCTTCTTCCAACAGAGCTCAGTGGTCGACAAGGGTCTCAAGAAGCGGGATGTGCCGTTCGCACGGTGGGACACCGCGATTGGCTCGGCCTTCACGGTCGTCACGGCGATCGCACTGATCATCATCGCGACGGTCTACTTCGGCGGGGATAGGAGCCTCACGTCCGCCGGGCAGGCGGCGGGTCTCCTGATGCCGCTCCACCCCTACGTGGGCACCATCCTCGCCATCGGCCTGTTCGATGCGGGCCTGATCGGCGCGCTCTCCGTCTCGCTGGCGAGCTCCTGGGCGGTCGGCGAGGTGTTCGGGTGGTCTCACTCCCTCAACGACCGGTTGGGACAGGCGAAGTGGTTCAACGTGTTCCGTTTGAGCATCATGGTCATCGCCGGAGGCATCGTGCTGATTCCGCGAGCCCCGCTCGGCGTGATCACCCTATTCGTTCAGGTCATCGCGGTGACTCTGTTACCGGCCGCGCTGGTCTTCCTGATCGTGCTCCTGAACCAGGAAGAATTGGTCGGGAGCTACAAGAACACGCGCGCCCAGAATATCATGGCGGGAAGCATCGTCGGCGTGATCCTGACACTCTCGACCCTGTACGCCGTCGGGACCATCTTCCCCCATCTCTTCGGTGGCTGACGATCCATGAGCTGGATCCACGATGCCGCGGAAAAGATACGAGGGATCAACCGGAGGTACGCCGTCCCACGGATCCGGCTGTCCCGTGGAACGAAGGTCGTCCTCGTCATCCTCCGAATCTACTTGCTCACGTTGGTGGGTCTCCTTCTTTACTCCCTGGTCACGCGACTGGGATACTAGGGGAGGGAGGCACGCCAGAGCCCCTACGGTACGAAGAGGGTAGCATCCCATCTGACCATAACAAGGAGGCAACGATGGCCCAAACTGGGGAGACAGGGGAGAGACCGGTCCATCCCGCGACCCTCGTCCGGGAGATCGAGGAAGCGCAGTATCTCCGGATCAGCGAGCTCGTGGACCGAAAGGTCCGGGCGGACGCCGGGAACGCGCTCGGGAGGCTCCAGGACTTTGTCTTCGTCGACGATCCGAAGTATGCCGAGGTCTCCCACCTGCTCGTTCGTCGTCCCTTCGGCCGACCGCCCTTGAAGATACCCTGGCGCCAAGTGGTGCGCATGGACGTTTCGGAGACCGTCGTGAAGGATCCCTCCGGAGCGGCGGGCTACGAAAGCGTCGAGGATCCGGACGAGCTTCTTCTGTTGCGGGACCGGATACTCGACAAGCGCATCCTCGACACTCGTGGATTCGGATTCGACGTGGTGTACGACATCCTGCTCCTCCGGGCCGGGGGACAGCTCTTCGTCGTGGCGGCCCTGACCGGGCCGGAGGCCCGTCGGCGCCGATTGGGGATCTGGGGGAAGGTCGCCGCCTCGGTGTCGGACGGCGCGGCTCCCGAGGAGCGGATTCCTTGGAGGTACGTTCAACCCGTCGGACCCGATCTCACGAGCACGGCGGGCGACGTACGGCTCACGGTCACCGTGGACGCGCTGAGCAAGATCCCGCCGGAAGACGCGGCCGACGTACTCGAGGAGCTGAGCCGCGAGGAGAGGCTCACCATCTTCAACGCCCTCGATACCCGGGCCGCGGCCCATGCCCTAGAAGCGACCGAGCCCCGGGTGCAGCGGGAGATCATCGCCGACACGGAAGCGGCTCGGATGGGCCAGATCATCGCACACCTCTCCCCGGCGGAGATCGCGGACATCGTCGCGATCCTCCCCGACGAGAACGCCCGCGAGCTCCTGGGGCTGCTCAAGGGCGAGGTCGCGACCAAGGTCCGCTCGATCGTCGAGCAGCACGAGGTACCGGCCCTTACCATCGCGGTCCGGACGTTTCTCGAGTTTCCCCGCGAGCTCACCGTCGAGGAAGCGTTCGCGCGGTTCCGCCGTGAGGCGCCTAAGTGTCTCGTCACCATGTACATCTATGTGGTCGACCGGGACCGGGACGTACGAGGGGTCGTCGACATCAACGAGCTTCTCCAAGCCCAGCCCACGCAGCGGCTCGAGGAGATCATGACTCAGGGCCTCGTGCTCGTCTCCCCCCAAACACCGCGGACACGGGTACTCGAGCTCTTCCGGAAGTACCGGTTCCGGGCCATCCCGGTGGTCGACGATTCGAGGAAGATTCTCGGAGTGATCCGCGAGAAAGACGCCTTCGTCCTGGCGGACGAGGAAGCGCGGTCGACGCGACTCCTGTAGCGGAGGGACTCGGACCGACGTTAGGGTCCCTCCGCCGAGGCGTTCCTCACCGAGCTCGTCCATGCCCGACCCCACACTGGGGCGGGGGACGTCCGACGCCTCGTGGAGCCTATCCTTGAGCATGGCCCCGAGCGGAGGGTCGGGGCGCACCCTCACGAGGTCGAGCGAGGATGGCCTGGGGCCGAACTCATCGGCTCGCTCGATGCGACGCGCGCGGTTCGGACCGACCGGTCGCGGGACGGCACGCGCCCCCACGCCCCCCATCCCTGATGCTGCAGGTGCTGCCGGGGGTGCCGCGCCGTTTCGGCACCGCCGAGGGGCCCACCGTCCTCCGAAGGGCCGGAGCGGCCCGACCTGGGGGCTCGCTCGACGGGCCGGACGGCGACGGATCCCTCGACGGCCGTCGCTATCGCCTCGCGCTACTGCCGCGGCGCCGCCAGCCACCGCGAGAGTCGGGGGAAGCGGGCGCGGCCGCTCGCCCAGACCCAGTGGTCCACGGCGACGTACTTTCCCGCTCCGCCGGCGAACAGGACGAGATAGATGAGGAGGTAGAGCGGGTGCGGACCCACGTCCGTTCCGCCGGGAAGGAGGAACGTGCTGAGCCACTGGGTGAGCAGGAGGAGGACCGAGGCGACGCCGCCGACGATGCAGGCGAGCCGGGTCGTGAGGCCGAGCAGGAGTGCGACGGCGAGGTAGGCGGTCAGGGCCGCGGTGAGCCACGCGAAGAGCGCGGCGTGGTCGGCAACGAACGTAGCGACGGCGGGCCCACCGAGGGAGGTCGGCGCGAAGGAGAGCGCGACGCTGTGGAACGTCGGGAAGAACTGGTTGCTCGGGTCGGCGACGAAGACAAGGTTCACGGCCCAGATCAGCCCGAGGCCGACCCGGAGGAGGTCTAGGGACATCCCCTTCGGGTCCTGTCGCCAGAGCTGACGCAGCCGCCTGTCCCATCTGCGCGGGGGAACCTCAGCGTCCACGGCGATCCCGCCGGCGCTCCCGTCCACATGAGCGTTGCCCCAAGGGCGACTGCCCCGCCGGCGATCGCCCCTATCGAGGCCCCGCCGACCGCGCAGCGGCCGGACCCATCGAAGTGGGAAGCTCGACGCAGACGACCTCGCCGCGCACCGTCGTGACCTGAGCGGCCACGACGGAGACCTGGACCACCACCTTGCGACCCGTGAGCGAGACGACTCGGCCGACGAGCTCGAGCTCGGCACCGAGCGGTGTCGGGTGCAGGTAGTCGACCCGCAGCGACGCCGTGACGAACCGGTGCGGTGGAAGCGTCGACATCTCCCGGCCCTCCGCTCGGTAGGCTGCCGCCGCCGCCGTGCCGGTGGCGTGGCAGTCGACGAGCGAGGCCAGGATCCCTCCGCTCACGAACCCGGGCATCGACGTGTGGTAGGGCTTCGGCGTGAAGCGGGCCCGGCTCTCCTCGCCGTTCCAGTAGCTCTTGAGCTGGTGGCCCTGCTCGTTGAGGCGCCCGCACCCGTAGCAGTGAGCCGCCTCATCCGGGTAGTAGTCCTGAATCGCCTGCATCGCCGCCGCAGGCGGACGCGCCGCGGCGCTTGACCTGTTCGCCCCGACCGCTCTCGCGGTCCCAAGTCCAGATCTGGGCTGTCCGGCGGGCCGCCCCCGAGCCCCAAGTCCTAGGACCCGATCGGGCGGGCCACGAGCTCGACGGCGGACGCCCCGAGATCCGCGGCGGAATCGCCCGCCGGGCCGCCGTCGCGACCGCCGCCGATCGTCTCCTGGCGTTCCGTGCCCCTTCGGGTCGTCCCGGTCGCCGCGCTCCTCGTCGCCCTCTCGGTGCCGGGCTTCCTCCCGCTCGACTACGTGCACGTGATGTTTGGGGGACTCTGGACGGAGATCGATGTGTTCATGGGCCTCGTGATCGGGCCGATCCTGGGGCGCCTGCCGGGCCCGGCCCGGGCCGACTTCGTCCAGCGGCTCGTCCCATCGATGCGGTTCCTCATGCCGGCGCTCGCCAGCGCGACGATCACCGCGGGGATCTACCTCGCGGTCCCGCTGGGGATCTTCAACCTCGGCTACCTCGCCCTCCAGATCGCAGGAGTGCTCGTCCTGGCCCTCACGATCCAGGGGTTCGGCCTCTTCCTGCCGAACGAGATCCGCCTCGTCCTCGAGCTGCGCAGGCCGGCGCCGGATCCGGCCCGCGTCGGCCGACTCGGGCTCCTCAACGCCCGGCTCGCGGGCGCTCAGGCCGCGTTCCAGGTGGCGCTCCTCTTCGTGATGGCCAATCTCGCCGCGGGCAACTACGGCGTCGGCGTCCATCTGTAAAGGGCGGAGAGACCGTCCGTACGCTCGCGTCGGTCGCGGAGGCGACCTCGAACGGGGCCCGCTAGCCCGGTCCGCGACGGTCGGAGAGGGCGCTCGACAGGAGCCGGTGCTCGCCCCGCCGCAGAAGCTGCGCGGTCGCCGAGCGGCTGATCCCGAGCTCCGAGGCGACCTTGCCGAGCGAGGCGCGCCGCGGGACCTCGAAGTAGCCGAACCGGACCGCGACGTCGAGCGCCTGCTCCTGCCGGCCCGTGAGGGCGCCATCGGGCGTCCACCGGCGCACGGAGACGACCCGCCGGATCCCGGCCTCCGGGTCCGAGCGAAGGCCCGCGAGCTCCTCCGCGCCCGTCCCGTCGGCCGGATGCACGACCGACCACCTCGAGCTCGGAGAGCCGTGGCCCGTGTCGCCGAGGAACCGGCAGGAACGGCAGACGGCACCGTTCTCAAAGACCCAAGCGCAGACGCGCGGGGTCGGCGTGACCGTCCAGAAGACGACGCGGTCGTCGCGCGCCGTCGCGGGGACCTGCGTCGGCGCCGGGTGCGCTCGGAGCCAGTTCCGGGCGTCGGCGAGGGCTTCGCGGGCCCCCGACAGCTCGAGGAGCTGGAGGAGCCCGCGGCCGCGGGGGCCGTGAGGGCGGCAGGCGAGGAGCCGCAGGTGGATGCCCGGTCGCTCGGCGAGCCGGGTGAGCCAGTGGGTCGATGGCGCGACGTCGAACGTCAGTTCCGAGAGCGCCGAGTCACGCGGTTCTACCGAACCGAGGGGCGCGCTGAGCCGCGACGTTGCCTGCGCCACCGCCTCTGGGCGGAGATAGGTTAGCTTAACGGTTCCGTCAACGCGAGTGAACGGCGACCCGCGCGGGCAGCCACGCGACCAGGCGCTCCGGCCCGGCGAGCTGCAACGAGCCGACGGGTCGCAGGAGGTGCACGGTGACGCCCTCGTCGTCGCCCTCTCGGAGGAGGGTCGGGGGGTCGAACAGCCCGTCGGAGACCGCCTCGGCGAGCCGCTCGGGGATCCCGAGCTCGCGCGCCCACCGCCGGACCGTCCGGCGTCGGCGCGCCCCACTCGCCCGGGCCCGCGCGCGCCGGCCCTCGGCATGGGCCCTCGGCGCCTCGGACCGGGCTCGAGCCCTCAACAGCAGCTCGAGCGACGCGTCGATGCTCTCGAGCTCGGCTGCGGGCGACGCCGGCCGCGCGCTCCAGTCCGCTCGTCCGCGCACGGTCCCCTCGATGCCGGGCAGCGAATTGTCGCTTCACCCTCACCGGTGAAGGCCCGGCGTTAGGGCGGCCGGGCCCTCCGAGGGACATGGAGTTCGTCCTCGCCTCCAACTTCGACGACCGGCTCGTCGACGCGACGGCGGAGCAGCCCGTGTCGACGTTCTTCGGCAACTTCCCCTACGGGCTCGTCGGGGGTGGCCGTCCCCCCCAGATCCTTCCCGACATCGACGAGGCGCGCTTCCGCGAGCACCTCAAGGCCATCCACGCCCGCGGTCGGCAGTTCTTCGCCACCCTGAACACCTCGGACCTGGGGCTCCGCGAGTACCACGAGGGGTTCCTCGGGCGGCTCGGAGAGGAGGTCGACCGGCTCGTCGAGCTCGGCGTCGACGGGTTCGTCGCGGCCGTGCCGGCGCTCGTCCAGTTCCTGCGTCGCCGACACCCTTCCCTCCCGGTCTCCGTCTCGACGTTCGCCCGGATCCGCTCGATCGGCCAGGCGGAGTACTTCGAGCGGATGGGCGCGGACGTGATCATCCTCGAGGAGGCCAACCGGGACTTCGGGCTCATCCGAGCCCTCGTCCGACGCGGCCTGACGGTCGAGATCCTCGTGAACCAGTCGTGCCTCCCCGACTGCCCCTATCGCGCGCACCACCTCAACACGAGCTCGCTCGCCTCCCAGTCCGGCACTCGTGGTCCCTGGTTCGAGTTCCCGATCCTCGAGTGCGGCCTCGAGTACGTGCGCGACCCGGCGCGGCTCATCGCCGGGATCTTCGTCCGTCCCGAGGATCTCGAGGCGTACGAGGCCGAAGGGGTCGGCCGGTTCAAGATCTCGGGCCGGAACCGGACGACCGAGTGGCTCGCTCGCGTCACCCGCGCCTACGCGGACCGACGCTACGACGGCGACCTCATGGACCTGCTCTCCTACGTCCAGGTGAAGGGTCCGCTCCACACGCTCCGCGCCCTCGAGGCGGCGGGCCGCGCGCCCGAGGTGGCGCCCGCGCTCCGGGCCGCCTTCGAGCCGCTCGCCCGCCTCTCGATCGACAACTCGGCGTTCCCGAAGGGGTTCCTGCGCCACATCGCCGCCACCGACTGCGCGCACCGTTCGTGCGCCGACTGCGGCTTCTGCGGCGGCATCGCCGCCCGGGCGGTTCGCATCGACGGACGGCCGCTCGCCGACTACCGCCCCCCGTCGAGCCTGCCCGACGAGACGGGGATCCTGCCGCACCTCGCCGAGGCCCCGTCCCCGCGCGCCTAGGGCCGGTCGCGGGCCCTCGCTCGACCCGCTACCAGCCGACCGGCTGGTCGCGGTTCTCCCGTTCGAGCCACTCGAGGAGCGGCCGGAAGTAGTCGACGACCGCGGTCGCGTCAAGCCGCCGCTCCCCGGTGAGCTCCTCGAGCGCGTCCGGCCAGGGCCGGCTCGCCCCCATCGCGAGCATCGAGCGCAGCCGAGCGCCGGCCTCGGCGTTGCCGTAGATCGAGCAGCGATGGAGCGGGCCCTTCGCATCGACGATCCGCGCGAGCGCCCGGTGGAACTGGAACTGGAGGACGTGGGCCAAGAAGTAGCGCATGTACGGGACGTTCGCCGCGACGTGGTACTTCGCGCCCGGGTCGAAGTCGGCCTCGCTGCGGGCCGCGGGCGGCGCGATCCCCTGGTAGCGCTCCCGCAGCGCCCACCACGACGCGTTGTACTCCGACGGCTCGATCTCTCCGGAGAAGACCTTCCACCGCCACAGGTCGACGAGGTAGCCGAACGGAACGAAAGCGAGCTTCTCGAGGGCGGTGCGGAGCAGGAGCCCGAGGTCCTGCCCGGGCGGCGCCGTGCGCTCGAGGAGTCCGATCCTCGAGAGGTACTCCGGCGTCACCGAGAGCGCGATCGTGTCCCCGACGGCCTCGTGGAAGCCGTCGTTGGCGCTGTCGCGGAACAGGAACGGCTGCGTGCGGTAGGCGAGCTGGTAGTAGTTGTGACCGAGCTCGTGGTGGATCACGTGGAACTCCTCCTCGGTCGTCTCGATGCACATCTTCAGCCGCACATCGTCGACGAAGTCGAGGTCCCACGCGCTCGCGTGGCAGACGACCTCCCGGTCCGAGGGCTTTGCGAACATCGAGCGCTCCCAGAACGTCGCCGGCAGGGTCTCGAAGCCGAGCGAGACGAAGAACCGCTCGGCGTAGCGGACCATGTCGAGCGGGGTCGTCGCGCGCGCCCTCAGCGTCGCGGTGAGGTCGTAGGCGGGCGCCGAGGTACCGCGCCCGACGAGCGGCAGGAGGTGCTCCCAGGTCTGGCCCCACATGTTCCCCAGAAGGTGCACCGGGATCGGCCCGTCGGCCGGGACGACCTCGGGACCGTAGTGCTCCCGGAGTCGCGCGCGGACGAACGCATGGAGCGCCCGATAGAGCGGCTCGAGGTCGCGCCAGACGCGCGCGACGTCGTCGGCGAACTCGGAGGGCTCCATGTCGTAGCGCGAGCGCCACATCGCGCCCGTGTCGGGGAACCCGATCTCGCGCGACCCCGCGTTCGCGAGCGCGACGTACCGCTCGAACCGGGGCCGCATCGGTCGCGCGACGCCGTGCCAGCCCTGCCAGACGTCCGCGAGCCGGTTCGGCTCGCGCACCTCGGTGAGGAGGCGCGAAAGCCCCTGCAGATCGATCGGCTCTCCGCTCCCCGACGGCGCGTAGCTGCCTCGAGCGTAGACGCTCTGCATCCAGGCGACCGTGCCCGTGAGCTCCTCCGAGGCCGCGCGGTCGGCGGGGGCGATCAGCGGGAGCGAGACCCGGAGCATGCGCACCTTCCGGGCCATCTCGGGCGAGAGCGAGCCCGCCGGCAGCGCGTTCGCGGCCCGAGCCCTCGCGACGGTCTCGCCGATCAGTCGCCCGTAGGCCCGCGACGAGAGCGCCTCGGTGTCCGGCGTGACGTACGTCGCGTGGACCCAGTCGGCCCGGGACGATTCGATCGACAGCTCGAGGAGCCGCGCCTCGGTCTCATCGAGATACCTCGCGGACTCGGCGCGTCCCTTGGCCTCGATACCGTCCATCGTCCCTCTTCGCGGCCCCACCCGCCTCCGAGATTTTAGACCGGCGGCGGGCCGGCCGCGGTGTTGGGGCTCCCGCCGGGGCCCCCACATCGGCCCGACGGCGTGTCTCACTTTCGCCTGACACGGGAGACGAAGGGGCTCGACCTCCAGTGGAAGAAGTGGGGTGTGTCGGCAGTCTGTCAGCCACTCGGCTCCGATAGGGATCTGGGCCCGGACCCCCGTTCTTCCTGTTGAGCTATCGGCTTTATGTATGACACCCGTCTGACAAACGGCAGGTGGCTTGTGTCGGGCGTCGAGAACAACCTAGTGCCTCTCGCCGTGCTCGGGGTCGCAGACGACGAGGAGTCCCTCCCGGACCTGCCTCTCGCCTACGTTCCTCGGACGCCCGGTGCGCCGACCTTCCGCGAGATGATCGAACGCGCCGTCAACTGGGGACGCCGATGAGAGGGATCCCCGCCGAGCCGGCGCCCGAGGCCACTCCTGCCGCCCCCCGAAAGGTCTTCCTCGGCTGCGGGACGCCGCGCGGCTACGGCTTCCGTCCTCGCTTGAGCCCCGAGGCCGCCGCCGCCTTCGCCACGTTCGTCGACAGCGCTCGGGCCCGTGCCGCGATGCAGGGCCGCACGCTCGTCTACACCGTTCGCTGGCGCTAGTCGCCTCGAGCGGGCCCGTCCGGGGCCTCGGCCTCGGGCGCCGCCTCCCGGTCCTCGCCGGAGGGGCGGAGTACACGAAGCGGTCGGTGGCGCCGGGCCTCGGGCCCGGCCTCCTCGAGAGCCTGTTTCGACAGCTCGTCGGCGCGCGCGTTCTCCTCGCGCGCGACCCAGACGAAGCTCACCTCGGCGAACCCCTCCGCGAGTCGCTTGAGGTGCTCGTGGTACGGCTTGAGGTGCTCGGCACGAACCTCGTACTCGCCCTTCATCTGGCGGATCACCAGCTGGCTGTCCCCGAGGAGCAGCACCGCGCCCTCGTAGCCCTCGGCCCGTAGCCACTCGAGGGCGCGGATCGCTGCGACGTACTCGGCGACGTTGTTCGTCGCGTGGGGACTCCACGGCGCGACGGCGAGGCCGCATGCCTCCTCGGCGTAGCGATCCCCCTCGATCGTGAACCCGTAGGTCGCGACGCCACCGCCGCGCGGCGGCTGGCAGGCACCGTCGAAGTGGACACGGACGACGGCGCCGAAGTCAGCGGTCCCTCGAGGCAGCGACCGGTCCAGGGGGGTCTCGCTCATCGGTAGGTCCGTGCGCGCGGCCCGGTGGTCGGTGTCGCGGCGCGGGGGCGACGGGGACAGTTGCAGAAGACCTCGTCGCGCACGCACGGGAGGCACCGGACGGCCCCCGTGAGGAAGAAGAGCGCCCGCCCGCAGGCCCGGCACTCGCGTCGTTCCCCGCACCGGGGACACTCCGCCGCGTCCCAGCTGATGAGCGTGTAGCACTTGCGGCAGTTCACCGGCTCCTTGGGGCTGCTCGCGTAGCGGACCTTTGGGTCGAAGTCCCGTCGGGCGGCGAGGCGGCGGAGGGCGTTCTCGTCCGGGTTCCCGAAGACGCCCCCGATGGTCGTGACCTCCGGGTCGGGGCTCGTGACGCCGACGAACGCGATCGTGAGGCTGATCGGCAGCAGCAGCGCGCCGACCTCGAAGGCGAGCGTGACGCGGAGGGAGCCGTAGACCGGGATCGGGGAGATGATGAGCGCGGCCGCGAGGAGGAACAGCAACACCCCCACGAGCGCGATGCGACGGTTCATAGTCCCCCGACGAGGGCGCGGGGCCTCGCTCTATCGAGGTTGAGCCTAGTATAAAGTCGGTCGGAGCGGCGCGAGCGACGCGCTCGGCTCCGCCGCCACGCGGCCGAAAGGTTGATGGGGGGGCCCACCGGTCTTGCTAGGCGATGGCCGTGCAGGCTCCGACCCGAGAGCTCCCGCTCGGGGTCGGCATCCTCGCCGTCCTCATCGGGCTCGTCGGGGTGCTTCTGCTCCTGGCGAGCGTGCTCCTGTTCGTGGTGAGCGGGTTCGCCTACTTCCACTCCTTCGCCTTCTTCGGCGTCACGGCGCTCGGCGCGGTCCTCCTGCTCGTCTTCGCGATCGCCCTCCTCGTCGTCGCCGTCGGCCTCTGGCGACTCGAGATGTGGGCGCTCGTCCTCGCGGTCATCGTCCTCCTCATCCTCCTCGCCGAACGCCTCCTCGCGGGCCCGATCCTCTCGCTCGGGACCGTGGTCGTCGTGCTCCTGTTGGTCTACCTCGTCGCCGTCCGGCGGCACTTCGCCTGAGCGAGCCGCCCCGACCCCTCCCGAGGCGTTTTGTGGCCCCTCACGATGGGACCCGGCGATGGCGAACCCGACGGTGACGCTCAAGACGACGCTCGGCGACGTGCGACTGGAGATCTTCGAGGACAAGGCGCCGAAGACGGCGGCGAACTTCCTGGGGCTCGTGCGAAAGGGGTTCTACAACGGGCTCACCTTCCACCGCGTCATCCCCGGGTTCATGATCCAGGCCGGCTGCCCCAAGGGCGACGGGACGGGAGGGCCGGGGTACGAGATTCCGGACGAGTTCCACAGCGCCCTGAGGCACTCGGGCCCCGGCATCGTCTCGATGGCGAACGCCGGGCCGAACACCGGCGGCAGTCAGTTCTTCATCACGCTCGCGGCGACCTCCTGGCTCGACGGCAAGCACGCGGTCTTCGGCAAGGTCTCGGGCGGCCAGGACGTCGTCGACAAGATCGCCAAGGTCCCGAGGGACTCGAACGACCGGCCCCGGACCCCGGTGAAGATCCAAGCCGTGGTCGTGGCCTAGCGGCCCCACCGCGACGCGGCCGGCTGTCGGCGTGAGGGCGTCGCGCTAGAGCCGGCGCGCGTACTCGGCGCGGACCCGCTCGCCGGGTCGCGCGAGGTCCTCGACGGTCGCAACGAGGCCCGCCAGGAGCCCGAAGAGCGGGACGAGCGCGAGCAGCACGAGCCACGGGCCGATCCCGAGCGAGAGCGAGATGTCGCGCACGCCGACCGTGAGGGGCGGCGCCTGGGCCAGGAAGAGCAGGTAGGCGATCCCGAGCCCGGAGACGAGGACGGAGAGCGGTCCGAACGCGAGCGTGGGCCGCCCGACCGACCGGAGCCCGTAGAGGACGGCCAGGGCCGTGCCGTAGGCAGCCACCTCCGTGCGCGTGACGGGAAAGGTGAGCGAGACCGTCGGCAGGTGCTCGAGGCGAGACAGCAGCGCGAGCGGGAGCACGACGAGAAAGAAGATCAGGACGAGCGTCAGCAGGGAGCCGACGACGACCCGGCGCGCCAGCGACGGGATCCGAACGGTCGGCCCCCGAGGGGCGGCGGCACTCGGACGAGGGGTCGCCCGCGGTTCGGGAGGGGCGGGGGGCGGAGGCGCGGGCACGCTTGGGTCCTCCGAGGGGTACGTCGGCGGGGGCGTCGGCGTCCCGTACGCTCCGAGCGGGACCGTCGGAGGAGCGGCACCGGGCGCGGGCGCCTCCTCGACGGGGCCGCTCATGGCAGCCGCTCCGGCGGCATCGCGTAGACGACGCCCGGGCCCAGGTAGGTCACCGTAAGCTCCCCGCCGGCGAGGTTGCACGAGGCGGGGACGTAGATCGGGGTCGTCTGCTGGAAGGCGGAGTAGGGTCCCGTCGCGAGGTCCAGCGCACTCTGCGTGCAGAGGGAGCCTCCGGCGGAGGTCACGTTGAGGAGCGCGACGCCCGCGACGGCGAAGTCGGCGTCGTCATCGAAGCTGACGGTGACAGGCAGGCTGTAGCTGCCGTTCGCGAGCGGCGTCGGAGCGCCCCAGGTCGCGTTCAGTCGGGAGAGCGGCGCGCCCCACGAGTAGTTCTGTCCGGCGGTCGCGTGGAGCGTGAACAGCGAGGCGTAGGTGAGGTCGAGAGCGAGCCGTAGCGGGAGGGTGAGGTCGTGCGTGAGCAACAGGCCCTGCGAGGCGGCGACGGGCAGCCAGAACGTCACGGGGACGACCCCGGTCGAGCCCGCGGCGACGGTCACCGCCGGGGTCCCGCCCCGCCCGATCTCGGTCCCGTTGGGGAGCTGCAGGTCGACCCCGACGGTAAGGTCGGTGAAGGCGAAGAGCCCCGGGTTCGAGAGGTTCAGCGCGAGACGGACCTCCGCGGTGCCGTTGGCGTCGAGCTGGGCCCGGGTGGCGCCGCCACCCGGATCGGGCCGCACCTGGCTCGCGGAGAACGCGGCCGCCGCGGCGTAGAGAACGAGCACGACGAGCGCGACGACCCCGACACGTCGGAGCGCCCGAGCGACGCGATAGAGAGCCGGCGGGCGAGCCATTCTGCTCAATCTCGCGAGCCACGGGGGATAAACTCCCCGCTCGCGGCGAAGGAACGCTCCCGGAACGACACTCCGACGGGACAGCCGGCTCGCCTCACCGTGACGACGCCGACGGTGGGGGCCGTCGTGTGTGCGGCCGGCGACCCGGTCGGGCGGCGGCCTTCGCGGAAGCCCGGTGGGGCCGGGCGGGAAGCCCTCGACGCCTGAGGACGTGGCTCGGGCCGAACTCTCGTTCGACCTTGAAGCCCTCCCGCTCGAACATCCCGACCGTGCCGAACCAGACCGCCACCGCCTTGGCCCGATGCGTCCTCAGGCGAGAGGGCTCGCGGAGGGTCAACCAGCGGCGAGCACAACCCCCCGCCCGTCCCTCGGGAGCGAGCTCTCCCGATCCCGTCGGCGCCAAGTTCGTACGCCCCCCATTAAACGACACCGACCCTGCTCGGCCGACCATGGCCAGCGGAGCGGCCGGGAGCGCCAGCCTCTCCAGCCTGGGCGGCTCGGTCCCCTCGTCCGCTCGAGGGCCCCAGGCCCCCTTGCGCCTCCGGCTGCTCGAGCGAAGTCTTTCCGGGGTGGGGCTCGAAGAGCTCGAACGCACGACGGTCGCGCTCTCTCCCGAGACCCCGAGGGCCTGGTTCGAGAGCGAGTCCGGGATCTTGGAGCTCGCTCTCCTGCGCACCTGCCAACGCGTGGTCGTGCTCGCGCTCGTCCGGGACGAGGCCACGGTCCGGCGCCTCGACGAACACCTTGAGGAGGCGGGGCCCTGGACGGCCCATTCGGGCGAGGCCGCCGTTCGCCGGTTGTACTACATCGCCTCCGGCCTCGATTCCCGAGCACGCGGGGAGCGAGAGATCCGGGACCAGGTGCGGTCCACGGCGTCCGGCGTCCTGAGCCGGCACGCGCGCCCGGTGCTTCGCAACCTCTTGCACGGCGCCGCCGGTGCGGCGGAGTCGCTCCCCGAGGAAGGACGTCCGTCGGTCGCCGACCTCGCCGTCCGCTGGGTCGCCGACCGCTTAGGCCCGACCCGGCAGCGGGTCTTGGTGATCGGGGGCGGCGTCGTGGGGCGCCGCGTGGCCGAAGGACTGTCCCCGAGACACACCGTCGTCGTCGTCTATCGTTCGCGTCCCCCGTCAACGGAGTGGGC
Organism: Thermoplasmata archaeon; assembly: GCA_027315165.1. Classification (GTDB taxonomy): domain Archaea; phylum Thermoplasmatota; class Thermoplasmata; order Lutacidiplasmatales; family UBA184; genus Lutacidiplasma. The sequence goes on along the minus strand of DAHUYN010000018.1, from coordinate 3,372 downwards.
CGAACGGTGCGGCGTCCAGCTCCGCGACAGTGCTCGACTTCCCGAGCTGCTCTCGGAGGTCGCCGCGGTCGTCGCGGCCGCGAAGACGACCGGGCGACTCCTGGCGGTCGCGGACGTCCCCACCGACGGGAGGACCCGCTACTTCGTCGATCTGGGAGTTCCGCGGAACCTCGACCCTCGCCTGCGGGAGGTCCCGGGCGCGGTCCTCGTGGACCTCGAGGGACTCCCCCCTGACGCCGTCGAGAAGGGGCGTCTCGCCTCGCTCCGGCGTCGTGTCATCGAGGCTTCCGAGGCGGCCGTGGCCTCCTTCGGCCGCTCCGCGGCAGCGCCGGCGGTGGCCGAGGTCTGGCGCCGCGCGGAGCGGATCCGAGAGGCGGAGTGGGAGGGCGCGCTGCAACGGGCCGGGGACGTATCGCCGCAGGCCCGCTTCGCGTTCGAAACGCTGTCGAAGCGCCTCGTCCGTCAGCTCCTGGCGGGCCCCGCGCGCGAGCTGCGCGAGAGGGGGGACCGCGGGGCCGGTCGCAGGTCGCGTCGCGCGACGCGTCCCGCCCCCGTGCGCTCTGCCGGGTCGTGACCGAGCGCCTTCGCGTCGCCACTCGTGCGAGCCCGCTCGCGCGGGCCCAGACCGAGCTCGCGCTCCGGTCGCTGCGACGGGCCGATCCTCGCGTCGGCTACGAGGTCGTGACGATGCGGACCTCGGGGGACCGCACCGCGCGGACGGACCGGACGCTCGACTTCACCGACGTCCTCGACCGGGCTCTCGAGGCGGGGGAGGTCGACCTCGCGGTGCACAGCACGAAGGACCTCCCCGCACGTCCCCTCCGACGGGTCGTGATCGGTGCCTTCCTTCGGCGCGGCGACCCTCGGGATTGCGCGATCCTCCGCGGCGCACGTCGTCTCCGAGACCTCCCGCGAGGGGCCCGGATCGGGTCGAGCAGCCTCCGACGACGCGCCCAGCTCCTCGCCGTCCGACCGGACCTCGAGGTCGTCCCGATCCGGGGGAACGTCGGAACACGGCTCGAGAAGATCTCCTCGATGGGGCTCGACGGGGTCGTGCTCGCGGCGGCGGGAGTCAAGCGCCTCGGCTGGGGCGAGCGCATCACCGAGCTGCTGCCGGTCGCGAACTGGCTGCCGTCCCCGGGCCAAGGAGCGATCGCGATCGAGGTCCGGGCGGAGGATCGGGCCACGCTCCAGCACGTTCGCGCCGTCGACCACGCTCGAACGCGCGCGGCCGTCGAGGCCGAGCGAGCCGTCGTCGCAGCCGCGGGCGGGGACTGCGACCTTCCGCTCGGGGCGTTCGGAAGGATCGTGGGGGGCGAGCTCGAGCTCAGGGCGGAGTGGTTCTCGGAGGACGGACGAACACGAGTGAGAGCGGAGCGCCGAGGGCCGGTCGACCGCCCGACGGTCACCGGGGCCGACGTCGGCCGATGGCTGAAGCTCGCGGCGGCGCCTACGGCGCGAGGCCTCGCCCCGCGCCGATGAGGCCGTCCCGATACCGGACCCTCCTCGTCGCGAGCGCCTCGGGGACGCTGCTCCGGCTGTCCCGCGAGCTCACCGACCGCGGCTGGACGGTCCGGCGGCTCGAGACGGTCCGGACGACGCCGGTCCGGTTCGCCCGACTTCCGCGGTGGCTCGTGCGGGGGCCTCGCCCCGACGTCTGGGTCGTCACGAGCCGGGCGGTCGTCGAGACCTTCGCTCGGGGCCACGAGGGGCGGCTCCGCGCGCTCCGTCGCATCCCGTGCGTCGTCGCGATCGGCCCCGGCACGGCCTCGGCGCTGCGCTCGGTGGGCCTCCGACCCCGCTCGGGGGCTCCGGCCGGGGGAACGGCGGCGCTGCTGTCGGCGCTCGGAGCCGTCGACGGCCTCCGCGTCCTCTACCTGCGCTCGGACCGCGCCGGCCCCGTGCTCGCCAGACGCCTGCGCCGTCGCGGCGCCACGGTCATCGAGCGGGTCGTCTACCGCACGAGGCCCGCCTCTCGGCTCTCCCGCACCACGCGAGAACGTCTCGCCGGAGTCCGTGTCTGGGCCGTCAGCAGTCCCTCGGCGGTCGCGGGGCTCCGCCGGGCGCTCGGCGAGCCGCTGTTCCGGCGGGAGCGCGAGCGCGTCCGAGCGGTGGCGATCGGTCCCCGCACGGGCCGCGCCCTGCGAGCCGCAGGGGTGCGCGAGGTGCACGTCTCGGCCGAAAGTTCGGAGGAAGGGCTTACAAAGCTTCTCGGCCACGTCCTCGGCGATGGGCTCTGACAGGGCCGGCGCGGAGTCCGAGGAACGCGCGCCCGCTCACGCCGCGCCGGCGCGTCTCCGACGGCTGCGCGGCAAGGTCGCGCTCCGGGAGCTGGTCGCCGAGACCGGTTCGCTCCGCGGCCATCTCGTCGCCCCGATCTTCGTGTCGGCCGGCGGAGAGACCTCGGCGACCGTCGGCCTGCCGGCCCTCTCTCGTCGGAGCGTCACGGGTGCTCTTTCCGAGGTAGGTCGCCTCGCGGAGCAGCGGGTCCAGTCCGTCCTGCTCTTCGGGATCCCCTCTCGGAAGGATGCCGTCGGGACGGAGGCGTGGAACCCGGAGGGGCCGGTCCCGCAGGCGATCCGGGCGATCCGTCGCGAGTATCCCGACGTCGCCGTATTCGCCGATGTGTGTCTGTGCGAGTACACCGACCACGGCCACTGCGGCGTGCTCGAGGACGGTCGGGTCGACAACGACCGGACGCTCCCGGCGCTCCAACGGGCCGCCGTCGCCTATGCCGAGGCGGGCGCGGACCTCGTGGCCCCGAGCGCGATGATGGACTTCCAGGTGAGCGCGCTGCGCACGGCGCTCGACGATCGCGGACACGGAGGCGTCGGGATCCTCGCCTACGCCGCCAAGTTCGCGTCCGGCTTCTACGGCCCGTTCCGAGACGCGGCCGGCTCGACCCCGACCTCTGGGGACCGGAAGAGCTACCAGATGGACCCCCGCAACCGGCAGGAAGCGCTGCGGGAGCTCTCGCAGGACGAACGCGAGGGCGCCGACCTCCTGATGGTGAAACCGGCGCTCCCGTACCTCGATGTCCTCGCGTCCGCAAGCCGCCAGACCGACCTCCCGCTCGCCGCGTACCAGGTCAGCGGCGAGTACGCGATGATCCGGGCCGCCGCCGACCGGGGCTGGGTCGACGAGCGCTCGGCCGTCGCGGAGACGCTGACCGCGATCCGGCGGGCCGGGGCGCGGGTCGTGCTGTGCGACGAGGGGCCGCGCATTGGGGGCTGGTTGCTCTCCGAGCCGGGCCCGGTCGACGACCGCCCAGCCCCGGAGTGGGCCGAGGAAGCCGTGGCGGAAATCCAGACGATGGACGAGGTGCGGGTGATGCCGCGCACCACGGTCCTCGCGACGTTCGATCACGGCTCC
>DAHUYN010000017.1 GCA_027315165.1 Thermoplasmata archaeon | reverse complement strand
AGCAGAAGGAACTGCTCGCCGCCGTCGATGCGCTGTCGATCCTACCTGCTACCTAAACTCGCGCGACGGCAGGTCAGACTCGCTCAGCCTGCGCCCTCTCGCCGGTGGCCGTCCCGTCGCTCCCCTCCGCCCCCGTAGCTGGGTCCGGCGGTCGTCGGGCCTTTCGCCGGCGGACGAGGATGAGGAGAGCCACTGCCATCGCCACTATTGCGACGCCTCCGACCTCGTACGGTAGGAGCGACATCCGCGAGTGCGTCGTGGACGCGGGCGCCGCGAGCACGGTCACGTTCCACGAGGACTGTACCGAGGTCCCGGTCCCGTCGATTACCCGGACATACGTCGTGTAGTTGCCTGTGGTGTCCGGAACACAGCTTAGCGTGGTCGCGTTCTCGCTCGAACACCCGGGAGGGAGCCCGTAGTAGCTCACCGTGAACGGTAGCGTTCCGCCGAGAACGGTCACATCCAGGCTCAGACGGGCACCAACTTGTACGACGGCGGCCGACCCGTTCCAGGTCGCGCCGAGACGGCCGTTGACCGTGATCGCGATGGGCGTGGTGGACGCGACCGCCCCGGTCCGGTCTGTCGCGTTCACCGCCACCTCGAACACGCCCACCTGGGTAGGGGTACAGGTCAGGTAGGTCGCGCTCGGTAAGGCCGTGCATCCCGGGGGCAGGCCGAGGTAGGCAAACGTGAGCCCACCGGCGCCGGTCGACCGAACGGAGAGACCGAAGCTCACGGACTGCCCGAGGTCGAGGATCGCTCGGCTGGCCGTGAGGTCGACCTGAGGCTGCGGATCGACCGTCACGAGCGAGGGCACCGAGGTCGCAGGAGCGCCGACTGCGTCGACGATGGCAACGGTGATCGTGAAGTTCCCCGTCGACGAGGGTTGGCAGCTGTCGGAGGAGGCGTTCCGGCCAGAGCATCCCGTCGGCAGGCCCGAGTAGACGTAGGAGAAGGGTCCCGTCCCGTTCGACGTCGTGGCAAGCACTCCGAGAGTCTCACCGACGTCGAGGAGCGTGGAGGAGACCGCGAGAGAGACGGTCGGGAGCGCGGAGACAGTGACGGTCGCCGTCGCGAGTCGGAAGAGCCCGTCGGAGTCAGTGACATTTGCGGAGACCGTGTATCGCCCCGGCTGCGCGTAGGCGTGCAGGACCGAGGCGGTGCTCGAGGAGTTGCCGTCTCCGAGGTCCCACGCGAACCGGAAAGGCCCGGACCCGTTCGAAACCAGCGCTGATAGGTTCACGGGGACTCCTACGTCCGTCGCGCTGGGAACGACTTGCAGAGCGATCGAGGGGACGGGGTCGACGACCACCGCGACACTACTGTTGTTGTAGTGGCCGAAGGCGTCGTGGACCGAGAGATTCACAGCGTAGGTCCCGACGCGGGAGTAGCTGTGCGAGAACGATTGGAGGGTAGACGTGTTCCCGTCCCCCAACTGCCACGAGCAGGAGTACGAACGGCTGGCGTTGTTGTACGGGTCCACGAAGGAGACGGCCGTGCCCAGGTCAACGGGGTTCGGGCTCGCGACCGGCTTGGCGAGGAGGGCTGGCCCGAAGGTCCACGTCGCGTTGTTGAAGAAGGCGTTAGATGAGTTGACGGTGGGGGGCCGATCCGCCCCGCCGAACATCAGTGCGTACCCGTCTTGAGGGTCGATGGCGAACGACCCTCCCTCTCCTTGGATGGGGTGGAAGTTCTCGGACGCATTGCTCCAAGTCCCGTTTCGATACTCCCACGTGGAGTTCAGCAGGACGTAGGAACGAGAGGTCCCAGAAGCGCCGCCGAAAAGGACAAGATCACCGGTCGCGTCGTACGCCGCCATAACGCCCCATCCGCGTGCCTCGGGGGCACCGGCGGAGCCGGTCAGGTTTTTCCACGACCCATTCGCGAGGAGCCAGGTCTGGTTGGACATCAGAAGGTTGACGTTGGTCGGGGCGCCTCCAAACAGGACACAACCCGCTGAGGACGCGCTGTAGGCGAACCCGGCCCCGCTGACAGCCGGGGGCGAGAGAGACTCGTTCAGCCGATTCCAGGCATCCGCACGAAAGACCCACGTGTCGTTCAAGTTGGTGCTGTTTGGCGCGGTTCCTCCGAAGAGGTAGACGCTCTGGCTGGTTGGGTCCGAAGCCAGGTCAGGGTACACGCGAGGGCTCGGAGACTTCGCCTCCCTCGGCGTGAGATTGGTCCAAACTCCTGCGTGGAAGGACCAGGTCTGCGCCGAGAGATATTCGGTCAGGACGGATATGATCTCTATCCCTCCGAAGAGTATCACGCTGCCATCGGAGTAGTCGTACGCCATGCCGGCGGAGTAGAGCCACGGAGGCGAGAGGGTCGGGTGAAGCTCGGTCCATCGACCGTCCTGAAAGGTCCACGTGTCGTTCAGCGAAGTGTACGGGCCGGACCCATTGAAGCCTCCAAAGAGCAGCATGTAGCGGTCGGCCACATCATAGGTCATCGCAGCTCCATCGCGACCCAACGGAGATCGCCCCAGGTTCGGCGTGAGATTGGTCCAGACGGGTGAGAGGCTTGCCGTCGATGGCGCCTCCAGAACGGAGTCGACTGGCACGGTGTGGCCGTCACACCCATCCGAGACGGGGCACACGGCTCGCGGAACAGTAGACGCGGTGGATGCCGCCCCGATGATGCCACCGGGTCCCGGCTGCCCGGTGCGGGTCGGGTCGTGTAGGGCGGGACCCGCCGGTAGGATCAAGACCACCAGTGCCACGCTCGCCAGTTGCGTCCATTGGTCTCGGCGGCACGACGGGTGGATGAGGCTCATGGTCGTAGGCCTCTGCATCCCGGCAGGACGTGGAGTGTAAATCAAGCCACCAAGGCCCATGTGCCTCCGGAGTATGTCCATGTGTCCTCAGCAGGACCCACGATCGTGCTTCCTCCGAAGAGTAGCGTGTACCCGTCGATGCTGTCGTACGTCATCGCAGGGTCCGAGCGTGCAGGCGGAGAGAAACTGGTGGAAACCTGGGTCCAAGTGATTGAACCGACCGTCGTAGAGACGGTTGCTTCCCATGTGTCAGCGAGAACGGAGGCGGGAAGACCGCCTGGACATGGGACAGATCCTGAGGTACACCCACCGAAGAGAACCAGGTCACCGGTACTGGGGTCGTATGCGAGACCGGGCTGGAAACGAGCCGGCGGAGTCGCGCCAGTTGGTGTCAAGCTCGTCCAAGTCCCACTCCCAGTCTTTCCGGGAGTGTAGTAGTAAGCGTCGTTGAGCACCGTCGCTCCGTCATACCCTCCAAAGACCACTGGGCTGAAGATTGCACCGTCGTATGTCGCCCCATAACCGGACCTAGCCGAGGGTGCGCCTGTGACCGAAGTCGGGGTCCACGTTCCTGCAAAGTACTGCCACGTGTCTCCAAGAACTCCAGCGGTCGTGCAAGCCGGGGGGTTCGTACATCCGTATCCCCCAAACAGGAGGACGTAGCCGGTCGTGCCCGTGGGCGCGTAGACCATCGACATGGCGAAACGAGCAACCGGACTTACGCAGGTCCCCGTACACAGATTCGTCCAGCTACCGCCGCCAGCAGGCGCGGCGACGAACTCCCAGTAGTCTCCGAGCAGGTTGACGGTGGGACACCCCCCGGCAGTCGGTGCTATGGAACAGCCACCAAACAGCAGCACGTATCCGTCGGCCGCATCGTACGCCATCGCCGCATCGAATCGGGCTGGTGGGGAACGTGCGGGGCTTAGCAAAGTCCAGACGTCGCCTATGTACTGCCATGTCTGACCGAGGGGGCAAGATCCTCCGGCGGGAAGGCAGCCGCCGAACGCGAGGACTGCGCCGAGCGTCGAACTCCCGGTGTAAAGCTGGGCATCGTAAGCGATCGAGACACCGAAACGGGCAACGCCTGCGGGGATGAATCCACCGATATCATTCCACACGGTTAGCGCATACGTCCAAGTCCAAGGGCCGGCCGACTGACAAAGCAGGGGCGTCAGGCAGCCGTCTAGATAGACTGAGTAACCATCCCCGGGGTCGATAGCCATCGCAGCAAACATCCCCGGTACGGGCTGGTAGGTTGGGAACACGCGAGCCCAGTGCCAGACCGGGCCTGCCCATGTCCATGTCGCCTGGGGCGCGAAGGTCGCGCACGTCCAGGGGGCGCTGGATCCCGGGGCATTACAGCCACCGAACATCATCAAGGGGCCCCCGGCGACGGGCGCGGACATCGAGGCCCCAATGAGGGTGCCGGGCGCGCTGTTCGCGGAGACATGAGTCCAAGTCCCTGCCGCAAAGGACCACGTCCCGGCGGAAGGGCCGGTACAGCTGGCGCCTCCTGTCTTGCAACCCCCATAGAGAATCACGTTGTCCCCAATGGGGTTGTCCGCCATTGCCGCACCGTAACGCGCGGTCAAGGCTGGAGCGATCACAATCCTCCAGGAGGTCCCGGTCCACGCCCATGTATCCGGAAGCACTGCTCCAGTGGGGCAAAGGGGGCCGGTGCCCCCACATCCTGCCGCCATCACGATCTCGTTGTCTCTCGAGTCCCACGACATGCTGGCGAGGTACCGCGCGGGGGGTGTCGGACTGCCGATCATCTGAGTCCAGGTCCCGGCGGCATACTCCCAGGTATCACTCGCAACCCCGAGGCAGCCTCCCGCGGAAAGGCCAGTGCAGCCTCCGAAGAGGAGAACATTCCATCCTGTCGTCGGCCCCGAGTCATAGCTGGCCATCCCTGCCCCGTACCTCGCGGATGGAGACACTCCTGTGACTGTGACCTTCGACCAGCTCCCAGCCGAAAATGCCCATGTGACACTTGACGCCCCTGCACAGTAGGGGCCCGAGGCCGTGCAACCCCCGAAGAGGACGACGTAACCGTCTCGGCCATCCCACGCCATCGACGCGGAGGAGATCGGGGCCGGCGAGGTGGCCAGGTATGAGGGAGAGGGCGCGGCCGAGACGGGCGAGCAGGAACCTGAGGCGGAGCATGCCATGGGGGTTCAGCTAGTGGGCCGTAACTGACAGACGTTGTATTTTGCGGACCTTTCGCAGGATTGACTCGGCATCCTTGGTCCACACGAAGGGGATCGCCCGAGAGACATCGGGCAGGCCCAGTGCCCGAATCTTCCGACGGCCGGCGACCGTCCTCAGCACTCGGTCCGGATACTCTATCCCGCGACGGATGAGCTGGGCGTAGGTTCGGTTGAGCACCGAACTCGCCTCGCGCCCGTAGAAGTACCGCTCTCGCACGAGGTGGCGTAGCGTCCGGGTCTCTTCCTCGGGCACGTAGATGCGCGGGATCGCTCTCAGTCGAAGGAGGGTGGCCAGCGCCTCGGCGTCCACTCGGTCGGTCTTGATCGTGGCGTCGGCGATGAGGCGAGTGCGCAAGGGGTTCGTGAGGACGGTCTCAACGCCCTCCTCCTCGAGCGCGTCGTAGAGTGGCTCCCAGATCGTACACGGTTCCATCACAACTCGCGTGGTGCCGGGAAGGGTCCGAAGGTACTCGATCAACTCGGCGGCGGTGGGACCCATCTTCCGCTGGTCGAGCGCGGTCCCTTCCTCGTCCAGTGCGGTGGCGACAATCGACTTGCGGTGGATGCCCAGCCCGACGTACGTGTTGGTCTCCATGGGGCGTCTCCTCGAGGGAGAGGAGCGACGCCGCCCCTGAGACTTCCGCTCGGCCATGCGGAGTCATGCATGTCCAAGTTACAGTCCGGTCGCAGGTGCCCCTGGTAGGAGGTGTCCGCCGTCGGGTGGTTCGTCGGGCAGAGTCCGCAGTAGGCGATCACCTGGCGCACGTTGCGGAACCGCCCGATCGGCGTGCGGAACGCCGCCAGCGTCACGGCGGTAAACGGACCGATGCCGGGAATCGATCCCACCAGTTGCGCCTCAGGGGACTTCGTGTATGCGCTCGTCAACTCCTTCTCGATGGGGGCGACGAGCTCCTCGAGCGCGTGGATCGCGTCGAGACTCCGATCGACCTCGGGCAGACGCCCGCGCAGTTCCTCCCTCCGGCGCTTGCGGCTCAGCAGGCCCGACGAGTACGGGATCCCCTTGGCGAGGAGGATTGAGTAGGTGTGGTTGCGCACCGCCGTGAGCTTCCGTTCGAAGAAGACCCAATCCCGAACCAGACGGCGTAAGACCCGTATCTCGGGAGGCGGGGCGAACGCCGTCGGGAGGGCATTGAGACGGAGGAGGGTGGCCAGCGCCTCGGAGTCCACTCGGTCGGACTTGAGGCTGGTCTCGGCGATGAGCCGGGTCTTCAACGGGTTGGAGAGGACGGGGGAAGCCCCGGCTCGTAGCGCCGCATCATAGAAGTGTTCCCAGACAGTGGTCGCCTCGAGGGCGACCTGCTTCTGGCCCGGCAGACCTCGGAGATACTCGGTCAGCTCGCCATCCGTCGGTCCCAGCTTGCGCTGGTCGATTCGGTTCCCCATCGGATCCACGGCGGTCGCCACGACCACGCTCTTGTGCACGTCCAAGCCCACGTAGGTGGTACTCTCCATCGGTCGCCCTCGAGGGCAGGACAGCGGGCGATCGACTTTCCTCCTTCGCGCCATCGGGCGGAACGTAAGATGTCCTCACGAATGGGCCCGACGGAGACTTCCAAGCGATCGGTGCGCAGCCGCACATACTACTGATGAGATGCATCTCGCGGGAGCGCGGAAAACCTCTTGCGCCCCCGGGACCTCGAACCCGCGTGCCGACGACCTACGACCCCGAGCGGGTGATCCGGGCGCCTCGAGGGACCCAGCGCCGATGCCGAGGCTGGGCCCAGGAGGCGGCGCTCCGCCTGCTGATGAACAACCTCGACCCCGAGGTCGCGAGAGACCCGGCCCGCCTCATCGTCTACGGAGGGCGCGGGAAGGCGGCCCGGGACTGGGAATCGTTCGACCGGATCGTCGCCGCGCTCGAGGTCCTCGGCCCCGAGGAGACGCTGCTCGTGCAGTCGGGCAAGCCGGTCGGCGTCTTTCCGACGCACGCCGAGGCGCCCCGGGTCCTGATCTCGAACGCGATGGTCGTTCCCCGCTGGGCCACCGACACCGAGTTCTGGGCCCTCGAGGCCCGGGGCCTCACGATGTACGGGCAGATGACCGCCGGCAGCTGGATCTACATCGGGACCCAGGGGATCCTGCAGGGGACCTACGAGACCCTCGCCTCGCTCGGCCGGCTCGAGTTCGGGGCCCCCGACCTCGCGGGCCGCTGGATGCTCAGCTCGGGGCTCGGCGAGATGGGCGGCGCGCAGCCGCTCGCGGTCACGATGCTCCACGGCGTCGCGCTCGTCGTCGACGTCGACCGGCGCGCGATCGACCGGCGTCTCGGAAAGCAGTATCTCGACGTCGCGGCCTCGTCGCTCGACGAGGCCCTCGGGCTCGTCGCCGACGCCGCTCGGGAACGTCGCCCGCTCTCCGTCGGCCTCGAGGCGAACGCGGCGGACGTCTATCCCGAGCTCGTCTCGCGCGGGGTCACGCCCGACATCGTCTCGGACCAGACCGCCGCCCACGACCTCTCCGTCGGCTACCTCCCCCGGGGCCACACGCTCGCCGAGGCCGCGGAGCTCCGCGCCCGGGACCCGGCCCAGTACCGCGTGGAGGTCCTCGCCTCGATCGCGCGCGAGGCGCGGGCGATCCTCGACCTCCGTCGGCGCGGGGCGATGGCGTTCGACTACGGGAACAACTTCCGCGCCCAAGCCCGCGAGGCCGGCGTCGCCGAGGCGTTCGACATCCCGGGGTACGTGCCGAAGTACATCCGTCCCCTCTTCGCGGTCGGCAGCGGCCCGTTCCGCTGGGTGGCGCTGAGCGGCGACCCCGAGGACATCCGCGCGATCGACGCGATGGTCCTGCGGGAGTTCTCGACGGACCCCGCGCTCCTGCGGTGGATCCGCCTCGCCGGCGAGCGGGTCCGCTTCCAGGGCCTGCCCGCCCGCATCTGCTATCTCGGCTACGGGGCCCGCGAGCGGTTCGGCCATCTCGTGAACCGGCTCGTGCACGACGGCGCCGTCTCCGCGCCCATCGCGATCGGTCGCGACCACCACGACACCGGCAGCGTCGCGAGCCCCTTCCGGGAGACCGAGGCGATGCGCGACGGGAGCGATGCGATCGCCGACTGGCCGATCCTCAACGCGCTCCTCAACGTGGCGAGCGGCGCCTCCTGGGTCTCGGTGCACCACGGTGGCGGGGTCGGGATCGGCAACTCGATCCACGCCGGGCTCGTCGTCGTCGCCGACGGCTCGGAGGAGGCGGACCGCCGCCTCGGGCGGACGCTCAACAGCGACAGCGGGCTCGGCGTCGCCCGCCACGCCGACGCCGGCTACGCCGAATCCCTCGCGCTCGTCCCGAAGGCCCGCTTCTGGGTCCCCGGCCTCTCGGGTCCGGGTGGGCATGTCAACCCGTAGCACGCGGTCCAACGCCCTCGGGGCTCGGAGGAACGGGAGTTTATCCCACCGTTCCGGGCTGGTGAGGGACAGACGCGGAGGCACTCCGCGGGGAAACACAGCGATGAATGCGATCGGACGAACGACGGCCGCGTGGGCGACGATCGGGGTGGCGCTTCTGGCGCTCCTCGTCGTCCCGGCGATGGCCTCGCCCGCCTCGGCGTCCCCCGTCCCAATGTCCGGGTCGAACACCCAGCAGTGGGCCTACGGGGCGCAGAAGTGGGTCAACGTGAGCGAGACCTTCGGCAATGCGTCGTACACCGCGCACGCCTTCTTCGGCTGGCAGGTCGTCTACACGGCGACGAACACGTCGTCGACGACCGTCGCCGTCGAAGCCCAGCGCACGATCCTGGGGAGCTACTACGCCGAGCTCTGCGACCCCAACTGCGTCACGCCGTCGGTCGCCTACGGCAACCTGACGGTCGTCGGCTGGGAGAAGGACGCCGGGTTCGCCAACCTCACCACGACGGCGACCGTCACCTCGAACGGCAGCAACGTCCCGGCGGTCGGCCTCGTCAACGCGAGCGCCCGGATCGCGGGGAACATCAGCGAGACCCTCACCGCGACCGCGTCGTTGAAGGGCTTCTCGGGCTCGACCTCCGCCGCCCTCTACGTCGCCGGCGCGGCGCATCACGAGGTCTCCTTCTCGCCGGCCCTCGGCCTCGTCCCGCAGAACGTCTCGGCCGGGCAGACCTGGAACAGCTCGGCGACCTTCGACGCCCACGGGGGCTGGTCGATCCTCGTCAACTGGTCGCACACCTCCGTCACCGGCGCCCATAGCTCGGGGACGCTACAGCCGTCCGGGACCGTCTCGGGGAACGGCACCGTCGCCGTCTACGGCGAGGACCTCGGGCCCGTCACGCTGAAGAACGGCCAGACGACGCCCGCGATCGTCCTCGCCTGGAACGGTCCGTTCGACAACGTCGACGGGGTCATCCTCGTCCCCCACGACTTCGACCTCTTCGGTGACGGAGAGCAGTCGTGGGCGAGCGAGGCCCTGACGACCCAGTTCGCGGCGACGCAGAACCTCGACATCGCGCTCGACGACCACCACCACCTGCACGTCGTCGCCGCGGCGACCTCCTTCAACGAGGCCGACACGAGCCTCGCGACGACCCAGGCGGTCCCGAGGGGCGCTCCCGCGCCCGCGACGGCCACGACCGGGACGACGGTGCTCCAGGGTCAGCCCGAGAGCGTCGCGCAGGCCCAGTCGACCTCGAGCTGCTACACGGGCAGCTGCACGGGCGTCGGGTCGGCCGGCCTCTCGGCCCTCGTCGGCGTCGCGGTCCTCGTCGGCCTCATCGCCGCCGTCGTCGTCGGTGCGGTCAGCGTCGTCGAGTACAAGCAGTGGGCGCGCCGCCGCGCCGAGAGCGGGCTCTCGAGCACGCCGAGCCCGATCCGGGCCGCCGTGCCACCCGCCGGTGCGTTCGGGGCCGCCCCGCCGTCGCCGCCCGCGTCGGGACTCCCCCGGGAGCCGCCGCGACAGGGCTAGGGCGCAGGCGACCTCGAGGCCAACCCCTTCCTTCCCTTTTCTCCTCGATATCGGGGGAGCTCTCGGTGGAGCGACCCTACCGCGGCCTCGAGGTCGAGGAGCCTACCCGTCCGACCGCGCCGCTGGCGGTCGGTTCGGACCCACCGCGTGGCCGAGGGGTCGACGCGTGGACCTCACGCTCCGAGCAGGGACTCGAGGTCCGCCCTCCGCCCAGGGGCGGATCCGGCGCCGGGTCTCCCCAACGTCCCGCGCGCGCCGCTCGGAGAAGCACGTGGGTGCGCCCCGGCACCGTTCGCGCGAGCCGCCCCGCGGTCCGTCGCGATCTCGACCCGAGAGGATCTTCGGCCGCCCGGGCTCGGACCCCTGGCTCTCGCGAGGGACGATTCGAGTCCCGCGCGTTCGCCGAGGGACCTTCGCCGGTCGGCGCGGGATGACGAGTCTCAGTGCTTGACCCGAAGGTGGTCGAGGACCGCCCGCTCGGAATCGAAGCCGACGAGGTGCTTAGCCTCGTTGAGGTTCGCCCACCGACCGGCGTCGAACGTCGGCTCGAGGACGAGCTCGCGGGCCGGCGCCGTCGCGAGGAAGTAGATCGTCGTCTTGACGACGCTGAGGTCGCGCGCGGGGTCGTAGAACCGGTAGGTGACGGAGGTCAGCTCCCGTCCGAGGTCGATCGAGAGACCGGACTCCTCGAGGACCTCGCGCACGGCCGCCTGCGAGGCCGACTCGCCGGCGTCGACGTGGCCCTTGGGGAAGCACCAGCGCTCCTCGGCCGCGTGGTGGAGGAGCAGGACCTCGGGCGCCCCGAGCGGCTGGACGAGCGCGCCGGCAGCGAGCTCGGCGACCGTCGGACGGTCCGCCCGAAAGCTCGTCGTCGAGCGCCGCACGGCCTCGGGAAACCCGGGCGGAGATAACGCTGCCCTCGGGCGCGCCCCAACCCTTATGGAGCCGTCCCCCTCCGGGCGGGCATGCGGCTCCCGACCGAGGAGTACCACGACCTCGCGGCCCTGATCCGGGCCAAGGCGAGGAAGAACGGGGAGCGGCCCGCCCTCAGGTTCGCGAACGCGGAGCTGAGCTACGCCGCCCTCGACCGCGAGTCGGACCGGGTGGCGAGCGGGCTACGAGCGGTCGGCCTCGCTCGCGGCGACGCCGTCGCGGCGCTCCTCTACAACACGCCCGAGTTCCCGCTCCTCTGGTTCGGCGCCGCCAAGGCCGGCGTCGTCCTCGTGCCGCTCAACACGGCGCTCAAGGGCGAGATCCTCCGCTACGAGCTCGCGGACAGCGGCGCCCGCGCCCTCGTCGTCGACGAGAGGCTCCTCGAGATCGTCCTCCCGCTCCGCGCAAAGCTCCCGCTGGACTGGCTGGCGGTCGTCCCCTCGGACGGGGCGGCCCTCGACCGCTCCGAGGGGCTCCGCCCGTGGTCCGACCTCCTCGGGTCCGCCCCGTTCACGCCCGACCGGGACCCGGCGCCGTGGGAGCCCGCGGCGATCCTCTACACGAGCGGGACCACGGGCCCGCCGAAGGGCGCGATCATCCCGCACGAGAAGTACCTCACGACGCCGCGGGAGATCGGCGCTCGCAGCCATCTCGAGGACGGCGACGTCCTCTTCACCGGCCTGCCGCTGTTCCACTGCAACGCCCAGGAGATGACGACGCTGACGGCGCTCTCCTACGACCTCACGGCCGCCTTCGAGGAGCGGTTCCACGCCTCGACCTACTGGGAGGTCGCGGCGCGTCTGGGCGCGACGCACGTCTCGCTCCTGATCTCGATGGTGAACGTCCTGTTCAAGCAGCCCGCCCGCCCCACCGACCGCTCCCACAAGGTCCGCGTCGCGCTGACGGCGGGCACGACCCGGGAGGTCTGGCCGGAGTTCGAGCGACGGTTCGGCGTGACGATCGTCGAGCTCTACGGGATGACCGAGTGCGGCTGCACGACCTTGATGAACCCGCCCGAGGGGATCCGGGTCGGCTCGGTCGGCACACCGCTCGGGTTCGTCGAGGCCGCGGTCGTCGACGACGCCGACGCGCCGGTGGCCGCGGGGACCCGCGGCGAGCTCGTCGTGCGGCCGCGTCGGCCGTTCACGATGTTCCTGGGCTATCACAACAAGCCCGAGAAGACCGTCGAGGCCTGGCGCAACCTCTGGTTCCACACGGGCGACTACGTCGTCGCCGACGGCGACGGCTACTACTACTTCGTCGACCGGAAGAAGGACGTCATCCGCCGTCGCGGCGAGAACCTCGCCCCCTACGACGTCGAGAGCGTCCTCAACCAGCACCCGGCGGTCTTCGAGAGCGTCGTCGTCGGGGTCCCGTCGCCGCTGGGCGAGGAGGACGTGAAGGCGTTCGTCCAGCTCCGGCCCGGCGCCGAGGCCGAGCCCCGGACGCTGTTCGAGTTCTTGGCCGAGCGGCTCCCGTTCTTCATGGTCCCGAGGTACCTCGAGTTCCTCGAGGAGATCCCGAAGACCGCCAACCAGAAGGCGCAGCGCTACCTGCTCAAGGGGCGTCGAGGCGAGCGTGAGTTCGACCGGGAGTCGCTCGGGATCGTCCTCAAGCGCGCGTAGGCCCGCCCCCGAGGGCCCGTCGGCCGTCCTCGCCGACGCGAACGCCTTCTTCGTGCCGCTCCGCGAGCCCGTCGACCTCGTCGCCGAGGTCGCGCGGCTCGCCGCGCCGGCGCCGCTCGCGGTCTCGTCCGGGACCCTCGCGGAGCTCGACCGGCTCGTCGTGCGCGGCGTCGCCGGCGCCCCGGCCGCGCGCGCGCTCGCGGCCCGACTCCCGACGGTGCGCGACCGGGGGCGCGGGGACACCGGCCTCCTCGAGCTCGCCGCGCGGAGGTCGTGCTGGGTTCTCACGGGGGACCGGGCCCTCCAGGCCCGCCTTCTCGCTCGGGGCGTCTCCGTCCTGGTGCCGCGGGAGCACCGGGGCTTCGACCTGCGCCGGGCTCCCACGGACCCCGAGGAACGCGGCGCCCGCCGGCGCGCGGCAACGGTTAAGAACGCTCCCCGGGTCGAGGCTCGGCGCCGTCAGAGGGGACCGGATGCCGGGCGATAACGACCAGATGGTGCCCGGACTCGAGCACGAGTTCGGGAGCGGCGTCATCGGGGTCTGCGACGTCTGCGGCACGCGTCAGGCCGTCATCGTCCTCCAGAAGGAGCGGTTCAAGCTCTGCGTCCTCGACTTCCTCAACAAGACCTGGACGAAGCCCGGTCTCAGCCCGGGCGCCCCGCTGCCCCCCTACCGCAGCGAGAGGGTCTGGTTCCCGACCGACGCGACCAAGACGCGGAAGGCCCCCGCGATCGTCCTCACGCCGACCAAGCTCGTCAAGCACCCCGTCGCGCTCGTCACGCCCGACCTCTACGGCCTCACGACGACCGTCCTCGACCTCGGGATCCGCCTCGCGCGCGAGGGGTGCGAGGTGCTCCTGCCGGACCTCGCGAGGACCTCGTCGATCGGCACGGGGGACCTTGCGATGCTCCGCGTCGGAGCGCGCGTCCGGGGCGGGGTCCCGCTCGACCATCCGCGGCTGCTCCACCTCCGCCGGCTGTACCGCGACGGGCTCACGTTCCTGCGGGCCCGCGAGATGGTCGACCCGGACAAGACGGTCGTCGCGGGCGTCTCGTACGGGGCGGCCCTCGCCGAGGCGATCGCCGTCGAGGAACCGACCGTCTCCGCGCTCGTGCTCGCCTACCCGGTGCCCGTCCGACCGGTCGAGTACCTCAAGCTGATCACGGCGCCCGTCCTCTTCGTCGACGCCGGCGCCGACGCGATCTCGCGCAAGGCGCGGGCCCAGTGGGAGCCGCTCCGGGCGAGCGGCGAGGCGAAGCTCCTCTTCTCCGACCACCCGTCGGCACGCCACCACTTCCTCTCGCGGGACCTCTCGGCCTACGACCTCGGGGCCGCGGAGGCGGCCTGGTCGGAGGTCTCGGCGTTCGTTCGGGCGAACGTCTTCCCGGCCCCGCCGAAGCCGCCGACACCCCCGACGGTCCCGGCCGCGACGGCCGTCGCGCCGAAGGCACCGCCGCCGGCGCCGCTGCCGGCCGCGCGACCGGCGTAGCGCTACAGGTCCGTCGGGACGTTCGCCGCCGTCTCGACGAGCTCCTTCGCCGCGCGCGTGAACCGGAGCAGCTTGGCGAGGTTCCCGCGGACCTTGAACGTGCCGTCCAGGATCGCCTTGATCGGGTCGAGCTCGTGGCGGACGAGGCGCGCCCAGTCGGCCCGGCGCCCCTCGTAGACGAACTCGCTCGAGACCCCCCGCGGGTCCGCGACGTACCGCGCGGCGCGGCAGGTCCCATGCGCCAGGTCGAGGTGGACGCCCGCGCCGTTCGGGTCTTGCTCGTCCGGGAGCACGAGCAGGAGGAGGTCTCCCTCCCACGCCTTCGCCGCCTCGGCGTAGGCCGGGTTCGCGTTCAGCGCCGTCGCCAACGCCTGCGCCCAGGCCTCGGAGGGGAACTTCAGCGCCATCGACGCGTCACGCCCCGACCGGCGCATAACCGTTGGGAGCCCCAACCCGCGGGCGGCGAACGCGGCGGTCGGGGCCGAGGGCTCGCGCGGAGACCTCGGCCGCCCCTCGCGTGGGGCGCGCCGGCGGGGTGTCGGGTGCGCTACACGCCCTCCTCGCGTCCCGACCGAGAGGCGCCCTTGGGGAGCTCGCGGCCCGTTCCTCCGTGGCGGGCCGCCCGCGAAGGGCCGCACGGCGCCCGGGTAAAGGATTAAGAGGACGGCGGCCCGCGGGGCTCTCGTGGCCTCGAGCCTCCTCGCGCTCGACGTCGTGACGCTCGTCGTCTCGCTCGCGTTCACCGTCGCGGCGGGACTCCTCACGTTGCCGCTGTGGCGGCGGGAGGAGCGGCTCCGGGACGTCCTGTCGATCCTCCTCTTCCTGCGCTCCCGCCGTCGGATCGCGCTCGCGGGGCTCCTCGCGCTGATCGTCGCCTTCGCCGCCGCGTCCCTCCTCGGGACCGTCGACGACCTGCTCGGGATCCCCGCCGCGGTCTCCGAGGCGAGCGTCGACGTGCTCTACCTGGTCGGCTCCCTCTCGCTGTTCCTCCTGGCCTACCTCGGCCTCGGCGAGCGCCCGATCACCGCGGAGGAGCGCCAGGCGCTCCGCTCGGGCCAGTACCGGGTCTTCCGGTTCCTCGACGACCTCTCCTCGCCCGGCGAGCGCGACTGGCCCGAGAGCCCGGTGCACCCGCTGGTCCCGCCGGCGCCGGAGCCACAGGGCGGCGCGCCGCGGCGCCCGCCCCCGGGGCCGGGTCAGCCCGAGTAGTCGTAGAACCCGCGGCCGTTCTTGCGGCCGTAGTGACCCGCCTCGACGAGCCGGCGGAGCGTGCCCGCGGCCCGGTACTTCGGGTCGCCCGTTTCGCGCTGCAGCGTCTCGGCGACCTCGAGCGTGACGTCGAGGCCGATCAGGTCGGCGAGCTCGAACGGCCCCATCGGGAGCCCGGCGCCGGTCTTCATCGCCGTGTCGATGTCGCGAGCGTTGGCGAGGCCCTCGTCGAGCGCGAAGCAGGCCTCGTTGAGGACGGGGAGCAACAAGCGATTGACGAGGTAGCCGGGCGACTCCTTCACGCGGATCGGCACGAGAGGGTAGCGGTGGTTGCGCAGACCCTGGAGGAAGTCGACGGTATCGGTGATCGCGTCCTCGCGCGTGTCGACGCCGCCGGCGACCTCGACCAGCGGGAGCGTGCCCGGCGGGTTGAAGAAGTGCGTGACGACGGTCGTCCGCGCGTGCACGAGGCCGCGGGCGAGCCGGCTCACGGGGAGCGACGAGGTGTTCGTCGCGAGGACGGCGTGCGCGGGAAGGACCTTGTCGAGGCTCGTGAGGACCTCGCGCTTGACGTCGACCCGCTCGAAGACCGCCTCGATGGCCAGATCGCAGTCGGAAAAGTCGTCGTAGCTCGTCGTCCCCGTCACGCGCGCGACGATCTCGTCGCCGCGCGCCCGGCCCACCTTCGGGCGGAGCCGCTCCCGGACCGTCGCCGCCTGCGCCTCCGTGAGCGAGAGCCCGAGCTCGGCGAGGCGGCCGAGCTCCTTGTCGGCCCGACCGTCGTGGAAGGCGACGAGCTCGTCGACGAGCGCCCGGACCCGCGCGAGTCCCTTCGCGACGAGCTCGGCGTCGACGTCCTTGAGGACGACCTCGATCCCGTTGAAGGCGAGCAACTCGGCGATCGCCGCGCCCATCGTCCCGGCCCCGACGACGCCCGCCTTCGTGACCCGCATCGCGCGCCCTCGCGAGGACGGCCTCGTGGCTACTTAACCCCCGAGCGCGCCGGCGGCCTCTCCTGGGCCCGGGCCCCGGGGCCGCGGGCACCGACCGGCGCGGCGTTTCGCTTTTATACGAGGATTCCGACTCGTGGCCGACGCTCGTGCCCGAGATCCCGACCCTTACCGTCGCCTCGGCGCTTATGCTCCTTACCGGTGCCGGCCAGAGGTGAACTTCGCCGACGTCGGAATGCGGGGATGGCCCAGCCTGGTAAGGCGCAGGATTGCTAATCCTGTGGTGATTTCACCTCGGGGGTTCAAAGGGCGGCCGGGACCGACCGGCGGCCGGAAGATCCCCCTCCCCGCGTTCCCCCGACCCGGACGAGAGCCGGTAGCGCGGACCGTCGACGAGGACGAGCACGCGGCTTCCGATCCGGGGGAGCGCCTCGCTCGCGATCGCGAGCACCCGGACCTCCTCCGACACCTCGACGAGCGCGAGACGGTGGGGGGCGCTCCACCCCTCGGCGGGGTTGTGGAGCTCGACGGCCGCGAGAACGGTTCCGACGCCGGACAGCTCCGTCGCCAAGAGGTCGGTCCCGCCGCAGCGCGGGCAGGGCCCGGGCCGTGGGAGGAAGCGCGAGTGACAGCCCCGGCACTGCGAGACCGGGAGCGTCGGGGTCGCGCTCACCGCGCCCCCTTCTCGCCGAGGATCGTCACGAAGTTGTGCGAGGCGAGCCCGCCGATCGAGAGCGCGAGCCCCCTCGAGGGCCTTCGAGGCAGTTGGGTGGCCCCACCCTCCCCCCGGAGCTGACGCGCGACCTCCGCGATCTCGACGAGCCCCGACGCGGCGATCGGGTGCCCGCGCGCGAGCAGGCCGCCGGACGCGTTGACCGGGAACCGCCCCTCGGGCCGGGTCGCCCCCGAGGCGAACCAGCCCGCCGCCTCGCCAGCGCCGACGACGCCGATGTCCTCGAGGTCGATCAGGGCGAACGGCGCGAAGGCGTCGTGGAGCTCGGCGAAGTCGACCTCCTTGCGCGTGAGGCGGGCCGTCTCGTAGGCCCGCTGGGCGGCGACGCGCGTGGCCCGGAAGGACGTGAGGCTCGACCGGTCGACGACGGAGACGGCGTCGAACCCCTGCCCGAGGCCGAGCACCGTCGCGGGGCCCGCGCCCCGCTCGAGGACGACCGCGGCGGCGCCGTCGCTCACGGGCGCGCAGTGGAGGAGACGCAGGGGCAGCGCGACCGGACGGCTCTTCCGGACCTCCTCGGGGCTGACGGCGGCCCGGAAGTGCGCGAACTCGTTCAACGTCCCCTGGCGGCGCGCCTGCACGCTCACGGCGTCGAACGACGCCTCGTCGAGGTGGAAGCGCTCGAGGTAGCGCTGGGCGACGACCGCGGCGAGCGCCGGCATCGTGGCGCCGACCGCCTGCTCGCTCGTCGAGAGCGAATGGGCGAGCACGCGAGCGACCTCGCTCGTCGGCCGGTCCGTCATCTTCTCGCCGGCGACGACGAGGACCCGCTCCGCCCCCCCCGAGAGGAGCGCGGCGACCCCCGCGTGGAACGCGGCGGCGCCGGTCGCGCTCGCCGCCTCGATGCGCATCCCGCGGGCCCCCTCGAGACCGAGCCGCTCGGCGACGCGCGGGGCGAGGTTCTCCTCGCCGGTGAGCGCGCCCGCGGCCATGTTCCCGACGAGGAGGTGGTCGATCGTCTTGCGGCCGATCCCCTCGAGCGCCCGGTCCCCCGCCTCCGCGAGGAGCTCGACGAGGGGCTCGCTCCGACGCCCGAAGCGGGCGATCCCCCACGCGACGACGGTCGCGCTCATGCGGGACCGCCCGTCGGCCGCTCGGTCAAGAAGAAGACGAGCTCGAGGAACTCGCTGAGGGGGAGGCCGTTCGCCCACCGAAGGACCCCGTTCCCCTCCCGCGTGCGATCGACCGGGGGCAGCCGCCTTCGAAGGAGGCTCAGGCTCCCCGGTCGTGACTCCCCCGGCGCGGCGTACAGCCGCCACGGGTCCTCGCCGCGGACCCCCACGCGGCGGTAGGCGTAGAGGACGATCAGGCCGACCCGGTCGACGGCCCGCTGGTGCGCGGCGAGCTGCTCGGCGGCGCGCCCGCTCGCGGCGGAGAAGCGGATCGTGTCGGAGGCCGAGGCCTTCACCTCGAGGGGGAAGGAGAACTCGCTGCGGAGCGCGACGAGGTCGAAGCCGAGGGAGCCGGCGGCGCGGACGACGAGGAACGGGTGGTCGACGATCCGGCCGACGTGGGCCCGTTCGGTGGGGGCGAGGGTGCGCCCGTAGCGGGTCACCGCCTCCGGGACGCCCTGCAGGATCTCCTTGAGCTCCCGCTCGTAGGCCGAGGAGGTTCGGCTCACGGCCGGGACTCCGCCGCCGAGTAGATAGGGCTTGGCTCGCGCCCGCACCCCGTCGGTGGGAAAGCCGTATAGGCCGACCGACGCTAGCCGAGCCCGATCGTGGCCACAGCCGGCGCCCTCGAGATCGGTGACGACGAGTTCGGGCTCGCCCGCCTCTTGGCCGAGGTCGTCGCCGATGCGGACCGGCGCCGCACGGTCCGGGGGGTCGCGACCGGGGCGGCCCGCTTCCGGCTCTCCGAGCTTCGGGGCCGGCTCCTCAAGGAGCGCGTCTTCGAGGACCCGACTCGACTCCTCGCGCGCCTCAAGCGGCGCGGCCTGCTCCTCGAGCTGCCGGAGGGACGCGGCGACCGCGCCTACCACGTGCCCTACCCGAGCGAGCTACGCCAGCTCCTGCTCGGCGAGCTCGCGCGCGCCGACGTGCTCGAGACGACGGCGCTGCAGCCCGTCCCCGACGAGCACGCCGAGATCCGCGGCATGGACGGCGAGTTCCTCGACGCGCTGCGCGACGTCCTTCGGAACCGGCTCGAGGAGACCGTCGCGTTCGGTGCGACGCTCTCCGTGCGCTCGCTCGCCGCCTACCTCAAAGAGCTGTTCGGGGAGGCGCTCTACCAGGACTCGCTGATCGCCCTCCTCCAGCAGTACGCGCTCGCCGACGTGCCGCTCTTGGCCCCGACCGGGCGCGCGACCGGGACGACGGGGTTCCACCTCGCCCTGTTCGGGCCGCCCGGTACGGGCAAGACGTTCGCGATCGACGACCTCGTCCGCGGGAACCCGAGGACCGGCGTCCCCGCGCACGGGCTTCCCGGCCGCAACCGCTACTGTGGCGGGATCACGCCCGTCCAGTTCCTTCGCGTCGGGGCCGCCTACACGGGCCGCACCTTCAACTTCATCGTCCCCGAGTTCAACGACTGGTTCCGCTACAAGGGGATGGTCGAGCCGCTCAAGCTCGTGATGGAGCAGCGCGAGGTGAAGTGGGAGACGACCCTCGGCACCGTCGGGCCGTACACCTTCCGCTCGTTCTTCTCGGTGAACTACAACGTCCGGACCGCGGGCGCCGAGGACTACTGGACCACGATCGCCGACCCGAACTTCAGCGCGCTCGAGGACCGGATGCTGCTCCGGTTCCACCCGATGACGCGGGAGCGGTTCCGGGCCGTCGAGGGGGCCGCGGAACGGCTCGAGCTCGGCCTCATCGACTTCAAGCTCGCCGGCCGCCTTCGCGACCACCTCGTGCTCGTCCACGCGATCATGACGCGTCACCCCCTCGTCGCCGCGAAGTTCCCCTCGAAGCCCGTGCGCCTCGACCCGAAGCTCTACGCGCGATTGCGGGAGGTCTCGGAGGCCGCGCTCGCGAAGACCGCGAACCCCAAGTTCTCCCCGAGGCTCAAGTCGAGGGCCGTGAAGCTCGCCGCCGCGGCGTCGCTCCTCACCTACTTCCGCGACGTCGCCGCGCCGGCGCTCCCGATCGGGACGTCGGAGTCGGAGTTCGCGCGACGCTTCTACGAGGAGGAGGTCCGTGCCCGCGAGGGTCGGCGCTCGGGCGCGTCGTAGCGGGAAACGGCCGCTCGCCCGCTTCCGGCGCGTCGGGCCCGACGAGGTCCGCGAGGCGGCCCTCGCCGTCGTGAGGGCGGCGCGGGGTCGGCTCACGAGCCAGGGAGCGCTCTGGCGGGCCGTGCGCGAGCGCCTTCGACTCGAAGAGCCGGCCGCCGGCCTCACGCCGGCCCGGCTTCGACGGCTCCTCCTCGGCACGCCGGGCGTCCGCGTCGACATCGAGTTCGCCGAGCGGCCGGACCTCCCCGCGCCCACGGTCTGTCCGGTCTGCGCGGGACCGCTCCGACCGATCCTGAACCGCTCGCTCGATAGAGGACCCGTCGTCCTCGGCCAGCGGTGCCCGGCCTGCTCGTACTGGACGCACCGACGCCGCCGGAGCCCCGTGCGCTATACCTACCGGGCGGCCGGGACGCGCCCGACGCCGCCCGCGGCGAGCCCTCGCGAGCGGCCCCGGCCCCCCGGACCGTCGGAGGCCTCCGCCCCCTCAGCTTCATGAGGGGCCGCCGCCCTTGGCGGCCGTGCCCGCCCGAGGGATCGAGTTCGTCTACGCCGGTCTTCGCGTCCGCGACCTTGAGCGCTCGCTCGCGTTCTACCGGAAGCTCGGGTTCCGCGTGCACAAGCGGGGCACGATGGAGCACGGCGGCACCTGGGTCCACCTGAGCTTCCCCGGGGCGGCCCAGCGTCTCGAGCTCAACTATTATCCTCGAGGGAGCCGGTTCTACACGCCGCCCGCGCGCGGGACCGAGTTCGACCATCTCGGCTTCCGCGTCGCGAGCGTCTCCGCGTGGGAGGCTCGCCTCGCGCGTCTGGGCCTGCCGACCGTCGCCAGGGTCCGCGAGGGCTCGGAGAACCTCCTCTACACGAAGGACCCTGACGGGAACTGGGTCGAGTTCTTCGGGCCCGTCGAGGCCTAGCGCGACGTCTCGAGGCCGCGAGCCGCGGCCGCGCTAGCCCTGGATCGTCGGCATGACGAGCCCGGCGTGCGCGTCGACGAGGATCGTCCGTCGCGCGCCCTTGTGGTCGAGCTGGAACGAGTAGATCGGCACGTGGAGGAGCTCCGCGTCGGAGACCTCCGCGCTCGTCGACAGGTTGCTCACCATGTGGTGGCGCTTGTGCGCCTCCTCGGCCTGCAGCTGGGTCACGAGCGAGCGGGCCGAGTTGCCGGCGAGGTCCTCGGTGAGGTCCCCGTTGAGGACGACGGCGCCGCCCGGGATCGACTTCTTGTCGAAGACGAGACGGTCGTCGAGGCTGAAGGAGTAGTTCTTCGGTTGGTACGACGACATCCCCTTCACGGCGATGACGGGGAACTCGTAGGTCTTCGAGAACGAGTCGGCGCGCGTCGGGTTCACGGTCGGCCCGGTGACGATCGGGATGGGGAGGAACCCGCCCCGGTTGCCTCCGCCTCCGAGCGCGCTGCCCAGGAGCTCGGCGGCGGCGACGGTCGCGACCGTCGAGCCGACGCTCACGGCGACGTCCTGGTACTGGTAGTTCGTCGTCGCGGTCACCGGGACGACCCAGAACGGCACGAAGGCGAGCCGCTCCTCGACGATCTTGGACTCCTCGAACTCCTTGCGGTGGAAGAACCCCGCATCGAGGAACCGATGGACGGGGACCAGCGCCTCGTCCCGGTTCGTGACCTTCGCGAGGAGGAGCGTGTGCTTGTTGATCTGGCGCCAGCCCTGGCCGCCGAGCGAGACCGAGCTGCCGCAGTAGTCGCAGGTGACGACGGCGTCCCCGAACGACGGCTTGATCGGGGCGCCGCAGTTGGGGCACTTGAGCGACTCGACGCCCGCCGGGGCGATCGTCGGAGCCCCGGACCTCGTCGAGGTCGCGCCGGGCGGCGGCGGCGGTGGCGGAACCCCCGCGCCGGGGGGCGGCGGCGCGCCGCCCGGGGCGAAGACGCCCGCGCCGCAGGCGTAGCAGAACTTCGCGTTCGGCGGCAGCGCCGCCCCGCACTGGGTGCAGTTCATCCGGCCCTCGCCCCCTCGATCCGTCGCTACGAGAGCGCCTGCCCGCAGTTGGGGCAGAACTTGCTCGGCCCGACGACGTCGGCCTGGCACTTGGGGCACTTGCGCGGCGGCGGCGGCGCGAGCGAGGCCCCGCAGCTCGGGCAGAACTTCGCCCCGGCGGTCGTCGCGGCCCCGCACTTCGGGCACGGAGCTCCCGCGGGCGCCGCGGCCTGCGGCGCCATCGAGTTCCCGCACGAGGGGCAGAACCGGGTGCCGGCCGGGACCATCGCCGAGCACTTCGGGCACGGGGTACCGCCGCCGCCGTAGGCGCCCTGCATCGAACCGGCCATGCCGTAGCCGATGCCGAGACCGGCGCCGAGGCCGACCCCCGCGCTCGCGAGCGCGCCGGCGCCGCCGGACGTGTTCGCGGCCGCCGTCGTCATCGCCTGACCGGCCTGGTACTGGAGGTAGTTGACGCCCAGGACGCTCATCGTCGAGCGCGTGTCGACGGCCTTCTGGACCTCCTCGGGGAGGTTCACCGAGAGGCCCTGGAGCTGCTGGACCTCGACCCCGAGGGGACCGAAGTGCTGGGGCGAGAAGCCGAGGACGGCCTGCTCGATCGTCTGGAGCTGCGCGGCGAGGTCGGTGACGCGCATGCCCTGGTCCTTCATCTTGCCGAGGCTGTTGTAGACGAGGAGGACCATCTGGTCCCGAAGACGGGCCTCGACGTCCGCCGTCGTCGCCGCTCCGAAGGTGCCGACGAACTGGTTGATGAACAGGTCCGGCGCGGCGACCTTCCAACGGTAGTCGCCGAAGACGCGGACGTTGACGAGCCCGAAGTCGGGGTCCCGGAAGACGTACGGCTCGGAGCTTCCGAACTTGCCGTCGAAGATCCGGCGCTGGAGGTAGTAGACCTCCGCCTCCTGCTGGACGCCGCTGAGCGCCTTGACGAGGTTGCCCAGGAGCGGGGCGTTGAGGCTCGTGAGCGCGTACCGGTCCGGACGGTCGAGGTAGGCGAGGACCTTTCCGTCCCGGTAGAACACCGCGGTCTCGTCCTGCCGGACGACGACGTTGTCGTTCCAGCGGATGTTCCGGGGGACGCGCCACATGACGTTCCCGCCCTTGTAGACGTCCTCCCAGACGATCGTCGTCGCGCCGATCAGACTGCCACCCTTCGCCGGGATCGGATTGTTCGTTACCATCGGACGTTCCCTCCTACGCGACCAGGATGCCCTCGATCGCCCGGACCCGGGCCCGGAAGGCGGCGTCGAGCTGGCGCACCTGTCCGCGCACGGTCGCGATCGCGGCCTGGACCGCGGCCCCATCGCTTCCGGTCGACGCCGACCGGAGCGGATCGAGCGTGGCCGTCACCTGATCGGCCGCCTGCGCGAAGCCGTAATCGTACTCGTAGAGCCGGTCGATCTGGCTCGGGTTGACCCGAAGCGCGGGCGAGATCCCGGTGTAGCCCTGCTCGGCGTGCCGGACCTCCCCCTCGAGCTGCTGGAGCTCGGCGAGCACCGGCGCCAGGTCCATCAGCCCCTGGAACTGGCTCGCCTGCGTCAGCGAGGCCCGGCAGTCCTGCACGACGGAGACGGCCCGGTGGAGCTTGTCGGCGACCTGGAGACGGAGGAAGCTGTCGGCGGCGCGGGCATCCTCGCCCTGCCGGTAGCCGCGGAAGCCCGGAACGAGCAGCTGGAGCCGCTTGAGGACGCCCCGGTCCTGCTCGACCCGCTCTCGGATGTCCACCGGCGCGCCGGCGGGCGCCGGAGCCGAGGAGGTCGGGGCGATCGCCGAGGGCGCCGCCGGGGCCATCGCGGCCGTCGGAGACGCGGGTGCGCTCGTCGTCGGGCTCGCGGCCGCCGGCGCGGGGGGAGGGGGGAGCGGCGCGAGCGTCGCGCCGCAACTGTTGCAGAATCGGCTTCCGGCGGGGACCGCTTGGCCGCAGCTGGGACAGTTCGACATGGAGGGGGAGGGCGGGGCCGACATCACGACCCCCGAGGCGGCGTCGGCGGATCCTTTGACGCCGGGGTCTGGGCCGCCGGGTAGTCGAGCGCGGACGGCGGCGTCGACGACCGCCAGGTGGCCCGAGCCTCGGCGCGCGAGACGTCCGAGGCGCGGTGGCGAGAGCCCATCATCGCGCCGGCGACGGGGACCGCGACGAGGACCAAGAGCAGGATGAGGAGCTCGACCTCGACCGTCGTCGAGAGGAGGCCCGCGTAGAGGAACGGGAACAAGAGCGTCGAGAGGAACAGGATCCCGAAGCCGAACGCCGCGAATCCGTAGGCCAGCGCCTTCTCGTAGAGCGGCTCTCGCGAGAGCGCCTGGGAAAAGTAGCTGACGACGGCGAAGAGGAGCGCGACGAGGCCGATCGCGAACAGCGCCCAGTACTGATGGGCCGTCTGGATGGTCAGGTACAGGCCGACGAAGACGAGGGCGGCGATCGCGACGAAGATCGCCAGGAGGACGAAGCCGGCGAAGCGGCCGGGCATCGAGGACGGCGGGCTCGGGGTCGCCATAGGAACTCCTTCGAGAGAATGGCGAACCCTCCTATATCATGTTACGTCAGCCGACCCGACCGCGGTCGGCCCGACCCGGGGGCTCCGGGCCCCCTACAGGCGAGGTTCGTCGTCCGGCTTTTCGCGCGGGCGCGGCGGGCGCGGCGGCTCGGGCGCCGACGGCTCCTCCGAGGGCGGCGCTCCCGAGCGGGGCTCGCCCTCGAGGGGGGGCTTCGCCGGCAGATGGGGCGGGGCCACATGTCCCGGCGCGGGCGCGTGCGCGGGGCTCGCGTGCCCCGGGGCGGCTCTCGGCGGCGCGTGGGGCGGCGACCGCCCGGGATGGACCGTCTCGGGCGCGGACCTGGGGGGCGGGGCCCTCATACGACCGGCCGCACGCGCGGCCGCCGTGACCGAGGCCCCGGGCTCGTCGGGCGCGCTCCGGGTCCTCGGCGGCGTCGCGCGCGGGCCCGACGCGGGCGACGCAGCGCCCGACGCGTGCCCCGCCAGGGCCCTCGCGGTCGACGGACCGATCCCCTCGCCGCACTTGGGGCACGTGTGGAACTGGGCGATGCAGTGCTGGCAGACCGCCGCGCCGCAGGCGTGCGTGATCGACGCGAGGCCGCCGCACCCGACGCAGCGGAGCGCGCCGGGCTCGGTCGACGTCGCCATCGGGGCGGGGGCGTCGCCCTCCTCGAGCTCGGTCTCCTCCGGGCCGGGGCCGCCGACGAGGTCCGGCGCGAAGTACTCCGAGCCGCTCGCTCTCGACGTAGGGGCATCCCCGGCCGACCGGAACTCGGGCGAGTACTGTCCGAGGTCGAGCGTCGGGAGCGGGGCGTGGACGGCGGCGCCCGCGCTCTCGACGACCTTGATCAGGCGGGCCTTGAAGAGGCCGACCTTGAGCGTGCGGACCAGCTGGAAGAGGGTCCGCTGGCCTTCGGGGAGCAGCAGCGCGCGTCGGGCGAGCTCCTCGACGTCGGGGGTCAGCCGCAGGTTCTCGGGTCGCAGGTCGGCCTCGAGGACCCCGCGGAGGTAGCCGAAGAGCCGCTGGACGTGGTCGAGCGAGGCCGTCGCGGGGCTCAGGACCGCGACGTCGGCGAGCGTGAAGCCGCGGCGCTCGATCCCCTCCGGACGGCGCTCGAGCGCCGTCGTGATGAGATGGTACGAAGCGGTCTCGAGGTCGCGGAGCTCCGCCTCGGAGAGCCTCGCGAGGTCGATCTTCACGGGCCGGCCGATCGCGGTGAGGACCGGCTCGAGGAGCTCGAACGGGACGTGCAGGGTGACGAAGAGGTCGTTCTTCGTGACCGTGCGTCGCAGGCGCGCCTCGAGGAGGAGCGCCTCGCGACCGTACCGCTCGACCTGCCCCTCTCGCGTCTTCTGGACGGCGGCCTTCTTCCCTTCCTTCGCGGGCTCGTAGTCGCTGTCGAGCCCGAGGGCCCGGTCGAAGCTCTGCTGCGCCTCCTCGGGACGGCCGATCGCGAGGAGCGCGAGCCCGCGGCTCGTCCACGCCGCCTTGTTCGACGGCGCGACCTGGGTCGCCCGGTCGTAGAGCGCGAGGGCCTCGTTGGGGTGCCCGAGCCGCTCGGCCACAAAGCCGGCGCGGAGATGGAGGGACGGCTCCGCTCCGGCGAGGGCGATCGCGTGCGCGTAGGCGTCGGCCGCCTCGGGCCACGACTCCCGGGCGATCTGGAGCTCGCCGAGACGGACCCACAGGGACGCGGCCTTCGGGAGGACCTCGACGGCCCGCTGGACCGTTCGCACCGCATCCGGGAGCGCGCTCGTCCCGGCCTCGGCCTCGGCGAGGAGCAGGAACAGCTCGGAGGTCGGGGCGACCTGCGGGATCGCGCCGCGGAGGAACTCCTTCCCCTCGGCGTGCTTGCCCTGGTCGAGGAGCGCGCGCCCGACGCCCGCGAGCGCGACGGGGGACTTCGGCTCGCGCGCGAGGACGTCGCGATAGACCTTCTCGGCCTCGGCGGGCCGCTCGAGGGCGGTGAGGATCTCCGCGCGGAGCAGGAGCGCGGTCGAGGTGCCGGCGGCGCCGGGCTCGACCGTCGAGAGGACCGCGTCGAGGGCCTCGAGGGCGAGGTCCGGCCGGCCCGCGGCGAGGCGGAGCCGGGCGCGCCGCGTCGCGATCTCGGAGCGCTGCGCCGGATCGAGCTGGGCGGCGCGCTCGTAGGAGCGGTTCGCCTCCTCGGTGTGGCCGAGGTCGGCGGAGAGGTCGCCGTGCTCGAGGAAGAGCGGGGGGTCGTTCGCCTCGGGCCCGCCGCTGTCGAGGAGCATCGTGAGCGCCTCGTAGGCGTCGGTCTTCTCGCCGGCCGCGAGGTGGAGGCGGTACTTCTCGAGCAGCGCGGGGCCGTTGTGCGGATCGAGGAGCAGGATCGCCCGGAGCGAGTAGAGGAGGTCCGTCGGGCGCTGGAGCCGGCGGTAGGCGTCGGCGCGCGCGCGCCAGGCGCCCAGATCGTTCGGGTCCTCCCGAAGGAGCGCGTCGAGGACGGGGATCGACTCGTTGTACTGGCCGGCGAGGGCGAGCGTCTCGGCGAGCGCGAGGCGGCCCGGCCGATGCTTCGGGTCGGCCGTGAGGCCGTTCCGATAGTACTGGATGGCGTCGGTGTAGGCGCCGGTCGCGCGGAGCGCCTCGGCGACCTCGAAGTGGACGTGGGGGTCGTTCGACGCGCCGGCGACCGCCTGCTTGAGGACCTGCAGGCCCTCGCTCCGACGACCCGACTTGAGCAGGAGCTGGCCCTTCCGCCGCAGGAACAGCGGGTTCTCCGGCTCGCGCTGCAGCAGAAGGTCGACGAACCGGAGCGCCTTGGCCTCCTGGTTCAGGAGCGAGAGGACCTCGCTCTCCGCCCAGAACAGGTCCGGCTCCTCGAGCCCGAGCTGGATCGCCTGCTCGTAGACGGCGTCCGCCTCGGTCAGCCGGCCCATCTCGCGCAGCGTGTGGCCGAGCTCCTTGAGGACGTCGGCGCGTCCGGCGTGCGCCGGGTCGGCGAGGAACTCGCGGTAGGCCCGCACGGCCCGCTCGTGGTCGCCGACGAGGCGGGAGGCGCGCGCGACGCCGAGCAGGCTCTTCGTGGCCGTCGCGGCGTCCCGCGAGGCCCGCTCGTAGGAGACGAGGGCCTCGCGCGCCGCCTGCTCGCGCTCGGGCGCCCCCTCCGGGGAGTCGAACGCCTTCGCGAGGTAGAGGTGGCCGCGCTCGAGGGCGACGTCGCATCGGGTGGGGTCGATCCGGAACATCTCGTCGTAGACGCCCGCGAGCTCCTCGGGACGGCCGAGCTCGGTGAGCAGCCGCTTCTTCTCGGCCAGGAACTCCGGCTCGGACGGTCGCGCCTGGAGGAGCGCGTCGTAGGTGGTGAGCGCGCCCTCGCGGTCCCCGAGCTCGGCCTGGGCTCGCGCGAGCTCGCGGAGCGCGGGAAGGTCCTCGGGCTCCTCGTTGAGGAGGTGGCGAGTGAACTCGATGACGAGCGGCGGCGCGCCCACCTGCCGCGCGAACTCCGCGGCCCGACGTGCCTCGGAGGTCTCGCGGGGGTGCGTCTCGAGGAGCGCCCGGTAGGCGTCGATCGCCTCGTCGGTCCGGCGCGCGCCGGCGAGCAGGTCCGCGCGCGCGCGCATCGCCTCGAGGTTCTTCGGGGAGGCCTCCAAGATCGCGGCGCACGCCTCGAGGGCCACGTCGACCTTCCCTTCGGCGCTCGCGAGGACGCGGAGCGCCGTGAGGTTCCCGAGGTTCCTCGGCTCGAGCTGGCGGAGCTTCTGGCGCGCGTCGATGGCCCGCGCAGGCTCGCCGGCGCGCTCGAGCGCCTCGGCGACCTCGCCGAGCGCCACCGCATCGAGCGGGGTGCCGCCGTCCAGCAGTTTGGCGAACTCCGCGACGGCCTCGGGTCCCTTGCCGGTCGCGAGGAGCAGGCGGCCCCGGAGCAGCGGGACCTTCGGCTCGGACGGGTTCGCCTCCTCGGCCTTGGCGAGCGCCTCGAAGGCGGCGTCGACCTGGCCGAGAGCGCTCAGGAGCTCTGCGCGCGCAAAGAGGAGGCCGGGGTCGGTCGGGTTCGTCAGCAGGAGCGCGTTGCACGCCTCGAGCGCCTGGACGTCGCCGCCGTGGGCCCGGGCGAGGTTGAGCTTCATGCGGAGCGCGACCGCGTGGTTGGGGACGGCGCGGAGCGCGCGCTCGACGTACTGCATGGACGTCGCGTCCAGCTGCTGGGCGCGGACATAGGCCTCGGCGGCCTCGGAGGGCCGGCCCAGGAGCTTGAGCGCGTCGCCCTTCGACGCCCAGACCTGCTTGTCGTGTGGGTTCGCCGAGAGGGCGCTCTCGAGGAGGGCGAGCGCCTCGTCGAGGTCCCGGTTCTGCGCGAGCAGGACGAGGGCCTTGCGGTGCTGCAGCGAGGAGGCCCCCGGCGTCAGCTGGAGCCCGACATCGACCGCCCGTGCGGCGAGCTCGAGCTCGCTGAGCCGGTAGAGGGCGAGCGCCGCCTCGTCGAGGTCCGCGGCGACCTCGGCCGCGGCGTTGAGCAGGCCCCGACGGTGCTGGTCCGCGTAGGCGACGAACGCACGGAGCGACTCGACCTGACGGGCCCGGTCCGGGTGCGCCTTGAGCTCGGCGGCGGCGCGGGCGAGCCGACGGACCTCCTCGACGGGCGAGGCCCCCGACGCCGGCCCAGCCGCTTCGCTCGACATCGCACGACCTCGGTTCAAGAGCGGGTCCGGCCGTTATGTAGGTTGCGCGCTCCGCGCAGCGCCGAGCACCCGCCCCGTTATTCCTCTCCGGGCGGTCCCGGGGGCGTGGCGGCGAGCGCCCCGAGGCCCCGCAAGTCGATCTTCGACCCGATCCACGGCGTCATCTCCGTGCGGGGCGTCGCCCTCGACCTGATCCAGCAGCCGGTCTTCCAGCGGCTCTGGGGGGTCCGCCAGACGGGATTCGCCCACCTCGTGTTCCCGGGCGCCAACCACACGCGGCTCGAGCACTCGCTCGGCGTCTACGCCGTCGCGACCTCGCTCGCGGACGCCCTCGAGCTCGGCGAGACCGACGCGCGCACCGTCGGGGCCGGCGGCCTCCTCCACGACCTCGGCCACGCCCCGTTCTCGCACACGCTCGAACCCACGATGCGCGAGGTCCTCGGCCACGGTCACGAGCGGGTCTCCCGCGCGTGGATCTCGGGGGAGCGGTCGTGGCCCGAGCGCACCGGCGTCGGCGGGAGCGAGGCGCTCCCGACGCTCTTGGAGCGCCACGGCCTCGACCCGAAGGCCGTCGCCGACCTCGTCGACCCGCCGGTCGGGCACGACGACCGGCCGCTGCTGCGAGGGCTCCTGCACGGGCCGATCGACGCGGACCGCATCGACTACCTGCAACGGGACGCGCACTACACGGGCGTGGCCCACGGCGCCATCGACGCCGTCCGGCTCCTCGGGACGGCCCGCGCCGTCGACGGACGGCTCGCGTTCGCCGAGAAGGGGCGCGCGGCCGTCGAGGGGTTCCTGATCGGTCGCGCGCTGATGTACGCCTCCGTCTACTACCACAAGACCGTCCGCGCGGCGGAGGTGATGGCCCAGGCGGCCGTCGAGCGGATGCCCGGGTTCCCCGAAACCGCGCGACCGCTCCTCGAGGGGTCCGACGCGGACGTGATCGTCGCGCTCAAGGACGCGGAGGGACCCTCCGGTCGCCTGCTCCGCGGCCTGCTCGAGCGCCGCCTGCTCAAGCGGGCCCACGGCTGGAGCACGATCGAGGACGGCCTCAAGCGCCGGTTCGAGGCGCTCCGGCGCGATCCGGAGGAACGCCGGGCGACGGAGGACCGCCTCGCCGCCCGGCTCGGTGCGCCGTCGGGGAGCGTCCTCTTCGACCTCGCCGGTCTCGATGCCGGCAACGCGCCGGAGTCCGACTGGGCCGAGGTCGGGCTCGTCGACGAGGCCGAGCTCAGCTTCCCGTTCCGCGCCCCGAGCGTCTGGCAGACCGTCGCGGTGCGCCCGCCGACGCGCTCGCTCGTGTCGCTCTACGTCGAGCCGTCGGTCGAGGCGAGCGCGCGACGGCGGGTCGAGTGGGGTGCGGTCGACCTCGGCTAGCCTCGGCCCTCGCGAGCGCCCAGATCCGCGCCGCGTGCGCCTCCGAGACGGGGACGACCGACAGGCGGCTGAGGCGGAGGAGGAGGAGGCCGACGAGCGCCGGGTCGGCCCTGAGCTCGTCCAGCGTCACGGCACGCGGGAGCGGAGCCACGGCCTCGACCTCGACGGAGACGGCGCCGGGGGGCCCGTCCGGCTCGGGCCGGGGTCCACGACGCACGCGCGCCCGGCCGACGACCGCGCGCTCTCCTCCCGTATGGTAGTAGAACAGCTCGTCCCCCGCCTGCATCGCCCGGAGGTGGCGCTGCGCGAGCGCGTTCCGCACACCGCTCCACTCGGACCGCCGGTCTCGGAGGAGGTCGGCGAACGCGTAGTGGGACGGCTCCTCCTTGATCAGCCACGTGGCCATCCTTCGCCCGAGACGTCGCGCCCCATAGCGGCTTGCCGGCCCGACGCAACCGTTTAGCGAGCGGCCTTCGTGGGGCCCTCGTGCGCGTCGTGCTCGTCGGCACGGGGGTCCAGCCGATCCCCCCGACGGGCTACGGCGGCGTCGAACGCACGATCGCGGAGTTCGCCGACGCGCTCCGCCGCGCCGGGCACGAGGCGCTCGTCCTCAACGAGGTCCGGCACGCGCGCTCCTCCGACGAGTACCGGTTCGCCCTCCGGCTCCCGGAGCGCGTGCGCGCGCTCGCGGGCGACGTCGTCCACGCGAGCACGCCGGTCGTCGCGAACCGGCTCGCCCTCGCTCGCGTGCCGTTCGTCTACACGACGCACTCGCGTCACTGGTTCGAGGCGACCGGCCTCGGGGGCCGCTGGGGGCGGTTTCTCGAGGTCCGCGCGGTCCGGCGCGCGGCGCACGTCGTCGCCCTCACGGACCGGCTCCGGGACCGGCTCCTCGAGCGGGCCGGAGCGT
This sequence comes from Thermoplasmata archaeon, assembly GCA_027315165.1. Taxonomy (GTDB): domain Archaea; phylum Thermoplasmatota; class Thermoplasmata; order Lutacidiplasmatales; family UBA184; genus Lutacidiplasma. The sequence continues at coordinate 7,071 of DAHUYN010000017.1, read as the reverse complement.
CGCTGGCGCCGAGGCTCTCCGTGATCCCGCTCGGGGTCGATGCCGACAGGTTCCAGCCCGACTGGCCGCGACGGGGCGGCCGCCGGGCGCTCGGCGTCGGCGTCGTGGCGCCGTTCAAGCGCTGGGAGCTTGCCGCGCGGGCGCTCTCCGGCACGGGCTGGCGGCTCCGGATCGTCGGCCCGACCCCCGACCGGGCCTACGCCGACGCGCTCCGCCGCCTCGGCCCGCACGTGACGCTCTCGGGCGAACTCCCGGACGCGGGCCTCCGCGACGCCTACGCCGAGAGCGACCTGCTCCTTCACCCGAGCCGCGTGGAACTCCTCGCCGGCGCGGTCGTCCAGGGTCTCGCCGCGGGACTCCCCGTGCTCGGCGCGGCGCCGGTCGCCTCCCTGATCGGCGAGGGGTGCGGGGGAGCCGTCGACGTCACGGCGGATGACGCGGCGATCGAGGCGTTCCTCCGACAAAGGGTGCTCGACTACGACCGCGAGCCGGCGCGGCTTCGTCACGACGGCGAGGCCGCGCGCGCGAGCGCGATCGCCCGATTCGCCTGGCCCGCGGTCGTCGCCGCGCACCTGTCCGTCTACGAGCGGCTCCGCGCCGCGGCCGCGCCTAGGCGATGACGAACCCCTTCGGCGTGATCACGAACGGTCGGCGCTCCGGGTCGTGAGCGCTGCCCCGCATCCGTACGATCTTCACCTGGCGCACCGACCGGTCGGCGACCCATTTGCGCGTGAGGAGGATCTCGCCGCGCGTGAGGACCTCCTCGGGCGTGAGGACGCCGGGATGGCCGGGCGTCGCGGTGATGAGCGTCGTCGCCTCGGCCTCGCTCAGGAACCGAAGGAGCGACTGGATCTCGGTCCGCTCGGCCTGAGGGTCCGTCGACGCCTTCACGGCGAACCGTCGGATCGAGGTGATCGAGTCGACGACGACGCGCGTCACCGGGTGGCCGACCATCTGCTGCCGCAGCTTGAGATGGATCGACTGGATCGAGATGTCCTCCGAGTCCGGCGAGCGGCGCGTCTCCGAGGTGAGGTCCTTCATCGTGCGGACCTCCCCGAGCGCCTTGATCTCCTGCACGTCGGCGAGACGACGGATCGCCTTCACGCCCGGGTTCGCGTCGAGCGTCCGCACGGCCGAGAGGTCCCAGCCGAACGCCCGGACGTTCTCCATGATCTCCGTCGGCGGTTCGTCGACGGCGACGAGGAGGACCTGCTCGCCCCGCCGGATCCCCTCGAGGAGGAAGCTCAGCGCCAACAGCGTCTTGCCGCTCCCGACGCCGCCCGTGACGAGGTACGGCCGTCCCGGCAGAAGGCCTCCGCCGAGCATCCGGTCGAGACCCGGGACGCCGACGGAGATGCGAGAGGTCGGCTCGAGCACCGCCTACCCCTCCTCGCGGGCGGTCGACGTTGCATCGGTACCGGCCGGCGGCGCCTCGTGCCCCGCCGAGCCCGGCGCGGCGCTCGGCGCGTCGGAACCGGGGCTCGCCCCGCCAGGGGCGGCCCCGCCGGACGGCGCGGTCGGGGTCGCGGTGCCCCCGCCGGTCGGTGAGGGAGCCTTCTTCCGAGCGGCGCGCCGCTTCGGGGGAGCGGAGAGTGCCTCGGAGGTCCCCGAGGGGGTCGGCGCCGCGGCCGCAGCCCCGGAGTCCAGAGGAGCGGGCGACGCGTCCGCGACCTCGAGGGCGGCGGCGGCCGGCTTGCGGGGGGTCCGCTTGCGAGGCGCACCCGTGGCTGCGGCCCGCCTCCGCCGCTTCGGCGCCGTCTCGGCGCCCCCAGACGGGCTCGGACCGGCCGCCTCGCCGTCCGGCGTCGCGGCGGGCCCGGAGGCGGCGCCGGCGGGACCGGGCACCGTCGGAGCCGCCGCACCGGAAGCCGGCATCGCGGTCGGAGGAGGACGCGGGACGGCGACGTTCGGGAGCGGGGGCGGCTCGGGTCGGGGCGCGCGTACCGCCGGAGGGCTCCGGCTCACGGCGACGCGGGGCTCGGCCTCGGGGGTCTCGCCGCGGCGCGCCGGCTCTTCGAGCGTCGACCCGGCGCGCACCGGTGCGGTCGGCGGCGCGGGCTCGCGGGCGGGACCGGCCCCGGGGGGCTCGTGGCCCGGGCCGGATCGAGGCAGCTCCGGGACCGCGGGCGTCTCGGGCACGCTCTCTCTGGGGACGGCGACCGGGGTCGGCGGCTCGGCCGCTGGCGGCGACGGCGTCGGGCCGGGCGCGGCGGCGACCTCGGGAGCGGTCTCGGGGCTGACACCCTCGGGGGCCGTGGCGGGACCCGACGCGGCCGGGGGTGCGAGGACAGTGGGGGCGACCGGCCGCGGCGCTGCCGGGGCGGTCGAGGCCGGTGTCGCCACGACGGTCACGGGACCGTCGTCGATCGTCGTGAGGAGCCGGCGGAGCGAGGCGACCGACGCCTCGAGAGCCGGGGCCGCGTGGGGAGGGATCCCGGCCCGTGCGGCGGTCGCGCGGGTCCGCAGGCGGCGGACGGCCTCCGGCACCGCCTCCCCCTCGGCGCCGACCGCCAGCCGGGAGACGGCGTCGAAGACCCGGCCGCGAGCGCGCGCGACGATCCGTCCGATCTCCTCGGCGCTCGAGTGCTCCGAGGCGGCGAGCGCCTCCTGGACCGTGGCACGGAGCCCCGCGAGGTCGGCGCCGAGCCCGACGAGGTCGCGGCAGTCCTGCTCGAGGGACCCGAGGTCGGTCGCGTAGGCTTCCGTCGGAGGGGCGGGGGCCGGCTCCACCTCCGCCGGGCCCGCGTGGATCTCCTCTTGGGTGTCGCGGGAGATCGTGACCGAGAGGTTGATGTCGATGCCGCGCGGGGTGATGCGGTACGGGTGCAGCCGGACGTCGTGCTCGCTCCCGCGGAACTTCTCGACGCCGATGGCGCGGACGGTGAGCCCCTCTCGCTCCCAGCGGAACAGGCGGACCTCTCCGCGGGCGAGGAGCCGCTCCGGGGTCTCGACGTCCTCGAGCGGCGCCTCGACGGTGAGGAGCGTCGTCACGCGCAGGTCGGAGAGGAACCGGAGGAACGTCTGGGCTCCGAGCGTCTCGTCAAACCCCTTCATGCAGAAGTACTGGAGCGCGGTGAGCGAGTCGATCACGAGGCGCTGGTAGCCCTGTCGGGCCATCTCCATCTTGAGCATCTGCTCGAGCGCGGTGAACGTCACCTCGACGCTCGAGAGCTCGGCGGTCTTGCGGATCGCCATCGGGACCTGGGAGAACGGCACCGACTGGCGGACCGCGGAGATGTCCTTGAACGGGGCCCGCTCGTAGCGCATCACGTCGGGGATCGCGTCGAAGACCTGCACGCGGTCGAGCTCCTCGACGAGGGTACGGTGGTTGCGGCGCATCTCGTTGGGCGGCTCCTCCAACGTGACGAGCAGGACCTTCTCGCCCCGCCGGACCCCCTCGCAGAGGAACTGCAGCGCGAGCGTCGTCTTCCCCGTGCCCGAGGGTCCGACGACGAGGTACGGCCGTCGCGCGACGAGGCCGCCGTGGAGCATCGTGTCGAGAGGGGCGCAGCCGGTGGAGACGCGCGGGTCGCCGACCGGCGGCCCCGGTCCCGCATCGCTCATCCGTGCGCCTTCCGCGGCGGCGCGGGCGCCGACGGCCCCTCCGCCACGTCACGATGGGGGGTCCGGTCCTTAGTCTTTTGTCGCGGAGCGCTCCTGCGCGACTCCCGCAAGGGAAAAGAGAGGTTCCGCTCACCCGGAGAGCATGTCCGCGACAGGAACCGAGGGGCTCGCCCGGATGCGCGCCCTCGCCACTCAGGTGCCGGAGCACCTTCGCTCCGGGTTCGCCTCCGCCCGCGAGATCGGCGCCGCGATCCCTCGGAGCACCCGCTCCGCCGTCGTCGTCGGGATGGGCGGCAGCGCGATCGCGGCCGACCTGGCCCGCGCCGTCACCGACGCCGAGCTCGAGCTCGCCCTCGAGGTCGTGCGGGGGCCGATGCTGCCCCGGAGCGTCGACAAGCGCTCCCTCGCGATCTTCACGAGCTACTCCGGCAACACCTGGGAGACCCTCAGCGCCTACGACGAGGGGGGCCGCCGCGGCGCCACGCGCGTCGTCGTCTCCTCCGGCGGCGAGCTCGCACGACGGGCCGACCGGGACGGCGTCCCGCACCTCCAGCTGCCGCCCGGCCTTCCCCCGCGGGCCGCCGTCGGCTATCTCCTGGGCGGCCTCTTCGGTCTCTTGGACCCGTTCTTTCCCGAGTCGAACGAGGCGCGGCTCAAGCGGGCCGCGGAGCGCGTCGCCGACCAGCAGGCCGCCCTCTCCCGGCCGACCGGCACGCCGGCGCGCCTCGCCGCGGCGATCGGCGACCGCACGCCGGAGATCTACGCCGACGTCTCGATCGCCTCGCTCGCCCGCCGCTGGAAGACGCAGATCGAGGAGAACGCCAAGCGCCTCGCGCACTGGGACCTCTTCCCCGAGCTCCTGCACAACGCCATCGTCGGCTGGGACGCGCTCGACCGCGCCGAGACGCGGCGCTGGGCGGTCGTCCTGATCGACTGGCCCGGCCAGAACCCGGCGATCGCGCCCGCGGTCACCTACTTCGAGCGGCTGCTCAAGCGACGGCGCGTTCCCGTCGTGCGCGCCCACCTCGCGGCCGAGGACCGGATCGAGGCGCTCCTCCTCGGCGTCTCCCTCGGAGACCACACGAGCCTTCGCCTCGCCGAGGCGGCCGGCGTCGACCCGTACCCGGTCGAGGCGATCGCCCGGATGAAGCGCTCGCTCGACACCGGCTGAGCGAAGGCCCGCAGGGGGGCCTGTCCGGCTCTTGCGCGGACAACCACCAAATACGGGCGACGCTCAGGCGGGGCGGGTGCTGAGGTAGCCTAGCTCGGCCAAGGCGCCAGATTCGAGATCTGGTGGTGCGTATGCATCGCGGGAGTTCAAAGGAGGCCGAGGGGGCACCCTCGGCGTCGGAAAATCTCCCCCTCAGCGCTTCCGTTCCCTTCCGGGTAACGCTCGAGTTCACCCGAGCCGACCGCCGGGAGATCCGGGAGGTGGACGTGATGCCCGGCACCCTGCTTCGGGAGCTCCTCCGGCGTCTTGGAGGCTCGGCGGAGGGGTCCCTCGTCCTTCTCGGCGAGACCCCCGTACCGCTCGACACCCCGCTCCACCGATCGGCCCGATTGGTGGTGATCTCGACGTTCTCCGGCGGATAGTGCGTTCCGCACCGTCCGTCGGCCGCCGGGGCCGCCCCTCGCCCCTACCCGTTCCACCGGGTCATCGGACCGGTGGCGTGGGGGCCCGTCGGGGGCCGGAAGGGGTTCGGGCGCCGCGGGACAACCGCGCTTTCATCCGATCGATGGCATCGATGGGGAGCGGATCGATTCCGGCGCGGCGGGCCAGGGCGAGGGTGAAGAAATCGCCGAGCGCGATCCCGTGGAGGAGGGCGGCGAGCCGCTCCTCCGCGGGGAGACGGACCGTCACCATGGGCACGCCCCGGGCCCGGAGGAGACCCGCCAGGTAGCGGAGACGGCGTTCCTCGGCGGTGGTGGCCGCTGCCGAGGTGAACTGGAGGACGGCCCGGTACCGGCCCTCGGAGGCTCCGGCCGCATCCCAGGCCACAAGGGTATTGTGGAAGATCTCGGGCAAGGTACCCGACTCGGCGGGCCGTTTGGCATTCTCTTCGACCTGGCATTTCCACCGGAGGGCGAGGCCCTGGTACGCGGACTCGGCATAGAGGACGACGCGCCGGGTTCCGATCCGGCGGGCCCATCGCTCGGGAGCGCCCCGCCGGGAGGCGTAGGCGTCGATCTTCCCCTCCAGCTCCCGGGAAACCCGGTCCACGCGCGCCCCGTTGCTGCGCGGGAATGCAGGGTCCAGGATCCCGAGCACCGCCCCCAGGGTGAAACCCACCCACGCCCGGGGGGGCCCTCCTTCGGGGATCATGATCACCGGGACCCCTTCCCGCCGCGCGCGGTCGGCCAGCTGGCCACCGGAGGTCAGCGCGATCCGGGGAACTCCCCGCGTACCGGCCTCTTCGAACGCGTCGAGGGTTTCCTCGGTGTTCCCGGAGTAGCTCGCGGCCAGGGCGAGGACCGTCCGGTCGACCGATCGGGGGAGATCCGGTCCCCGCACGACGCTCAGGGCCACCCTGGTTTCCGGATCGGTGAGGACACACGCGAGGTCCCCCGCAATCGCCGATCCGCCCATACCGAGGAGCACGACCCGGGAGGGAAGCGTCGGGACCGGTCGGACCGACCGGCCGGCCCGGAACCCGCTCCGGAATTGCCCGGGCAGGGCCCGAGCGAGTTCGGTCAGACGCTGGTACCCCGAGTCCGGATCGGGCGGCATCCCCAGGCCACCTCGCCCGCGGGGATGGAGCTTTCGGCCGGTGCGGCGGCATATGTCCCGGCGCCTCCCCCGCCGAACGCAGGAGCCCCGGCCTTCCGGCCCGACGGGCCGGCCCCGTCCGCGTCGAGCCACGGGACCCCGACCGGCCGGTGGCAGGGAACGGCGGAGAGCGCGTCTAGCGATCCCCCTCGAACGCTCCGGCTCCGGCCGCTCCCGCGGATGGAGGTCGTCCGTGGTCCGACGCTTCAGGAGGGTCCCCCCGGATGGGCCCGAAGGGCTCCGTTCCGGCACCGGCCGGGGATGAACCCCTGCCCCCGACCCGGCGGCGGGACCGCGGGGAGGTCGGTCTCCCATCCTCGTGGGACTCCGTTCCGCTCCCCGCCCACCGGCCCACCCGGCGGCCGAAGGATTATGTGGGAGGAGGGAACCATTCTCCATCACGATCGTCCCGTCCGGTCGGGAGTCCCCTCGATGAGTCTGGCCAAGCCCGTGGCGAACGACGAGGCCCCCCGGGTCCCGACCGGGAACCCCGAACTCGATGAGATGCTCCACGGCGGGCTCCTGCCCCACCGGCCGTACCTGATCATCGGGCCGTCGGGGACGGGGAAGACGACGCTCGCCCTGCGGTATCTCTGCGAAGGAGTGCGGCGGGGCGAGGAGGCGCTGCTCGTGACCCTCGAGGAACCGCCGAACGAGATGCGGTTCAACCACCTCGCCCTCGGACCGGAGCTCGACCGCGTGTGGGTCTTCGACGCGATCCCCGACGTCATGCGCTACGA
>DAHUYN010000016.1 GCA_027315165.1 Thermoplasmata archaeon | reverse complement strand
GCAGCCCGGTGGCCGGGTGCCCGGTGGCCGGGTGCCCGGTGGTTGGGTGCCCCGTGGTTGGGTGCCCCGTGGTTGGGTGCCCGGTGGCCGGGTGCCCCGTGGTTGGGTGCCCGGCGGCGGGGTGCCCGTCGCGGGCGACGAGGCGCACCGGCTCGGCGTACAGCGGCTCCTGGCTGAGCCGTGCCGGGTCATCCAGGCTGGACAGCCGGCCGACGATCAGGTCGACCTCGCCGGCCAGCAGGTCCGCGGTGAGCGACTCCGGGTTGGAGAGCGTACCTGGCGCGCGACTGGCTGCAATGCTCATTCGAGCTCGCCGACCGGCACGGAGTGGCCCAGACTAGTACGTCTCGAGACGAAGACCCGGAATCCGGTGGAAGTCCGAGTCTCGCGAGACGATCTCCCCATCCACCTCGAGGGCGATGCCGGCGATGAGCGCGTCCACCATCGCCACTTCGAGGCCGCGCGCCGAGGTCTCAGCCGCCAGCTGTCCTGCACGCCGAGCGGACGACTCGTCGAGAGGGGCCACCTCCAACTCGCCCAAGAGCGCCTCCGCGGCGTCCAGTCCCTTTCCCCCGCCCCGAAGAACCCCTCTTAGGAGCTCCGCCACGCAGGGCGCGGGCACTCCCACGAGGGCGCCCTCCGCGTGAAGCGCTTTGGCCTTCCGACCCGCCGCAGGTACCCCGGCCAGCAGATCGATCAAGAACGAGGTGTCGAGGAGCTTCATCGCGGCTGCGCGGTGTCCAATCGCTTGCGGCGCCTCAGATCCGATCTCCGACCCGCGGCGATCTCTCGGCGAATCGAGCCGATCTCAGCCTTCTCCAGCCCGCTCCACGCGCCGATGAAGTCGGTGAGGGGCCGTCGAGGTCGTAGTGTCCGCTTCACGACCTGGCTAAAGGTCTCTCCCGGCTTCTTGGCACGCGCAAGGAGGCGGTAGGCCTCCACGTCGAGCGCGATGGTCTTTGTCGCCACACCATCCTCAACACAGCCGATGTAGTTATTCGTTGTGCTACGTCGGACCGGACGCCGGCCTGTCCTACCGGCGACGTACGAAAGAGACCGATGAGCCGGCGCACGCGATACGGTCCTCACAGCCGGCCGTGAGACCGCGACTACGCTCAGGATTCCCGCCAGCCGAGCTCCGGGCGCGGCTCGGCTATAGGGCCGGGGCGTGGCCCACGGAGTTCCGGAGGGCCCTCCTGTCTCGCGACGCCTCCGTCGGGAGCGTCGACGCGGTAGTCCCCTGCCGACAACCTCGGACTACCGATGATGAGGGGCTAGCAGCCCGCCGAATCCCCCGACCACGACTCCGATCGCGAGCCCGAGAAGGCCCCACTCGGCCGGGTCGTCCCACCCCGGAACCGATGCCGGCACGCTCGGCCGGCCGCGGGGATCGAACGGGCGCAGCGACGGTCTGAAATTGGCGAGCGACTTCAGGCCGCGGCCATGAGCGCCTCCGCGAACCCTCGGGCCCAATCCTTTCCTCTTGAGGTCACGACCTTCCTCACCTTCTCCGGCGCGCAGTACGGGAAGGCCGAGGAGGCCATCCGATTCTACGTCTCGCAGTTCCCCCACTCGGAGGTCGAATACCTCACGCGCCACGGCCCGGGGGACCGCGTCCCAGCCGGAGAGCTTCAGCGAGCGGCGTTCACCCTCGCCGGCCGGCGATTCATGGCGACCGAGAGCCTCGAGGACCTCCGGTTCAACTCGTCGTTCTCGCTCTACGTAAGGTGCCGCACTCCCGAGGAACTGACCGGTCTCTTCAAGGGCCTCTCGGAGGGGGGGACCATCCACATGCCGCTCGGGCCGTACCCGAGCAGCGAGCTGTTCGTCTGGTTCGACGACAAGTACGGCGTCTCCTGGCAGCTGGAGATCCCGGCGTCGGTCCGGCACTAGGGCCGCAGGTCGACGGCACCGGGGTCGGCCCGCGGGCCCTCGGAGCAGCCCCCGCGAGAGCCCGGCGACCCGCGGGCCGATTCGTTCCTCTCTGCCGCGGGGAGCCAGGCCGTCTTCCCCGGCGTCCCTGACGGCTCGTTCGGGGTCCCCTGTGCGCGACCGACACTTCGTGCCGCCCGGTCGCCTCGACTTCGTTGGCGGACGCTCCACCGACCGGCTCCCTCGCGCGGCGCTCGAGGTCGTCGGGTCTATCGTCTGAGCCGTCGGCGTCGGACGAGCCACAACGACGCGGCCGCGACGGCCACCGCGGCACCGCCGACGACGACCGCGTAGAACCCCCACCCGAGCTCGCGGGTCGAGGAGCTCGAGCTCGAGGGCAGAGGGTCCACCGTCAGCGTCAGGTTCCCCCTCGCCACCGCGCCGGAGGCGTCGGTCACACTGACCGTCACGGAGAAGTCGCCCGCGACCGACGGGAGGCATGCGAGGTTCGACAGGTTCGAGGTCGTGCAGCCTGGCGGGAGCGCCGCGTAGACGAACGTGTCGACACCGCTTCCCCCCGTGAGCGTGGCGACGAGATGTGTCGTCTGACCTACGACGACCGGGTTCGGAGTGGCGGAGAGATGCACCACGAACGCGACAGGGGTCGGCTGCGTGATCGTGAGAGGCGCCACCGCGGTCGCCGAGTGGCCGGCCGAGTCGTTCGCGTAGAGGCGGACCTCGAAGCTGCCGTACACCGGTCCGGGAGAGCAGGTGAAGTTCACCGGGTCGCTCGGCGCGCCGCAACCGCTCGGGAGCCCGACGATCGTGTAGGAGATCGGAGGGACGCCGCCGGAGACGTTCGCCTGGAATCGGGCGGTCCCTCCCTCGGGGATCGTGCCCGGAGCGGCGAAGAAGCCCGAGATGGCGAGAACGGGGTCGACGGTGAGCTGCGTCGTGGCGTTGCTGCTGGCCCCGGTGGAGCCGTTCGCCCAGACGGTCACCGGGAACGACCCCGGCGCGCCCGGCGTGCACGCGAGAAGGCTCACGTCCTCGGTCCGGCAGGGGACCGGGAGGCCCGAGTAGGCGAAGGCGACCGGGCCCGACCAGGATCCGAGGGTCACGGAGAGGTTGGCCGCTTCACCCACCTCGACCGCCGCCGGCGCGGCGGTGAACGAGAGGATCGGGGGTCCGCTCGCCGTCGTCACGGTGACGTTGGAGCGCCAAGCACGGCCGGTGCAGTTGTACGAGGCGTTGACCCAGATCGAGCCGCTCTCGGGGACGGTTCCGGCCGTGAAGACGACGGAGTCTCCGTGCGTGGCGTTCAGCGTCCCGAGCGACGACGGTACCAGCTGCCAGTCGAAGGAGGCGTTCGCGATCGGAACCCCCTGGGCGTCGGTCGCGGTGGCGTTGAGCACCTCCGAAGCCCCCGGGGCGAGGTTCCCTGGGCCCGGAGAGACGTTCAGCCCGGCCACCGCGCGAACCTCGTACGACCCCCAGACGCTGGCGTTCGCCCCCGGGTAGCCGAAGGAGGCGTTGGAGCCGACGACGAGGGTGCCCGACGGGAGCGAGGCGTTCTGGTCATGGCCGGCAAGGTCGAGCGTGCCGAGCGAGGCGTTGAACTGAGGCAACGCGTTCGCGCTCGTCGGCTCGTACGAGAACGTCGAGCTCCCATTCGGCGCGATCCCGATCGATCGTGGGACCCGCGTGACCGGCAGGCTCGGGGGCGCGACGCCGTTTCCGTAGAGCGCCACGAGAAGCGCAGGAGCGGTCCGGACGCCGCTCGCGCACGTCACGCCGGCCGCGCTCGACACGCCGAGGTCGTAGCTGCCGTTCTCCCACGCCGCGCTGCCCGTGATCTTCTTCCCACCGTAGGTGAGGTTCCACCAACCGCCTTGCGTGTGCGCGATCTCGAAATCGTAGGAGGCGCCCACCGTCAGGTACGGCCCGGAGGACGAGTAGACCTCGGTTCCGTTCGGCAAGAACGCGACCGGGACCGCGAGCACTCCCAGGAAGGGGACTCCCGTCTCCGCGACCCCGACCGCGACAGCGCTTGTGGCATTGAGGAAGTCCGCGATCGCGACCACGATGAACTGGTTGAGCGCCGGCGACCCCCTCGGCACCGGTAGGGTGGCGTTCATTCCGGAGTTGTTCTCGAGTCGGGTGAGGTTGCCCGTCGCCCAGACCCCGGTCCCCACCGCATTCACGCTCAGGACTCCCGTCGCGGCTGACGCCGGGGCTTTGCCGGGCACGCACGGCGCGATGGGGGTCCGGATCAGCGCCGGGGGAGGCGCCGGGCGCTCGGTGAGGGCGTCGACGACGGCGGGCTCACGAGCGCGAGACAGGCGGCCCGGGCCCAGTGAGACGAGCGCACTCACGAGGAGCAGGGCCACGAGCGCGAGTGCGACGAGCTGTCGAGGCTGGCGGAGCACGGCGACTCCGAAGACGGAGCGGGGCAAGAAGCTTCGGACGGGCCGGACCCCGGGCCACCGATCACCGGCGGGGCTGAGCCCCCTGTCGATCGTCGCGCGGCCCGAGGACCCGACGCGCACGCGGTGGGCAGCGACGCCCTCGTTCCGACTCGGCCCGGGCATCCCCGGGCCCGTCCGGGTCGGCGCGCGTCGCTCCGAGGGAGCCGCCCCGTCACGATCGGCGTGGTGAACCGACCGGTCCACGAGCCCGTGTCGACCTCCGACGTCCTCGAGGCCGCGGTCTCGCCGGGGTCGTCGGCCCCCCTGCGACGACCTCAACGGGACCCGCACACGGGCAATCGTCCTCATATCGGCGGGTCGGCTGCGCTCTCGAGGCCCCACCGTCATGGCGTCCAGGGTCCGACGACCCCCCTCAAGGCGAGTTCCCTCGGTCGTGTTGACCGTCGTCGGGCTCGCCGCGCTCTCCCTGGCGGCCGCGCTCCTCGTCCCTCCCGCACACGCGACTCCAGCCCTACGAGCCGCGGCACCGCTGTCGGCGGTCGCGACCGAGAGGGTGGGCGACCCCCCACCGACCCAGGCGCCCTCCCCCGCGCTCACCGTCGGACCCGTGCGGAACTACCACTTCGGGTCGGTCCACTTGAACGCGGGGTATGGCGCGCCGACCTGGCTCGCCTACGACTCCGGGGTCAGCGCCTACTACGTGGCCCAGAACAACTCCACCGTCCAGGTGGTGCCGGTGCCGTCCTTCGGAACCGGCCCGACCATCCCCGTCGGCAGCCTGCCGTTCGGGGTGACCTACGACCCGACCGACGGGCGCGTCTTCGTCGCCGACAGCGGCTCGGCCAATCTGTCGGTGATCTCCGACGCCACGAACCGGACCATCGCGTCGGTCTCGGTCGGCCTGCAGCCCTTCGGAGTGGCGTTCGACCCGACCTCCGACCGCGTCTACGTGGCCGATGGCGGGTCCGATAGCGTCACGGTCGTCGACGCGCGGACCCTGCAGGTCGTGGCGACGATCGCGGTCGGCGCCGAGCCGGTGGGCGTCGCGTTCGATACCGCCTCCGATGAGGTGTTCGTGGCGAACGAGGGTTCGGCCAACGTCTCCGTGATCTCGGCGGCCTCGGACGCCCTCGCCGCGACGACCGCGGTCCCCGCCGGCCCGTACGCGGTCGCGGTCGACAACGCGACCGGGGACGTCTACATCTCCGAGTCGCAGTCGGGCACGGTCTCCGTGCTCAACGGGACCGGGACCGGCACGATAGCGACCGTCTCGGTCGGAGGGACCCCGCAAGGGATCACCTATGACTGGAGGAATCAAACGGTCTGGGTCGCCGACGGGAGCACATGGGTCGTGGTCCTGAACGCCTCCAGCCAGCAGGTCGTGCAGGACCTCCTCTTCGACCCGCTCGGAGCGGCCTACGACGGGGTCGACGATCTCGTCTGCGTGACGAACGCGGCGAACTCGACCTTCGAGTGCCTCGTCCCCGGTAGCTTCTACCTCCTGTCGAGCGTGGCCGTGCTCAACTTCACCGAGACCGGTCTCCCCTCGGGGACGCCATGGTCGGTCGGGATCGCCGCGCAGTATGTGGTCGAGCCGACCCTCTGGAGCTCGTCGCAGGCGTCGATCGTGGCGCGCGTGCAGGGGTTCTCGAGTGAATCCTACCGTATCGAGCCCGTCTCCGGCTACGCCGTCACGCCGTCGTCCGGGACGGCGAATCCGATCGGGGGCTCCGCGAACGTCTCCGTCGCCTTCGTGCCCGACCCCGGGAACTACACGATCACCTTCACCGAGCAGGGCCTCGGCTTCACTCCGTGGGCGACGCTGCTGTGGGGCGTCGACGTCTCGGGGATTGGGTACACCTCGTCGTCGTGGCCGGTCGTGGTCTCCGCCACGAACGGAACCTACAGCTACACGCCGCACCCTGCGAGCGAGTTCTCGCTCCCCACCTGGATCGTCTCGACCGCCCCCGGATACGTCACGCCCGCGAGCGGCGTTGTGAACGTCTCGGGACACGACGTGACCGTCCTTCTCCGCTACGTGGGGGTCGCGTCCGGCGTCGCGTTCGTCGAGGCGGGACTCCCCGCCGGGAGCACCTGGTCCGCTACGCTCGGCAGCCTCACGGGCTCCACGACGAGCTCGTTCCTCAACTTCTCGGTCGCGGCGGGCAGCTACGCCTACACGATCGCCCCGGTCGGCGCGTTCCGGCCGACGCCCGCGACCGGGAGCGTGCTCGTGAACGGCACCGGGGTCGTCGTGGCGATCAACTTCACCGGTCCCGCCACCTACCTCGTCGCCTTCAACGAGACCGGCCTCGCGACGGGCACTCTCTGGACCGTCGACCTCAACGGTACCGTCCTCGAGGGAGTCAACGCGACGCTCGACACGCGCGAACCCAACGGCAGCTACGCCTACAACGTCCCGAACGTCGCCGCGGAAGGCGCGACGCCCGCCGCCGGTACGATAGGGGTCTCGGGCGCCGACCAGTGGGTCGCGGTGCGGTTCTCGGCTCTGCCGGCGCCTCTCGAGGCGAACTTCTCCTACTCCGTCGTCTTGGAGACCTGCCTTCCCGGCGGCGGCGTGACGAACGACGTCCGGCTATCGGCGTCAGCCACCGGCGGCGTGAGCCCGTACGCGTACGCCTGGACCCTCCCGACGGGGTCGGCGGTCGGCCCCGATCCGAACACGACGACCACCGACGGGAGCAACAACACCGTGTCGCTCCTCGTCTCGGACGCCGCCGGGCACACGGCCGCCCACACCGCCGTGCTCCCGATGCTCCTCCCGCCGTGTCCTCCGCCGGCGCCTGGGGGCGGCGGGCCGCCGACGCCGTTCGGCGTGTGGCCGGCGGTCGTGGTCGCGATCGCCATCGGCGGCGGCGCCCTCGCGGTCGGGCTCGTCCTCGTGCGCGCGCGCGAGCGACGGCCTCCGCCGCCGACCGGCGAGCCCGGGCGACCCCGCCTGCACACCTGACGGGACCCTACTCGGGACCGGCCTCGGGCCCCCCCTCAAGCGCTCGAAGCGTCGGACGCGGGACCGGCGAGGAACGACCGAGGGATACGGCACGCCGATCGCGGCGCCCCTCGGGACCGTCGCGCCGGAGCCGCGTCGAGCGGAGGTCGGCCTTTACCGGGGAGGGTGGCCATTCTTCCCTGCGTCCTCCGTAGTGTCAGGAGAGTCAGGAGAGAGCGTCTATCAATTTTCCACTTATCGTCAGGACTGACAGGAGGAAACCCCTATCAAGCCCTCGTCCCCGTCCGCAGAGGTCCGCCTTCGAACGAACGGTCGTATCGCCCTGCGCGCTCCCCGTCGCGCGGTCGGCACGGAGGGAGCGATCCGCCTCTCTTCCGAGGCCCGACCCCCGACGGGATCGATCGCGCACCCGGTGAGGACACAGGGATCCCGACCCGCGTTCCCGGGGTCGGAGGAGGCCTGGAGATGACCGAAACGACGGAGGCGAGCGCTCCGGCGTCCGCCTTCTTCGAGGCGAACGCGGAGCCGCTCTTCCCCAAGGCCCGCTGGCTGACCCCACAACGGCTCGCGTTCTTCCTCTTGTTCTGGGTGACGGTCTTCTTCGCGGGCAGCCTGTTCGTGAACAACCCGTTCACGGGCTCCTCGTCGGCGTCGAACTGGGACATCGGCGCGAACTCGCCCAACTACTACTGGGTCGTGATGTACCTGCACGGGCTCAACACGGGCCTGGTCGGACTCGCGGCGCTCGTCGCCTGCGACATCTTCGCCATCGCGTCGATCCATGTCCGACGGGGGATCCTCGTCGGCGTCCTCCTGGCGGGCGTGCTCGCCCCGATCGGGGCGATCTTCAACACCTCGGCGCCGTGGACGAACGCCGGCCTCTGGATCCAGGTGGTCGCCTTCCTCGCGCTCGACGAGATCGCGATCCTCTTCCTCTGGGGCATGCTGTCGGTCTGGCGCGAGGGAGCCCCTCGGAGCCGCACGTTCCCGTTCATCACCGCCACGCTCACGGGGGCCGTGATGCTCGTCGCGGCCCTCATCGGCCACCTCGCCGGGATCATCCTCGGCTTCGGGGACAACCCGCCGCTGTTGGGGCAGTACGCCTCCCAGGAGCTCGGCCTCTCGCTGAACGACTGGGCCGGCGCGCTGATCGGCACCCACTCCTACCTGATGATCAGCGCCGTGCCGGCCGGCATCATGTCCCTCGTCGCGGTGCGGTTCGGCTACTACCGCCTCAAGGGCTGGACCAAGGGTCTCGCGCAGTTCGGCTTCCTGCTCGTCTGCCTCGACCTCGTCCTTCAGACGGGGATGGGGCTCCTGAGCGGCTTCTCGGACTGGCCGGGCGACCTCCCGCCACAGGTCCTCGCGATCGCGGGCGTTCCGAGCTTCCTCGCGCTCAACGACACGGTCAACTTCGTCTTCCTGATCGGCGGGGGCGTCTTCCTGCTCGGTGCCCTCGTGATCGGGACGAGTCGGCCCGGGAGCTGGACGGACCTGCGCGGGGTGTCGCTCCGCGCCGTCCCGCTGCTGATGCTCGTCGTCTTCACGGTGCTCACCGCCCTGACCGAACCGTCGAACGGCACGATCGTCGGCACCCCGCCCCAGGCCTGGCTGCGGCTCTTCGTGGGGTTCTGGCTGACGATGATCGTCGTCCTCGTGGTCCTTCTCTCCGAACGGCTGCTCGGGGAGCAGCGGCGGGTCCGCATCGGCTGGATGGCGACGTCGGGTGCGCTCGTCACGTTCGCGGGCGCGCTCGTCTACGTCACCACGGGGCTCATCGCGGGGGGCGTCCTCGCCACGCTCGGGATCCTCATCCTCGGGTTCTCGTTCCTCTACACCTCGTGGTGGGGACTCTACTCGGACACGGCTCGCCTCCGTGGAGCGCTCGGTCGAGCTACGGAGACGGAGTAGGCGTCGGACGCGAGCGCCGTCGAGGGGGCCACGGCCGAGCCGACGACAGCGGAGCCGCCTTGGGCACGACCCTCGTGTGGGTCCACGCCCGGCGGCGGCCGCGGTCGCCGTGCCGTGGTCCTCGAAGCGCGGTCCCGTGCCGACCCCTTGGAGAGGCCGACGCGCCGCGGGAGCCTCCTCGGTTGCGGACGCTCCGCGGGGCCGATGGGGGCTCGGTGGCCGCGGCGGCCGTCGCCGAGCCACGGGAGGGGCGGTGGGTGGAACGGCGATATACACACCCCCGCCATCAACGGCTCCCACGAACGCTCTCGACCGACTCTCCAAGGAGCCGTCGCGCCTCTCGCGAGAGGACAGCGGAGACTCGGTCCGGCCGCCGCCCGCCGCGGGTCGTCGAGTCCGATGATCCGAAGGAAACGGGCCTACGAACCCGCCGAGGCCTCTGACGGCGTCCGCCTCCTCATCGACCGCCTCTGGCCCCGGGGGATCTCTCGGGACGCGGCTCACCTCGATGCCTGGCGGAAGGACCTCGCCCCCAGCGACGAGCTGCGTCGGTGGTACGGCCACGACCCCGCCCGGTATCCGATGTTCCGGGCTCGGTATCGGGCGGAGCTGCGGCGACGGCCGTCCGAGATCGCGGCGCTCGTGGCCCTCGCGAGGCGAGGGACCCTCACGCTCGTCTACGCCGCCAAGGACGCCGAGCGCTCCAACGCGGCGGTCCTCGCAGAGCTCGTCGAGGAGTCGCTCTCGTGACGGGGTCGAACCCGAAGGGGACGCCCGCGTCCGTGGCGCCTGGCGAGACCTCCCCGCGCGGGCTCGGCCGCTCCCGGCCCTTCGACGACGACGGGTCCGTGACCGTGCGGCCCGGCTCGCCGCGAGGCAGTGCGGCGCCGCCGGGCGAGGGCGTGGGTCGGTATCGGGCCGGCGGTTTCATCTACGCCCTCGGTCCTCCTCCCGGGGAGCTCTCTCAGATGGGTCGCGAGCACGACGGTCCGTCCACCAGGTCCCGGCGCCGCGGTATGCGATGGAGCGTGCTCGCCCTCGTCGCCCTCTTCCTCGTGGCCGGTCTGACGGGGCTGACCTATCTGACCGGTCCAGCGGCGGCCCGGAGCGCGCCAGTGGTGTTCGCGGCCGCCCCTCGAGCCGCCTCCCTCTCGGAAGCGTGCGTGAGTCCCGCGTGCGGCCCCGTGGCCCCAACGCTCCCCACCTCCGCCGTTGCCGCCTCGAGGCCGGCCCTCTTGGGGACGACGCCCTCGAACTGGCTCGTCGCCAACTGGAGCGGCGAAGGGATGATCGCCCAGAATCCCACGAACCCGCTCGACTTCGTGGCGGGCAGCCTCTACCAGGCGCCGGCCGTGGTCAACAACTCGACCGTCTACAACGATCAAGGCGTGAGCGGCGTGTTCACCTCGTTCGACGGAGGCCACTCTTGGCACGACTCTCCCCTGCCGGCGTGTGAGTTCCACATCGCCGACACCGCCGTCGCCTTCGGTCCGAACGACCACGTCTACTACATCGACATGGGCTACACGACCACACAGACCGGCTGTCCGTACTCGACCTCGGGGTACGGCGTCTTCGTCACGACCTCGCTCGACGGAGGGATGACCTGGGGCACGCCGGTCCCGGTGCGAGGCAACGGGAGCACGAGCCTCGACAAGCCGTGGACCGCGGTCGACGCAACGACCGGAGAGGTCTACGTCGCCTACACCGACGACGGCGCCGGCTCCCAGATCTACATCCAGAACTCGACCGACAACGGAACCACCTGGTCGAGCCCGCTCGAGATCAGCGGCGGGACCGACTCCCAACGGGGTGTGGAACTCGTCGTCGACCGTTCGGGCGCGATCGACGCCTCCTGGGTCGACCAAACTACCGCTCAGGTCGAGTTCGCCCGGTCCGTCGATCACGGGCACAGCTTCTCGACGCCGGTGATCGCGGGGGTCGGCGCCACCGAGTACGGCTCGCCGTCGCCGGATACGTTCCGGGCCTACATGCTTCCGGGGCTGGGGCTCGACGCCCACGCGGGCAACGCCTACGACGGACGCCTCTTCCTCGTCTGGCAGAACGGCTCGGGCGGCCGGGCCGGGAGCCCGTTCGTTTCGCTCTCCTACTCGGACGACAACGGCAGCCACTGGTCCAAGCCCCTCACGGTCAACTCGGACCGCTCGCTCGAGGACTTCCAGCCCTCCGTGGCGATCGACCCGGCCGGAACCGTCTACGTCGTCTGGTATGGCGTGAACGCGACGTCCGGCCACTATCGGCTCCTGGGCGCGGTCTCGCACAACGGGGGAACCTCGTTCGACCCCGAGTTCCCCGTCTCCGACACCGACTCCTACCCTCACTACGCGAACCTCGGCTACGCCTGGTGGATCGGCGACTACACGGACCTCATCGCCAACGCGGGCGGTGCCCTCCCCCTCTGGACGGACGCCCGGTCGACCCAGGAGTGGAGCTGCAGCACGTGCATCTGGGGCTACGACTACAACATCTCGATGTACACCGCCGAGATCGTCAACGTCACCCTCTCGTCGAACGTCGCGACGAACCTCTCCATCGCGGGCACCGTGCCGACGAACGCCTCGTGGTCGGTCGGGGTGCTCGCTCGGTCGGCCGACTGGCTCGTCGGGCAGCGCTACAATCTCTCGGCGCCGGCGGTCGTCAACGACAACGGCAGCACCTTCCACTTCGCGAGCTGGTTCGGCGCGGTCGTGAGCGGTTCCGAGAACCTCTCCGGGGTCGTCAACGCGAGCTTCCAGCTGCAGGCCTGCTACTCAGAGACGCTCGGGGGAGTGTGCCGGGCGCCGGGAGCCCCCGGCTTCCTCGGGATCGTGGCGAGCCCGCCGAACGCGACCACGCGTCTTGACGGCGTCCTCCTCGCGCTGCCGAACGGCACGACGAACCTCACGCTGTCCCCGGGCGCCTACTGGGTGAACGTCTCGGCGCCCGGTTTCCACGGACTCTCCGTCCTCGAGACCGTCTCGACCGCGAACGTGACGACCGTCTATGCGAACCTCACGCCGTACCCCGGCGTCATCGCCGGTCTCGTCGACCCGACGAGCGCGAACGTGACGATCGACGGACACCAGGTCCCGGTCCTCGCCGCGAACGGCTCCTTCGTGGCGACCGTGGCGCCCGGCGTTCACGCCGTGGTCGTCTCCCAGCACCTCTACTCGACCTACTTCACGAACGTCACCGTACGGACCAACGCGACGACGGCGGTCGTCGCGCACCTCTCTCCGACGTGGGGCGTCCTCACCGGCGTCGTGAGCCCCGCCTCGGCCTCCGCGACCCTCAACGGTCGGCCTCTCTCGACGACGAACGGCGCGTACCGCGTCGAACTCGCGGCCGGAACGTACTGGGTCAACGCCTCGCTCGCCGGCTATGCGAACGGGACCAGCGGGCCCCAGACCGTCGCAACGCTCGCGACCGTCGTCGCGAACCTCTACCTGTCGCTCGCGTACGGGACGCTCAACGGCACCGTGTCACCATTGACCGCGGCGCTCGCGTTCAACGGCTCCGCGGTCGGGCTCGTCTCCGGCACGTTCTCGATCGTCGCGCTGCCGGGCGTGTACTGGCTGAACGCCTCCGCGTCGGGCTACGATCCCCTCGACCAGCAGATCGTCCTCTACGCCGAGACGACACGGCAGGCGGACCTCGCCCTCAACGCCTCGGTCGGCTGGGTCACCGGAACGATCTCGCCGGTCGGCGCCACGCTCGAGATCGCGACGAACCCGATCGCGGTCGGTGCCGGTGGTTCGTTCAACGCCTCCCTGCCGGCGGGGACCTACCGCGTCGTCGTCTCGGCCTCCGGCTGGACCACGCAGGTCACGAGCGTCAACGTCGCTTCGGGCTACGCCACGATCGTCCACTATTCGCTGTCGCCACCCGCCGCCAGCTCGTCCAACGGCTCGAGTTGGTATCTCCCCCTCGGGCTCGGCGCGATCGCGATCGCGGCCGTCGCGGTGGTCCTCCTGGTTCTCGTTCGTCGGCGAGGTCGTCCCCGACCCCCGTCGGGCCGGCCGCCCGCCACGCCCCGTCGGTCGGCTCGCTGAGGGACCGCCGCCGCGAGACCGGTCGTAGAGCGCCCCGCACACGACGTCGGGGCGTTGGACGCGTGGGAGGCCCGAAGCAGGAGTGGCGTCGGGGGGTCGAGAGGCGGCTCAGATCCCCGCCGGCGACCCGGGGGTGACAGCCGATCGGAGGCGGGACCCGCGCTCACCTCGTAGGCGTTGGAGCCCCTCGTGGTCGGAGGCCGGGTGCGGGCCCTCCCTCCATCGCGGTGCCGCGGTCGGTCCCCCGGCGGTCGCCGGGAACGATCGCTTATCCGAGAGAAGGTCGTCTCCCCGCGCCATGCCCTACGACACACGACTCGCGGAGCGAGCTCGCCGACTTCTCCCGGGCGCCTCCGAGACTCGCCTGTTCGGCGGCATCGGTCTGCTCGAGCGCGGTCACCTCGTGGTCGGCGTCTCTCGCGACGACCTCGTCGTGCGGGTCCCCCTCGAGGAGACGGCGCGTTGGCTCCGAGCGCCCGGAGCCCACCCGATGCGGGGCGGCAAAGGCCTGCAGGGATGGGTGAAGGTCTCGGCCACGGCGCTCGTGAGCGATGCGGCGCTCCTTGAGTGGGTCCGACGGGCGCAGACGGTCGTCGGAGGGCTTCCCGAGAAGAGACCGAAGAAGGGTCCGCCCACGCAGCGGGCCCGACGATCCCGCTGAACGGGACCTTTCGGACGCAACGAAGGAGAGCCGTCGTCGCGCGGAGCGGAGGCCGAGGTCACGGTCGGCGCGAGCGGGCGGGGCCGAGGCCCCGCGGAGGGGGGGCTCGAAGGGCAGCCCGGGCCGCGCCGGCGCGCTGGACGTTGGCCGCGCGCCACGAAGCGCCTACGACGGCGGCCACGACCACGCGCCGGACGGCATCGAGGGCATCGTCCCTGCGGCCATACAGGCCCCCGAGGTCTGCGTCGTGTTGAGGACGACCCCGCTCGTCGCGTTGGCCCAGCCGAGGAACGCCGCGCCGGTACCCATCATCTCGGGACCCATGCCGCAGCTCGTGTACATGACCCCCCACGTCGCGTTGACCGGTGGCGAGGGGAAGGCATGTATCGTGGTGCCCCCCGTCAGTCCGACCACCGAGCTCACCGAGCTGTGCGAGGCGAGGAACGCGCTGCCGCCCGCCACGTTGATGGCCGCGACGACGGCCGTCGAGTCAAGGACCGACGTCGGGATCCCGCGCGTGAACGGATAGAGGAGGCAGTTGGAGCCGTACGCGTCCCCGACGACCTGGGCCTTGCCGTTCAGGACCAGGACGAGAAGGAGCGTTCCGCTCGAGTTTCGGAAGAGCATCTCCCAGCCGGGGGAGACGCCGGCGCCCGGGTTGCCATACCCCGGGAACATCGCCGAGGCTCCGTTCATGCCCGGCGCCGCGTGCATCGGGCAGACCGGTCCGAACGACGGGAGCTGGAGGCTCGACCCGGCGTGCAGCATGAAGCCGAAGGCCTGGATGAGCTGCCAGCCTCCACGCTCGTAGCCCGCGCTCGCGGAGGCGGCGACCGTCGCGGCGGTCGAGTAGGAGACCGCGGTCGAAGACGCCGGCCCGCTTCCCGGAATCCATCCCGCCGCCCAGAGCCCCGCCAGGAGCGCGACCGCCGCGACCGCGACGACCACGACGACCGCGACGACCCCGCCGACCCTTCTCGGTCTCGAGGAAGCCGGGGGACGTCCCGGAGCGCTCGGAGCGCCGGACGCCGTGGGCGACGTGGCGGCCGAACTCGAGGGCCCGACCATGGCGGCCCTCGTCATCCTATCGAGGCTTATCAACGGTGAGGAAAGGCCGCTTGACGGGTTCGGGAAGGCGGGGCCCACACGACCCCAGCCTACGGCCGCGCGTGACCGACGGGGGTGGCGACGACGACCGTTGTTCCCGACGTCAACGCCCCGGCGATGCCCGCACGCGCCGAGTCGCGTCGAGCTACCGTCCGCGAACTCGCCGAGCGCCCCGTTCGACGGCGGCGGCGGCGCACGGACCCGGTCGCGGCCGGGAGCGGGGGAGACCTCGGCGCGCGGGCTCGGCGAGGCGCGTGTCGACGCTCGCAGCGCCCCGGTCGCGCTCGACGTGGACGCGGAACGGGTCTCCCAAGACTCGACCGTTCACGGGAGCCCGGATCCCTCCATCGTGAGGTCAGCGCGCGGCGTCCCGAGGCCCGTCCTCGTCGGACTCGACTCGCCGGAGGATGCTGAGCGCCTCGACCGTCGCCCACCGGCTCGGGACGTGCAACGGTTCGAGGAGCATCGGGAACACGAGCGACACCCGGTCGGCGAGGCGTTGACCGAACTCGTAGCCGCCGCGCGCCGGATCGTTGTCCGGATGCGCGGCGTCGAGCGCCCAGGTGCCGTCCGTCCGGCGCTTCTCGCGAAGCCAGCGCAGGGCCGGCCCCAACCGCGGGTCCTTTCCGTACCCGAGGCGCGTGAGGAGGCGGAGCCCCACGAGAAGATCGTAGTAGTAGTGGTTCGGATAGTGGATGCGGAACCAGGGCGGATAGCGCACGGGACCCTCGTGCAGGAGGTTCCGTTTCAGGTAGAACTCGGCCCCCTTCGCGATCGACTCGCGCACGGCCGCCGAACGCGTCCCTTCGGGGATCTCGGCGAGGGCGGCGAGCCCCTCCCAGCAGTCGAGGGAGCCCGTGGCCCGCTCCGCGCAGTACCAGCCGCCGTCCTTGCGCTGCGTGCGCACCAGCCACTCGAGGGATCGGAGGACGACCGGGTGGTCCCCGTAGCCGAAGCGGAGCAGCGTGCGGACCGCGTTCCCGGTGACACAGACCTCGCCGGTGGTCCCGCTCAGGTCCTCGTTCGCCTGGCCCCACCGGTCGAGGATGAGCTCGGCCGTCCGGCGGATGCGAGGGTCCCGCCGAGTCATCCCGAGGTCGGCCAGGACGATCGCGACCCAGTTCGTCGCGAGGTACTTCGGAAGGTACAGCTCGCGGGCCGAGGACCCCGGCGTCACCCAATGCCCGTCGGGCATCTGATAGCTCAGCAGTCCCGCGGCCCAGCCGCTCCGGCCCACCGCGTCCGCTGCGGCGCGAACCTTCGGGTCGTCCTCGGGTCGTCGTTCGACCTCCTCGAGGAACCGAAGGCGAACGGACGGGTCGGCCTTGGGACCGGTCAGCCAGCGTCGGAGTCGTGCGGACACGAGCACGACCCGGGAAGAGTCCCAGGTGGCTTATCCCTGACCTTCGCAAAAGCGTCTCCCGACGGTCGGCGCGATCTCGCGAGCCCCTACGGCCCCGGCCGCCTCCCCGGCGGGTCCACGTCGCCCATCGGACGACCGCGTAGCCTCTCGAGACCGGGAGCGTGGCGCGCGGGGCCGCCGTCCCTCGAGTCAGCACCTCGGGGATCGAAGGGCCCGAAGGGTGCCTAGGAGATCGAAAGGGTCCCACGCATGAACCCGTTCGAGGCCATCGAGGTCGTGTCGCACGGGGCCACGCAGGACCATTGGAACTGGCCCGGCGTCTCGAAGAGGAGGGTCGCCGACACGATCGCGGGCGTCGAGTTGTCCGCGGCCGCGGGGATCGGGAGGTTCACCATCATCATGGGCATCCGGACGACGCCGAGAGGACCGGAGCCCATCCCGAACCCGCCCCACATGCCCCCCGAGCCTCCCATGCCGCCCATCCCGGAGCCGGACCCGCCGCCCATCATCGAGCCGTTCCCCCCGTAGCCCCAGCTCTGACTGCCGTTCGACCCCATGCCGGTCCATCTCAGCCCGAACGGGAGGATCGTGAACGTGTGGGAGACCTGGAACGGGGCGATCCACGAGCGCGACGACCCGCTCGAGGCGTTCCCGAACGCCACGGTCTCGGCCCCATTGGAGGTCCCCATCACGCGCCCCCACATCGAAGCGACGGGGTTCGCGCCGGTGTCGTAGTTCGTGATCGTCAGGCGGATCGGCACGCCGAGAGGGAAGCTCAGGTTCGCGGGCGAGACCTGGTCGAGACCCGTCGTCGCGTTCACCGTGATCGACATCGCGAGCGAGTAGGTCGCTCCCGAGGCGGGCGTAGGGGACGGGGTCTCAAGGCCGAGAGGCAGACCCCCGAGCCGCGCCCCGGTGGCGGCGTCGAAGCCGAAGAGGCCGACCAGAAGGCCGAGAGCCACGACGACGAGGACCGCCGCTCGGCGGTCGGTGCCGCGGGGCCGCCCTCGCATGGAGCGTTCGTGGTCGAGCCCGCCGATAACCGCGAGGTCAAATCGGCTCGACGGGCCACGCTCAGGCGACGGAGACCGCGGCGGTCGAGGCCCCGAGAAAGCGGGCCAGGTCGCCGGCCTCTCGACGCAGCTCGCGCGCGTGCGCGGGCGCGAGGGGCGAGAAGCCACGGACGGAGACCCGGAGCTGGCCTCGCGTCACCCGTTGTTCCCAGACCCCGGCGATGCGGCCACCGGAGAGGACCACCGGCGCGACCCATCCCTGGGCCCGATAGACGCGGCGGGCGTCCCGAGGGTCCTCAAGCGGGTCGCGGCCGGGCTGGCCGAGAACGAAGGCATCGAAGTAGGGCAGAAGACGCAGCGGGGCTCCGTCAAGCTCGGACCGCTCGAGCTCGCGGAGGTCCTTGCGGAGGATCCACGAGGCGCGACCCTCGACGTCGACGCTCGCCGCCGCGTCGCCGAGGAGAGCCCAGGCCTCACGGGCCTCGCTGTCGCGAAGCCCGCTCCACCAGACGAAGTCGCGGGCCGTCGCGGGACCGTGCGAGGCGAGGTATCGCTCGAGCAGCCGGGCCTCCGCCTCGGCCCTCGGCATCGAGCGCCACCCCGGGACCCAGGCGTCGCCCCGCACGTACGTCGCCTCGGCTCCGTCGGGGGGGCCGCAGCAGACCACGCCGTCCGCCGCGGAGACGTGGAGCAGGTAGCTCACCGGTAGCGAGAGTCGACCGACCCGCAGCCACGGGATCCGTCGGCTCTGGCCCCAGCCGTCCCCGCCCTTCCTCTCCCGCAGCGGGACCCCGAGCGAGCGCGCGACCTCGCTCGCGAGCTCCCGTCGCGTTCGGGGCCGGTCGAGGGCCGCGAGCACCGCCGTCGTCGCCGCCGAGATCGCGCGGTCGGTGACGCCCTTTCCTCGGAGCCAGCGGACCTCCCGCAGCGCCCTCCGCGCCGTGCCCCCGCCGAACACCGCCAGGTCTCGCGAGGGCAGGAGGAACAGCGTCCGCCGCATGCACCAGGCTCGGACCACGCGTCGGGACGTGTAGAGGGCGGCGTCGATCTCGGCCCGCTCGACCTCGGCGAGCCGGGCCCAGACCGAGGTCTGCGCGGCCGAGAGGAGCTGCGCCTGAGCCCCGCCCATCGAGCGGAGCACCTCGAGAAGGCGCCCCCGAGGGCTTCGGGCCAGCAGATGGTGGCGCGAGAGCCGGAACGCCGCGACCTGTTCTCGGCTCACGGAGGGCGCCGCGTCTCGCGCGGCCCTGGGTTCCATCGCCCGGTCCACGGCCGGCCCTTCGGATACCGTTGTCGGCGTGGGGCCTGCCGCGCGGGCCGGATCGGCTCGGTTCAGCCCGGGCGGCGTCGTCGCAGCACCCAGGCGACGGCCACGCCGAGGACGAGCCCCGCGACGGCCCCGAGCCCGAGCCCGACGTACAGGTCCGTCGAGGAGGAGGTCCCCGACGACGCCGGGCCCGCGCCGCCGGAGGAGCCCGACGGCGCGCTCGTCACGTTGAAGCCCAACGGCGGGGAGTTGCCGACGCCGCCGAGCGCGTCCGTGACCGACGCCGTCACCGAGACCGACCCGAGGGTCGCATAGACCGAGCGGAAGCTCAGGTTCCCCCCGGTCGTCTCGACGACGCCGTTGAGGTACCACGTCACCGTGTAGGGCGCCACACCGCCCGAGACGTTCGCGAGGACGGTCCACGCGCTTCCGACGGTGAGGTTCCCCGCGGGGGCCGGCCAGAGGGAGACCGTC
Source organism: Thermoplasmata archaeon (assembly GCA_027315165.1). GTDB lineage: Archaea > Thermoplasmatota > Thermoplasmata > Lutacidiplasmatales > UBA184 > Lutacidiplasma. Next base: position 20,404 of record DAHUYN010000016.1, on the reverse strand, counting down.
GGCGGCGGGACGACCGGGACCGAGACCGTCGCGTTCGCCGAGACGCCCGTCGCGTCGGAGACGACGACGGAGAGCACGACGGCGCTCGATCCCGAGGCCGTCGCGAGCACGGAAGCCGAGCAGGGACCCGGCGACCCGGCGAGACCGGCCACGGTCCAGGTGCACGTATAGGGGGCGACGCCGCCGGTGACGGTCGCGGTCGCCGACAGCGTCGCGCCCGTCTCGAGCGCGGAAAGGTTCGTCCGGACGGAGATCGACGGCGCGTCCACGACCTGCACGGCGGCGAGCGACAAGGGCGCGGAGACGCCGTTCGCGTCGGTCACGCCGAGCGCCAGGAGATAGAGGCCGGGGGCGGTGGGCCTACAGCGCATCGCCGCCACATCGGTCGAGGCACAGCCCGTGGGCAGCCCCGTGTAGGTGTAGGCGTACGGACCGGACCCGCCGGCGGCGTACGCCGAGAGCGCCAGGGTCGAGTTGACGTCGAGGACCGTCGGCCGCGCGACGAGCAGCGAGCCGACCGGAGACGTCACGACGTTCGCGTAGACCGTCTCGATGTCGTTCGGAGCGGCGGGGTCGTAGGCGGTCCCCGCGACGACGTGCTCGTAGAGGTAGGGGACCGCTCCCCCGTGCGAGGAGGCGAGGAACGTGTCGGTCGTCGACGACTCGATCTGCGAGATCGCGAGGAGCAGGGCGGCGTTGGCCGCGGTGAGCTCCTCCTTGCCGGAGTAGATGTTGTTGCCGCCGAGCACAAGGTTGTCGACCGAGCGAACGAGCGAGGTCGTCGGGCCGGCGGCGACGGTCGTCGACAGGGTCGTCGACTCGTTCCACTCCTGGACCGCGTTGAGGAAGTCATCGGTGAAGTTCCCGTAGATCGGGTACCCGCCGTTCGTCGACGACGTCTCGACGAAGGTGCCCCCGAGGTCCATCGAGCCCCGGAAGGCGTGGCGGTCCCGCCAGTCCGAGGCGTTCGCGCCGGCGGTCTCGTGCCCGTGGAGGGACCAGCCGTCGACGACGCTGAGGTTGGTCCAGCTGCTCGAGGTCGAGCTCGTGCTCGAGAAGGTCGAGTTCCCGAAGGTCGCTGCGTCGACGACGCCGCCCGGCGAGGTCCACGTGCTCTCGTAGCTCCAGGAGGTCGTCTCCGACTGCGTCGTCGAGGCGCCGGTCGTCGTCGTCGGACGCGGAACGCTGAACGCGCGGGCCGTCAGGGTCGCGGCGGAAACGCTCGGGTCCGTGTAGAGGAGGAGCGCGCCTCCGAGCAGCCAGTCGCTGCCCGTCGTCACGCCCGTCAGGTTCGCCGAGAAGTTGTGGGTTCCCTCGACGAGGCCGAGGGCGCCGGTCACGTTGAGGTCGTAGGGGCGGTCGCTCGCGGTGAAGACGGCGGTGATCGGCCGCCACGCGAACGGGTCGTTCCCGCCCGTGTTGATGTAGGGGAACGGCGTCACCGCGGCGAGGCCCTGGCCGTCGACGGTCACGACCATCTCGCGGAAGTTCGGGTTCTGCGCGTACCAGAACTCGTCGGCCCCGAACCCGTAGGCCCACAGCTCGAGCGTGGCGTTGACGACGTCGGTCGGGACATTCGCGATCGTGCTCACCGAGAGCGACGTGCTCGTCACCGTGACGCGGTGGAACAGCGGAACGACCACGCTCGGCTCGAGAGGGGCCGCGCCGCCGGCCGGGACGGGATAGAACCAGAGCGACACGCTCGTGAGGAAGTAGCCACCCACGGTCGCCGCGCCGAGCAGGAAGGTGAAGTTGAAGGTCCCGTTGAGCAGGCTCACGTAGGGCGTGACGTCCTGGGTCACGTTCCACTGGCCGTACTCCGGGGTCGTCCCGAAGAGGACCTGGACCTGATCGAGGTAGGCCCGGAACGACGAGTCGTAGACGCCGCCGACCGCCTGGCCGTTGTAGCGGAGCTCGACCAGCGCCCAGGTCCCGGTCGGGGCCGAGAAGTTCGCCGAGACACAGCAGTTCGGGGACGCCGTGAGGAAGGTGAGCACCGTCGGCGTCGTCGACGGGGGGCTGGGGAGCGGCGTCACGGACAGCGCGGAGGTGGGCGCACCGGGCGATCCGCCCGCGCCTCGGACGAGGCTCGAGGCGAGCGTGACGTTGAGCGCCCCGAGCCGCGACGCCGTCGAGGGGGCCGGGCCGCTGTCGCGGGCCGTCGTCACGGGGTGGGCCGAGGTCGGCGCCACCCCCGCGGCGCTCGTCGTCGACGTCACGGCGGGGAGGGCGAGCAGGAGAGCGAGACCGGCGACGGCGAGGACCCGGGAGAGCCGCATCGGGGCGGCAAGCCCCGGCGCGTACATAGACCCTTTCTCGGCGCCCCCGGGGGGCGCCCCCGTCGGTTCAGCTCTGGACGACGTTCGGCCTCGAGAGGATCTCGAAGACCTCGGGCCTCAGGATCTCCTTCGGGGGCGCCGCCCCCTCGCTGAGCGCCTTGCGGATCCGGGTCTGGCTCGTGTCGAGCCGGTCCTCGACGGGGTGCGCGCAGACCTTTGACGAGGCCATCCAGCCGCAGGTCCGGCAGAAGAAGGTCTCCTCGTACCGGTACGGCCGGATCTCGATCGGCAGCTCGTCGAAGATGCGGTGGCAGGCGTACGGGTCGTAGTACTTGCCGACCCCCGCCTGGTCGCGGCCGACGATGTAGCCGTCGCACCCGTAGTTCTTCCGGACGATCGCGAGGAACAGCGCGGCCTTCGGACCCGCGTAGCGCATCGCGATCGAGAAGGCGGAGAGCAGCACCCGCTTGTCGGGGTAGTAGTTCTTGACGAGCGCGCGGTACGCCTCGAGGATGATGTCGGGCCGGTAGTCGCCCTTCTTGAGGCGGCCGACGACCGGGTGGATCAGCAGTCCGTCGACGTCCTCGCGTTCGAGCGTGAGACGCTGGATGTACTCGTGGGCCGTGTGCGGCGGATTGCGGCACTGGTAGGCCGCCACGTGGCGCCAGCCGCGACGCTCGAACTCGGCCCTCGTGTCCGCCGGCGAGCGCTCGTCGGCCCCCGTGGGGAGCTCGAGCCGTCGCAAAAGGTCGATCCGGCCCGAGAGGGCCGTCTCGCCGGCCGCCTGGAGGTCGGAGACGTTCGGATGCTGCGGGTCCTTGGTGCCGTAGACCGATTGGGCGAAGCGGGCCTTGTCCCAGGCGTACTTCTCCTCGAGGTGGAGGATCGCGATCGCGCGGCCCTTCTCGTCGAGGATCGAGGCGTCGTCGCCCGGCTTCAGCGCGGCGATCGTCGCCGCGTTCTCGGGACCCGGCGGCGTCAGGAGGATCGGGATCGTCCAGGGAAGGTCGTCCGGGAGCCGCGAACGTGTGAGGACCCCGTCGAGCGCCTCCTTCGAGAGGAACCCCTCGAGCGGGCTGTAGGCCCCGATGCCGATCTTCTCCGTGTCGTAGAGGTCGTCGACGAACGGCCGGAGCTTGGGAAGGTCGCCGAGCTCGGCGTCGCGTCGCTCGCGTTCGCGGACGCCGACCTGTCGGTCGACGAGGCGCCCACCGTGAGGGGTGATCGTCATCGACGCTCCGAGAGGTCGGATGCAGGCGGGATTCTCGAGGAGGCGCGGCCCGCGGCCCCGGGAGCTCGACGGTCGGTCACGGCGGGTTTTCGCGTGCGCCGGAATATAGGCCTTGTGGCGGCCACCGCGCGCGACCCGTCCACCGCGACACCCTCTCGGAGCCGACCCGACCCCGCTGCGACGAGGGAGGACGGCGACAACGGCCGAGCGGCTACGGCCGGACCTCGTCGTACAACCGGCTCGCCCCGCCCGTGAAGACCTTCTCCATCCTCTGCCGGAACGACGGCCGCCCTTCCGCGCCGGAGTCAACCCACTCCTTCGCGAGCTTGTCACCGACCGCCGCGCGACGAGGGACCGTCATCACGAAGGTCGACCGGTCGTCCGAGACGTAGTCGCGAACGCCGCGCACGCCACGCGATTCGTGATAGTCCGTGTTCCAGCGCAGGACCTGACGCAGGTCCTCCTCCCGGTACCCGGCCTTTAACGACGCGATCAGGATCTCGACGCGCAAGGCCCGAGAGGCTACGGGGAGTTCATACACGTGCCGACCGTCGCCGAGAGCACCGGCTCGACACGGACCCTCCCGGAGGTCGCTCGGGGCTCGTCCCAAGGCCGATGCGTGGACGCGGCGGCGGGCTGGAGCCGGGTGTCGCGAGCGGCCCTCGCGCCGGCCTTCGGCGCACGGCGCTCAGTCGACGTTCACGAGGAGGATCCCGAGCGGCGGGACCGTCCAGGTCCCGGGGAGGAACAACGACCCGTCGGCGAAGAGCGGCGCGGGGGCCGTGTCGTTCCACGACCAGGCTCGCCAGCCGTGCCCGCTGCCTCCGAGGTACGACCCGCCGGGCGGCGCGAGGGTGAGGTTCAGCGTCTCGGTCAGGTTCGTGCTCACGACGAGGAACGAGGTGCGGCTCCCGTTGTCGATCGTCAACGCGAAGAGGCCGCCGGGGCCGCCGACGATCGTCGAGTTGTGGACCTCACCGAGCGTGAGGTTTCGGAAGAACGTCGAGAACAGCGTGTACGACGGCAGCCGGGCCCCGCTCTGCGAGACCAGCGACTGGGGGTCGTGACTGTAGGAGAAGACGTCGAGCTGGGGCACGCCCTGCTTCATCGCGCCGAGAAGGCCGGCGCCGAGGTAGGGGACGTCGGGATAGCCCATCAGGTCGACCGAGTAGTTCCCGGCGAGCGCCGCGTTGTACTCGCCGACCCAGAGGGGGAGCGCGCAGCCGCAGGCCGCGTCGACGCTCTCGTGGAGCCCCGCGTAGTTGTTGGGGAAGTTCAGCGGGTTCGAGAGCGTCTCGTAAAAGCTCGTGAGGTTCGCCCCGGCGGTCCCGACGCCGTCCGGGTACGGGTGGATCGCGACCGCCGTCAGGTTCGGGCCGTCGACGAGCGCGACCTCGTAGAGCCAGCTGCTGTTGTACCACATCCCGCCATCCGCGGACTCGATGCCGATGAGGCGGATCGTCGGGTCGTAGGCGCGCAGGGCCGTGACGTACTGCTGGAGCTCGCGCGCGTACTCGAGCGGGGTCGGGGCCGAGTGGTCCGAGGTGCGCCAGCTCGTCCAGGGGATCCCCCAGTGGGTCCAGCCCTGGGGCTCGCCGCCGACGATCCAGTCGTCCGGCGTGAAATTGAGGGTCTTTTCGACGTAGCGGACCGTCGCCACCGCCATCGAGACGTTGTCGATCTCCGCGGGCACGGCCATCACCGCATGACAGTGCAGGGTCCGGCAGAACCTGACGAAATTGGAGTCGTTCGACGGCGTCGGGGGGAGCGCCGAGCCGTTGTCGGCGTAGGGGACGCCGGTCACCTGGTTCGTCACCTCGGCCGCGTTGCCGAACTGGAAGGTGTCGAACGGGGTCGCGTTGAGGGTGCTCCAGAGCGTGGGCTGGGTCAGGTTCGGCGTCTGGAGGACGAGCTGGAAGAACGCGGCGGTGACGTTGCCGAGCGCGCCGCCGACGGAGAAGGTCCCGTTGATCCCCTCGTAGACGGGGCCGCGGGAGCTCCCGTTGCCGCCTCCGGGCCCGCCGGACCCGCCGGAACTCGGACCGCTCCCGTTCGGCGAGCCGCCGGTCCCGAGGCCCGTTCCGGTCCCCGTCCCGCCCGTGGTGCCGTTGCCGCCCGGGGTCGAGGTGCCGTTCCCGGGGGCCGTCGTGCCCGACCCCGTCGGGGGCGGGTGGGGCCCTGGCGGGAGCGTGTGGCCGCCCCGGGCCGTCCCCGATGCCGCGGCCGTCGCCGAGAGGGGGACGCTGCCGAGCCAGCCTCCGGCGAGCACGACCCCGGCCGCGAGCGCGATCGTGAGCGCGGCCCCGAGCATCTCCGGTTCGACGGCCGCCCGCTCGCGACGGCGCGCGACCCTCGGGCGTGCGGGCCCACGAGGGTTCGTTCGGGACGACACGAGACTCGCCACAGTCCCCCGCGCCCCCCGGGGGCGGGCGCGCGGAGCGTTCGCCTAGACTCTTGCGGCACCCCATATATACTATACGCATGGATGCGCGCCGCGAGGCCGGGCTCGGCCCGGTCCGGGCGCGGCGCGCGCCCCGCGGCGGGACTGGGCAAACCCTTTGAGGCCCGCCCCCTCCCGGCGCCGTGGCAGACCGCTCGGCGCTCATCACGGGCGTGACCGGCCAGGACGGCTCCTACCTGGCCGAGCTCCTGGTCTCGAAGGGCTACAAGGTCTACGGCCTCGTGCGCCGTCTCTCGAGCCCCAACATGTCGCACCTCAAGGGGATCCGCGACGCGATCGAGATCCTCGACGGCGACCTCATGGACCAGACCTCCCTCCAGCAGGCCGTCAAGGCCGCGGACCCGACGGAGATCTACAACCTCGCGGCGCAGTCGTTCGTCGCGGCCTCGTTCTCGCAGCCCGTCCTCACCGGAGAGGTGACGGCGCTCGGCGCCGTGCGCATGCTCGAGGCGGCGCGGGCCCACGCGCCGACCGCTCGCTTCTACCAGGCCGCCTCGAGCGAGATGTTCGGCCACGTCGAGCGGGAGCCGCAGGACGAGCTCACGCGATTCCACCCGAGGAGCCCCTACGGGGTCGCGAAGGTCTACGCCTACTGGGCCTGCGTCAACTACCGCGAGGCCTACGGGATGTTCGTGAGCAACGGGATCCTGTTCAACCACGAGAGCGAGCGCCGCGGGATCGAGTTCGTGACGCGGAAGATCTCCGACGGGGTCGCGCGCATCGTCACCGGCCATGCCAAGCATCTCACGCTCGGCAACCTCGACGCCCGCCGCGACTGGGGCTACGCGCCCGACTACGTCGAGTTCATGTGGCGCACGCTCCAGCACCAGGTCCCCGACGACTTCGTCGGCGCCACCGGCGAGTCGCACACCGTGCGCGAGTTCGTCGCCGCCGCCTTCCACGAGGCCGGGATCGACGCGTGGGAGCCGTTCGTCCGGACCGACGATCGGTTCAAGCGGCCGAGCGAGGTCTACAACCTCCGCGGCGACCCCTCGAAGGCGGCCCAGCGGCTCGGGTGGAAGGCGACGACGCGCTTTGACGAGCTCGTCCGGACGATGGTCCGGGCCGACCTGGCCCGATACGGACGCACGTAGCGCTAGGCGACGGGCGTGATCCCGTTCGAGATCGGGCAGGCGGAGCTGGCGACGCCGAGCCGTCGCGGCGGGGGAAGCGGCTCCGAGCCGTCGAGCCACTTTGTCACCTGCTCGATTACGGGGTAGAAGTCCTCGAACGGGAAGTAGGGGATCTGCGCCTTGTCGCAGTAGAGCTTGAGGCGCCGTCGGGCGAAGACGAGGTCGGCGACCTCGGCGGCGTACCGATCGGTGCTCCCGTCCCCGGCGAACGCCGTGCGGAGCGGCGACGGGGAGATCGGGAACGCGACGCGGGCCTTGCAGATGCCGCACAGGCGGCAGGTCGGGTGCCCGAACGGGTGCGAGAGCGTGAGGAGGCCCCCGTGGCCGTTCGAGACGGTGTCGGAGAGGACGGGGAGCTCGATCCCGGCGTGCCGGAGGATCGGCGTGATGTAGAAGTCGAGGCCCCCCGAGACGACGGTCGTCGGTACGCGGTGGTGACGCAGGAGCTCGACGAGCTCGCGCGCCCCGGCCCGGAACGGCGTGTGGGCGACGGCCCAGGCCGCCATCTCGTCGAGCCGGCGCCCGTCCAGCAGGGCGACCTGTCGACTCCACGCCTCGCGGAGCGTGATCCGGCCCGTGTGGAGCAGCTCGTCGACCTCGTGGGCGACCTCGCGGCCGTTCGCGCAGAACTCCTCGACCAGGAGGATGGCCACGTTCGGCTCGACGAGCGTGCCGTCGAAGTCGAGGAGCATGCGGAACGAGGGGGCGTCCATCGCGTCGGGGGAGCGCTGGCCGGACGGCTCAAAACGCTGTTGGCCCGGTCGCGCCCGTCCCTCGACCGACGAGAGCCCTAGCTGGGCGGGAGTCCCGCGCGCTGGCGCAGGGCGTAGTAGAAGCCCCCGAAGGCCGTCGCCGTCTGCGTCCGCAGGCCCTGGTTCCGGAGCGACTCGCGGACCTCCTTCGGATTCTGGCGGAGGTCGAGCGTCTTGGTCGTGTCGTACCGGTACTGGAACGTCCCGGGCGGGCCTCGTGGGAACGCCTCCCAGTCGCGCGCGTTCGTCGCCCGGAGCTCGTGGTGTTTTTGGCTGTCGCCCGTCGGCGCGAACGCGGGCATCGTGAGGTGCTCTTCGGTGAGCCAGATCATCGTCGCCTCCCGGATCGCCTGCTGGGTCGTCTCGTCGAGCGCGCCGGGCGCGACCTGCGACTGGACCCAGTCGACCATCGCGTCGAACGTCTTCTCCGAGTTGTCCTCGAGCATCTGGAGGACCGCGAGCCGGATCGAGCTCTTCCTCAGGTGGTTGATCCCCGTCTCGCTCAGGCGGTACTCGCCCGTGAGGCCCTGGAGGGCCTCCGGGTTCTCCGCGAGCTGCTTGAGCGGCAGGACGAACAGAAGCGCGGGCGCCTCCGACTCGGAGACGTACCAGAGGGCGAACTGCTGGCCGTTGGTGAGCAGGACGAGCGGGGCGTGGGTGGCCCGGGCCTTCTCGGCGATCTCCCGCCCGTCGGCGAGCGTGTCGCTCGGCGTGCGGACCTCGAGGAAGAGCCGGGGCTTGCCGTGCTGGTCGAGGAGGGCGACGTCGACGAGGCCCTCGGGCTTTACCGGGTAGTCGAAGAAGACCTGCTTCTTGTCGTGCGGGTCCCACCCGAGCGTCACCAGGAACGGATTGACGATCCAGCTCAGGATCTGCTTCTCGGTGATGTCGGGCACGTCGCGGAGCACGTCGCTGGCGACGCCGAAGAAGTCCCCCATGCGTCGCGTGAGGTCGGTCGCGTCCATCGAGGTAGAAGATGCCACGATGGGGCGGATAAACCTACTCCCGCCACCGGGAGGGGCCTTCGACGGCCGTACGAGCGTGCCCGAGGAGGCGGGACGCCTCGGCGCGGAGGTACGGCTCCAACGGCGTGAGCGGACGGTCGAGGCCCTCGTAGGGAGCCAGCCCGAGGAGGTCGGCGAGGAGCCACTCGACCTCGTAGGCGTAGATCGCGGTCGACCCGAGGTCCTGGAGGAGCTGGGCGAGCGCGACGGAGCCCCTCGGGCCGAGGTGCCAGTACCTCGGGCGCTTGCCCAGCAGGCCGAACATCCGGTCGGTGAGGTCGCGGTACTCGAACCTCGTCGGACCGCCGGCGTCGACCGTGCCGACCTGCGAGAGGCCCGCCTCCCGATGGAGGATCGCCGCGAGGTCGACCGAGGCGATCGGGCTCACGTGGTAGCGGCCGGAGCCGAACATCGGGAACAGCGGGTAGCGGTGCATGAGCCGCAGCATCACGCCGAGGAGGCGGTCGCCCCTGGCGAAGAGCATCGTCGGCCGCACGATACGGTAGGAGAGCCCGCTCTCGACGAGCGTGCGGTCGAGCCGTCGCTTGTAGGTGAGGTAGGGCAGCCCCCGCTCGAGCGTGGCGGGGGCCTCGGGGACGCTCACGTGGAGGAACCGCGGCGCGTCGACCTGTCGGGCGGCGTCGACGAGCCGCTCGAGACCTCCGCCGAGCCGTCGGAAGCGGGTCGTGTTGCCCCAACGGTGCCAGGCCAGGTTGACCACGACGTCGACGTCCTCGAGCAGCGGCCGCCAGTCCTCGACACGGCCGATGTCGGCGGGGACCCACTCGACCCCCGCGGTCGTCTCGGCGGAGACGCGGTGCCGGTGCACCGAACGGATGCGGTGCGTCGGCAGGAACTCGGGCAGCACCGCCCGACCCACGACGCCGCCGCTGCCGCCGACCAGGAGCATTCGGGGGAGCGAGCCCGTGGCGGACATCGAGGCTAGCCCGTCCCGGGGGCGGGGACCGAGAGGGCGGGCCGCGACACGCGGCCGAACTGCCGCTCCCAGCTTCGGACGATCGGGGCCTTGAGCTCTGCGAGGGGTACGCTCCGGCCGAGCTCGCGCTCGACGGAGGTCATGATCCCCCCGTCAAAGCCGCAGGGCCGGAACCGCTGGAACACCGACAGGTCCGTCGAGACGTTCAGGGCGAAGCCGTGCGACGTGACCCAGCCCTCGACCGCAACGCCGACGGAGGCGATCTTCCGCGCCCCGCCCACCCAGACGCCGCGCTTCCCCTCGACGCGCCCGGAGGCGATCGCGACCTCCGCGAGCCCGTCGACGACGAGCTGTTCGACCTCCCGCACGAACCGGCGCACGTCCCGGCCCCGGGGCGTCAGGTCGACGACCGGGTAGCCGACGAGCTGCCCCGGGCCGTGGTAGGTGCTCTTGCCGCCACGCTCGACCTCGTGGACGGGAAGGTCTCCCGGCAGCGTGTCGCCCTCGGCGCCGGCGACGCCGACGGTGATCACCGGGTCGTGCTCGACGAGGAGCAGGGTGTCGGGGATCTCCCCGCGGGCCCTCGCGGCCCTCAGCGAGCGCATCTCGCCGAGCGCGGAGAGGTACTCGAGACGTCCCCAGTCACGGACGGTTGGCACGGAGGGTCCTCTTGCCGACATGGAGGGGTTCGCCGAGCCAGAGGAGGGCGACCTCCTGGACCAGCTCCGAGAACGTCGGGTGCGGGTGGATGGTCAGCGCGAGGTCTCGCACCGTCGCGCCGAGCTCGATCGCGAGCGCGAGCTCCGTGAGAAACTCGCCCGAGGAGTCGCCCGCGGCATGGGCCCCGAGGACGAGGCCGCTCTCCTCCTCGGCCACGAGCTTGACCCAGCCCTCGGTCGCGTGGTTCGCGACCGCCCGACCGAGGGCCGCATAGGGGAACCTCGCCTCGCGGGCCTTGTGCCCCTGGGCGGTCGCCTGCTCGAGCGTGAGCCCGACCGAGGCGAGCTCGGGGGTCGTGAAGACGACGGAGGGGATCACCTGGAACTGGAACCTCGTCGGCAGCCCCGCGATCGCCTCGGCGGCGACGATCCCCTCGCGGTAGGCCTTGTGGGCGAGCATCGGGGGCCGCGCGCAGTCCCCGACGGCGTAGATGTGGGGGACGTTCGTCCGCTGGCGGTCGTCCGGGTTGAGAAAGCCGCTCTTGCCGTCGACCGCGACGCCGGCGTCGTCGAGCCCGAGCTCACGCGTCTCCGGGCGCTTTCCGACGGTGAGGAACAGCATCTCGGCCTCGAGGACCTCGCGGCCCGTCGGTCCCTCGACCGCGAGGCGGACCCCCGAGGGGCCCCGCTCGAGGACGACCGCCTTCGTCGAGGGCCGGACCGACACCCCGAGCTTCTCGAGCGAGCGCGTCAGCTCTCGCGACAGGTCGGCGTCGAGGCCGGGGAGGATCTGGGGCAGCAGCTCGACGATCGTCACCCGTACGCCGAGGCGCGCCAGGAACTGGCCGAGCTCGCAGCCGCTCACTCCGCCGCCGAGGACGAGCATCGTGGCGGGGAGCCTTTGGAGGGAAAGGATCTGCCAGGCGGTGAGGACCCGCTCGCCGTCCGGCTCGAACCCGGGGAAGACCGTCGGGACCGAGCCGGTCGCGACGACGGCGCTCTCGAAGTCGATCCGCTCACGGCCGCCGTCGGGGGCGGTCAGCTCGGCCGAACGCGGGCCGGTGAAGCGGGCCTCGCCCGCCAGCACGGTCACGCCCGCCGCCTTGAGCAGCGTCGCGACGCCGCTCCGCTCCTTCGCGACGACCTTCTCTTTGAAGGCCATCAGCTGGGTGAGGTCGAGGCTCAGCCCCGTCGCGACGATCCCGAGCTCGGGGCCCTCCGAGGCGAGCCGCGCGTAGAGCACGGAGGCGTGGATCAACGCCTTGGACGGGATGCACCCCCGGTTGAGGCACTCGCCGCCGAGCTCCCGCTTCTCGATGAGCGTGGTCGCGACGCCGAGCTGCCCGAGCCGGATCGCCGCCATGTAGCCGCCGGGTCCTCCGCCGATGACGAGCGCCTTCGTGCTGCGAGCATACGTTCCGGCCATCGTCGTACCTACCCGCTCCGGGGGCCCAAGGGCGCCGGGGCGAAGACGTCGGTGAACAGCGAGGCCGGGTCCGGCGCCGGCACCGCCTCGGCCTCGACGATGGCGGCCTTGACGAGCGCCTCGGCGTCGGCGCGAAGGCGTGCCTCGAGCTCCGGGGTCAGGACTCCGGTCCGCGAGAGCAACTCGGAGACCCTCGGCACCGGGTCGACCTCACGCGCGCGGGCCATCCAGTCGCCCTGCTGGTAGCGGCTGGGGTCGTCCGAGCTCGAGTGGGGCGTCATCCGGTAGACGAGGAACTCGAGCATCTCGGGCCCGTGGCCGTCCCGAATGCGGCCCAGGGCCTCACGGGCCGACGTGAACACGGCGACGAGGTCGGTTCCGTCGACGCGGTGACCGGCGAAGCCGTAGGCGCCCGCCTTGTGGGCCAGCTCCTCGACCCGGCTCTGTCGTTCGACCGGGACCGAGATCGCCCACTGGTTGTTGGTGCAGCAGAAGAGGACGGGGAGCGAGAAGACGCCGGCGAAGTTCATCCCCGCATGGAAGTCGTTGGCGCTCGTCGCGCCGTCGCCGAAGAACGCGAGCGAGACCGCCCGCTCCTTCCGAAGCTTGAGACCGTAGGCGAGCCCGACCGCCTGTGTCACCTGGGTCCCGATGACGGAGCTCATCGACACGTACCGGGCGTCACGGCCGGTCGGATGGCACGGCATCTGCCGCCCCCGCGCCGGGTCCCGGTCGTTGGCGAACAGGTGGTCCATGTAGGTCGTGAGAGGGTGGCCGCGGACGAGCAAGAGGAGCTGCTCGCGAAGTCCGGGGAAGACCCAGTCCTCCGCGGCGAGCGCGAGCGCGACGCCGACGCTCACGGCCTCCTGACCGGTCGCGGGCCCGTAGAAGCCGACCCGCCCCTGCCGCTGGAGGCCGAGCATCCGCTCGTCGAGCACGCGGCCGAGGACCATCCACCGGTAGCCCTCGAGGAGCTGCTCTCGCCACGACGGCCAGAGCCGGTCGAGCCGGGGGGCCTCGTACGGCAGAGCTCTGAGCGAGCGCTCGCCCACGCTCATGCGAGGTCCGCGAACAGGAGGTGCGGGTCCTCGAGGTTCGCCTTCACGACCTGGAGGAACTGGGCCGCGAGGATGCCGTCGAGCACGCGGTGGTCGAGCGACACGGAGAGGTTCATCAGGTCGGCCGGCCCGACGCTGCCGTCCGGCCGGTAGACGGGGCGCCGGACGATCTTGTGGACGCCGAGGATCCCCACCTCGGGGTAGTTCAGGATCGGGGTCGCGAGAACGCCGCCCAGCGCACCCAGGCTCGTGATCGTGAAGGTGCCGCCACTCAGCTCCTCGCGAGTGAGCTTGCCGGCGCGGCCCTTCTCCGCGAGTTCCTGGATCTCCTTGGCGAGGCGGGTGAGGCTCTTGTGGTCCGCCCCGTGAAGGACGGGCACCATGAGCCCGTCGGGGGCGGCGACCGCGATCCCGACGTTGTAGGCCTTGCGGACGACGAGCTCCTGCCGGGCGTCGTCCATCGCCGCGTTGAGGCGGGGGTGCGCCTTCAGGCCGGCGACGACCGCCTTGACGAGGAACGGGAGGTAGGAGAGCTTCACGCCGTTGCGCTCGATGTGCTTGGCCATCCGCTCGCGGACCCGCACGAGCTCCGTCACGTCGACCTCCTCGACGTAGGTGTAGTGGGCCGCCGTATGGACCGACTGGGCCATGTGCTCGGCGATGACGCGCCGGATCCCTCGGAGCGGGATCCTCTCGTCCCCCGCTGCGCTCGCGACCGCGGTGGGCGTCGGCGTCGGGGGTGCCGGGACCGTCGACGGCGCGGGCGCGGGGGCGGCGGGGGCCGTCGCGACGACGGGAGCGGCCGCGGCGGGCGCGGGAGGCGCCGTCGGGGCGGGCGGCGCGGCGCGTGGGAGATCGGCCTCGCTGATGCGGCCGTTGGGGCCGGTCCCCCGGACCGTGGCGAGGTCGATCCCTCGCTCCGCGGCGAGCCGGCGAACGGCGGGCGTGGCGAGGATCCGGGCCGCCGAGGTCGTCGCCACCGGCGTCGCCGGCGGCGTGGCCGGCGCGACCGAGCCCTCGGCGGCCGGCATCGTCGACGCGAGGGGGGGAGTCGGGGAGGGCCGAGGGCCGGGCGAGGGGGCGCCGGCGACCTCGATCGTGACGAGCAATCCGCCGACCTTGACCTTGTCCCCGACCCTGGCGTGGAGCGTGAGGATGCGCCCGGCCTTCGGGGAGGGGATCTCGACGTTGGCCTTGTCGGTGAGGACGGAGACGAGCGGAGCGTCCTCGGCGATCGTGCCGCCCTCCTCGACGAACCACTTGACGACCTCCCCCTCGGCGACGCCCTCGCCGATATCGGGAAGTCGGAACTCGTAGCTCATCGTGGACCTCCTAGCTCGCCCGCGCCGTCGTCCGGACGGCGTGGGCGATCCGCTCGGCGTTCGGCAGGTAGACGTGCTCGAGGGCGTAGGGGAACGGCGTGTCGAAGCCGGTCACGCGCGCCACGGGGGCTTTGAGCGAGTAGAGCGCCTTCTCGGCCAGGAGCGCGGCGAGCTCCGCGCCGTACCCGCAGAACCTCGGCGCCTCGTGGACGATGACGGCCCGTCCCGTCTTCTCGACGGAGGCGAGGACCGCCTTCTCGTCGAGAGGCACGAGGCTCCTCAGGTCGATCACCTCGGCCTGGACCCCTTCGCTCGAGAGCGCCTCGGCGGCCTGGACGGCCTGGGGGAGCATCGCGCCGTAGGCGAACACGGACACATCCGACCCCTCGCGGACCGTCGCGGCCTGGCCGAACGGGACCCGGTGGTCCCCGTCGGGAACCTCGCCGGTCACGGAGCGGTAGATCCGCTTGGGCTCGAGGAAGAGGACCGGGTCCTCGTCGTGGATCGCGGTGAGCAGGAGCCCCTTCGCGTCCGCGGGGTTCGATGGGACGATCACCTTGAGGCCGGCCGTGTGGGCGAAGTACGCCTCGGAGCTCTGGGAATGGTAGAGCCCTCCCTTGATGCCGCCCCCGTACGGGGTGCGGATGACGACGTGGCAGGGGTACTGCCCCCCGGAGCGGTAACGGAACTTCGCGACCTCGCTCACGATCTGGTCGAACGCCGGGTAGATGAAGTCCAGGAACTGGATCTCGGCGACCGGCTTCAGCCCGTAGAGGGCCATGCCGACGGCCGCTCCGACGATGCCGGTCTCGGAGAGCGGCGTGTCGATGACCCGCTCCGAGCCGAACTCCTTCTGGAGCCCCTCCGTCGCCCGGAAGACCCCTCCGTTCACGCCGACGTCCTCGCCGAGAATGAGAACGTCCGGGTCGGTCGAGAGGGCCTCGTGGAGCGCTCGGTTGACGGCCTGGACCAGCGTGAGGTCGGTCATGGCTTGAGGATCCCTTCCTGGAGGAGACGGAGGCACTCGACCCGCTGCTCCTCGAGAGCGGGCGGACGACTCGCGTAGACGTCGTCGAAGATCGACTCGGGGGTGATCGGCGGGGTCGCCTCGGCCTCGGCGAGGGCCTTGGTGACCTCGGCCCGTGCCGCCTCCCAGAGACCGGCGTCGGCGCTCTCCTCGAGGAGTCCCTGGGCGAGCAGGTCGTGCTTGAGCCGGGCGAGCGGGTCCTTCGCCTTCCACTCCGCGAGCTCGGCATCGCTGCGGTAGCGCCGGGGGTCATCCGAGGTCGAATGGGGGCCCAGCCGGTAGACCTGGGCCTCGATGAGCGTCGGCCCCTCGCCGGCCAGCGCCCGCGCCCGTGCCTCAGCGACCGCCGTGTGGACGCTGACGACGTCCATCCCGTCGACGACGACGCCCGGGAAGCCATAGGCGGTCGCCTTGACCGCGAGGTTGGGGCTGTGCGTCTGCCGCTCGAGCGGGAGCGAGATCGCGTAGCGGTTGTTCTGGCAGAAGAAGATCGTCGGGGTCCGGAAGACCCCCGCGAAGTTGAGTCCGGCGTGGAAGTCGTTCGAGCTGGTCGTGCCGTCACCGAAGAAGCAGACCGTGACGATGGGGTCCTTGCGCCGCTGCGCCGCCATCGCCGCCCCGACCGCGTGGGTGATCTGGGTGCCGACGGGGCTCGACGCCGTGACGTAGTTGAACCGCCGGTAGCCGTAGTGGTTCGGCATCTGGCGGCCCTTCATCTCGTCGCCCGAGTTGCCGATGAACTGGTCCAAGAGCAACTTCGGGGAGATGCCCCGAACGAGCGCGACGGCGAGTTCACGGTACGCCGGAAAGATCCAGTCCGACGGCGCGAGGGCGAGCGCACAGCCGACCTGCGCGGCCTCCTGGCCCTGCAGCGGCACGTAAAAGCCGATCCGCCCCTGCCGCTGGAGCGTGAGGCAGCGCTCGTCCATCGTCCGCGCGAGCACCATGAAGCGATAGGCGTCGAGCAGGCGGTCTCGAGGAAGCTCGCCCGGCACCTCGGCGGCGGGCGGGGTCGGGGCCGTCGATTCGTCGGGCAACGGTCTGTCCTCCGCGACCGAGCGGGGATTGTGATATAACATTAGAGGCGGCGTGTCGGCGACGAGCCTCTCGGACGACCCCTCCGGCGACACGCCGGCGACGAGGACCGGCCGCCCGCTATGATGGTAGGGCTATGTACTACCGCGGGGGTTCCGCGCGCTCCCCATGCTGCGACCTCCCGCGGTGAAGGCAAAGGGCCTCACGCGCCACTTCGAGTCCCGAAAGGGGTTCTTCTTTTCCGAGCTCACCCGGACCGAGGCGCTCCGGGGGGTTGACCTGGAGGTCGCGCCGGGGGAGATCTTCGGTCTGCTCGGACCGAACGGGGCCGGCAAGACGACGCTCACGAAGATCCTCTCGACGCTGCTGCTGCCGAGCGGGGGGCGCGCCGAGGTGCTCGGGCTCGACGTGACCCGAGAGGCGCTCCGCCTGCGTCCGCGCATCGGGCTCGTGCTCGGCGGCGAGCGCGGCCTCTACAACCGGGTGAGCGCGCGGGAGAACCTCCGCTACTTCGCCGACCTCTACGGGGTCCCCCCCGAGAAGCGGGCCGCACGGATCGACGAGGTCCTCACCTGGGTCGGCCTCGCCGACGCGGGGGACCGGCGGGTCGAGGAGTTCTCGCGGGGGATGAAGCAGAAGCTCCACCTCGCGCGCGGGATCCTGCACGAGCCCGAGATGCTCTTCCTGGACGAGCCGACGATCGGGCTCGACCCGAAGAGCGCGCGGGAGACCCGCAAGTTGGTCCGCAGCCTCGTCGCCAACGGGGTCACGATCCTTCTGACGACACACTACATGTTCGAGGCGGAGGAGCTCTGCCAGCGGATCGCGGTCCTCTCGCGCGGGAAGATCGTGGCGCGAGACACGATCGCGGGCCTCCGACGGCTCGTCGGGGGCGACCGGACCATCGAGGTCGAGGACTACGGGTTCGAGGACCTCGAGGTCGCCCGCCTGCGTCGGCTACCGGGCGTGAGCCGGCTCTTCACGGAGGAGTTCGGGCCACGGCTCCGGTGCACGCTGAGGGTCGGGACCGGCGAGCTGACCGAAGCCCAGATACGGGCCGCCCTCCCCGGCCACGCCGAGATGACGGTCCGCGAGCGGAGGACCGCCCTCGAGGACATCTACCTCGACCTCGTCGAGGAGGAGGCGAAGTAGCGTGGCGGCCGTCCGTTCCTTCTCTCGCCGCCGCTCGCTGCTCGCCTCCCTGCGTCTCGCGGTCCTCACGTTCCTGGCCGACCCGCAATGGCTCGTCCCGAGCCTGATCGCCCCGGTGATCTTCGGGCTCGTCTCCTACGAGCTGTTCCTCGGCTCGAGTCCCTGGTTCGTCCTCTACGCGATCTTGGGGGCCGGCATGATGAGCATGTGGGGCCAGACCCTGTACGGCAGCGGCTGGGCCACCGGTCAGGACCGGAACTTGGGCACGCTCGAGCCGACCCTCTCCGCTCCGACGCCCTACCTCTACGTCGTCCTCGGCCGGATCATCTGGAACACGGTCTCGGGGCTCCTCGGCGGCGCCATCGTCTTCGTGGTCGTCGCGCTCTCCTACGGAAAGCCGGTCCCCTTGAGCAACCCGCTCGGCTTCGCGCTCCTCTTCGTCTTCGTGATTGTCTCGCTCGCCGCCGTCGGGATCGTCTTCTCCGCGGCCTACGTCTACACGCGCTACGCCGGCTTCATCCAGAACGTCGGGGAGTTCGCCTTCTACGTCGGCACGGGCTGCATGTTCCCGGTCGCCTTGCTGCCGTTCTGGTCGAACCCGATCTCGCTCCTGTTCCCTCCGACCTGGGCGCTCGACGCGCTCCGGTACGTGGCGATCCCGGGCTATCACGGCCTCTCCTGGGGGCTCTGGGGCGACCTCGTCGGAGCGGTTGCGCTCACCGCCGTGTACCTGGCGATCGCCGGGACGGTCTTCAGCCGCGTCGAGCGGCACGTGCTCGAGGTCGGGAACCTCGGGGACTACTAGCGAGGGTCGGGGGCGGAGGGAACGCGCATGGCCACCTCGGAGCTCCGGCCGTCGTTCTGGCGCACCCTCTGGATCAATGCCGTCTTCGCGCCGCGGACGAGCCTCGGCTTCATGCGCCTCGACTTCGTCCTCGGGACCGTCTTCATCATCCCGCTGACGCAGATGGTCTTCTTCGCGTTCGTCGCCGAGCTCGCGGCGAACCCCGCCTCGTCGATCGGCTACGTGGTCGTCGGCAACGCCGTCGCGACCGTCACCTACTCCTCGATCTTCTCGGTGTGCCAGACGACGGACCACGAGAAGGAGGCGGGGACGATGGAGCATCTCCTCGTCTCGCCGGCGAACCGGCTCGCCCTCTATTTCGGTCGGGGCCTGCTTCCGATCCTGATCTCGTTCGCCACCGTCGGGGTCGGTCTCACCTACGCCGTCTTCCTCTTCGGCGTGCCGTTCGCCTCCGGGGCCGTCGTGAACCTCGCACTGTCGATCGCGCTGACCGCGTTCGCCATGGTCGGTTTCGGTCTCCTCCTCGGGGGTGTGGCGCTCTACCTCAGGACCTCGATCATCCTCGGAAACATCTTCCTGTTCCTGGGGCTGCTGCTCTCCGGGGTGAACTTCCCCCTCTCCCAGCTTCCCCTGCCTCTCCAGTGGATCGGGGATGCCCTTCCGCTCACGTGGGGCCTCGCGGCGATCCGAGACGGGATCGCGGGTGCGCCGCTCTCTAAGCTGCTGCCGTTGTGGGGGCTCGTGGCGCTGTCCGCCGCGGTCTCCTACGGGCTCGCCATCGGACTCTGGCACACGTTCGAGCGCCGCGCCTTCGCGACCGGAAGCATCGCGAGGTTCTGAGCGGGCCGAGCTCCCGCAGGCGCCGGCGCCGACCGTGCGCGGGTGACGGCGTGCTCGGCGGCCGCGGGTCTCTGACCCGCCATCGAGAGTCGGCGCTCCCCAGGAAGGTCGCGTTGCGCGCCCGCGGGTCAGGTCTTCGACCGGGCGTCCGATCGGTCGCGTTCGCCCGAGCGCGAGCGTCCCGCCTTGATGGGCCCACCGCTAGGCCGCGAACCCCTTCGTGTCTGAGGTTCCGGGCCCCCGTGACCCCCGCTCCCGAGGGCGAGCCGATCCCGAAGGGCTCGGCCGCGATCCGGCCCAGCCTCTCCCCGTGCGAGGCGTCGGCGCCGAACTGTGGAGGCGGCGGGCTCTGTGGACGGCTTCAATCGAGCCGTGGGCCCGGTCGGTCGTCACTCCTGCGGGGTCGGACCGACCGAACAGGTCGGGCAGCAGGCCCGGCCGACCGAGCAGCAGGCACAGCACTTGCAGCAGCCGTCGGAGCAGTCACAGCAGGCGCACGAGAACCGGGGTGGTGACATCGAACGAGCCATGGCCTTCGAGACGATGAGTTCGTCGCCCGGCGTCGGCCCGTCGAACCGTACGCCGAGGCCCGCGAGCGGGCGGATCCCAGGTCGGGAGGATCTGGATCCGGGCACGAACGTGGGGTACCGGGCTCCGATCCAGGGCCGCCCGACGCGGCTCCGGTCCCGGGCCCAGATCGTTCGCGAGAGTCGTCCCGATGCGAACCTTCGGTCTCGGAGCTCTCGACGAAGGGCCTCCCTGTGCTTGGAGAAGGAGCCGACGGTGTACCAATCGGCCGCCAGGTACGAGTCGGGCCGCCCCGCCCTGCACTCAGCCCGGGTCCACCAATGCACGAGGTCCTCAGGGCCCCGCGAGGCGCCGTCGCGCTGTGATCCTGCGAGCGCTAACAGGCGGTCCGCGTCACACCCGGCTCTACGAAAGAAGAGCTTGAGTTGAGTCGGCCGTCCCTCGGCGGTGCCTGTCGTCCGGTGGTCTTTATACCACCGCTTGATTCGGGCGTCCTCGAGGAGGGTTTCTCGGCGCTCGCCAACCGATGTTGGGGCAGGCGCTAGAGAGCACGGGAGACGCCGGCACCGAGCCTACGGGACGAGGATGATTGGGCCCATAGCTTAGTTTGGCTGGAGCACCCGGCTGATAACCGGGAGGTCGTCGGTTCAAATCCGACTGGGCCCATGAGCCTCGCCTCTTACTGACACCGGACGAAATAGCTTAACACCCATCGAGGAGAACTGCCCCGCGACCTGATCGAACGGCTCCGTCAG
>DAHUYN010000015.1 GCA_027315165.1 Thermoplasmata archaeon | reverse complement strand
CGGCGGGTCTACGGCGGGCGGCACTCGGGGGACACCCTGCGCTGCCGCTTGGTGGCGGTCTGGGATGAAGAGGCTCGGGACTACCACCTCTACCTGACGAATGTCGGCCCGGAGATCCTGAGCGCCGAGGAGGTGGCGCGGCTCTACGGGATGCGCTGGGAGATCGAGCTGGTGTTCAAGGAACTGAAGTCGGCCTACGCTCTCGACGCGTTTGGGACCACCAAGGCCGTCGTGGTGGAGGCGCTGATCCGGTCCGCGCTACTGACGTTGGTGGTCGGTCGACGGTTGCACACGCTCGTGAGGACGCGAGCGCCGCCCGAACTGCGTCCCCGCTACACCCAAATGCGGTTCGCCATCAACTTCCGCCGAGGGGCGCGGCACATCCTGAGCGCGATGCTCTACGATCTGGGGGAGTCGAAGGAACGAGGCAACTTCCGCGCTCTGAACATGTATCTGACGGAGGCCGCGCTCGACCCACACGTCAAGCGCCACCGATTCCGAGAGGAATGGTCGGCGTGACGGATCTTAACTTATGACACATGGATTCCTACTCGCTACCCACGTCAGCCGGAGCCGGACCATGCGGGACACGAGGGCGGTCTTCCAGAAGGTCAAGGGGGCCACCGACGTGACTCCGACTGAGATCCGGACCGACGGGATGGGCGCCTACCCGGTGGCAATCCGGCGGGAGTTCGGTCGGTACCGGAAGCCCGGCGACGCGCCGCGCGACATGAAGGAGGGCGCGAACAAGGCCAACTGGACGCCTCATCGGGTCGTCCCCTCGATTCGCGCCCCAGACTCGAACAATATCATGGAGCGCTTGAACGGCTCCCAACGCGACCGCACCCGCCCTATGCGGGGCTTCGACACCCAGCGGGGCTGCGCGGCCCTCACCGAGGGCTGGCGGGTCAACCACAACCTCGTCCGCACCCACCTCGCGCTCGGGACTACACCTAGCGAAGCGGCTGGACTCCCGCCCATCGAGGGGTTCAAGTGGCGGGCGATCCTCGACATGGCCGTCCACCGAAAAGTTACGAGCGAAGGGGAGGCGCCCTCAACCGCCGTTTAGGGGACAGAACCCCCGACTAGGCAGTTTCTTATAGTAGGGCATACATAGGGTTGTCGGATTCCACGCCGTCCCGGGACCGACGCGTCCGAGGCGAGGCGTGGGGAAGAGCGCATGTCGAAGATCATCGGAATCGACCTGGGTACGAGCAACTCCGCGGCGGCGGTCCTCGAGGGCGGCCGCCCGGTGATCATCCCGAGCGCCGAGGGGACGACCGTCGGCGGTGGGAAGGCCTTCCCGTCGTACGTCGCCTTCACGAAGGACGGGCAGCTCATCGTCGGAGAGCCCGGGCGCCGCCAGGCGATCTCGAACCCGGAAGGGACCGTCACCGCCTTCAAACGGAAGATGGGGACCGACTACAAGTACCGCCTGCAGGGGAAGGAGTACACGCCCCAGCAGCTCTCGGCCTACCTGCTCCAGAAGATCAAGCGTGACGCCGAGGCGTTCCTCGGCGAGAAGGTCGAGAAGGCCGTGATCACGGTCCCGGCCTACTTCAACGACAACCAGCGGCAGGCGACGAAGGACGCCGGCGCCATCGCCGGCCTCGAGGTCGTCCGCATCATCAACGAGCCGACCGCCGCGTCGCTCGCCTACGGCCTCGACAAGGCCGGCAAGCAGCAGAAGATCGTCGTCTTCGACCTCGGCGGCGGGACGCTGGACGTGACCGTGATGGAGTTCGGCGAGGGGGTCTTCGAGGTCCTCTCGACGAGCGGCGACACGCAGCTCGGCGGGACGGACATGGACTCCGCGCTCACCGAGTACATCGCGGCCGAGTTCCAGAAGGAGAGCGGCGTCGACATCCGCAAGGACAAGATGGCGATGCAGCGGGTCCGCGACGCCGCCGAGAAGGCGAAGATCGAGCTCTCCTCGACGCTCGAGACCCAGGTCAACCTGCCGTTCCTCACGGCGACGCAGGAGGGCCCGAAGCACCTCGCGCTCCCGCTCAGCCGCGCCAAGCTCGAGGAGCTGATCCGGCCGATCATCGACCGGTGCCGTCACCCGGTCGAGCAGGCGCTCCGCGACGCCAAGCTCGGGAAGGAGCAGATCGACCGGATGGTGCTCGTCGGCGGCCCGACGCGGATGCCGATCGTCCAGAAGTTCGTCGAGCAGGCCATCGGTCGGCCGATCGAGCGCGGCGTCGACCCGATGGAGTGCGTCGCGATGGGCGCGGCCGTGCAGGGCGGCGTCCTCGCGGGCGAGGTCAAGGATGTGCTCCTCCTCGACGTGACGCCGCTCTCCCTCGGGGTCGAGACGCTCGGCGGCGTCTTCACGAAGCTCATCGAGCGGAACACGACGATCCCGACGCGCAAGAGCCAGATCTTCACGACGGCGGCCGAGAGCCAGAGCTCCGTCGAGATCAAGGTCTTCCAGGGCGAGCGGCCCCTCGCGGGCGACAACGTCGCCCTCGGGGACTTCATGCTCACCGGGATCCCGCCCGCGCCCCGCGGGACCCCCCAGATCGAGGTCTCCTTCGACATCGACGCGAACGGGATCCTGAGCGTCTCCGCCAAGGACCTCGCGACCTCGAAGAAGCAGGGGATCACGATCACCGCCTCGAACAAGCTCGCCAAGGACGACGTCGAAAAGATGGTCCGGCAGGCCGAGCAGTTCGCCGACCAGGACAAGGCGCGCGCGAGCGCGATCGAGGCCCGGAACCGGGCCGAGTCGCTCACCTACGAGGCCGATCGGGTCCTCTCCGAGAACAAGGAGAAGATCCCCGAGGCCGACCAGGCCCGTGTCCGCGAGAAGGTCGAGCAGGTCCGCGCCGCGCTCAACGGCAAGGACGAGTCGGCCGTCCAGAGCGCCGTCGCCGAGCTGACGAGCGCGCTCCACCAGGTCGCGACGAGGATGTACGAGTCCGCCTCGAAGTCGGGGACGCCGCCGCCCTCGACCGAGTCCGAGCCGCCGGACAGCGCGAAGGGCGGGGACGGTCCCGGCCCCGTCGACGCCGACTTCAAGGTCGTCGACAAGGAGCCGGGCGAGGAGAAGGGCGCCTAGGCGCCCGTGGCCTCGCCGCCCTTCCAGCGCCGGCCGACCTCGGGGCCGGTGTAGGCGACGTCCGGGCGGATCAGGCGGTTGTCGGCCGCCTGCTCGAGCGCGTGCGCGCTCCAGCCGGCGGTACGCGCGAGCGCGAAGGTCGGCGTGAACAGCTCGCGCTCGAGGCCGGCGGCCTCGAGGACGACGGCGCCCCAGAACTCGACGTTCGTGTAGAGCCGCTGGCCCGGGCGCGCGCGAGCGAGCGCCAAGAGCGCGACGCGCTCGACCTCTTCGGCGAGGGCGAACCGGGCCGGGTCGGCCGTCGTCGCCGCGACGCCCTTGAGCAGCCGGGCGCGCGGGTCCTCGGTCTTGTAGGCCCGGTGCCCGAACCCCATCAGGCGCTCGCGTCGCGCGAGCGCGGCGTCGACCCACGCCTGTGCCTCGCCGGCGGTGCCGACGGCGTCGAGCATGTCGCTCACCTTCGAGGGAGCGCCGCCGTGGAGCGGGCCCTTGAGCGCCGCGATCGCGGCGACGGCCCCCGAGAGGAGGTCCGCGTTCGTGCTCAGGACCACGCGCAGCGCGAACGTCGAGGCGTTCATCCCGTGGTCGGCCAGGAGGATGAAGTAGGTCTCGAGGGCCCGCACCTGCCGCTCGGCGGGGCGATGGCCGGTGAGCAGGTAGAGGTAGTTCGCGACGTGCCCGAGCGCTCGGTCCGAGGCCACGGGCGGCTCCCCGCGCCGCCGGCGGACGGTTCGCGCGAGGAGCGCCGGGGCCTTCGCGACGAGCTCGAGCCCCTGGTCGGGCGTCGGCGGATAGGCGAAGGCGCGGCCGCTCATCGCCGACAGGAGCGAGCGGAGCGCGTCGAGCGGCGGCAGCTCCGCGGGGAGCGCGTCGGCCGCTCGGCGAAGGGCGAGGGGAAGCTCGCGCCGGGCGCCGAGCGCTTCCCGGGTCGCCCGGAGCGCCTCCGGCTCGGGGGACTCGCCGTAGAGCAGGAGGTGCACGACGCCCTCGTAGGGGGCGCTCCGCGCGAGCTCGGCGATGTCGAACCCGCGGTAGGCGAGGCCGCCCGTCTCGCCCGCGACGAGCGTGATCGCGGACTCTCCCGCGACGACGTCCTCGAGCCCGGGCTTCGCCCTCGTGCCTTCGGCCATCGGTTCCGAGGGTCGGAGCGCCGGGCCAGATAGCGTTGACCTCGGGCTCGCCCTCGCACCGGCGAGCGCCGCCGCGACAACCTTATGGCGGGAGCCTCGGTCGGCGCGGCATGGCCGAGACGCCCGCGCAGCTCCTCGAGCGCGCCCTCCCGACGCGGGTGTCGGTGCGGCTGAAGGACGCGAGGTCCCTGTCGGGGCGGCTGCTCGGCGTCGACGACCACCTCAACCTCCTGCTCGACGAGGTCGTCGAGACGTCGGGAGAGACGACCCGGAAGCTCGGGACGGTCGTCCTGCGGGGGTCGAGCGTCGTCGAGCTCGACGCGCTCGGGCCTCTCGCCGGCGGGCGGTCGCGGTGACCCCGAGGGCCCGGCCCGCCGCCGGCCCCGACGGGGCGAGGCGCGTGAAGGGGGACCGCCTCTCGTTGCTCCAGCTCCTCGCCGGTCGCGGCGCGTCGCACTCGCTCGTCATCGTCACCTCCGCGGAGCTCGGCACCTCTCTCGGCATCAGCCAGCAGTCGGCCGACCGGCACCTCGTCCAGCTCGAGCGCGACGGACTCCTCGAGCGGACGATCGCCCAGCGGCGCCAGCGGGTCCGCCTGACGTCGACCGGGCTCTCGGTGCTGCGGCGCGAGTACCATGCCTACCGGCGGATCTTCGAGGGCCCCGCGCGGATCCGGTTCGACGGGCAGGTGGCGAGCGGGCTCGGGGAGGGGCGCTACTACCTGAGCCAGCCGGGCTACGTCCTGCAGTTCACGGAGCGGCTCGGCTACACGCCGTATCCCGGCACGCTCAACGTGCGGCTCCGACCCGAGGAGTTCCTCCGTGTCGGGTCGGTGAGCGACTGGAGCGGGATCCGGATCGACGGCTTCGAGGCGAGCGGCCGCACGTTCGGCGGGGCCACCTGCTATGCGGCCCGCCTCTCGGGCCGGCCGTGCCACCTGATCGTGCCGGACCGCACCCACCACAAGGACGTCATCGAGTTCATCGCGCCCGAGCGTCTCCGCGACTCTCTCAACGTCGTGGACGGCGACGAGGTGCGCGTGGAGGTCGAGGAGTCGTGAACCGGGCCGCCTCCGTCGCGCGCCAGGTCGCGAACGAGCGCCGACCGGAACCCGCGCTCCCCGGGGCCGCGGGCCGGCCCGTCAACCACTGGAGCGAGCCCGAGGCGCTCGACGGGGCCCGGGTCCGGGCCTTCGTCGTCATCCTGCGAACCCGAGGCTGTTACTGGGCCGACGTGAAGGGCTGTTCGATGTGCGGCTACGCCCGGGACACGCTCGGCCGCTCGGCGACGCCCGAGGAGCTCTCGCGCCAGCTCGAGGCCGCGCTCTCGGCCTACGACGGCGAGCCGTACGTCAAGGTCTACACCTCCGGGAGCTTCCTCGACGACCGCGAGGTCGACCCGGCCTCGAGGCGGCGGTTCGTCGACGCCTTCTCGGGGAAGGCGCGGCGCCTCCTCTTCGAGACGCTCCCCGAGTTCGCCCACGAGGGGACGCTCGCCCCGCTCCGGGAGGCGTTCGCGGGCCGTCTCGAGGTCGCCCTCGGGCTCGAGTCGACGCAGCCCGAGGTCCTGCAGCGGTTCGTGAACAAGGGCTCGACGCCCGCCGAGTACCTCGAGGCGGCGGGCCGCGTGCGGGCCTCGGGGCTTCTCGCGAAGGGCTACCTGCTCCTCAAGCCGCCGTACCTCACCGAGCGCGAGTCGATCGAGGACGTGGTCCGCTCGATCGAGGTCGCGGCCCCGCACTTCGACGCGCTCAGCGTGAACCCGGTGCACATCCAGGGCGGCACCGTCGTCGAGTGGCTCTACCAGCGGCGCCGGTATCGGCCCCCCTGGCTCTGGAGCCTCGTCGAGGCGATGCAGCGCGGCGCCGACCTCCGCGGGCGCTCGCGCCTCGTCACCTTCCCGACGGCCGGCGGGATGGCGCGCGGGCCGCACAACTGCGGCCGCTGCGACCGGAGCGTCCTCGATGCCCTCGAGACGGCGAGCCTCGACCAGGCGTTCGGCGGGCTCGCGGCGCCCGACTGCGGCTGCCGCGCCGACTGGGCGCGGGCCGCCGGGTGGGAGGCCCTCGGCGTCGAGGCATGAGGCTCCTGCCCCGGCTCCCGGCGCACGCCGTCGCCACGATCCACGCCTTCCTGCGGCACCATGTCGCCGAGACGGGCGGCGCCGGGGTCGTCCTCGGCCTGAGCGGCGGGGTCGACTCGGCCGTCACGGCGAGGCTGTGCGTCGACGCGCTCGGGTCGGACCGCGTCACGGGGGTCCTCCTCCCCGACCTCGCCTACCCCGCGGCGCTCCTCGAGGAGACACGAGCGTTCGGCGCCGACCTCGGGATCTCCCTCGAGACCCACTCGATCGAGCCCGCGGAGGCCGGCCTCCGCTCCGTCTTCGAGGGCGTCGACGACGCGACGACGTGGGGCAACGCGAAGGCGCGCCTCCGCATGATCGCCCTCTACACCGTCGCGCGGGGCCGGGGGCGCCTCGTCGTCGGCACGGGGAACAAGTCCGAGCTTCTGCTCGGCTACTTCACCAAGCACGGGGACGGCGGCGTCGACCTCCTCCCGATCGGGGACCTCTACAAGACGGAGGTCTGGGAGCTCGCCGAAGCGCTCGGCCTCCCCGAGGTCGTTCGCACGCGGGCGCCGACGGCGGGGCTGTGGGAGGGCCAGACGGACGAGGGGGAGCTCGGACTCCCGTACCGGACGATCGACCGGATCCTGCGCGGCCTCGAGGAGCTCCGCGACGTCGAGGAGATCGCCGAGGTCACCCACCTCGCGCTCCCGTCGGTCGTCGGGATCGCCGAGCGGGTGCGCGCGAACCGGCACAAGCGCCGGCCGCCGCCGGTCCCGAAGCTCTCGCTCCGGACCGTCGGGATCGACTGGCGCGACTGACGCCGGGGGGGCGCGCTCCCTCGCACGAGGGGGCTCGGGCGGGGTGGCGAGAGGCTATAGGCCCCACCCGGCTCGCCCTCGTGTCAAAGGGCCGTCGGCCCTCTTTCGGCTCCCCATGGACCGCGCGACCTATCGACGTCTCTACGACTCGCTCGCCACGAACGACGACGTGCGCCGCCTCGCCCGGGACGAGCACCTCGACGAGGAACTGCTCTTCGTGATCCACACGCATCGCGTCACGCGCGACGCGACGCGGCGCTTCTACGTCATCAAGCGGCAGATGCCCCGGCTCGTGCAGGCCTGGCGCGGCGGGCGGACGGTGCTCGACATGGCCCGCGAGTGGCGGTTCCCTCCCGTGCTGATGGGCCAGATGGTCCTGCAGGAGCTCCGTGTCCCCCGCAAGAAGGTCTGGGGGACGTTCCTCAACCCCGAGACGGCGCCGGACGAGCGGATCCGTCGCGAGGTCCAGGCGCTGCTCGAGGCCGACCCGATCTACTCGCCGCAGGGGATGGAGCGCCAGCGCGAGCGCGGGCGCAAGGGCGAGGCGCGCCTCGACGACTGGCTCAAGCGCCACGGCATCACCTACCGCACGGAGAAGGACCTCCGCGGGAAGTACGCGAAGACGCCGGACGCGCTCTTGGACCACCCGATCGTCTTTCTGGGCCGCAAGCTCCACTGGATCGAGTCGAAGGCGAACTTCGGCGACGACGTCGAGCTCCGCAAGAACCTCAAACGCCAGCTCGCGCCGTACACCGAGCTGTTCGGCGAGGGCGCCGTCGTCTACTGGTACGGGTTCGTCGATGGCGCCGAGTCGCCGCCGGGGATCTTCCTGTGGGACGGGCCGACGATCGAGTCGATCACGCCGGTCGCAGCGCCTCCTCCACCGGCCTCTCACGCTGCTCACCCGTAGCGAGGTCGCGCTCGAGCGCGACCCCCCGGGCGAGCTCTTGGGGCCCGGCGATCAGGGCCCGTCGGGCGCGGCGTCGCGCGGCCTCCTTGAGCTGGCGCGACATCGACCGCGCCATGAGGTCGGCGTCGGCGCTGACGCCGGCGCGCCGGAGCTGTTGGACCCAGGAGAGGGCCGTCGGGACCTCGGCGGGCGTCACGGCGACGACGTAGGTGTCGAGGGGCGGCTCCCCCTCGGGCCAGCGCCCGTGGCGGCGTAGGAGCAGCTCGAGGGTCTGGTCCCCGATCGCGAGTCCGACCGCCGGCGTGGGCGGGCCGCCGAACAGCTCGACGAGGTTGTCGTAGCGGCCGCCGCCGAAAAGGGCCCGGCCGTCGCCGCTCGCGTCGAACGCCTCGAAGACGACGGAGGTGTAGTAGGCGAGCCCGCGCACGACCGTCGGGTCGAGGACGACCCGGTCGCCGAGGCCGAATCGAGGCAGGAGGCCCGCGAGCTCGCGCAGCCGTCGCGTCCCCTCGAGCGCGGCGTCGTCGAGCCCGAGCGCCTCGAGGCGGGCGAGGAAGGTCTCGGCCTCACCGAGCGGGACGCCGCGGCCCGTCGCGGCGAGGAGCGCGACGAGCTCGTCGACCGACCCGTCGGGGACGCCCGCGGCGCTGAGCTCCGAGCGGAACTCCTGGACCGAGGCCTTCCGGTAGCGGTCGAGCGCCCGGAAGAACCGCTCGGGCGCGACGACGGCCCCGAAGCGACGGCCGAGCCCCTCGGCGAGCGCCCGGTCGTTGAGCCGGAACGCGTAGAGGCCGGTCGCCCCGGCCTCGTCGAGGAGGAGCGCGGCGGTCGCGAGGACCTCCGCCTCGGCCGTGGTCGCGCGGACCCCGAGGATGTCGAGGTTGACCTGGAGGAACTCCCTCGTGCGGCCCGCCTGAGGCTCCTCGTAGCGCCAGAGCCTCGAGACGGTGAACCACTTGACGGGGAGCGGCTCGGCCTTCGCGCGGTCGACGAAGACGCGCGCGAGCGACGGCGTCGTCTCCGCGACGAGCGCGACGCGCCGGTGCCCCTTGTCCTCGAAGGCCCAGAGCTCCTCGGAGATCTCCGCGCCGCTCTTGACCTGGAACAATTCGAGGCTCTCGACCGACGGGGTCTCGAGCTCGACGAACCCGCAGCGCCGCGCCGCCGCACGCATCCGCCGCCGGAGTTCGGAGCGGGCCCCCGCATCGGGGGGCGCATAGTCGCGGAACCCTCGGAGGGACTCGAACGCGGCCACGGCCCTCGGAGGCGCGGCGGCGTATTTAGGTGCCGCTCGGCGGCTCAGGTCCCGGTCCCGACCTCGGAGGGGTCGAGCGCTCGCGGCGCGACGGGGGGCCGGCCGTCGGCGAAGGCCCGCAGACGGCGGAAGGCGGAGATCGCGGCGGCGAAGTTGCGGTGCCGCAGGTCCTCGGCGAGCTCCCGCAGGTGGCCGACCGCGGCGGTGGTGTCCTCGCCGGCCTCGCGGCGCCGCAGGATCGCGTCGCGCAAGCGCGCGAGCTCTTGCAGGAACGGCGGGTCCAGGACGGACCAGAGCGCGAGCGTCGCGCGGGCCAGGACCGGTTCGGCCGCCGCCCGGTCCCCCTCGCGGGCCAGCCGACGCCCCTCGGCGAGGGGGCCGAGCGCGGGGGTCGGGTCCCCGCCGAGGTCCCGGATCGTCTCGGTGATGAGGTCGCACTCGGCGACCAGGATCTGCACGGTCGCCCAGCGGTCCTCGAGCTCGCCGAGCTCTTCTTCGAGGTGCCGGAGACGGCGTTGTACGCCCGAGAGGTCGCCCATCGCGAGGGAGGCCCGGCAGCTCTCGAGCTCGACCTCGGGGGTCGTCGTCGGGACGAGCCCGGAGAGCTCTTGGCTCCGCGCGAGGACCGCCTCGTACTCCTCCGTGAGGGATGCGGCGAGGTGGACGAACAGGTCGCGGCCGAGCACCTCGAGGGTCTCGCGGTCCTGGGCGAGGACGGCGTCCCGCGCGCGCCCGGCGAAGTCGTTGAGGTCGATCCCCTGCCGCCGGGCGAGCTGAAGGTAGTCGTTGACCTGTCGCATGAGCTGGGGGACGTCCCCCGCGGGCGGCAGCGCCGGAAGGCCGAGCGGCGCCGTCGCCGCGGCGCCGGGACCGTCGAGCGGCCCCGCGGCCGAGAGATGGTGCGCCGACGCGGCGAGGTCGGCCGCGGGGGGCTCGACCGCGTCACCGCCCGTCGGGGCGTCGACGGCCGCGAGGATCTCCCCGATGGCCTTCAGGTACGGGGGCGGCGCCTCGGGCCCGCCCGCCGCCTCGCGGACCGGCTCGAACAGCTCTCGCGAGAGCTGGCAGCGCGAGCAGGCCGTCGCCGTCTCGAGGTTGTCGAAGCCGCAGGCGGGGCACCGGAGCGCGGACGCCGTAGCTCACTCCTGGCGGAGGGGGCCGAACGACAGCGGCGGGCTCGCCCGGACCGAGGGGCCCCGGACGCGGACCCGGTAGTGGGGGTCGGCGGCCATCGCCCGCAGTCGCGCGATCCGCTGGGCGATCGGCGGGTGGGTCGAAAAGAGACCCGCGATCCTCGAGCCGCGGAACGGGTTCACGATGTATAGGCTCGAGGAGGCCGGGGAGCCGAAGGTCATCGGCCGTCGTGTGTTGCCGACCTCGAGCTTGCCGAGCGCGTCGGCGAGGGCGAGCGGGTCCGAGATCGTCCGTGCGCCGACCTCGTCGGCGCGGGTCTCGCGAGAGCGCGAGATCGCGAGCTGGAGCAGCATCGCCGCGATCGGGGCCGTGATCGCCGCCGCGAGCGCCGCGAGGCCGCCGCCGTTGCGATTGTTCCCCCCGCCGAAGATGGCGCCGAAGATGACCATCTGCGACGCGTAGGAGATCGCGCCGGCGATCGTCGCCGCGAGCGTCATCAGGAGGACGTCGTGGTCCTTGATGTGGGCCAGCTCGTGCGCGAGCACGCCGCGGAGCTCCCGGTCGTCGAGGAGGCGGAGGAGGCCCACCGTCGCCGCGACGACCGCGTGGCGCTCGTCGCGCCCGGTCGCGAAGGCGTTCGGCGTCTCCGTCGGCACGAGGGCGAGCCGCGGGGCGACGAGGCCGAACTGGGGCGCGAGCTCGTCGACGATCCGCGCAAGCCTCGGCGCCTCGGCCGGCGTCACGATCTTCGCCCGGCTCGTCCACAGGACGAACCGGTCGCAGAGGAAGTAGGAGGCCAGGTTGAACAACGCCGAGAGGACGAGCGCGACGACGAGCCCGCCGAGGAAGGAGCCGAACAGGTAGGCGCCGAGGAGCCCGCCGACGACGACGAAGAGCGCGAGGATCGCCGCGAACAGCGCCGCGGTCCGGAGAGCCGTCCCCATCGTTCCCCTCGACCGCGTGGTACGCGGTGTCGCTATAAATCCGTCACCCGCCCGCGGGCGCTCACGCCACGGGGGCGAGGTGTCGCCGGGCCGAGGGGGTCGGGTGGTACGTCCCCGGAGGGAAGCGGGCGCTCGCCTCGACGACGGCGGACGCCTCGGGCGGCCACCGTCGCCGACAGCCTCGGCAGCGGAAGCCGCGGGCCCGGCCGAGCGACTTCGCCCGGGTCCCGCAGTCGGGGCACCGCGGCGGGAGGCGGCGCTCCCGGCGCGAGGGGCCCTCGACGACGATCCCCTCGACGCGGAGAACGGGGTCCTCGCCCCGGCCGCCCCAGACGCGAAGGGGGTCGCCGGGTCTCAGCGAGCGGGCGACGTCCGTGAGGTCCTTGGTCGGCTCGAAGACGAGGCACTCGAGACGCGTGCCCGCACGGTCCTCGAGCGGGAAGCGGACGTGTCCTCCCGGCAGGGTCACCGGCGCACCGGCGACTCGGCCGCGCACGCGCCCCGCGGCGTAGGGGCCGAGGGCCCAGACCGGCAGGTCGACGAGATGGTCACCCGTCCCCTGGTTGGTCCGGAAGAGCATCCAGCGGTCGACCGCCTCGGAGCGGACCCGGCCGGCCGCTCGCGCGAGCGCCGACGGGGCCGTCGCGCGGAGCCCGTAGAGGATCGGGCAGTTTGTGTGCGGCGCGACGAGGAGGCGACGGGTCCCCTCGTCGTAGCACAGGAACAGTCTCGGGTCCCGCCGCTGCGCCTCGCGGACCGAGCGTTCGGAGACCCGCCTCGGGAGGCCGATGCGGGAGGGACGGCGGTAGTGGAGGCGCTCCCACGTGACGCGCCGACCGGGCCAGGCGACCGCGGCCGCCGCGCCGACGACCCCGAGGCGGGAGCCCCGGGTCCTGACGACGGCTCCCCGGGAGGCGAGGAGGGCGTCGACGCGCTCGAGCGGGACGAGCGTGCGCACGGCCTCGTAGTAGAGCTTCGCCGGGAGGCGGCGGGGGACCGCGACGAGCGCGGGGTCCGCCCTCGGGGCGTCGGAGGCGTTGGCGAGGACCGCCTCCCACGCCGCGTCGACGAGGTCCGCCGCGTCCGAGGGGGCGAGCGGCCGTCCCCGAGCGTGCGCGCGCACCGCGCGTCCGTCGATCGCTCCGACGACCCGGCGCGCCCCCTCACCGCGGCCGAATCGGGCGCACAACGCGGCGTTCCCGCGGGTCTTGTAGGGGATGTTCGGGTTCAGCCGGACGAGGCGGGGTTCGCCGATCAGGTCGACGGAGAGGTCACGCGCCCGCCGGAGGATCTCGGTGAGAACGAACGTCGTGCAGCCGCCGTCCGGGCCGTCGGTGTCGTCAACGCCGATCCAGATGGGACCACCCCCTACGGGGGCACCGCGCGCCGTCGACGACGGCGGCGCAGGAGGAGGAAGGCGGCGAGGCCGGCCGCGACGACGACCGGGGCGACGACGAGCACGTCGCCGGTGGGGAAGGCGGGCCCGTAGCTGACCGTGAGCGTCGACTGGCTCGACGGGAGGAACGTTCCGACGACGGACGCCGGCCCCCACCCGAGCGGGTCGTTCGAGGTCGTTTCGCTCGCGAACCCCGAGGTCGAGCGGACCGAGGTCCCGGCCGGGAGCGAGACCGAGAGGTTCAGGGGCCCGGTGAGGACGCCGAGCGGAAGGCTCGCCGAGGTGAGGTTGATCTGGAAGGCGAGGGTGTGCGACGTCCCGGCGTAGGGGAACCGGTAGGCGAGCGACGTCGTCACGTTGATCGGCGCGGAGGACGTATCGGGGCCGGTCGCCCCGAGGAACGAGATCGTCGTCAGCCGGGCGGTCGTCGGGCCCTGACCGTCGAGCTCGAGGCCGAACGTCGACGACCCCGTGAGCGTGCCCGAGGGAAGCAGCTGGGACTCCTGCTCGAGAAGGCTCTCGAAGGTCGTCACCTCGGTCCCCGAGACGGTGCCGTCGCGGTTGCCGAAGAGGAGGCCGAGGAGCGGGCTCGACTCGGAGGCGTTGATCTGCGCGAGGAGGCTCGCCCGCTGGCTCGCGTTCGTGACCAGGAGCGAGAGGAGGGGGCCGAACTCGCCGTCCATCGCCGACCGGAGGGCCGACCCGTTCGAGATCTCGCCCGTGAGGCTGACACTGAGGTCGCCCGAGCCGTCGACGGCGAGCTGGGCCGAGGCGGCCGCCGCGGGGGCCGGGAGCAAGAGGACCGCGGCGACCGCGAGGACGAGGAGGAGCCCGACCGGCGTTGAGGAAACGACCACGGTCGGGGCCGCACCCCTAGGCCAGGCTCTGCAGAAGCTTCGCGTAGGCCGCGCGGTTCGTCTCGAGGGAGAGGTCCGCCAGCGAGGGGCCGACGAGGTCGGGGAGCAGCTTGAGCTCGAGCGAGCCGCTGCTCGGGTCCGCCTCCGCCGTGCGGTGCATGACGCCGACCGGGATCTTCCCCGCGTCCATCGTCTCGAGGCAGAGGCGGAAGACGGCCTTCCGGTCCGACGCGTCGTACCCCGGCAGCTTCGAGACGTCGACGATCTTCTCCCGCCAGAGCTTGAACGTGTCGTTGTAGGTGACGCACGGCGAGAGGTCCTCGACGAAGGCGAAGCCGCGGTTCGCTCGCGTGAACTTGAGCGCCTCGACCAGGACCTGCGTCATCGTCCTCGGGTCCCCGGAGAACGTCCGCGCGAGGAAGTTCGGCGCCGGGATCGACAGGGCGGTGAGGATCGCGTCGAACGGCTGCTCGACGTTCCCCTCGAACCCGATGCGGCTCGTCGGGGAGGCCTGCCCCTTCGTGAGCCCGTAGGTCTCGTTGTTCATCACGATGTAGACGAGCGAGACGTTCTTCTTGAACGCGTGGATGAAGTGCCCCATCCCGATCGCGTAGCCGTCCCCGTCGCCGCCCGCCGCGATGACGGTGAGCTTGGGGTTGGCGAGCTTCACCCCGACGGCCTGGGCCAAGAGGCGTCCGTGGAGCGCGTGGATCCCGTTCGTCTCGAGGAAGTTGTGGATCCCGCCCGAGCAACCGATCCCGCCGACGAGGACCTGCTCGTGCGCCGGAACGCCGACCTCGGCCGCCGCCTTCTTCACGGCCGCGAGCACGCCGAAATCGCCGCAGCCCGGGCACCAGGTCGAGGGGATCGGCTTGACCGACTGGACCATCGTCAGCCCTCCGTGATGTGGCGGACGATCTCGGGCGACCGGAAGGAGAGGCCGTCGTACTTGAGGATGGAGCGAAGCTTCGCGTGGTAGGCGGGCATCGTCTCGCGGATGAGCCCCGCGAACTGCCCCGTATAGTTGTGCTCGACGACGTAGGCGACGTCGACGCTGTCGAGGAACGGGCCGAGGCTCTCCTTCGGAACGGGCCAGAGCGTGCGCGCCTGGTAGAAGCGCGTCGCCACGCCGCGGGCCTCGAGGAGCTGCTGGGCCTCGCGGATCGGGCCGATCGTGCTGCCGAAGCCGACGAGCCCGAGGCGGGCCTCCGGCCGGCCGAAGAGGCGGGGCGGCGGCAGCTCGGGCCCCGCGAGCTCCATCTTCCCCATCCGCTTGTGCATCATCTTGACGCGGTTCACCGGGTTGACGGAGACGTGGCCGAACTCGTCATGCTCGTTGCCGGTGACCTGCGCGAGGGCCCCCGGGGTCCCCGGTGGGACGTTCGGGGAGATCCCGTCCTCGGTGAACTGGTAGTACTTGTAGGCGGAGAGCTGCGCGAGCGCCTCGGGCGAGAGCCGTCGGCCGCGGTCGACACGGACGCCCTCGAGCTCGAGCGGCGGCGAGGTGACGGTGTTCTGGGAGAGGGCCTGGTCGAGGAGGAGGATCACGGGAAGCCGCCACTTCTCCGCGAGGTTGAGGGCGTCGATCGTGAGCCGGAAGCAGTCCTCGATCGTCCCGGGCGCGAGGATGAACCTCGGGTACTCGCCGTGGCCCAGGTGGGCCAGGTGCGTGAGGTCCGACTGCTCGTGCCGCGTGGGCTCGCCGGTGGAGGGTCCGACCCGCTGGCAGTCGACGACGACGATGGGAACCTCGGCCGTGCCCGCATGGCCGATCCCCTCCGTCATGAGGGAGAGGCCGGGACCGCTCGTGCTCGTCATCACACGGGCTCCCGCGTAGGAGGCGCCGATGACCATGTTGATGGCGGCGAGCTCGTCCTCCGCCTGGCGCACCACGCCGTGGAACGGCGGCAGGTAGCGCATCAGGTACTCCATGATCTCCGTCGCGGGCGTGATCGGGTAGCCGGCGAAGAACCGACCCCCGCCGACGACGAACCCCATCGCGACGGCCTGATTGCCGATCGTGAGGACCTGACCCTTCGCCTCCCCCTCGACGACGCGGTAGCGGTCGGCGATGCCGGCGTCGAGCGCGGCCTTCCGGCCGATCTCGAGCGCTTTGAGGTTCTTCTCGAGCGCCTCGGGGCTGCGACGCTGGAACCGGCTCTCGATGACGGTCCGCGTCAGCGCCGCGTCGAACCCCATCAGGACCGAGAGGGCGCCATAGGCGGCGGTGTTCTTGTAGATCGGTTGGCCGACCTGGCCCCCGACGAGCGTCGCGAACGGGAAGCCGATCGCGTTGGGCAGGTCGGAGTGGAAGACGGAGGAGTCGTAGATGATGGTCCCGTCCGGCCCGAGGTCGCCGCGGCCGGCCTCGACCGCCTCGGGGTCGAAGGCGACGAGCACGTCGACCTGGGGCTTGATGGCGGCCGTCGGTTCCCGCGAGGCCCGGACGCACGCGTCCGCGTGTCCGCCGCGGATCCTCGAGAGGACGTTCCGCGACATGTAGACATAGAGGTGGCGAAGTCGGAAGTACCGGCCGAGGAGGTCGGAGACGGTGAGGGTCCCGTCCCCTCCCTGCCCTCCGATCGTGACGGCCAGGTCGGCGAGCTCACGGGGCGCCCGAGGTTCTCCCGGGCCGGTTTCTACAGGAATCGGAATCGTTCGAGACGCGGGAGTTGTCATCGGTTCCGTCGCGCGCCGGCCCTCGAGGGCCGCGCTACCTCGTTTGATTCTCTGTGCGTATTTAACGGTGGGGGCGAGGAGGCGTGGCGAGCGCGTTCGACCGCCGGACCGGGGGCCTAGGCGACTCGCGCGCACCTCGGCCGCGCTCGGGGAGGTACGCTAACGTACCGCCTGAGACAACTTCGACAAAGGTTATGTCACATGCCCAAATCGGAGCGTTGATGACGGAGCGCCCGCTCGTCGAGGACTACCACGAGCACACCTCGAGCGAGCGGCACTTCGCCGAGCCGATCGTCTTCTGGGACGAGACGCTCCGCGACGGAGAGCAGATGCCCGGCGTGCACTTCTCCCCGGAGGAGAAGCTCCGCATCGCCGAGCTGCTCTCGGAGATCGGCGTCTCGGTGATCAACGCGGGCATTCCGGTCGTCTCCGAGGAGGAGGCGCGGGCCGTCCGGCGGCTCGTCGAGGCCGGTCTCAAGGCGAAGGTCCTCGCGGCGGCTCGCACCGTCCCCGCGGACGTCGACGCCGTCATCCGCTCGGGCGCGACGCACCTCGCGGTGTTCATCGCGGCGAGCGAGGTCCACCTCCGCTACAAGCTCGCGATGAGCCAGGAACAGGTCCTCGCGGCCGCCGTCGCCGCGGTGACCCGCGGCAAGGAGGCGGGGCTCCACGTCGCCTTCGTCACGGAGGACACCGTTCGCGCCCCGCTCGACTTCGTCGAGCGGTTGTACCGGGCCGTCCTCGACGCCGGCGCGGACCGCGTCGTCGTCTCGGACACCGTCGGCATCATGACCCCCCTCACGTTCCGCTGGTTCCTCAAGGAGTTCCAGCGCCGGGTGCAGCCGAAGGACTGGTCGGTCCACTGCCACAACGACTTCGGCCTCGCCGTCGCGAATACGCTCGCGGCCCTCGAGGTCGGCGTGACGAGCCCGCACACGTGCGTCAACGGCCTCGGCGAGCGCGCCGGCAACGCGGCGTTCGAGGAGGTCGCGATGGCCCTCGAGTCCCTCTACGGCCTCAAGACCGGGCTCGACACCTCGCGGCTCTACGAGGTCTCGAGGCTCGTCGAGGACCTGGCGGGCGTGCCCATCGCCCCGAACAAGGCGCTCGTCGGCTACAACTCGTTCTCCCACGAGGCGGGGATCCACACGCACGGGATCCTCAAGCACACCCTCACCTACGAGCCGATCCAGCCGGAGAAGGTCGGCCGACGCCGGCAGATGATCCTCGGCAAGCACACGGGCCGGGCGGCGGTCGTCGAGAAGCTGAAGGAGCGCCGGGCCGTCGCCGACGACCCGCTCCTCCAGGCGCTGCTCCACGAGATCAAGTCCCGCACCGAGGCCGGGGGCAAGGACCGCCTCGTCAAGCTCCTCCAAGAGTACCGGGCGCTTTTCGAGCGTCCCGGCCTGTCCGACGAGGAGTTCTGGAAGATGGTCGCGAAGCTCGGGATCGCCACGGAGTCGTCATGAGCGCGTCCGCCGGAGCCCAGACGCTCGCCGAGAAGATCCTCGGCCGGGCCTCGGGCGTCGAGCACGTCGTCCCCGGCGAGATCGTCGAGGGTCGGGTCGACCTCGCGATGATGCACGAGCAGGGGGCCCAGACGGTGGGCCCGTTCCAGCAGATGGGGGCCGACCGGGTCTGGGACCCGAGCCGGGTCGTCATCGCGATCGACCACTGGGTGCCGGCGTCGACGGAGGGGGCGGCCGTGATGCACCGCATCCTCCGCAAGTTCGCCGCGCAGTACGATCTGCCCCACCTGTACGACGTCGGCCACCACGGGATCTGCCACCAGGTCCTCGCCGAGGACGGCTGGGTCGTCCCGGGGGATCTCGCCGTCGGGACCGATTCGCACACGAACATGCTCGGTGCCGTCGGCGCGGTCGCCTCGGGCGTCGGACCCACCGAGATGGCGGCGGTCCTCGCGCTCGGCCGGCTCTGGCTCAAGGTCCCGCCGTCGATCCACGTACGGGTCTCTGGCGAGCTCGGCGAGGGCGTCGTCGGGAAGGACCTGATCCTCCGCGCCGTCGGCGAGGTGACGACGAGCGGGGCCGCCTACAAGGCCGTCGAGTTCTCCGGGCCCACGATCCGCGCGCTGTCGATGTCGGACCGGTTCACCGTCTGCAACATGACGACCGAGATGGGAGCGAAGTGCGGCATGATCGCGCCGGACGAGAAGACGTTCGACTACCTGCGCGCGACGGCCAAGCACGCGATGCATCCCGTGGCCCCGGATCCCGGTGCGACCTACGAGCGGGTGATCGACATCGACGTCGACGGGATGCCGCCGATGGTCGCGTGCCCCTACTCCCCCGACAACGTGCGCCCGCTCCCGGACGTCGCGAAGGAGCACGTGAAGGTCGACCAGGTCTTCCTGGGCTCCTGCACGAACGCGCGGATCGAGGACCTGCGGCAAGCCGCGAAGATGATGAAGGGGCTCAAGGTCCACAAGGGCGTCCGCTACATCGTCTCGCCGGCCTCCTCGGCGATCTACCAGCAGTGCCTTCACGAGGGGATCATCGACATCTTCACGGAGGCCGGGGCGGTCTTCACGAACTCGAGCTGCTCGGCCTGCTTCGGGGGGAACATGGGGATCTTGGCGCCGGACGAGGTCTGCGCCTCCTCCTCGAACCGCAACTTCCCGGGCCGGATGGGCCCGAAGGAGGCGCGGATCTACCTCATGTCGCCGACGGCGACGGTCGCGACGGCCGTGAAGGGCGAGATCGCCGATCCCCGCGAGCTCCTCTAGGGAGGGTGGGACGATGCAGGATGTCATCCGCGGCCGGGTCTGGGTCCTCGGCGAGAACGTCGACACCGACGGGATCATCTCGGGGAAGTACCTCACGATCCTGGACCCCGCCGAGCTGCGCAAGCACGTCTTCGAGATCGCTCTCCCCGAGTTCGCCCCGAACGCCCAGCCCGGCGACATCGTGATCGCGGGCCGCAACCTCGGCTCCGGCTCGAGCCGCGAGGCCGCGCCGGCGGCGCTGAAGGCGGCCGGGGTCGGGGCGGTCGTCGCCGACTCGTTCGCCCGCATCTTCTTCCGCAACTGCATCAACCTCGGCGTTCCCGCCATCGAGGCCGCGGGCGTCCGGGCCCTGTTCGAGAAGGGCGACACGGCCCGCATCGAGATGACGGGGGGCCGCGTCGTCAACGAGCGGACGCAGGCCGAGGTGCGGTTCCCGCCCCTCCCCGCGCACCTCCTGGACCTGCTCGAGGTCGGCGGTCTCGTCGAGAAGGTCCGACGCGAGCTCCTCGCCGCGAAGGGAGCCGCGAGCGGATGAGGGAGGCCGGCTACAACGTCGTCCTCCTGCCGGGCGACGGGATCGGTCCCGAGGTCGTCGGGGAAGGCCGCAAGGTCCTCGCCGCGCTCGCCGAGGGCGGGCCGGCGCCGTGGCGCCTCGAGGAGCACCCCGGGGGGGGCCAGTACTATCTCAAGCACGGCAAGGAGTGGGAACCGGAGGGCGAGGCGGCGGCGCGCCGCGCCGACGCGATCCTGCTCGGCGCCATCGGATGGCCCGGCGCGACGCTCCCGAACGGCGACAACGCGGGCGGCGCCCTCGTCCTCGGCCTTCGGCAGGCCCTCGACCTCTACGCGAACGTCCGGCCCTGCCGACTGTACCCCGGGGTCCGGCACCGCATCAGCGACGGCTACCAGAGCGTCTGGCAGCCGAAGAACGTCGACCTCGTCATCATCCGCGAGAACACGGAGGGGCTCTACACACCGACGCGGGGGCGCCTTCGGCGGGCCGACGAGACCGAGGTCGCGATCGACACCCGCGTCATCACGCGCAAGGGCGCCGAGCGCGTCGTTCGATACGCCTTCGAGCTCTCCCAGCGCCGGGGGCGCGGCGCGCCCGAGGACCACCGCTCTCGGGTGACCTGCGTCGACAAGTCGAACGTCCTCGAGGGGTGCCGCTTCTTCCGGGAGACGTACGACCGGGTCGCCTCGGAGTACAAGGCCATCGACCGCGACTACGCCTACGTCGATGCGTTCACGCAGTGGCTCGTGCGACAGCCCGAGCACTACGATGTCGTCGTCTCGACGAACATGATGGGCGACATCATCACCGACCTCGCGAGCGTCCTCCAGGGCGGGATGGGCTTCGCGGCCGGCGGGAACATCGGGGACGAGCACGCGATGTTCGAGCCCGTCCACGGGAGCGCGCCGAAGTACGCGGGCCAGAACCGTGTGAACCCGTTCGCGACGTTCTTCGCCCTCGAGATGCTCCTCCGCTGGCTGAGCGACCGCCACGGCGACCGCGGGCTCGCGCGACAGGCCGACCGTCTCGAGAGCGCCGTCGCGCGCGTCCTCGCGGCCGGCACGGCCCGGACCTACGACCAGGGCGGGACCGCGACGACGACGGACGCGGGCGACCGCGTCGCCGAGGCGATCCGCGGGGCGCCGGCATGACGAGCCTGCGGCGCGTGGCGCTCGTCGGGGGAGGCGCGACGCGCTTCGGCGTCCGGGCGGCGACCTGGGCCGAGCTCGTGCAGGAGGCCGGCGCCGCGCTCTACCGGGCCCTCCCCGAGCTCGCCGAGGTCGAGGTCGATTCGCTGTTCGTCGGCGCCGCCGAGCCGGAGCGGTTCGCCTTCCAGTCGCACGTCGCCCCGCTCGCCGCCGAGCAGCTCGGGATCCGGCCGCGGCGGATCCTGCAGCGCACCGAGCTCGCCTGCGCGTCGGGCCAGTCGGCGATCCGCTCGGCGTACGCCGCGATCGCCTCCGGCCTCTCCGACATCGCCGTCGCCGTCGGCGTCGAGAAGATGAATCTCCCGTCGATGGCCGAGGCGAACACCGCGATGGCGTGCGTCATGGACCGCGCCTGGGACGGCGTCCACGGCGCCACCGCGCCCCCGTTCTTCGCGATGGTCGCGCAGCGGCACATGCTCGAGCACGGGACGACGGAGGAGCAGCTCGCCGCGGTCTCCGAGAAGAACCACCGGTTCGCCAATACGAACCCGACGGCGCAGTTCTACGAGAAGCGGTTCGACCGCGAGAAGCTGCTCCGCCTCCCGCTCGTCGCTCCACCGCTCCGCCTCGGCGACTGCTCGTCGATGACCGACGGCGCGGCCGCCGTCGTCCTCGTTGCCGAGGAGCACGCCCGGCGCTTCACCCGCACCCCCGTCTGGGTGCGCGGCACCGGCCAGTACTCCGACTTCCACAACCTCGCCCACGCCGGCTCGCTCACCGAGTGGCGCGGCCTCACGATCGCCGCGCAGGAGGCGTTCCGGGGCGCCCACATCGGCCCGAAGGACCTCGACCTGGCGGAGCTGCACGACTGCTTCACGATCTCCGAGATCGTCGAGTACGAGGCCCTCGGCCTCTGCGCCCCCGGGGAGGGCGGCCGCTACGCCGCGGAGGGCCGCTCGGACCTCGGCGGCGAGGTCGTCGTCAACCCGCGCGGAGGGCTGCTCGGCTGCGGCCACCCGCTGGGCGCGACGGGGATCGCGCAGGCGCTCGAGGTCTACCAGCAGTTCGCGGGGCTCGTCCCCTCGGCGCGGCAGGTACCCTCTCCCACGTGGGCCCTCGTGCACAACCTGAGCGGGAGCGCGAACGTCCACTCGGTGATGCTCTACGGGGGGGCGGCGTAGATGGCCGACGACGCGTCGCCGCCAACGCGCCGCCCGGCCGCCTCGGTCGAGGTGGCGAGGCCGCCCAAGCCCGAGGAGCCGAAGCGCAAGCCCGGCGCGACGCCGTTCCTCCTGGACTTCTACCCGCTCGAGGACGAGCGGTCGACGCGGGTCTCCCGGTTCTTCGACAGCCTGCGCGAGGGCCGGTTCACGACCACCCGCTGCCCGAAGGACGGCCTCTTGTGGCCGCCGCGGGCGGTCTGCCCCGAGTGCCACACCGAGGCGCTCGAGTGGACCGAGCTCCCCGGACGCGGCCATCTCTATGCGTTCAGCGCGGTGCTCGCCGGAGCGCCGCTCGGCATGGAGGCGGATCTCCCGTTCGTCGTCGGGCTCGTCGACCTCGAGGGAACGACGCTCCGGCTGTTCGGCCGGATCGTGGGTCGGCCCTGGAACGAGTGTCGCATCGGCGCGCCGGTGCGCGTCGAGCCGTACACGATCGACGACGGCCGCGTCTTCTTCCGCTTCCGCGTCGACGGTCCGTAGGGGCCGGCGCCGGCTCCGCGAACGACGCGATCGGCCCCGCGCGGGCCCTCTTCGCCGGTCGCGCGGGAAGCCTATTTATACACCCCCTCGGTCTCGCGCGCCGCGTCACAGAGGAGTCGGCGAGAGATGGACCCCGGGTACCGGAGCTGGTGGCGGGAGCACGGCGTCACCGTCGCCCTCCTCCTCTCCGCCTTCGGCATCGCCCTCCTCATCCGGTCGCTCTGGATGGCCCCGCTCATCCAGCAGTTCGGGCCGCTGAACCTCTACGGGGGCGGCTCGGACTCGTTCTACCACTCGCGGGTGATGACCTACATCATCGAGAACCACGCCAACCTCGTACGGGACCCGCTCCTCAACTACCCGTACGGGGCCGTGAACCCGCGTGAGCCGCTGTTCGACTGGATGAACGCGCTCCTCGGGATGATCTTCGCGCCGTTCTTCGGGAACAACGCCGTCCAGGCGGGCGCCTGGTTCCTCGACGCCGACGGCCCATTGTGGGCCGCGCTCGGCGTCTTCCCGGTCTACCTGATCGGGCGCGAGGTCACCTCGAAGCGGGCCGGCCTCGTTGCGGCCTTCCTCTACCCGCTGATGGTGGCGAACATCGACTCGTCGACGTTCGGCTACGCGAACTACCTGAGCTTCTACACCTTCTTCATCCTCGTCACCGTCTACGGCTTCCTCCGCACGATCAAGGCGACCGGACATCGGCGCTGGGTCGAGAGCTACCGGCACCCGCGGCAGCTGCCCGGGGCCCTGCGGCAGTTCCTGAGCGTCGAGCGGGCCTCGGTGAAGTGGGCCGTCTTCACGGGGGTCAGCTTCGGCACGCTCGCGCTGGCCTGGCAGGGCTACACCTTCGCCGTCGCCGCGATGATCGTCTTCCTGGTCGTCCAGCTCGTCGTCGAGCGGATCCGCCGCATCGACTCGTTCGGGCTCTACGTCAACCTCTGGATCATCGGCCTCATCGGCTTCCCCCTCGCCTTCCCCTACTACCTGCCGCAGGGCCTCTTCACCGGCTGGTTCGACCTCCCGCTGTTGATCTTCTTCGGCGCCCTCCTCATCCTGCTCCCGTTCGTCTTCCTCCGCGACACGCCGTGGGTCATCTCCGTCCCGATCCTCGCCGTGATCTCGGGGGTCGCCATCGGGGTCCTGGACGTCGTCAACCACGCCTTCTTCGTCAACATCGTGACGGGGCAGGGCTACTTCGTCAAGACGCTCGTCTACTCGACCGTCGCCGAAGCGCAGGCGCCGTCGATCGACGCGCTGATCCTCGGCTACGGCGTCGTCACGTTCTTCCTCGCGTTCGTCGGCCTCGCGCTCTTGATCTACCGCATCGCGAGACAGCGCGTGCCCCGGGTCCTCGTGATGTTCCTGGTCTTCGGGGTGCTGTCGATCTACCTCCCGATCTCCGCGGCGAAGTTCTTCTACATCGGCTCGGCCGGCTTCGCGCTCCTCGCCGCCGAGCCCCTGCTCCGCCTGGTCGATGTCGCCTCGTACCCCGAGCTCCGCCGGACGGTCGGCCAGCTCGCCGACCGGCGCGGCAAGCTCACGGCGTTCCGACGGGC
This sequence comes from Thermoplasmata archaeon, assembly GCA_027315165.1. Lineage (GTDB taxonomy): Archaea > Thermoplasmatota > Thermoplasmata > Lutacidiplasmatales > UBA184 > Lutacidiplasma. The sequence continues at coordinate 17,258 of DAHUYN010000015.1, read as the reverse complement.
GTTCAAGGCCCGGCACGTCCTCGTGATGCTCCTCGTCGTCATCGTCGTGCTCCCGAACATCTGGTACGCCGTCGACGCGGGGATCCCGTACAACTCGAAGGGCCAGTTCAACCAGCAGATCTTCAACACGCTCCCGCCCGCGCTGAGGACCTCCCCGCAGAACGCCGCCTCGTTCTACCTGGGCGCCGCGGGGACCCAGCTCGACACGCCGACCCAGTACGACGAAGCCGGCTACAACTGGCTGGCCGGCCAGGACCAGAATCTGCCGGCGCCGCAACGTCCGGCGTTCATCAGTTGGTGGGACTACGGGTTCCAGGCCGTCGCGCAGGGCCTGCATCCGACCGTCGCCGACAACTTCCAGAACGGGATCGACCCCGCCGGGAACTTTTTGCTCGCGCAGAACGAGACCCTCGCGATCGGGGTCCTGACGACGGACCTCCTCGCGGCCGAGGCGAAGGAGTCGGGGGACCCGACGCTGCCCAACGGCCTCGTCGCCCAGCTCGCCGCGGACGGGGTCAACGTGCCGGAGCTCCAGTCGCTCTTGGTCAACCGCTCGCAGGACGTCCAGACCGTGATCGCGCACCCCGAGCGCTACCTCCCGGTCGACACGAGCCACCTCGACACGACGAACGCGCTCTACCTCGTCGTCTCCTACTTCCTCGCGACCACGTTGAGCGAGTCGCGGCTCGTCCAGGTCTACGACGACGTGCAGGCCTACACCGGCTGGACGATCCGCTACGCGATGGTCGACAGCCGCCTCTTCCCGTTCTCCGGGTCGAACACCGGGATCTTCTACGCGCCGGCGGACCTGACCGACCGCGTGATCGGTGCAGGAGGCGCGCCGACGGCCTACTACACGCTCAGCATCCTCGGCTCCGACGGCAACACCTACCCGGTCGGCAACCTGCCGGCGGGCGTCACGGCGGTCCAGTACAACATCAACTACAACTCGGCGTTCTACAACACGATGATCTACCGTACCTTCATCGGCTACAACGGTACGGACATCGGCTCCTCGGCGGGGATCCCCGGCCTCACGAGCTCGCTCCAGTCCAGCCCCGTCGAGCCGGGCTGGATGATGCAGCACTTCCAGGTCGTCTACCGGACCTCCTACTACTGTCCGTACTCCGACCCGACGAACCACCCGAACTGCTACTACGCCACGAACACGCCGACCGCGCTCGCGCTGCAGAAGCTCCAGAACGGGACCGCGAACACGGGCTCGAACGCCTACTTCAGCGGCGGGGAGGCGATGCTCGAGTACTACCCCGGCCAACCGATGACGGGGACCGTGACCCTCCCCGACGGGACCCCGGTCGCGAACGCGCGCGTCACCGTCTTTGACGGCTGGGGCGTGCCGCACATGACGACCCTCACGGCGGCGAACGGGGCCTACTCCGTCGTCCTGCCGCCCGGGAACGACACGGTCAACGTCACGACCGGCACCTTCCAGGGACTGACGCAGCAGGGCGGCAACACGCTCCTCTCGATCCCCGTCCAGGTCCCCAACAGCGTCGGCCTCAGCGGGAGCGCGCCGACGCTCGTGCGCCCCGTCGTCCTCTCGCCTCAGAAGGTCCAGGGCTTCGTCTACTGGAACACGGCGAACAACTCGACCTACCTGCCGACCGTCGACGCGACCCTCCCGGGCGCCACCCTCACGCTCTGGGGGGCTGGCGGGCCGGCCCGGACGGTCACGACGGACGCGAGCGGCACCTACGTCTTCTCGAACCTTCCGCCGGGCCTCTACAACCTCTCGGTGAACTATCGCGGGTCCAACTTCTCCGAGGCGCAGGTCTACGCGGTCCCCGGCGGCTCCGGTCTCACGAATCGGACCATCGGGCTCGCGGCGGCCGTCGTCACCGGCTACGTCCGGACGGAGAACGGCACGGGCCTCGCCCAGGCGCTCGTGACGGTCTCCTCGAGCTCGGGCGGCATCGCGAGCACGTCGTCGACGAACCTCTCGGGCGGCTACTCGGTGACGAACCTCGGCCCGGGCAACTACTCGATCGCCGCGTCGGTCCCGGGGGCCTCGCAGGCGTCGCCGCCGTCGGCGATCACGATCCTGACGCCGGGCTCGAAGCTGCACGCGAATCTCACCGTCGCGCCGGTCCTCACCGTGACGATGGCGGTCGTCGCGAACGGGAACCCCGTCGCCGGCTTCCCGGTGCGGTTCTCCCAGATCGAGTCGATGGCGCCTCTACGGAACGGGACGGCCCCCGGCGGAGGAGGCGGAGGCCCTCCGACGTCCGGGACGTCGCAGCCGTCGAACAGCTCGGTCTTCTTCACCGACGCGAACGGGTTCGTCACCGCCACGCTGCCGGTCGCGAACTACAGCGTCTACGGCCTCGGCCTCGTCGGCACGACGCTCGAGGCGGGCTTCTCGACCGCCTACCTGCCGTCCCCGACCCGCTCGGTGACGCTCCCGCCGCTCTTCGTCTCGCCCGCGGCCCGGCTCTCGGGCGCGATCACGGGCGGCACGGCCGGCTCGCTCAACGCGCCCACGCACCTGTTCGTCTACGACCCGCGCGGCGACCTCGTCGTGAGCTCGGCGAACGCGACCTCGGGCTACCTTCTCGAGCTGCCCCACGGGACCTACAGCGTCGTCGCCGTCCAGGGGCTCACCACGGTGGCGACACCGCTCGTCGCGGCGATGGCGAACGTCACCCTGAGCTCCGACACGACCCTCAACCTGGCCCTCGGTCCCGCCCTCCGCGTCCAGAGCCGCGTGGGGCTCGCCTCTCCGTTGGCCGTCGGCGGGATCGTCCCCGCCGAGGCCGCCGCCGTGAGGCTCTCTCTCGCCCCGTTGGGGGCCTTTGAGGCGACCCTCAGCGACGCGAACGGAACGGTCGACTTCGTCGTCCCGAGCTCGCTCCCCTCCGGGAGCTCCTACTGCGTCTCCGTCTCGTCGATCGGCTACCTGCCCTACTCGAGCTGTGGCCTCTCGCCGACGACGCTCCAGAGCCTCCTCGACCTCCCGCTGTCGCTGCGCCACGTCGGCGTGAACGTCACGGTCTCGGGGCTCCCCTCGGGGACCTCGCTCACGCTCAACTTCACGGCCGAGAGCCCGACCGCCTCGTCGACGACCGTCGTCGGGGGCCCGACGTTCTCGCTCTCCCTCGTGCCGGGGGACTACCGGATCACCGGCTGGGGCCCGGCGCCGAGCTCGGGTCTCCTGCTGCCCCCGGCCCCGTTCAACACGACGATCCCGCTCGGCGCCGTGACGACGAGCCTCGCGATCTCGGTGATCCGGCAGATCGGCGCGACCGGGACGCTCGGGCTGCCGTCGGGGCTCACCGCGAGCTCGGTGTCGCTCGAGCTCCGCTCGCCGGGCCAGAACCTCTCGCTCTCGGGCAGCTCGTACACGGGCCGGTTCCTCGCGGCGCCGGGGACCTACCTCGCCTACGCCTCCGCGACGGGAGCCACCGGCTCCTACGCCGCGATCGCCTCGGTGACGCTGTCGACGAGCGGGGCCGTCTCCCCCTCGGTCGACCTCACGACGGCGGCGACCCGCCTCGTCGCGAACTTCACGCGGCCGACCGGCGGCTATCTCGCGGCGAACTTCACCGCGACGCTCACGGGGCCCGGTGGGCTCTCGCTGTCGCTCGGCGTTCGCTCCGGCCAGGCGTCGACGCTCCTCCCCGGTAACGCCTCCTACGGGTTCGCGACGCTGACGACGCAGCTCGTCTCGACCGTCACGGGACCGGCCTACGAGACGTTCGAGGTCGAGCCGGGCTACACCTGCGCCGCGTCGGGCACGACGACCTACTGCTCGGTGCCCCTCGTCTCGACGCCCGTGCGCTCGGCGCTCCACGGCTCCCTCGTCTACGCCGGCTATCCGACCCCGGTGCCGGGAACGCTCCGGATCGTCGGCCCGCTCCCGTCGGAGAACGTGACGATCGTGGCCGTCGCGAACGGAACGTTCAACGTGACGCTGAGCCCGGGGACCTACGACCTCTACGCCCAGGGCGGTCCCGCGGGCCCCGTCGTCGCGAACCTGACCCAGGTCTCGGTCCCGGCCTCCCCCGGCGCGCCCGTCGCGATCCTCCTGGCGCCGGCGTGGACGGACCTCGTCACCGTCGCCCCGCCCGCCGGCGGTGTCACGGGGAGCGTGACGCTCACGGCGACCGCCTCGAACGGCCTCACGCTGACGTTCCCGGATGTGCCGTTCCTCTCGCCGTTCGCGGTCGCCCTTCCCTACGGCGAGTACAAGGTCTCCGCCTCGGCCCCGGCGTCGCCGTACGGGATCGCGACGAACGCGACCGCCACGACGACCGTGGCCCTCGTCGCGGGGAACGCGGCGACGGCGCTCACGCTCGCCTACAAGGTCATCCAGACCGCCTCGGTGACCGTCCAGTCCCCGACGACGTTCTCGCTCGGCAACGGCGGCGTCGCCACCTTCGCGCTCGCCGTCGCCGACACGGGCAACGCCCCCGAGCAGCTCCACTTCATCGGGACCCCGTCGACCTGGTCGTTCGTCTTTGCGCCCGCGAACGTCTCGCTCGGCACCGCGTACTCGAACCGCTCGGCGAGCGTCGAGGTCACGATCACGGTCCCCGCCGGGACGACCGTCGCCCATCCCTCGGTGCAGATCGAGGCCGCGCTGTCGAACGGCCAGCCCGCCGGCTTCGCCTCGCCGCAGCCGGTCGTCACGCTCGCCCCCGTGTATGCGGTCGCCATCGGAAGCCCCTCGACCCTCACCGGCACGGTCTCTCCCTACACGGCGGACGTCGACTTCTACGTCCGGAACACCGGCACGGTCCCCGAGGCGGTGCGCCTCTCGGTCTCCGACCTCGCGCGGCTCTCGAGCCTCGGCTGGAGCACCTCGATCCTCTCCGGTCGCAGCGCCGTCTCGGGCGCGGTGACGCTCCAGCCCGACAGCAACCAGTCCTACGTCCTCGAGCTCTCCGCGCCGACCGGCCACGCGATCCCGCCCGGGACCGCGAACGTCCTCGCCTCGGTCGAGAACGGCACCCAGCCGACCGCTTCGGCGACGCTGCCGGTCCCGTCCGTCTCGCTCTCCCTCAACGCGACCGCGATCGTCGTCACGGGTCCGTCGGTCTCCTCGCCGCCGGCCTACCCCGACTGGCTCGTTCCGTTCCTCTCCTTCGTGCCGGCGATCGGCGTCGCCGTGTTCCTGGTGTCGCGCCGGCTCCTCAAGACCCGGCGCTGGAGCCGGAGGTAGAGGATGCGTCCCCCCGTCCGGACCCCGCGCCGCCTTCGCGCCCGCGCGGCGACGACCGCGCTCGTCGCCGCCACGGCGCTCGCGCTCGTGTTCCTCGCGGCGTGCCTCCAGGCCCCGAACGTCGTCGCGGCCCCGACCTCGGCGCCGCTCACCGGGTCCGTGACGGGCGCCGCCTCGGTCGGCACGGGGCTCAACTCGACCTACCGGGTGACCGCGACGGGCGGACCGGCCCTGGCCGCGAACGGGACCCAGATCGGGATCTATTCGTACAAGGCGTCGCTCAGCGGCCCCAACATCACGCTCGCCCAGGGGGCGATCCTCCCGTCGACGGGGGTCCTCACGGGCGGCGAGATGAACCTCACGCTCAAGGCACCGCGCGTGGCGCAGCTCGTGACGATCTACGTCCTCGTCACGTCTTCTTTGGGAACGACGAACGTCTCGCAGAACTTCTCCTACTCGGTGAACATCGTCCAGCCCTACGTCCTGAGCGCGAACCTCGTGGTCGGCCCGACGGCCGCCGTCGCGCCGTTCTACCTCACGGTCCTGCTCGACGGGAACCCCGTCGGCGCCGTCAAGGTCCCCGGGCTCTCGGCCGCGAGCTCCTATCCGGTCTCCTTCTCCTACGTCCCCTCGAACCTCGCGCCGGGCTGGCACACCTTCTCGGTGTCGCTCGCGCTCGAGCACGGCCTCGTCACCTTCTCGGGCGGCAGCGAGGTCTACAGCGCGAGCTTCTACGTCGCCGGGCCGCCGGCGAGCAACACGCTCTGGTACGTCACCGGCGGGGCGGCTCTTGTCGGGGTCATCTTTATATGGAGCACTCGAGTGGGCGCGCGCCGGCGCGGCCGCCCGAGCAAGTAGCGCGCGCCGGGGATCGATGGCGGTAGCGGTTTCGGATCGTCGTTGCACGAGCTGCGGGCTGGCGCTCTCGGGCCGCGGCGCGACAGCGTTCGCCTGTCCCGACTGCGGCGACACGACGCTCGGCCGGTGCGCCCGCTGCCGCGACCAGAGCGTCGCCTTCGTCTGCCCCAAGTGCGGCTTCGCGGGGCCCTGAGGGGGCGCACATGGGCCAGGTCGCCGTTCTGTTCCGCCTGATGCCGAAGGGCGTCGAGACGGACCTCAAGCGCGTCGCCGAGGGGGTCCGGGCGGCGCTCCCCGACGGGGTCACCGTGCGGGGGATGCAGACCAAGGACATCGCCTACGGGCTCAAGGCGCTCCTGCTCTCCGTCGTGATGAACGACCAGGGCGGGATCCTCGACGCGACCGAGGCGGCGCTCGCGCGCGTGCCGCAGGTCGAGTCGGTCGAAGTGATGGAGGAGGGTCTCCTCTAGGCCCCGCCACGGCCGTGGACCTCTTCACGCACGTCCTCGTCGCCTACCTCGTCTCGTTCGGTCTCGTCGGGTTCCAGCCGTCGTACCTCGCCGCCGGCGCGATCGCGGGGGGCCTCCCCGACGGCGATGTCTTCTTCTTCCCGATCGCCAAGCGGTTCCCGATCCTGCGGCACCACGGGATCACCCACTCGCTCCTCGGCGTCACGATCGTCGCGACGGCGGGCGCGTTCGTCGGGCCGAGGCTGGCCCCCGGGTCGCCGCTCGTCTACTTCGCCGTGATGGAGGCCGGCGGGATCGCCCACATCCTGATGGACGGGTTCACGCACTTCTCCGTCCCGCCGCTGCTGCCGTTCTCCGACCGTCGGCTCGAGGTCGATGCTGACCGGGCCGTGAACTTCCTCACGCTCGCGGTCAGCGTCGCCTCGTTCTACCTCCTGCTCGGCGTCGAGCGGAACCACGTCGCGTTCTGGGTCTACCTCGACACGGTCTACGCGCTCATGGCGTTCTTCGCCGCCTACTTCGCGATCCGGCTCGCGGGCCGCTTCCTCATCCACCGCGTCGTCGGCGAGATGGGACCGGGGACGGTGCCGGTGCCGACCTCGAACCCGTTCGCCTGGCTCCTGCTCCGGGAGGTCCGCGCCGCGGGCCGCGTGACGACGACGTTCGCCAGGTTCGTCCTCGGCCGCGGCGTCACGATCGGTCCGCTGTCGGCCGGTGGCCCCGTCGACGCCGACCCGTCGCGCGTGGGCCCGGTCAAGGACGCGAACGACGCCCTCGAGCGGTCCTATCCGCTCGCGCGCCGGGCCACGTCGGTCCTCGACGAGACCTACCACTTCGGCGAGGCCACGCCGAAGGCCTCGGGGGGCTGGTCCGTCGTGTGGTACTCGCTCGAGTTCACCGCCTTCGGCCGCGCCGCCGGCACGCGGGTCGACTTCGGCCCGGACGGGACCTCCCAGGTCCACAGGGGCTGGGTCGTCCCGTCCTGGCAGCGCTCGCGCGCGCGCGGGACCGCGCCCTGATGCCCGCGCCCTCGCTCGTGGCCGTGGCCTCCGCGCCCTCGGAGGGCCTCCGCCTCCTCGAGGAGGCCGCGCGGGCGGCCGGGTCCGCGCCGGAGCCCGAGCGGGTCTGGCTCGAGGAGAGCTACGCCGGTCGGGCCGCGCTCCTGCGCACCGGCGAGCTCGAGGGCGCGCTCCTGATCGGGCCGAAGGACGAGGGCGTGGCGCTCGCCTGGTGGGACACGAGGCCCGCCCTCCCCCGGCGCCTCGGCTGGTGCTTCGGCGAGGGCTTTGCGACGCGCGCCGTCGCGAGGACGTTCCTCGAGGCGCTCTCGAGGGAGGCACCGATCCTCGGCGTGTGGGACCCCGCCGAACGCGCCTACCCCGACGGGGTCCGGGAGGCGCTCGCGTCGCGGGGCCTCGAACGGACGCTCCGAAAGGACCTGGTCTACCCTCTCGACGTCCCGCTTCCCGGGACCGACCCGGCCGCCGCGCCGGGATCGCTGCGGCCTCTCGGGCCCGCCGATGCGCCGGCCCTCGTGCGGCTTCTCGGGCGAGCGTACCGGACCAACGCGGTCGACCGGGCGCTGTTCGTCGTCGACATCGACCCCGTTGCGGAGGCGCGTCGCAGTGTCGACCACCTGCTCTACGGCGGCGTCGGCACGTGGCGTCCCTCCGCGTCGTTCGGGGTCGAGGTCGAGGCCGGGCGGCTCGCCGCGGCGACGCTCGTCAACGAGTTCCATGGGCCGCTCATCGCCGAGGTCGTGACCGACCCGAAGCACCGCCGCCAGGGCCTGGCCCGGCGGGTCCTCCTCGAGAGCCTCGCCGCGCTTCGGCGCGCGGGCGCCGCGAGGCCGCGGCTCGTCGTCACCGAGGGGAACGACGGGGCCGAACGGCTCTACCGTTCGGTCGGGTTCGTCGACGACCTCTCCGCCGTCGGCGGCATCTGGCTCGACCCCGACGCCGTCGCGTCGATCCCCGCCTATCCCGACGAGGCGTAGCGCCGCCGGGCGGCGCCGCTCCCGACGGGGTTTTGGTCCCACAACGCCTGTCACGACGAGAGAGGCGACGAGCGTTGGAGGGGTCCCGGGTCCGCGTGAACGGCACGACGCTCTGGGCCGAGCGCTCGGGCGTCGGGGCGGACCCGGCGGTCCTCGTCCACGGCTCCTGGGTCGACCACACGACGTTCGACCGGCTCACCCCGCTCCTCGAGCCGTCCCTCACGGTCCTTCGGTACGACCGACGCGGGCACGGACGGAGCGGGGCCGACGGAGCCGACTACTCGCTCGCGCGCGACGCCGCCGACCTCGCGGCGCTCCTCGAGGCGACCGACCTCTTCCCGGTGCATGTCGTGGGCCACTCCCTCGGCGCGACGGTCGCGCTCGAGCTCGGGCTGAGCCGGCCCGAGCTGGTGCGCAGCCTCGTCCTGCACGAGCCGCCGCTCCTCGACCGGCTTCGAGAGGACGACCCCGAGGCGCTCGGGATCCGGGCGGCGGCCGAGGAGGTCGCCGCGCAGATCGCTCGCGGCGACGAGGCGGGCGCGGCGCGCACGTTCGTCGAGCGCGTCGCGCTCGTCCCGTCGGAGTGGGACCGGTTGTCCCCGTCGCTGCGATCGCTGCTCGTCCGGCACGCCGGGCGCTGGGCGGCGGAGTACGCCTCGCCCGGGGTCTTCGACCTCGATCGAGAGCGGCTGCGTGCGTTCGACCCCCCGGTGCTGCTCACCGTCGGCGCGCTCTCGCGCCCGGCCTACCATCGGATCGCCGACGACCTCGCCAAGGACCTGCCCAACGTCCGACGGCGGGACCTTCCCGGCGCCGGGCACCTCGCGCACGCGACCCAGCCCGCGCAGTTCGCCGCGACGGTCCTGGGCTTCGCGCTCGAGCGGAACGTCCCGCCCTCCTGAGCCGCCCGTCCTCGAGAGCGCCCGCGGGCGCGTGAAACCGACTTCACGCCCCGCTTATCGGTTCGTCCTCCTCTAGGGGAATCGGACCCTCGGGACCGGCGGGCGAAACGTCGGGACCGGGGGTCCTGGACGGGGAGAAGGATGGTCAAGGCGGTCGTGCGCCCTACCTGTTCGTGGATCGGGCTCGCCCCGGACGGCGAGAGGGAGGTCTCGTGCGACCGGCCGGCCTCCGCGGTCGTCCTCGACCGCAGCGGGCACCGTGTCTACGCCTGCCCGGACCATCTCGCGTCGGCGAAGGCCCGCGCGGAGCGCGGACACCTCGAGATGGGGCTCCGCCGGCGCCCCCACGGCGGTACCGATGAACGACCTCCCGCGGTTCACGTCCGGCTGACCTGAACCGAGGGGGGGGGGAAGGTCCCCCGAGCCGGTGGGAGTCGGTGCCGGGGGGCCTTCCCGAGCGCCCGCACGCGCGGCCGCTCCCGATTTGAGCCCGCGGGGTTCGGTGCGGCCGTGCGCAAGCGCCCGGGCGGCGTCGCCGTCGGCCTCGACCTCGCGGGGGTCCCGCACCGGCGGACGGGGTTCTGCCGCCTCGAGGCGGACGGTCGCGTGCAGCTCCGGGCGCTCTACGGGGACGAGGAGGTCCTCGCCGCGACGCTCGAGGCCGCGCCGGCGATCGTCAGCGTCGACGCTCCGCTCTCCCTGCCCCGGGGGCGTCGCACCCTCGAGGACCGCTCGGGTCCGCACCTCCGCGGGTGCGACCGCGAGCTCCTCGAGCGGCGGATCCGGTTCCTCCCCGTGACGCTCGGGCCGATGCGGGTCCTCACCGCGCGCGGCCTCCGTCTCGCCGCCGCGCTCGAGGCCCTCGGCCTCGTCGCGATCGAGAGCTACCCCGGCGGCGCCCAGGACGTTCTCGGGATCCCCCGCAAGTCGGCCGGCACCGAGCCGCTCCGACGGGCGCTCGCTCGGCTCGGCCTCACCGGGGACATCTCTCGCACGGACCTCACGCACGACGAGCTCGACGCGGCGACCTCGGCGCTGGTGGGGCGATGCTGGCTCGAGGGGACGGCGGAGGCGCTCGGCGACCCGGCCGAGGGTCTGCTCTACCTGCCGCGGGCCGACGCCTTCGGGCGCCGGGGCCGGGCTAGTGCATCAGGCCCGCGCCGCGCAGCTCCGCCGTGATCTTCTTCACGGCGAGGTCGATGTCCGACGGCTTTCTGGCACCGGTGCAGACGAGCTTGCCGGAGCCGAAGAGGAGGATGACGACCCGGGGCTCCTCCATCCGGCAGACGAGGCCGGGGAACTGCTCGGGCTCGTACTCGACCCGGTCGAGGCCGAGCGTGACGGCGATCGCGTTCAGGTTGATCTCCGACTCGAGGTCGGAGCTCGCGACGATGTTCTGGACCTGGATCTTGGGGTCGCTCTTGATCTTCTGCCCGCTCTTGCGGATCTGCTGCGAGACGATCGCGATCGACTGCTCGACCTCGCGCATGCTCTTGCCGCCGGTGCAGACGACCTTGCCGGAGCCGAACAGCAGGATGGCCGTCTTCGGCTCCTTCAACCGATAGATAACGCCCGGGAACTGGTCGGGCTCGTACTCCGCGCCCTCCAGGTGGAGAGCGATGGATTGGAGATCCAGCTTGTCCGCGAGCGAGAGAGACGCCACGACGTTCTCAATCCGGATCTTGGGCATCGCCCTCGCACGGTTTTCATGGCTTAAATATTCTTATAAGGGACATCGGGGAGGGGCCGACCCCCGCCGGGCTCGGTCCGGCGCGCGAGGACGGCGCGCTCGGGGGAGTGCGCGAGGGGCCGGAGGACGGGCCCGTCGAACCCCGCCTCGAGGAGGAGGTCGGAGAGCTCGGCGAACGTGTAGGCATCGCCTCCCGGCGTCGTCGCGAGCATCGTGAGCGCAAAGCGGCCCGCGGCCGTCGGGGTCACGAGGTCGTCGTTCGCGACGAACTCGACGAGGACGATCCTCCCGCCGGGCACGAGGGCGCCGCGGAGCCGTTCGAGGAGCTCGACGACCCGGCGCGGCGGGAAGTGGTGGACGAAGTTCGCGACGAGCACGGTGTCGTAGGGGCCCCGAAGCTCCGCGTCGAAGGCGCTGCCCGCGTGCGTTCGGAACCGCTCGAGGACCCCCGCGGCGCGGGCGTGCGCGGCGGCGACGGGCAGCACCGGCGCCCAGTCGAGCGCCGTGACGGCGGCCTCGGGTAGACGTCGGAGGAGGGCGATCCCGAACAGGCCGTGCCCGGCGGCGACGTCGAGGATCGTGCGCGGGGGAGGCTCGAGCGGCATCAAGAGGTCGGCGAGCGACTCCGCGGCGCCCCGGAAGACCGATGCCATCGCGGTCGCGTAGTCGACCCACACGGGGTGCTCGGGCTGCATCGAGTCGATGCGGCGCGGGTCGCTCCCGCCCCGTCGGACCGCCTCGGTGAGGTCGGCGAAGCCCTCGCGGAGCGCCGGGGCCGTGTAGAACCGCGCCGTGTCCCCGAGGTAGGCGGGCGAGCGGCGGTCGAGGTAGCGGGCGGCGTCCGGCGCGGGCGCGTAGCGGTCCCCCTCCTTCACGACGAGCCCGATCGTCACGAGGTAGCGCAGGAGCGCGCGGAGCCCCCGCGGCGAGGCGCCGGCGCGGCCGGCGAGCGTCTCCGGCTCGTCGAGGCCCTCGGCGAGCGCCGTGAACAGGTCGAGCTCGATTGCGGCCCGGAGCGCCTCGGTCCGCTGGAACGCCTGGAGCGTGTCGAGGATCCGCTCCGCGTTCACCTTCGGCTCGGGGGCGCCCATCGGCGTCGCCGACCCGTCCCGGCTATTTCATCGTTCGTCGGCCGCGCGCGGTCGGCGGCCCCGAGCCCTCGCGCGGGGCCGTCGGGGCGCCGCCGGCCGGCGAGACGTTATCCCATCCCGACCTGTGGCCGCCCCGAGCATCGATGGCCCCGATCGCTTCGCGCAGGTCCCGACGGTCGACGCCCGGCGACGCCGCGCCCGACGCGCTCGGCTTCTACGGCTACCGCGTCAAGGACGTGATGTCGCGTCCGGTCGCCAAGGTCGGTCCCGAGGCGACGCTCACGGAGGCGGCGACGCGGATGAGCCGCGCCGGCATCTCGGGGCTCCCGGTCGTCAGCGAGCGCGGCCGCGTCGTCGGGGTCCTCAGCCAGAAGGATATCCTGCGCGTGTTGAGCGACCGCGCCGGGCTACGCATGCCGGGCGGCGTCTTCGACCTCGTCCTGCGGCGCTCCGCTGCCGGTCGCGCCGACCTCGCGGAGGCGTGCCGACGCGAGCTCGATCGGGGGCGGGTCCGGGACGCGATGAGCCGGCCGGCGGTCGTCGTCGCGCCGGAGGCGACGCTCGACGACGCGGTCAAGCTCCTCGTCTCCGCGAGGGTCAACCGGTTGCCCGTCGTCACCGCCGGCCGGCTCGTCGGGATCGTCACGAGGACCGACCTCCTCGGCGGGCTATCGGCGCCGCCCGCGAGCGCCTGAGCGGCTAGTGGACCGGCCGCTTGAGTTGTTTGGGGTTCGTCCCCCGTAGCCAGACTGGGACCCTCGAGTGGTGCCGGCGGTTCTTCCGCACCCTGTCTCGGAACCGTTTCTTCCGAGGGATCCGCTCTTCGTTCCGATAGGCCACCGCCGCGTCCAGCGCCTCCCCCACCTCCGCCACCGTGGTGAACTCCGTCTCCCCGGCAGGGCCAGCTCCTCGATGTCCTTCGCGTGGGTCTCCACCGGGTTCTGCCAACTCGCACGGGTCGCGGTCGGCACCAGGACCACGTTGTTCAGCCGCGCCCACCAGCGGATCTACGGCGTCCAGTGCGAGGAGAAACCGTCCTGGACGATGTAGACCACTTGATCCGTCGGATACTTCGAGCGCTCCTCCCTCAGGAACGCCAGCCAGTTCACCGCGTGTTTCGACCGCACCACCTGCCTGGACAACTGCTGGTGGTAGACGTTCAGCAGGAGGAAGTAGCACGTTGTTCCGAACTCCTTGTGATACTCGGCGGGGATCCGCCCCGGTCGCCCCTTGGGAAACCACCCCGAGCCTCCTTGAGGGATCAGTTGGATCGGTCCGATCTCATCTCCGCTCAGCACCACCGACGGGTTGTGCGGCATGCGCGTCAGCTTCTCGATATACCGCTTCTTCACCTCGCGCTCCGGGTCCGGGCTCTCCTTCCACGTGCGTAGGACTGATGGCTCACCTCCGGCTCGTGCAGGATCACCCGCAGCCACTCTTCGCTGATGGACGGCACCACCTCTCGCTTGACCGCCTTCTCGCGCAAGCGCGAGAGGCTCCACTGCGTGTAGGGAAGCCCCAGGTCCTTCCGGCGGCTGGTGGCCAGTGCCACCAGCCCCTCGCGCTGGGCTTCGGTGAACTTGGCCTTCGGTCCCGGCCCCCAGTGGGGCTTGCGCATCGCGAACCCGTGGAGGTAGAAGGCGTGGATCAACTGGCTACGTAGTCCTCGCTCATCTGGGCGATTACCGCGATCTTCGGCGGAACGAACCCCAGGGCCGAGGCCATGATCACCTGGGCCCGCTTCAGCTCGATGGCGTTCTGTCCGTGATGGACGATCCGCCGCAGTCGGTTCCCTTCGTCGTCGGAGATCTCTCGGACCCGGACTACCATCCTCCAGGGGAAGGCGGACCACCGGAAAGTACTATCGCTTCAGATGCCGAACAACCCCACCGGCCGCTCCACTAGCCAAACCGACCTAGCCTCGGATCTTCCTGCGCGTCGTCGAATCTCGAGCCCGCGCCTCGCCGTGCCACGCCGACTGGCACTCTCATGCGAATCGCGCGTCGCTGAAGGGTCACGTGAGCAAACGCAGCCCCTAGAACGCCTGCCACGGCCGAGAGAGAGGAGAATGCAGCGATACCGACCGGGGAGATCACTACCCCACCGACCGGCGATGGTACGGGCGGGGCGCTGGGGGCTGGCACCGGGGGCGGAACTCCGCCCGCCGGGGGCGGGCTGGGCGGGGTCGTGGTGGATGTCTGCCCATACGGCGCCAAGACGGTTACCTCAACGAGCGGTAGCGACTCACGCTCCACAGAACCGGGCCCGATGGTGGGAACGGCTGCCACGAACGACGCTTCAGATTCTAAGCCGGAGGTCGAACTCGACTCGGATGCATCGCACGCAGCAGTGAAGCACGCATCGATCGGCGTGGCGGTATCAAATGGGGGACCCTGACCCACGAGATAGAACTCGGCCGTCCAGCGATCTCCGGAGTACAGGTCGTTTACATTCGTGTCTTGGCTCCAGTTCCACTCGAGTACGGTCGTTGAGCCCTTCTGGACGATGGTGGGCCCACCCTGACACTCCCCGGACGGTAGATGCGCGGACGTACATGTCGCGGTCATGCCGGCCCGCGTGTCCACACGGAAGCCGCCGTAGGGAACGAAGGTGAACAGTGGCCCCTGACCGCCCCGCGCGACGAGGCCGTCGGGTGGGTCTCCGACCCCCAGATTCTCGAGCGCGACACCGAGCGTCGGGTTGGAGGTCGTTGGCAAGGCGACGGGGCCATGGGGCACGTACAGCAAGGTGCCGGCCCGGTTCGGTCCGCATGAGGAGATTACTGGGCCGTCCCAGGTTCCCCCAGTGGCGTTCGCGAGCTCACATCCCGCGCGAATCACGTGCTGAGCATCCTCAACAGCCCACCAGCTGCCGGCGGTCGACCCGTTGTGGATGCCTCCCTCCGTGGTGTTGTAGTCCATCGCGGGGGAGTACCATCCGATGGACTGGGGGTCCGTGGACGTGTCGAACAGGTCGATTGTGTCGATTGTGCAGTTTCCTCCGAGGGACGATGCGCAGCTCGGCGCCTTCGCTGCAAGCTCGGCGATAGAGTCCGTTGGGTCGGCGGCGGTTGGCGAGACCCAGCCTACGCACGCAGGTGAGGCGAATGTGGCGTTGAACTGATAGGCTGGCTCGCACGAGGGGCTGGTGACATTCGTGTCGTTGCTCACGCACGTCGGAGGTGGCCACACCGTGGGTCGCCCGCCCATGTTTGCGTTATCGACCCAATTCCACCACGTGTCGCTAACGCAGTAGTTCTGCGTGTACGACGGAGCCCGGGGTGCCGTAGATCCTATGACGACGATGACATGATGCGTCGAGTCCGACCAGTTCACTCCCGCTCCGTAGAGTGCGCCGTATAGTGCCGTAATCGAGGAAGAGTGGAGAAAGTTGTCCGTAAGGTTCGAACCGGGAAGGTATGGTTTGTCCTGAAGGACGTTTCGTACGAAGGTCGACTCGACCGCGTCAGGGAACTGATTGGCTCCGACGAATCCACCGACGTCGACGTGATACTCGGAGTAGGGCGCGGGGTCCCACCCGGTCGTGTTCATCGGCCAGGTAGATGTCGAGCCGGACTCCCACACGTGATGTATCCCGTTGTTATCGTCATAGTGGTCCTCCGTGGCGCCAAAGTCAACGAGGCCGAATGTGAACTGCGTTGAGGGGTGAGCCTGCTGAATAGATTGGGAGATGTTCGCAGCGTTCGCGACGAAGTACGGCACACCGTTTGACTCATCGCACAGCGGATAAGCGCGCGCTACGAAGGACGTGTAGCCACAAGCCCCGCTCCAGATTCCCTGAGTGTCCGCAACACCATCGTACGGAGTCGTCTCAAGGAGGAATAGTACCTGGACCGCGGGCCACGCGGGGACACCGCTTCCTGTGGCGAGCGCCCCAAGGGTAACCCTAGTTGCGTCGACGCCTCCCGAGCAGACGGCTTGCCCCCACTGGCATATCTCGTCGGGGGAAGCATTGAGCGAGAGCCAGAGAGGGCCCGCTCCCACTCCCGGCATGGCCAAGGAAAGGGCGATGAGTCGGCTTCCGCCCGATACCGGCGGGATGGGGGATGTGCCCGATTGGAGGATCAGCACGGCGAATGCCCCAACGGCGAGCACCGCCCGCGCCGCCTGGAATCCGCGGATGGTTCGGCGTGGATGAGACGGAGATCGCATCAGAGGGTATCACCGATTTTCAGGCGTTGGAGAAGCTCCAATAGTACGGGATTCCCGTGTGATATAAATAGGCGAGTTCCTTTCTCCACATATGCTACGAGCCACTGCCAGTGCGCAGAGAGTTCGAATCCATGTCGTTACGCTCTTGGTGATTGCGAGTTCCCTGGCAGTCGGTATAGTTTACACGCCGCCCGCCGTTGCCGGGCCGTGCCTGTACTGTGTCAACTATCCGTTTGCACCGACGACCAGTTACACGTAGTCCACCTTGGGCTGCGGTGCCAACTCGGACATCACCTATCCGACCGCACAGACAACGGGGGTGGCGCTGGTTGACGAGCGCTCGACCGCCTGTAACGCGGCACCGAACACGGGAGGAGACTTCTCTGTGACGGCGAGTGCCGGCTACAACTCATTCCAATGGACTCCGAGTTCCGGAGGAACCGTTACGGCGACGATCTTCTGGAACGTCAGCTATCGTATCAGGTTGACCGCAACCTGCCCAATGGCCTGGACAGCTTGGCAGGCCGAACTTTCGTTGAACGGTAGCGTGTACGCTGCCACTTCTCGTGCCTTGCTCGGATCGGCAACGACAGTGATTGATGCCCTAGTCCCGGTAACGTGTTCTTCATCAATCGTTGCTAGTCAGGTCGCTGCGTCGCCTTACACTGTTTCGTTTACCTTTACGGCGACTGCAAATCACATTTACCAGTTCGTCACGAGATTTAACGTTCTGCCCGTCACCTCTTTTAACGCGGGGAGAACAGGTACCCTTAGCATTACGTCTCAGGTGGACGCGGGCGACGCAGGGTTTCAGGGAACGCTTACTGACACCGGACGAAATAGCTTAACACCCATCGAGGAGAACTGCCCCGCGACCTGATCGAACGGCTCCGTCAG
>DAHUYN010000014.1 GCA_027315165.1 Thermoplasmata archaeon | reverse complement strand
GCGTCCCGTTCTACCTCCACACCTACCTCGGGCCGGGCTACGCCGCCTTCAGCCGGTCCGGCCCCGGGGAGATCCGGGTCCTCGAGCTCGGGCCCGGCGAGACCGTCGACGTCGCGGAGCACTCGCTGCTCCTCGCGTCGGCCTCCGTCCAGTACGACACGATCTACGTCCCGGGGACCGGGCGCGTCGGGCGGATGGTCGGGTTCTGGATGGATCGGCTCACGGGGCCCGGGACGATCGTCCTCCACGGCCACGGGAACGTGCTCAGCTTCACGCTCGCCGACGGGGAGACGTTCGACGTCGACCACGGGGCGGTCCTCTTCAAGGACGACCGGGTCGCGATGCAGGCGTTCAACCAGTCGCTTGGCGGCGGACTGCTCGGCTCCGCGATGAGCTACTACGCGCTTCGGGTCCGCGGGCCGGGCCGTCTCTGGCTGCAGACGCTCGACCCGTCGCTCCCCCGGCGATAGACCGGGAGCGCGCCCACGCGCCTACTCGCTGAGCGCCTTCGACGTCGCGCGGAGCCGGCCGACGACGGCCGCCATCAGGGTCCGGAGGACCTCGGGGTCGTGCGCGAGCTCGCTCCAGAACTCCCAGCGCGAAAGGACCAGGCAGCGGCTCGGCGCCGTCGCAACGACGTCGGCGGTCCGGGGCTGCTCCTCGAAGAGGGCCATCTCGCCGAAGAAGCTGTTCGGCCCGAGCGTGGCGAGCGTCTTCCCGTCGGCGCGGACCTCGACCTTCCCGTCGAGGATCAGGTAGAACCCGAGCCCCTTGTCGCCCTTGCCGACGATCGTGTCCCCGGCGGCGAACGACCGGACCGACCCGGTACTGGCCACCGTCCGCAGGTCGCGAGGCGACAGCGAGGCGAACAGCGGCACGGCCGAGAGCCGGTCGGCGACGGACTCCCCCTCTCCCTTCGGCATCGCGCGGGCTAGGGGGACCCGAGGGATAAATCCGTCGGGGGGCCGGCCGATCCGCCCGACGGGCCGCCCTCGCGGACACGCTCGCCGGGGCTCGCGTCTACGCGCCGAGCTTCGCCCCGCACGAGGGGCAGAACGCGTGCAGGCCCATCGGGTAGATCCGGCCGCACGCCCGGCAGGCGAGCAGCGGAGCCGGCGGCGGGGGCGGAGACGGCGGCGCGGCCATCGGCCAGGCCATCGGGTAGAACGGGGGCGGCGGAAGCGTCGCCGGGTTCCGCATCGAGATCAGGACCAGGCCGACGACGAGGAGCACGAACGCGAGGACCCCGAGCAGGGCGGCGCCGGCGGCGTAGGGATACTGGCAGTACATGGCGCCCGGGTAGAACGCCGAGCCGCCCGAGGTCGGCCCGCAGACGCCGCCGATAAGGACGGCGACGACGAGGAGCAGGATCCCGAGGATCAGGAGGATGAGCCCGACCTCGCGGTGCGGATACATCTCCCGGCTGGATGGCTGCGGAGGCATCACGGGCGTGCCCGTGGGGACATCCGCCACCGGTTGAAAAGCCACACGCTCGGCATCCGACGGAGCCGGGACGACCGTCGGGCGCGCGGGGGACGCGCCGACCGTGCGCCCTGTCGAGGGGAGGTGGAGACGACGAGGGGACCGCCAGAGCCCCACGAACGCCGTCCTCGCGCTCGGCCGACGGGCCTTTCGGACGAGCCCCACCCGCGGCGACGCGGCGGGCCCGGACGACCGGCCGCGCCGTCGTCCCGACGGCGTGAGGAGCGACGTTCTCGAGGCGGTCGGAGCGTGGCCCTGCGCCTGCGTCGCACGCTGCGGCGCGACGGTGAAGCGGCGTTGACTGAGCGTACATCCGTCCCGGCGGCGATGCTTGCTCAGTCTTGCAACTGCGCAAGCGGAGGAGCAACGATGTCAGGCGCATCCGTCCACCCGGTGGTCGCCCACGACGAGATATCCCTCGGCGAGGCCGCCGCGCCGCCGACGGAGCCGACGCCGCAGCCGTCGGGCCTCTCGATGGTCGTCTTCTCCGGCGAGCTCGACAAGGTCCTCGCGGCGTTCACGATCGCCAACGGCGCCGCGGCGATGGATCTGCCCGTGAGCATGTTCTTCACGTTCTGGGGGATCAACGTCCTCCGGCGCGGGAGCCCCGTCACGACCTCCGTCAAGAAGACGGCGATGGAGGGGATGTTCGGCCGGATGATGCCGCGCGGGCCGGACCACCTCCAGCTCTCGACGCTCCGGATGGGCGGCCTCGGCACCCGGCTGATGAAGCGCGAGATGGCGCGCAAGCACGTCGCGGGGCTCGAGTCGCTCGTCCGCTCCGCGCGCGAGCAGGGCGTCCAGTTCATCGCCTGCCAGATGTCGATGAACCTGATGGGGCTCAAGAAGGAGGAGCTGATCGATGGGATCACCATCGGGAACGTCGCCTCCTTCATCGACGCCGCCGACCGCAGCCGGATCACCCTCTTCGTCTAGCCGGAGGCGAGCACGATGGCGCGTAGCGCGGGCGCGAGGCCCTCGAGGAGCTCCCTCGAGGTCCTGCAGCTCGAGGCGGACACGATCCGGGCCCTCGCGCACCCGAAGCGGCTCATGCTCTTGGGGGAGCTCGGCACCGAGGGCGCCTCGGTCTCCGAGCTCGCGGCCGCCCTCGGGCTCCCGCTGCCGAACGTCTCGCAGCACCTGCGGATCCTTCGGGACCGGGGCATCGTCCGGGCCGAGAGGTTCGGCCAGGTCGTGCGATACCGCGTGACGAGCCCGGCGTTCCAGGAGTGCTGCACGACGGTCCGGCGACTGATCCTCCGAGAGACCGAGCGCCGCGAGGCGGAGCTCCGCGCTCCCGGTCCGGTCGAGCCAACCCGAACGCGCCTGGAGGCGATCCCGGCCTGACCGGGGCCCACACCGGTCCCATGAAAAAGCGAGGTAGAGAGAGATGATGGAAGCACCCGCCCTGAGCACCCTGAAGGCCGACAAGGTCGTCGACGCGCGCGGGACCGCCTGTCCCGGCCCCCTCCTCGAGGCGAAACGCGCGATCGCCGCCGTCCCGATGAACGGCATCCTCGAGGTGATCTCCTCCGACGAGGGGACGACGACGGACGTGCCGCTGTGGGCCCGGAAGGTCGGACACGACTACCTCGGCACGGTCGCCGAGGGCGGGAACTGGCGGATCTACGTCCGACGGCGGAAGTAGGCGATGTCGGCGTCGGCGCGGCCCCGGATCCTCGTCTTCTCGACGAACAACGTCTCCGACCCGGGGATCGACCTCGCCGGGAGCTCCCACATGGACTACCCGGCGGGGGTCCGCGTGATCGCGTTGCCGTGCTCGAGCGGCGTGAACCCGGCGTGGGTCCTCCACGCGCTCGAGACGGGGTTCGACGGGGTCTTCGTCGCGGCCGACGGCGGCGACTGCAGCAAGATCGCCAACTGCAACGAGCGGACCGGCAAGGTCGTCGCGCGCGCACAAGAGCTCGCGCGGGCGGCCGGCTTCGAGACGTCCCGGATCAAGATGGCGGGGATCTGCTCGGTCTGCGCCGAGCCGTTCGTGAACCACATGCGCAAGTTCGCCCTGGAGCTCGCCAAGCTCCCGCCCCGCGCGGAGCCGGTGCCGCGCGGCGCCCTCGAGGTCGCCGCACCGGCCTGAGGGAGGAACGACGATGCAGTACGACGTGCTCGTGGTCGGGGCCGGGATCGGCGGGATGGAGTCGGCGCTCTCGCTCGGCGACATGGGGTTCCGCGTCCTCCTCATCGAGAAGGAGCCGAGCGTCGGCGGCAAGATGATCCTGCTGAGCAAGGTCTTCCCGTCGCTCGACTGCGCGAGCTGCATCTCGACGCCGAAGATGGCGGCGACGCAGTCGCACGCGAACGTGCGGACCTCGGTCTACACCGAGGTCGAACACATCACGCCGCGCCCCGGCGGCGGGTTCGACGTCGACCTCGTCCACAAGCCGACGTACGTCGACTTCGCCAAGTGCACGGGGTGCAGCCTGTGCGAGCCGGCGTGCCCGGTCCCGGTCGCGGACGAGTTCAACGCGGACCTCGCGGCCCGCCACGCCGCGCACATCGCCTTCCCTCAGGCGGTCCCGAAGAAGGCCGTCATCACGCGCCGCGGGCTCTCGCCCTGCTCGGTCGAGTGCCCGGCGGGCGTCAAGCCCCACGGCTACATCGCCCTCGTCCGGGCCGGCCGCTACGACGAGGCGTTCCGCCAGCACCTCGACGACGCCCCGCTCCCGGGCGTCCTCAGCCGGGCCTGCTACGCGCCGTGCGAGGAGGCCTGCTCGAGGGCCGACGTCGACGGGGCGGTCTCGATCCGCGGGATCAAGCGGTTCATGGTCGACCGATACTACGCCGCGCACCCCGAGCCCGAGTACGGCCCCCCCGAGACGCGCACGGGGAAGCGGGTCGCCGTCGTCGGCTCCGGCCCGACCGGCCTCGCCGCGGCGTTCTTCTTGGCCCGTTCGGGCCACTCGGTGACGATCCTCGAGGCCGCCCCGGCGGCCGGCGGGATCATGCGCTACGGGATCCCCGCCTACCGGCTCCCCAAGGACGTCGTCGACCGGGACGTCAAGAACGTCACCGCGCTCGGTGTCGAGCTTAGGACCGGCGAGCGCGTGCCCTCCATCGCCTCGCTCGAGGGGTACGACGCGGTCCTTCTCGCGGTCGGCAGCACGGGCGGACGGCGCCTGGGGGTCCCGGGCGAGGACGCGCGAGGCGTCGTCGACTCGATCGAGTTCCTCGCCGACGTCAACCGCGGCGCCCCGCCCGACCTCCACGGCCGTCGGGTCGTCGTCGTCGGGGGCGGCAACGTCGCGATGGACTCCGCCCGGAGCGCGCGGCGCCTCGGCGCGGCGAGCGTCGACCTCTTCTGCCTCGAGTCGCGGCGCGAGATGCCCGCGCACCCGTGGGAGGTCAAGGAGGCCGAGGACGAGGGGATCCGCGTGCACCCGTCCTGGGGCGTCGGCCAGGTCCTCTCGGGACCGGCGGGGGTCTCGGGGCTCGAGTTCGTGCGATGCGTCTCGGTCTTCGACGCGGCCGGCCGGTTCCAGCCGGTCCTCAACCCCGGCGAGCACCAGCGCGTCGACGCGGACGCCGTCATCCTGGCGATCGGGCTCAAGCCCCAGACCGCCCCGTTCGCCGCCGAGCTCACGCTCAACCGCAACGGCACGGTCCACGCCGACCCGGTGACGCTGCAGACCTCGAGGCCCCACGTCTTCGCCGGCGGGGACGCGGTCACCGGCCCGTCGATGATCGTCAAGGCGATCGGGCAGGGCAAGCGGGCGGCGTTCTACATCGACCGCTTCCTCAAGGGCGAGCCGCTCGCCGGCGTCGCGTTCGACGAGCGGATGGCGGTCTCGGACCGGGCGGCGGTCGTCGAGCGGGCCCGGGCGAACCTCTCGCCGAGGCCTCCAGCGGTCGTTGACGCCGTGTCGGTCGAGCGCCGGGTCGCGTCGTTCGCCCCGTTCGAGCGGACGCTCACGGAGGCCGAGGCCCGCTACAGCGCGGGCCGCTGCCTCGACTGCGGCGTCTGTTCCGAGTGCCGCGCGTGCGTCGCGGCCTGCCCGGCCGACGCCATCGACCTGCACATGGCCGCGAAGACGGAGCGGATCAGCGTCGCGGCGGTGGCGCTCGCGACCGGGTTCGAGCCGTTCGACGCGCGCCAGAAGCCGCTCCTCGGCTTCGGCCGCCTCCCCAACGTCATCACGGGCGTCCAGATGGACCGGATCCTCGCCCCGACCCGGCCGTACAACGCGGTCGTCCGGCCCTCCGACGGGAAGGCCCCGTCGAACGTCGCTTTCGTCCTCTGCGCGGGGTCGCGCGACGAGACGGTGAACAACCGGGTCTGCTCGAGGGTCTGCTGCATGTACTCGCTCAAGCACGCGCAGCTCCTGATGGGCGCGCTGCCGACGGCGGACATCACCGTCTACTACACCGACATCCGCTCCTACGGCAAGGGCTACGAGGAGTTCTACCGGCAGAGCCAGGGGATGGGCGTCAAGTTCGTCCGCGGCAAGGTCGCTCGGATCGAGCCCGCGGAGAACGACGACCTGTTGGTCCACTTCGAGGAGATGGAGGGGACGGCCGGGTCGACGACGGCCCGCCACGACCTCGTGGTCCTCGCCGTCGGGCTCCTCCCGTCGATGATCCCCCCCGATCTGTTCGGCGGCGCGACGCTCGAGCGCGACGCGCTCCGGTACATCAAGGAGCCCGACGAGGAGGTCGAGCCGGGCCGGACGAGCCTCGACGGCGTCTTCGCCATCGGGGCGGCGACGGCCGTTCGCGACATCCCCGACACCGTGCTCCACTCGGGGGCGGCGGCCGCGCAGATCGCCGGCTATCTCAAGCGGAGGGGGCTCGCATGACCGAAGGGACGCCGCCGAGGACCGAGCCGACGTCGCCGACCGCGGCCCCGATCCCGCCGGCCGCGGCGGCCGGGCCGACGCCCCCGGAGAGACGCCGGGTCGGGGTCTTCATCTGCCAGTGCGGCGGGAACATCTCCGACTTCGTCGACACGGAGAAGGTCCGGCAGGAGGTGTCGAAGGACCCGTCGGTCGTCACCGCTGAGGTCCACATGTTCGCCTGCTCCGACGCCGGCCAGCAGTGCATCGTCAAGGCGATCCAGGACAAGCAGCTGGACGGGATCGTCGTCGCCTCCTGCTCGCCGAAGCTCCACACGACGACGTTCCGCAACGCCGCCCAGCGCGCCGGCCTCAACCCCTACGAGTACACGCAGGCGAACATCCGCGAGCAGTGCTCGTGGGCCCACACGCACGACCGCGAGGCGGCGACCGAGAAGGCGCTCACGATCGCCGAGGCCGCCGTCGCCCACACCGTGGGCTCGAGGCCGCTCGAGCGGCTTCGGACCGAGACGACGCCGCATGCCCTCGTCCTCGGCGCCGGCGTCGCCGGCCTTCGGGCCGCGCTCGCCCTCTCCGACATGGGGATCAGCGTGCACCTCGTCGAGCGCGCCGCGACGGCGGGCGGCCAGGTCGCGCGATGGGCGCGCCTGTTCCCCAACGACCGGAGCGGTCCCGAGCTCGTCGCGAGGCTCCTCGAGGAGGTCCGCACGCGCCAGAACGTCGTCCTCTTCACCGGCGCGGAGATCGTCGCGAAGGACGGCCACATCGGGGACTTCTCCGTCCAGGTCCGCACCGCCGACGGGTCGGTGGTGCCCCTCCGCGTCGGGGCGATCGTCGTCACGACCGGCTACGAGCCGTACACACCGGCCCCGGGCGAGTACGGCTACGGGACCGAGGGGGTCGTCACGCTCCCCGAGTTCGAGGAGCTCCTCGGCGGCGGGGACGGCCCGCTCACCTACCACGGCCGGCCGGTCCGCACCGTGAGCTACGTCTACTGTGTCGGCTCGCGCGCCGACCCGGAGGCCGGCACCGGCCGGACGTACTGCTCTCGCTACTGCTGCAGCGCGACGAGCTACGCCGCGGTGCGGGTCCACGCGAGGGACCCGGCGGTGCGGCAGTACCACCTGTTCCGGGACGTCCGCACGTACGGGAAGTACGAGACCCTCTACGAGCGCTCCCTCAAGGGCGGTTCCCTGTACCTCCACTTCACGGAGGAGGCTCCGCCGACCGTCACGAAGGAGGACGGCCACCTCCTCGTGCGCGTGCGCGACCTCCTCACGGGCGGCGAGACCGTCGAGATCCCGAGCGACCTCGTCGTCCTCGTCACGGGGATGGTCCCGCGCGAGAACGCCCACCTGACCGAGGTGCTGAAGCTCCCGATCGGGAAGGAGGGGTTCTACAACGAGATCCACCAGAAGCTCCGACCGGTCGAGACGGTCGTCGACGGCGTCTTCGTCGCCGGGACGGCCCAGGGACCCAAGAACGTCGCCGAGAGCGTCGCGAGCGCCCTCGCGGCGACGTCGAAGACCGCGGGCCTCCTGCTCAAGGGCTACGTCGACCTCGAGCCGCTCGTCGCGCGCGTCGACGCCGACGCGTGCACGTGGTGCGGCGCCTGCCTCGCGGCGTGCCCCTACGGCGCCGTCGAGGAGGTCGAGCACGGGGCCAAGCACATCGCCCACGTGAGCCCGATCCTGTGCAAGGGCGAGGGGGCGTGCGTCCCCGAGTGCGCCGCGCAGGCGATCGACGTCGAGGGGTACACGAACGAGCAGGTCCGGTCGATGATCGACGCGCTCGCGGAGGAGTGAGAAGATGACGACGGGTCCGATGCGGGACCTCGCGGAGGTGCTCCGCGACGGGATGACGAACGGCGAGCGGGTCCTCGACGTGCTCTCCGACGGGCCGAAGACGATCCCCGAGATCGCGCGCGCCCTCCACTGCCCGACGCGCGAGGCGCTCCTGTGGGTGATGGCCCTTCGTCGGTACGGGCGGGTCGCCGACCGGCCGCGCTCCGGCGAGGACGAGTACTATCGCTACGCCCGCGTCGAGGAGGGACGATGAGGGTCGACCCGACGCTCCGCCAGGCCCTCGGGGACGGCAACGGGTTCGACGCCTCCTCGTGCCTGAACTGCGGCTCCTGCACGGCGTTGTGCCCGCTCGGCCTCGAGCTGTTCCCGCGAAAGCTGTTCCGCTACGCCCTCCTGGGCGCGCGGGACAAGCTCGTCGAGAACACCGACACGGTCTACTCGTGCCTCCTGTGCAAGATGTGCGAGGAGAACTGCCCGGCGGGGGTCCACATCACCGACAACGTCCGCGCGCTCCGGGTCTACCTCGGCCGCGAGGTCTTCCACCTCGGCCCGCGGGGGGTGTGACCGATGGCGCCGATCCCCATCCAGGACACGCTCGGCATGCTCGGCGACAACCTCGAGCGCCGTCGGAGCGTCCTCCCGATCTCGCGCCGCCGCGCCACCGCCTGGTCCCGGGGCCTCGAGATCCCGGCCCGGGGCCCGACGGTCCTCTACACGGGCCAGATGTACCAGCTCGTGCCCGCGATCAACGCGATGACCCACCGCCTGAGCGGGATGGAGGACTCGTGGATGGCCGGCTACTTCGGCCTCGCGCGACGGATGAACCGCCTCGTCAACCTCGCCGGTCTCATGGCCCGGGGCTCGCCCCAGGAGGTCCGCGAGTACAACGAGGCCCTGCGGAACATCGCGCGGCTCCTCCTCGCCGCCCACGTCGAGTTCGGCTATCTCTACGGGGTCGACCGGTACGCGGGGGCCCTCGCGCACGACGAGGGGCTCGACGAGACCCTCCAGCGCCATGCGGCGCGCGTCTACGAGGACCTCAAGGCGGCCGGCGTCACCGAGGTGATCACCGTCGACCCGCACACGACGAACCTGCTGCGGAGCGTCTATCCGAAGATCGTCCCCGGCTACGAGCTCAAGGTCCGGACCTACCTCGAGGTCCTCGCGGCGCTCGCGCCGAAGCCGGTCGAGAGGCTCGCCGAGGTCGTCACGGTGCACGACTCCTGCCTCTACGCGCGCCGGGAGGGGGTCGCCGCGCAGCCGCGCGCGCTCCTCACCGAGAGCGGCGTGACGATCCACGAGACCGAGCTCTCGGGGAAGGCGACCCAGTGCTGTGGAGGGCCGATCGAGATGCTGTTCCCCAAGCGGTCCAACGACATCGCGGCCCGGAGGGTCGAACAGCTCGCCAAGAGCGCCGACCGCGTCGTCACGCTTTGTCCGTTGTGCCTGGCCAACCTGAGGCGCGTGGGCCGGCCGGGCGTCGAGATCGACGACGTCTCGAGCTACCTCGTGCGGGGCTACTGCCCCCGCGTCCCGAACGGCGGAGCCGGCGCCGAGCTCACGGAGCCCCGACACGCGGCGCCGGCCCAGGCCGTCGCGGGAGCGTAGCGGGACCGCCCCCGACCTCGAGGGAGTCCCCGGGGATCCCGTTCCGGCGCCGGCCCGGCGGCCCCGAGGTCCGCCGGGTCCTGCGCCCGCGCGGCCGCGCGTTCGTCTCCTGCGACGCCGTGCCGGGGTCGGATCCCTCCCGTCCCTCCGCGTCGACCCGGCGCAATCGGCGGGGCTCCGAACGGAGCCCCCGTGGCGAGACGTCACGGTCGAAACGCACCGCGGCTCGGCGTGGCACCGCCTCGACAAGCCGACGACCCCGGCCGCCGCGCCTGACGCGGGACCTCCCGGGCCGGCGCGGAGGGCCGCTTTATCCCGCCCGGGTCTCCGACGCCCGCGATGACGACGTACGTGGCGCTCTGGCGCGCCGTCAACGTCGGCTCGCGCTCGCGGCTCCGCTCGTCGGAGCTCGTCGGCGTCGCGACGGCGCTCGGCTTCGAGGGAGCTCGGAGCTGGCTCCAGTCGGGCAACCTCGTTCTCCGCGCCCCGACGGCGTCGGAAGCCTCGGTCGCGTCCCGCCTCGAGCAGGCGTGCTCGAGTCAGCTGGGCCTCTCGACGCAGGTGATCGTCCGTTCCTCCGCCGAGTGGTCGCGACGGGTTCGGGAGAACCCGTATGCCGCCGAGGCCGCGCGAGACCCCGCCCACCTCGTCCTCGTCGCGCTCTCGAGCGCGCCCGGGCCCGCGGCGTGGACGCGGCTTCGGGCCCTCGTGACCGGGCGGGAGTACCTCGAAGGACGCGGCCGCGACGCCTACCTCGTCTACCCGGACGGCATCGGGCGGTCCCGGCTCACGCTAGGGCTGCTCGAGCGGACCGTCGGAGCCACGGGGACGGCCCGCAACTGGAACACCGTGCTCGCGCTCGACCGGCTCGCGGGCGGGGTCGCGCGCGGGTAGGCCGCCGTCCCAGGGGCGGTCAATGCGGCCCGGGGCCGGTGCGCGCGCCGCCCCGAGCACCGGGCGGGGGCGCCTCGACCGGGCCGACGTTCCGGAACCCGGCGTAGAGGGCGAGGTCGTAGGCGATCTTGATGCTGCCGGCGAGAACGAACGGTCCCGCGAGCCAGGGACCCCCGGCGCCAAGGAAGGCGCCCGTCACGGGCCCTCCGAGGGCGCTCGCGCTCCTCGAGGCCGTCGTGAGCCCGGCCGCGCTCGCCCGCTCTCGGGCGGGCACGATCACCTGCGTGAACGCCTGTCGCGTCGGCACGTCCATCTGCGAGAGCGTCGCGCGGAGCACCCAGAGGAGCGTCGCCGCCCAGAAGACCGGGGCCACCGCGAAGGCGATCAGGAGCACGCTCGAGGGCAGGTGCGTGAAGACCATCGTCCGCACGAGCCCGATGCGCCGGGCGATCGGCACGGCGAGCACGAGGGAGAGCGCGGCGGCGAGGTTCGACGCGAAGAAGAGGAGTCCCACGAGGTCGACCGGCGGGGAGAACCTTGTCACGAGGTAGTAGACGACGAGGCTGTTGACGATGAGCCCGCCGCCGAAGGCGTCGACGGAGAACAGCCCGGCGAGACCGAGGACGCGGGAGCGGCTCTCTCGAGAGAGCCCCGGTGCCGGCCCCGGCTCGGCGAGGCGAGCCGCCTCGCGCGACAGCCCGAGGTAGGCCGGGACGACCGCGAGACCGACGAACATGTAGAGGAGCATCGTGAGGTCGTGCGGCGTCGTCGAGCCCGCGCCGGCCGACGCCGCGTAGAGCGGGCCGGCGACGAGCGCTCCGAACGCCCCGCCGAGGTAGCCGAGGAGGTTGTACAAGGCGAAGTCCCGCGTGCGGGTCCCGGTGTCGGTGACGTCCGCGAGCGCCGCCTGCTCGAGAGCCCCGAGCGGGCTGACGTCGCTGAGGCCGGCGACGATACCGCCGAGGGCGAGCGCCGCGAGGAGGACGGCCGGGTTCGCCAGATCGAACCACAGCAGGAGGCCGCCCGCGGCGAGCGAGACCGCGCCGACGAGGAGGGTCCTCCGGCGGCCCCAGCGGCGCTCGAGCCTCGGCGCCACGAGCGACCAGGCGGAGCCGAAGCCGAGCGCGAGGCCGAGCGCGAGACCCACCAGGAGGGGGGCGTAGTGTGCGGCCTGGAGGTCGAGGGCGAGGACGATCGAGAGCGCTCCCGCCCCGAGCCCGCGCAGGGACCGTGTGACCATCAGGAGGGTCCGGTCCCGACGCCGGCGTGCGTCGGCCTCCGGCCCCGTCGGGGGGGAGCGCCCACGCGCCGGGCTCTCGGACGCGAGGATCACGAGGACGCCCCGAGAAGGCGCCGACGTCGAACGCGTGGGGCCGTAGAGGACGGTCGGCCCCGGCGCCGCGCCCGTTCGACCACACGCCCTCCCGGCCGGCCGAGGACCTTCGGCCTGATGTGCGTGTCGGCCGATGGCGGCCGGGGGTCCCTTTCGGGGCCCCCGGCCCGGCGGCACCCTCACCGGTAGGGACGGAGAAAAGATAGTCCCCGGCGGCGTCGGGACCGAGCCGCATGACGGGCTCTGCCACGGACCTTCACCGGCCGGCGACGCACGAGGGGGTCGCTGTCCCGCGTCCCTCGGAGGGCCGACCATGACCGCGGCGACCGACGCGGTCGCGCTCTCGCTGTTGGTCCTCACCGTCATCCTGTTCGCGCTCACGGTGCGCGGCCTCCTCGCCTTCGCCCGCACGAGGTCGGTCCCCCAGCTCGGCTGGACCGGGGGGCTCGCTCTCGCCGCCGCGGCGATGGCGATCGAGACGGTCGTCTACGTCGGCATCGTCGACGCGCCCCTCCTGCGGGCCTACGTCTTCCTCTCGGCGGCGATCGTCGGGGTCCTCTCGCTCGGGGCCACGCGGGTCCTCCGCTCCCGACGGGTCGAGCGGGCCTATGCGGCCTACACGGGCGTCGCGCTCGCCGCCGTCGGGCTCGCGAGCGCCTTCACACCGCTCCCGACGGCCGGCATGGTCTCCTCGGGGGTCATCGCGGGGAACCCGCCGGTGCTCCTCCTCCTCCTCTCGACGCTCGTCACCGGTCCGGCCACGGTCGTCCTCATCACGTCGGCGATCGTCTCCCTCCGGCGGACGTGGCGCTGGCCGACCCTCCTGATGGTCGCCGGCGCGTTCGTCCTCGGGGCCGGCGGCACGCTCTACATCGCCTCCTTCCCCGTCGCGCTCTACTACGCCGAATTCGTGGGCATCCTGCTCCTGTTCTTCGGACTGATCAGCCTGCCCCGGGTCGCGCCGACGGCGGCCCACGCCCCGGCCGACTCGAGCGCGTAGGCTCGAACCGAGCGCCGCCGGCTCGCGGAGCCTCGCGAGAGGATCAGCCGATCGTGACGAGCCCGTACATCTCGTCGGGCATTCCCGTCGCGTCGCTGCCGCAGAGGATCACGCAGCCCCACGAGAACGTCCCGGGGGTCGTGAACTCGACCGAGAAGGTGACCTGGCTCGGCGTCGACAGGCTCGCGGCGGGCGGGATCGGGACGTTCAGGTGGTAAAAGCCGTCCGACATCGAGAAGGTGTGGCTCACGTCGCCGACCGGGAGCTGGCTCACGCGCGCGGAGCTGTCGCCGAGGTGCACGAGCATCGGCCCCCCGAACGTTCCGGAGACGACGGCCGCGGAGGCCGCCGGGACGACCCCGACGGTGGGGTCGTAGTTCGTGATCGTGAAGACGACCTGAACGTCCATCGGGACGGAGAGGCCGCGGGTGTTGTAGTTGTAGTTCTGCGTGGCCGGGTCGTAGGTGATCGA
This sequence comes from Thermoplasmata archaeon, assembly GCA_027315165.1. Lineage (GTDB taxonomy): Archaea > Thermoplasmatota > Thermoplasmata > Lutacidiplasmatales > UBA184 > Lutacidiplasma. Next base: position 28,107 of record DAHUYN010000014.1, on the reverse strand, counting down.
GAGGTTGCGATAGACCGTCGCCAAGCTCGGCGACGCCGCTCCGGCGGTCGGGGTCGGCGTCTTCGGGGCCAGCGCGAGGCTCAGGCCCCCGACGGCGAGCACGACGAGGACGGCGGTGACGGCGACGAGATTGAACCACGCCTGCTCCCTCATGGCGACACCTTGCGGGCGTCTGACCCTCGGAACGGGTAATCCTGCCGTCAACTGGGCTTGACGACCCGAGGTCCCGACCCCGGGACCCCCGGGGGCGGCGTCGTCCGGTCCCCCTCTCGCCGCGCCCGGGGGCCGACCGAGCGCCGATGACACCCTCGACGCTCGCCCCGGGCCGCGCGGAGGCCGCCGAGCGACGGGGGGGTGCGCCCGACTTTGGGAAGAGTACCCTTCAGGGGCCCATAGCGCTACCGCTGAAGTCGGGTCGACCCTGCCCCTATTACGGGGCGCGGGGATACTCCCGGCGATGCCCGGAATCACGCCGCTCAAGAAGATCTGGCAGGACGGCCGGCTCGTCGACTGGGACGCGGCCCGCGTGCACGTGCTCTCGCACGGCCTGCACTATGCCTACTCGATCTTCGAGGGGATCCGGCTCTTCGACACGCCGAGCGGTCCCGCGGTCTTCCGGCTCGACGAGCACCTCGAGCGGTTCGTCAACAGCGCGCGGATCTACCGGATGCGCCTTCCCTACACGACGGCGCAGCTGCGGGAGGCGACGCTCGACCTCATCCGCGCGAACGGCCTCGGTGAGGCCTACATCCGCCCGATCGCCTTCTCGGGCTACGGCGTGATGGGCCTCGACCCGGCGAACGCGCCGATCGAGGTCGCGATCGCGATGTGGGCGTGGGGCCCGCTGCTCGGCCAGGACGGCGTCGACAAGGGGATCCGCGCGACGGTCTCGAGCTGGACGCGGATCGACTCCCGCGCGCTGCCCCCGCAGGCGAAGTGCGCGGCGAACTACGCCAACAGCGCGCTCGCGAAGATGGAGGCGCGCGCCGGAGGCTACGACGAGGCGCTCCTCCTCAACGACAAGGGCATGGTCGCCGAGGCCTGTGGCGAGAACATCTTCAAGGTCAAGAACGGGATCGTCAGCACGCCGCCGGCGAGCTCGGGGATCCTCCGCGGCATCACCCGCGACACCGTGATGCGCATCGTCAATGAGGCGGGGATCACCTTCCAACGGACCGACTTCACGCGAGAGGACCTGTTCACGGCCGACGAGCTGTTCTTGGCCGGGACCGCGGCCGGGCTCACGCCCGTGCGCGAGGTCGACGGCCGCCCGATCGGGACGGGGGCCTTCCCGGTGACGCGCCGGCTCCAGGCGAGGTACGACGAGCTCGTGCACGGCCGGACCCCGGACCACCCCGAGTGGAGGGCGCTCGTCCGGCCCCCCGCGTAGTCGAGGTGAGCCCGTAGTCACCGCTTCGTGAAGCCGGCCTGACGGCTCGTTGAAGCCCCGTGTCTCCGTCCTCTCCATGTCATGCTGGAGATCCGGTTCCACGGTCGTGGCGGGCTCGGCGCGGTGACCGCCTCCGAGCTGCTCGCCCAGGCCGCCTTCCTCGAGGGACAGTACCCGCAGGCGTTCCCGTTCTTCGGGGTCGAGCGCCGCGGCGCTCCGGTGACCGCCTACCTGAGGGTCGATGCGAGGCCGCTCTCGGTGCGCACCGCGATCACCGAGCCGGACATCGTCGTCGTCCTCGAGCGGAGCCTCCTCAAGACCGTCCCGGTCGTTCGCGGACTCAAGCCCGAAGGGCTCCTCGTGCTCAACGCGGTGCCGCCGGTCGCGCCGGGCGCGGCCGGGTTCCGGGGCCGGACCGCCGTCGTCGACGCGACCGCGATCGCGCTCGCGAACGGCCTCGGCTCCGCCTCCGTCCCGATCGTCAGCACGGCGATCCTCGGCGCCGTCGTCGGCGCGACCGGCCTGGTCCGGCTCGAGAGCCTCGAGGCCGCGATCCGCCACGGGATCCCGAGGAAGGTCGAGGCGAACCTGAAGGCGGCCCAGGAGGGGTTCCGGGCCGTCGCGCTCGTCGCCCCGTCGCTCGAGGTGCCGGCATGACCGCGGGGCTCGCGAGCCCGCTCCCGCCGCCGATCGACACACCGCTCGCCACGGTCCCCTCGGACACGCTCACGACCGCGAGCTGGCGGACGTTCCGCCCCGTGATCGACCGGGGGCTCTGCACGCGCTGCAACCTCTGCTGGAAGTTCTGCCCCGATATCGCCCTCGAGCTCGACGCGGAGGGCTACCCGGTCCTGCGCGAGGCGTTCTGCAAGGGCTGCGGGATCTGCGCCGTCGAGTGCCCGCCGAAGGCGATCGTGATGGAGAAGGAGGTCTGACGATGGCGCGCGAGGTCCTCTCGGGGGATTACGCCCAGTCCTACGCGGCCAAGCTCGCGCGCGTCGACGTCGTCGCCGCCTACCCGATCACCCCGCAGACGTCGATCGTCGAGAAGCTCGCCGACCTCGTCGTCACGGGGGCGCTGCGGGCGCAGTACATCAAGGTCGAGTCCGAGCACAGCGCCCTCCAGGCGTGCGTCAGCGCCTCCGCGCTCGGGGCCCGCGCCTACACGGCGACCTCGAGCCAGGGCCTGCTCCTGATGCACGAGCTGCTCCACTGGGCCTCGGGGATGCGCACGCCGGTCGTGATGGGCGTCGCGAACCGGGCCGTCGCCGCCCCCTGGTCGATCGACGTCGACCACGCCGACTCGATGAGCCAGCGCGACACCGGCTGGATCCAGTTCTACGCCGAGAGCAACCAGGAGGTCCTCGACACGGTCCTCGCGGCGTTCCGCCTCTCCGAGGACGAGGCGGTCCGGCTCCCCTCGATGGTCGCGATGGACGCCTTCTACCTCACGCACACGGTCGAGCCCGTCGACGTCCCCGAGCAGGCCGACGTGGACCGGTTCCTGCCGCCCCGCTCGAAGGTGGGGACCCTCGACCCGCACCGGCCGACGCGCCTGGGTTCGTTCACCTCGCCCGAGCACTACACCGAGTTCCGCCACGCGGTCGCGAGCGCGTCCAAGGCGGCCGCGCAGCTCGCGCCGACGGTCGAGGAGGAGTATGCGAGGATCGTCGGTCGCGACCTCGGCGGGCCGCTCCCCCGGTACCTGACCGACGACGCCGACGCGATCCTCGTCACGATGGGGACGGCGACGACGACGGCGCGCTCGACGGTCGACGCCCTCCGCGCGGAGGGCCGCAAGGTGGGGCTCGCCAAGCTCCGTCGGTTCCGGCCGTTCCCCTCCGAGGAGGTTCGTGCGCTCGGCCGCACGGGGGCCCGGATCGGCGTCCTCGACCGGTCGTTCACCTACGGGGCGGCCGGCGCGGCGGCGACGGAGGTGATGGCCGCGCTCTACGCGGCCTCGCCGAGGCCGCTCGTACGGTCGTTCGTCGCGGGGCTCGGGGGACGCGATATCACCCCCGCGCTCGTCCGGTCGCTCTACCGCCACCTCCTCGAGGAGGAGGGTCCCGAGGTCGTGTGGGCCGACCTGAAGGTACCACCGGGCGAGGCGACGGCGGAGGCGCTCCATGGCTAAGCTCACGATCCCCGCCGAAGAGCTCCTGCGCTCCGGTCACTCGGCGTGTCCGGGCTGCGGCGCGGCGCTCGCGATGCGCTACGTCCTCAAGGCGCTCGGGCCGGAGACGATCGTCACCGTCCCCGCGTCGTGCTGGACCGTGATCGGGACGCCGTACCCGACGACGGCGCTCGACGTCCCGATGCTCGACAACCCGATCGAGGCCACCGGCGCCTCCGTCTCGGGGCTGAGGGCCGCGCTCGACGCCCTCGGGCAGAAGGGTCTCACCGTCGTCGGTTTCGCCGGCGACGGCGGGACGGTCGACATCGGCCTCCAGTCGCTCTCGGGGATGCTCGAGCGCGGGACGGACGCGATCTACGTGATGTACGACAACGAGGCGTACATGAACACCGGTATCCAGCGGAGCGGCTCGACGCCGTCGCTCGCGTGGACGACGACGACGCCGGTCGGTGGCGCCTCTCGAGGCAAGCTCGAGCCGAAGAAGGACATCATGGCGATCGTCGCCGCGCACCACCCGGTCTACGCCGCGACCGGGAACATCGCCTTCCCCGAGGACCTGATCAAGAAGGTCGCGAAGGCGAAGGCGCTCTCGGGGCCCCGGTTCTTCCACGTCCTCGCCCCCTGCCCGCCCGGCTGGCGGTACGACGCCGAGAGGACGATCGAGGTCGGCCGCCTCGCGACCGACACGCACCTCTTCCCGCTCTACGAGGTCGAGAACGACCGCTACCGGATCACCCGCCGGATCGAGCGGCCGAAGCCGGTCGCCGACTACCTGCGCCTCCAGGGGCGTTTCGACCATCTCCGCGTCGAGGAGGTCGCCTCGCTGCAGGAGGCGGTCGAGGCCCGGTACCGCCGCCTCCTCGCGCTCGAGTCGGCGAGCGCGTGAGCGCGACCGGCTCAGTGGTCCCCGGGGCTTTCCGTCGGGACCTCGTCGCCGTCGACCTGCTCGGGGACGACGAGGCGGGTCGGCTTGGGGAGCAGGTGGCCGGCCCGGACGCGCTTGGTCTCGAGGTAGCGGGCGTTGTGCCGGTTCGGCTCGACGGCGATCGGGATCCGCCCCGCGATCTCGACCCCGTGGTCGCGGAGGTCGGCGATCTTCCCGGGATTGTTCGACATCAAGAGGATCGAGCGGACCTGGAGCGAGTAGAGCATGTGCGCCGCGGCGGCGTAGTCGCGCTCGTCCGCGCGGAAGCCCAGGACCTGGTTCGCCTCGATCGTGTCGAGCCCCTGCTCCTGCAGCTGGTAGGCCCGGATCTTGTTCTCAAAGCCGATCCCCCGGCCCTCCTGGCGGAGGTAGAGGATCAATCCGTACTCCTCCTGCCCGATCGTCGTGAGCGCGCGCTCGAGCTGCTCGCGGCAGTCGCAGCGGAGCGAGCCGAAGGCATCGCCCGTGAGGCACTCGGAGTGGAGGCGGACCGGGACCCGCTCCCGCCCGATGATGTTGCCTCGGACGAGCGCGGCGTGCTCCTTGCGGTCGAGCGGGCTGTGGAAGGCGACGACCTGGAAGTCGCCGAACTGCGACGGGAGGTCCGCGACCGCGACGATCCGCACGCAGGCCAGGCTGCCGTCGGGGCACACGTGGTGCTCGTCCCGGCGGATCATCTCGTCGATCGTCGGCTTGGGAATGCCCATCGCGTGCCCTCCGGGGGCGTCCTCTTCACGACCGTTCCCCCCAAAAGCGCTTGGGGGGGCGCCCGGCGCGCCGGACTCGACCGAGGGAAGGGTCCGTCGGTCCCCCGCGGACCCATGACGGTCGGGCCTCGGCAGGATTATCCGCGCCCCCGGCCTGCCGTCGCCTGCAGCCCCGGCGCGCCCCGGGGAGCCGCTCAGGGTGAGGGGATGCGGCGGTGAGCGGGCCCGAGGTCGGGAGCCGGCACGAGCTCGAGCGCGGGGCGTTCCCGGCGTTCCTCGCCTCCCTCGAGCGGCACGGCTACAGCGTCGTCGGCCCGACCGTCCGCGACCAGGCGATCGTCTACGGCGAGATCCACCGCGTCGAGGACCTCCCCATCGGCTGGACGGACCGTCCCGGCGCGGGGAGCTACCGGATCGAGCGGCGCGCGGACGCGGCCCTGTTCGGCTACAACGTCGGGCCGCACTCCTGGAAACGCTACCTCTACCCGGCGCACGAACGGCTGTGGACCGCCGAGCGGGACGCAAGCTCGTTCACCGTGCGTCCCGAGCCGACCGACGGACCCGCGCTCGCGCTCTTGGGGGTCCGTGCCTGCGAGCTCGCGGCGATCCAGGTCCAGGACCGGGTCTTCCTGGGCGGGGCGCCGGACCCGGGGTATCGGGCGCGCCGCCAGCGGTTGCTGCGGATCGCGGTCCAGTGCGGGCAGGCGGCGGCCACCTGCTTCTGCGTCTCGATGGGCACCGGCCCCGGCGTCGCTCCGGCCGCCGCCGACCTCGCCCTCACCGAGCTGATCCGCCCCGAGCGCCACTACTTCCTTGTCGAGGTCGGCACGCCCGAGGGGGCGCGCGTCCTCGAGGGCGTCCCGCTCCGGCCCGCGGCCGTCGAGACCGAGAGGGCGGCGGAGGCCCTCGTCGCCGCGACGGCGTCCTCGATGGGCCGGACGATGGACACGAGCGGGATCCGCGACCTCCTCGTGCTCCAGCCGGAGCATCCCCGGTGGGAGGTCGTGGCCCGCCGCTGCCTCTCGTGCACGAACTGCACGCTCGCCTGCCCGACCTGCTTCTGCAGCACGACGGAGGAGGTCCCGACGCTCTCGGGCGAACGGGTCGAGCGCTGGCGTCGGTGGGACTCGTGCTTCACGCTCGGGTTCACCGAGCTCCACAGCGGGAGCGCGCGCCGCTCGACGGCGTCGCGCTACCGGCAATGGCTCACGCACAAGCTCGCGACCTGGCACGACCAGTTCGGGAGCTCGGGGTGCGTCGGGTGCGGCCGCTGCATCACCTGGTGCCCCGTCGGGATCGACCTCACCGAGGAGGTCGCGGCGATCCGGGCCACCGGGCCTCCCGCGACGCCGGAGGCGCCGAGATGACGGCGCTCCCCGGCCCCCGCGCCGTCCTCGGCGCGCTGCCGTTCCTCGAGGGGTTCCCGCGAGAGTTCGTCGAGGCCCTCACGCCGCTCGCCCACGAGCGGAGCTACGAGGTCGACACGACGATCGTCCGCGAGGGCGCGCCCGCCGACGCCTTCTTCCTCCTCGTGAGCGGGAAGGTCGCGCTCGAGGTCGTGGCCCACGACCGGCCCCGCCGGACGATCGAGACGATCGGCCCCGGCGAGGTCCTGGGCTGGTCGTGGCTCGTTCCGCCGTACCGCTGGCGCCTGGACGCGCGCGCGGTCAAGCCGACGCGCCTCGTCGCGATCGAGGGCGCGGGGCTTCGAGCGCTCCTCGACCGACAGCCGGCCGAGGGGTACCGCTTCCTCCTCCGACTCCTCCCCGTCGTCGCCGAGCGGCTCGAGAACACGCGCGTGCAGCTCCTGGACCTCCATGCCCCCTGAGCCGGCGCGACGCGACGACGACCTCCCGCTCGCCCCGCATCCGTACCGCGTCCTCGAGGCCGGCCCGGAGACCGCCGACACGACGACCCTCGCGCTCGCGCCCGTCACCGGCGAGGCGACGCGCGCCTTCGCGCCGGGACAGTTCAACATGCTCTACGCCTTCGGCATCGGGGAGGTCGCGATCTCGATCAGCGGCGAGCCGGCGCGCCGCGACCGGCTCGTCCACACGGTGCGGGCCGTCGGGAAGGTGTCGACGGCGCTGGCCGCGGCGCGGCCGGGGCAGGTCCTCGGTGTCCGCGGGCCGTACGGGAGCGGCTGGCCGCTCGCCGGCGCCGACGGCGGCGACGTCGTCGTCATGGCCGGCGGCGTCGGGATGGCCCCGCTGCGCCCCCTCGTCTACGAGCTGTACGCGCACCGCGAGCGCTACGAGCGCGTCGAGGTCATCTACGGCTCGCGGAGCCCCAAGGACCTCCTCTACTACCCCGAGCTGCAGCGCTGGCGTCGCCGCACCGACACGCGCGTCCAGGTGACCGTCGACTCCGCCGGCCGGGACTGGTACGGCGACGTCGGCGTCGTCACGACCCGGCTGCCGGACGCCCGGTTCGACCCGGCGCGGACGACGGCGTTCCTCTGCGGTCCCGAGATCATGATGCGGCTCTCCGCCCAGGCGCTCGCCGACCGCGGCGTCGCGCCGACCTCGATCTTCCTCTCGATGGAGCGGAACATGAAGTGCGCCATCGCGCAGTGCGGCCACTGCCAGTTCGGCCCCGACTTCCTCTGCCGCGAGGGGCCGGTCCTCTCCTACGCGCACCTCAAGCCGTTCCTGGCGACGCGGGAGCTCTGAGATGCCGCGCTCGCCCCGCCCGAAGCTCGCGGTGTGGAAGTTCGCCTCGTGCGACGGCTGCCAGCTGTCGGTCCTCGACCTCGAGGACGACCTCCTCGCGCTCGCCGGGGCGGTCGAGATCGCCAACTTCCGCGAGGCCTCCTCGGCGGTCGTCGACGGCCCCTACGACCTCTCTCTCGTCGAGGGGTCGGTGACGACGGAGGAGGACGCCCGGCGGATCCGGGAGGTCCGCGCCGAGTCCCGCATCCTCGTCACGATCGGCGCCTGCGCGACCTCGGGCGGCATCCAGGCGCTCCGGAACTTCGCGGACGTCAAGGAGTTCGCGCGTGTCGTCTACGCGCGCCCCGAGTACGTGCGGACGCTCGCGACCTCGACGGCGATCCGGGAACACGTCCCCGTCGACCTCGAGCTCCGGGGCTGCCCCGTGAACAAGGCCCAGCTCCTCGAGGTCGTCTCGGCCTACCTCGGCGACCGGAGCCCGAACCTTCCGACGGAGAGCGTCTGCGCCTCGTGCAAGCGCCGGGGCACGGTCTGCGTCATGGTCGCGCGCGGGACCCCCTGCCTCGGGCCGGTGACGCAGAGCGGGTGCGGGGCGCTCTGCCCGGCCTACGACCGCGGCTGCTACGGCTGCTTCGGCCCGGCGGAGACGCCGAACCTGCCGTCGATGGTCCGGCGCCTCGACGAGCTCGGCGTCGACGCCGCGGCCCGCGTGAGGCTGTTCCGCACGTTCAACGCCGGCGATCCGCTGTTCCGCGAGGCCGCGAACGCCTCGGCGCCCCCCGCGGAGGCCCGATGACCGAACGGACGATCTCCGTCGACTACCTCGCGCGCGTCGAGGGCGAGGGCTCGCTCAAGGTGCGCGTGCGCGACCACACGCTCGAGGAGGTGCAGCTCAAGATCTTCGAGCCGCCCCGGTTCTTCGAGGCGTTCCTCCGGGGCCGCGCCCTCGAGGAGGCCCCGGACATCACCGCGAGGATCTGCGGGATCTGCCCGGTCGCCTACCAGATGAGCTCGGCCCACGCGATCGAGCGGGCGCTCGGCGTCCGCGTCGACGGGCTCCTGCGACGGCTGCGCCGCCTCCTCTACCTCGGCGAGTGGATCGAGAGCCACGCGCTCCACATCTACCTCCTCCACACACCGGACTTCCTCGGCTACCCCGATGCGCTCCGGCTCGCGCGGGACCGGCCCCAAGCGGTCCAGCGCGGGCTCGCGCTCAAGCGCGTCGGGAACCAGATCCTCGAAGTGCTCGGCGGCCGCGAGATCCATCCGGTGAACGTCCGCATCGGGGGCTTCTACCGCCTCCCCACCGTCGAGGAGTTCGCCCCTCTCGGGCCGGCCCTCGACCGGGCCCTCGACCTCGCGCTCGAGACGGTCCGGTTCGTGGGGGGCTTCGACTTCCCCGAGCTCACCGAGGACTACGAGTTCGCCGCCCTCTCGCACCCGGAGGAGTACCCGATGACCGAGGGCGACATCGTCACGAGCTCGGGGACGCGGCTCCCGCAAGAGCGGTTCGACGAGGCGTTCGAGGAGCTCCAGGTCCCCTACACGAACGCGCTCCACGTCGTGCGCCGCCCCACCGGCGCCTCCTATCTCGTGGGCCCTCTCGCGCGCTATGCCCTCAATCGTGAACGCCTCTCCCGAAGGGCCCGGGACGTCGCGCGCGAGGTCGGGCTCGCCGACGTCGAGCGGAACCCGTTCCGCTCCGTCGTCGTCCGCGCCGTCGAGGTCGTCCACGCCGTCGAGGAGGCGCGAGAGATCCTCAGGACGTACCGGCCCGAGGGACCCGCCGCGGTCCCGGTCGACCGGTCGAGGCTCCCCGCCGTCGGGGCCGCCGTGACCGAGGCGCCCCGCGGGATGCTCTACCACGCCTACAAGCTCGCCGCGGACGGGCGCATCGAGGAGGCCCGCATCGTCGCGCCGACGACCCAGAACCAGCGCCGCATCGAGGACGACATCCGCCACGTGGTCTCGCGCTCCCTCGACCGCACGGACGCCGAGCTCCAGGCGCTCTGCGAGCGGGCGATCCGCAACCACGACCCGTGCATCTCGTGCGCCACGCACTTCCTCAAGCTCGACGTCGAGCGGGCGTAGGCGATGGCGCGCGCGAGCTCGCTCGTCGTCGGCGTCGGCAACGCGGACCGCGGCGACGACGGGGTCGGTCTCGAGGTCGTGCGAGCGCTGCGCCCCCGCCTCGATCGCGAGGTGCGGCTCCACGAGAGCCGGGGCGACCTCACCGAGCTGCTCGACGTCTGGGACGGTGCCGGGCTCACGCTCGTCATCGACGCGGTCGTCACCGGCGCGAGGGCCGGGACCGTGCTCCGCCAGGAGATCGGGCCGTCGGACCCTCCGCCGACGATCGCCGCCGCCTCGACGCACGCCTTCTCGCTCGCCGAGGCGATCGGCCTGGCCCAGGTCCTCGACCGGCGGCCGGAGCGCTGGGTGCTCTACGGCATCGAGGCGGTCGACGTCGCGATCGGCCACGCGATGTCCCTCGAGGTCGCCGCCGCGGTGCCGCTCGTGGCGACGCGGGCCCTCGTCGACCTCGAGGAAGCCCGCCGGGGGGCGCCGGCCGATGCATGAGGAGGCGCTGCTGCGCGACCTGCGGCGCGCGCTCGACGAGGTCGCGCGCTCGCAGGGGGCCCGCCGCCTCTCGGGGGTCGTGCTGTGGGTCGGCGCGCTCTCCCACGTCACCGAGGCCTCGCTCCGCTCGCGATGGCCCGAGACCGTCCGGGGCTCGGCGGCCGAGGGGGCGGCGCTCGCCGTCGTCGTCTCCGACGACCCGTTCGACGCGCGCGCCGACCGGGTGGTCCTTCGAGAGGTGCGTGTCGCAGAGGCGCCGCGAGAGGGTCGCGAGGCGATACGCCCAAGAGGCGCGGACGCTCTCGGGGCGTGAGGAGGGGGCCCCGATGTGCCTCACGATCCCCGGCCAGCTCGTCGCGGTGGACGGCACGGACCCGCTCACGCGGACCGGCGTCGTCGACTACGGCGCCGAGCGGCGCACCGTCCAGCTGTTGTACCTCCCCGAGGCCGTCGTCGGCGACTGGGTCGTCGTCCACGCCGGGTTCGCGACGACGCGCCTCGCCGAGAGCGAGGCGCTCGAGGCGCGCCGTCTCCACGCGGAGCTCGATGCGGCGCGCCGGGCCGAGACCGCGGGCGCGACGGCGGCGACGTTCGCCGCGACGCGGCAGGAGCCGGCCTGATGGCGGTGGCGGCGACGCCACCGAGCCCGAGGGTCGGCGCCGGGCTCCTCCTGGTCCTCGCGACGGCGCTCCTCAGCGGCGTCGCGACGTTCGTCAACCTCTACGCGGTCCAGGGGACGAACTCCGACGCCTTCGTCACGGTCCGCAACGCGCTCGTCGCCCTCCTCCTCCTCCCCCTCGCGATCGCCGCCGCGCGTCGTGAGCCCCGGCGCCTGAGCTCGCGCGACCTCGGGCGGCTCGCGGTGATCGGGGTCGTCGGCGGGGCCGTGCCGTTCCTGCTCTTCTTCCACGGGCTCGAGCTCGCCGCCGCGTCGGGCGGCGGCGCGACGGCCTCCTTCTTCTACCGGACCCTCTTCCTCATGGCGACGGCCTTCGGCGTCGTCGCGCTCGGCGAGCGGTTCCACAAGCGCGCGGCGGTCGCGGCCGTGCTCCTCACCGTCGGGAACCTCCTCCTGCTCTCGCTCACCTCCCCCGTATGGACCGACGGGACGGCGTTCGTCGTCGCGGCGACCGCGCTGTGGGCCGTCGAGTACGCGATCTCCAAGCGCACGCTGCGCGACCTCCCCGCCGGGACGGTCGCGACGGGCCGGATGGGGATCGGCGCGCTCGCCCTCTTGGGCTACCTCGGCCTCTCGGGACAGCTCGGCGCCGTCGCGACCGTCTCGGCCCCGGCCTGGCCGTGGCTCGGCCTCTCGAGCCTCCTGTTGGCGGCGTTCGTCGCCACCTGGTACTACGGCCTCAAGCACGTCGACCTCGGGGTCGCGACCTCGGTCCTCGTGCTCGGCTTCCCCGTGACCTGGGCGCTCTCCGTCGCCGTCCGGGGGAGCCCGCTCACCGCCGTCGCCGCGGTCGGGGCCGCCGCGGTCGCGATCGGCGCGCTCGTCGCCGTCGGCCGGCCGAACCTCTCCCTCGCCACGGCCGAGCTCCGTCGATGGGCGCGACGGCCCCGCCCGTCGGCGCGCTGAGATGGACGGCGCGGCGCTCGGCGCTCGCTTCAGCCTCGCCACGAACCGGCTCGGCTTCTGCGGCCCCCAGGACGCGGAGGCCGCGCTCTATGCGGCCATCGCCGAGGGGCGACGGCTCGAGGAGGCCCGCGCGAAGCTCGGCTCGTTCGAGGCCCTGATGCCCTACCTCGAGCTCCTCGCCGCCCACCACGATCTCGACCCGTTCGACGAGCGGGTCGTCGAGGCCTACTGGCTCGGCAACGAGCTTTTGGACGGCTTTACGAAGGCGGAGTTTGTGGCGCTGTTCGACGCGTTCGTCTCGAGAGGGATGCCGAGGTCGATCGCGGCGAGGCTCTCGGAGCACCTCCCGGCCGATGCGATCCCCCACCACGCCTTCCACGTGAGCTACGTCGGGGTCGGCACCGTCACGGGCCACGCCGAGACGACGCTCGCCAATCTCGAGCGGTGCCGACCGTCGTGGGGGACCGTTCGCGAGCGGACGGCGACCGAGCTCCTCGTCGACAAGCCGGTCGCCCGGCTCTCGGAGGGGCGTCTCGAGGTCGCCGGGTCGGTCGAGGTGCGCCTTCGGTACGACCCCCGGGTCGTCCCCGAGGCGGCGCCGGGGACGACGGTGGCGATGCACTGGGACTGGCCGGCGTTGACGCTGTCGCGAGAGCAGCTCTCGGGGCTCCGCGACGCCACGGCCCGTTCCCTCGTGGCGGCGAACGCCGCCTGGCCGAGCCTGCGCCGGCTCGCGCCGGGGCGTGACTAGACCGTCACCTGGACGACGAGCACCGAGACGGGCGGGACGACGAGGGCCGTCGGCGCGCTCGTGGTCCACGAGTACGACGACGGCGTCGAGAGCGCGGCGGTCCACCGAGTCAGGGTGCCGGCGCCGGTCAGGGGGAAGCCCGAGCCGGTGAGGGAGAGGTGGACCGAGAGCGTGTCGTTCGCGTTGACGAACAGCAGCGTGTGCACGCTCCCGTTGGCGCTGACCGTCGACGTCGCGTAGAGGAGGCTCGCCGTCGACGAGATCGTCACGGTCCGGACCGCCGGGCCGAGGAGACCGAGGAGGTCGGCGTAGAGGACGAGGTCGCGGGTGCCGACGCCGGAGGCGTTGAGGAGCGAGCCGTTGTAGGTCCCCTGGAAGTCGAACAGGTCGACGTTCGCCGCGCCGCTCCCGAGCGCCTGCGCCGCCTCGGCCGCGAGGTACGGCACGTCGTCGAAGCTCCCCATCCACGGATCCACGGGTCCCCCCTGGGTCCCGCTGCCGAGCTCGGTGACGAACAGCGCGATCCCCTGGCAGCGGGGGCACGCCTGGGCGATCGCCGCCTCGTCGAGCGGGGCTCGGTAGGCGAGCGAGCCGTGGCCCGCGAGGGTCGCGAGGAAGTCCGTTGCCGTCCCGCCGACGCCCGAGCCCCCGGCGGGGTAGACGTGGATCGCGACCGCGCTCAGGTTCGGGCCGTTCCGCTGGACCGTCGCGCGGATCCACCCGGCCTCGCCGTAGCCGCCCGTGCCGACGCCCGGGAGTCCGATGAGCCGGGCCTTCGGGTCGACCTTGTGGATGGCGCTCGCGTAGGCCTGGACGACGGCGGCGTAGGTCGTCGGCGTCGCGTTCGCGCTCTGGGTCGACGCCCAGGCGCTCCAGGCGACGCCGAAGTGGTGCCAGAGGGCCGGCTCGTTCCCGAGCTCCCAATAGCTCGGCACGAAGTGCACCACCTGCTCGACGTAGGCGACCTCGTAGGCGGCCGTCGCCGGCCGGTCGATCTCGGCCGGGAGCTGGACGATGGCGTGGCAGCCGACGGAGCGGCACCAGGCCGCGAACAGCGAGAGGTTCGACGGCGGCGAGTAGGTCGTCCCGTCGTCGTTCGTGATCACGTTCGAGCTCAGGTTGTAGGCGTCGGCGACGGCGCCTCCGGGCCAGCGGACGTAGCTCAGCGGGGTCGAATTGTAGGCGAGGGCCTGCGCGGCGCCGAGGGGGTAGTAGACGCGGAGGTCCGCCCCCCAGAACGAGGCGGGGAGCGTCGACGAGTTCGTCGCGGCGACCGTGAGGCTCGCGGAGACGGTCGTCGTGGACCTCGACGCCGCGCCGACTTCGGCCCCTACGGTCGGAGGGACGACGGCGAGCGCGACGGCGACCACGAGACAGAGCAGGGTCGGGAAGGCCCCCGCGCGTTTCCGCGGGAGAGAGGCCGATGGCTCCGAGGCCGCGCGCGCGGTCGGATGGCACCCCCTCGGTCGGCGCCCCACTCGAGCGTTCCGACCTCCCGCTCCTATTTGTACCCCGGCCCGGCGTCCCGACCCGACCCCACCCGGTGCGCCCCCCGGGGCCCTCGCCCCGGTCGGGTCAGTTGGCCTTTACGGCCCGAAGTTGTAGTTCTCGCGCCCACTCCCCTCTGGGGTCGGCCCATGCTCGAGCGGAAGGTGCTGGTCGTCTACGACACGCGGTTCGGGAACACCTGGAAGCTCGCGGAGGCGCTGACGCGCGGCTTCGAGCGCGTTCCGGGGATCCGGGCGGCCTGCCGCCCGCTCGACGAGGTCCACGCGGACGAGCTCGCGGAGGCGGCGCTGCTCGTCATCGGAGGGCCGACCGAGTTCTTCTCGGAGTCGAGGCACCTCAAGGAGTTCTTCACGAGGATCGGCGGGTTCGACCTCCACGGCAAGTACGGCTTCGCCTTCGATACGCACGCCGCCGGGCCGCTCCGGGGGAGCGCGGCCCGGGCGATCGAGCGGGACCTCAAGGGCTTCGGCGTCANCCTCCTCGAGCCGCGCCAGTCGGCGATCACGGTCGCTCCACCGGCTAGCGCCAGGCGGGGGCCGTCGTCGGAGCGACCGAGCGTCTTGGCGCCCGGCGCCGAGGCGCACTTCGAGGAGATCGGGAGCGATCTCGGGAAGAGCCTGCTCGAACACCCCACGCTCGAGGTCGAGGAGGGGCGGTTCGCCGCCCCGACCTAGGCGGCGCCGACGCCCGACCGCGGCTCCGACGACGCCGCGCGGCCGACCCGGGCCGCCCGCACGGCGATCCCGAGGCACAGGGCGATGTAGACGACCAGGATCCCCAGCGGCAGCGGGTCGTAGGAGGCGGGAAGCGCTCCGGTCGCAAGCGCCGCCCCGGTCCCGCCCATCACGACGAGCGTCGCGAACGCGGCGACGACGAGGGGGAGCAGGCGGCGGAGCTCGGGAGCCGCCCGCCACGTGAGGACGAGGAGGAGCCCCGTCGCGACGAGGAGGAGCAGGCCCGCGAGCTCGTGAAGGCCGACGCCCGGGCTGGCGAGCCCCCGGATCGCCCACGCGAAGGCCGCCGCGACGACCGCGGCCGCGACGGCCACGACGACGATCGTCCTCGAGGCCTCTCGGCCCGCTCTCGCCGCGGCGTCGGGCGCGTCCTTGGCCGTACCCCTCCCCCTAGGGGCCGCGAATCATCGCGGGGTATTAATCTCGGGAGCGATTCCACCCCCCCTACGCGCCGTTCGCGGCGAGGGATCCCGATGGGGAACGAGAGAACCGCTACGCTGCCGGGCCGCTCCCGCCGACCTTGGGCCCGCTTCGCCGTGGCCGCCGTGATCCTCGCCACGGTCCTCTCCTTCGCCCTCCCGGCCGGCCCCCTCACGAACGCGGCCGGGGCTTCGGCGCCCTCGGGGCCGGCGTCCCCGATCGCCGCGACGCACGCGGGGTCGAGCCCGTCGTCCCCGCTGATCCGAGAGCCGACCCGCGCGGAGAGCCCGTCGACGACGCTCCCCTCGGGGCTCCCGACCCCCCGGATGGCCGCCTTCACGCTCCCGGGACCGCACCCCGCGGCCTGGGGCTCGGCGGGGGTTCCCCCCGGGGGTGAGGCCCTCGCCGGTCTCCTCGGGACGAGCCCGAGCCCGACGGCGGCCGGACCGCGGCCCGCCTCGGGCGGCAACCCCGCGAACGGCTCGGCGCCGTGGCAGAACCGGTTCTGCTCGGGCCTCTGGCCCTGGGCCTCGAACGACTCCGCGTCCCAGTCGTACTACTGGGACGGCTGCTACGGACACGACGAGCCGGGGATCGAGTCGTACTCGCCCCTCGCCGGGAGCGGCGGGAACGTCTCGTGGAACGTGACCCTGCCGATCGACCGGAACGCCACGGCGAACCAGTCGGACCTCTACGTGGCGATCTGGTTCGGCCTCACGCTCAACGACCCGCTCGCCTGGATGCACCAGTGCTTCCTCGAGCTGCAGTTCTATCCCGACCAGACGTTCACGAACGGCCCGGGCCTTCCGAACCCGGCGTGGACCGTGAACGGCGCCTGGATCGGCGCCGCCGTCGCCTGGCAGATCGAGGCGGCGACCGGCTACGAGGACCCCTGCTTCTACCAGCCGCTCTACAACGGCAGCGCGACGAGCGGTCCGTCGTACTTCAACATGACCCAGGGCGACCAGCTCACCGTCACCTTCTCGGGGTGGAGCACGAGCGCCTACGGGGAGAACCTGACGATCGCGGACCACACGAGCGGGACCCGCTCCGAGGTGAACCTCTGGGACTTCGCCGGGAACTACCCCCTCAACCCCAGCTACTCGACGAACAGCTACGAGAACGGGCTCCAGTGGACGCCCGGCGGCGAGTACCCGGCGGTGTTCGCGTTCGAGAACGGCCACGCGGGCAACCCGTCGTTCCCCTCGAACAACCCCTACGGGGGCTGCAGCCCGGGGCGGCCGCCGGCGACGGCCTCGTACCCCTCGGTCCCCTGTCCGAGCTACGACCCCGGTAGCTGGGCCAACGACACGCTCGTTCCCTGGCACATCGGGGTTCCGACGTTCTTCAACGCGCAGTCCTCGGACGCGCATCCGGCCCAGGTCGCGTTCACGCAGGACTTCGGCGGCGTCGGGGCGATCCAGTCGATCGGGAACGGGGCGTGCTCCGGGCTGGTCGGCAGCGCCTGGTGCAGCTACCCCTGGTACTCCTACTCGTGCGCGGCCCAGGCGTTCGAGTTCGGCGCGACCGACTACCCGGGCGTGAGCGAGGACTTCGGCCAGTACAACGAGTACTCACCGGTCCTCGCGGTGAACGGACTCGGCTTCGGTTACTTTCCGCCGACGAACTTCTCCGTCCCGGCCTGCGGCCAGCCGTCGTACAACGTCACCGTCGCGACGAGCGGCGTTCCCGGCGGGACCGCCTATTTCCTGTCGCACGCCGACGCCGCCCCGACGAACGTCACCGGGCTCCTCCCCGGCAATTACTCGCTCTCGGCCACGCCGCCCCCGGGGGCCGGGTTCCAGGGATGGACGACCTCGGGCAACGTCCGCCTGGTGGGCGGCCTCAACAACACGTGGGTCACGCTCGAGGTCCTCGGCAACGGCTCCGTCACCGCGTGGTTCACGACCTCGCCGGTCCTCACGAACGTCCGGTTCGTCGACGCGGGCACGTCCGTTCCCGGCCGGGTCGTCCTGAGCCCGGCGCGCACCTTCACCGGCGGCGTCCCCCTCGATGTCGTCGCGAACGGCTCCGTGCTCGCGCTGCCGCCCGGCGTCTACGGCGTCCAGGCGCTGCCGACGGCCGGGGCCAACTTCACGGGCTGGTCGGTCGAAGGCCGCGGTGCGTCGCTCGCGCCCTCGGCGTTCCCGTACGCCTGGCTCGACGTCGCCGGAGACGGGACCAACGTCACCGTGACGGCGACGAGCACCCCTTCCCCCTCGTACGACTGGGCCTACCTCCTGCCGAGCGGCTCCGGGGCGATCGACCTCAACGGTACCTCGTACACGGCCCCGACGCTCGTCGGTCTGCCGGTCGGCGGCTATGCGATGACGGCGGTCCCCGCTCCCGGGTACACCTTCGGAGGATGGAGTTACGGGCCGAGCGGCGTCCTCACCGACTTCAACGCCTCCACGTACGTGGGCCTCGAGAACAGCTCGTCGGCCTCGCCGACCTACCTTGTCGCCTTCTTCTACGCCACGGAGGTCGTCAACGTCACGCTCGACGACGCCCCCGTCACGGGCGGGACGTCGTCGGTCGCTACGCCGTTCGTCGGCCTGCCGTCGGGGACCACGGTCTTCCAGGTGATCGGCCCCACGAGCCTCTACGCGTTCGCGAGCGGGGGGTGGAACTTCACCGGTTGGTCGGTCAACAACACCTCCGCCGCCTGGGTCCAGTCGCCGTCGTCCTCGGTCTCGTTGCTGGCGTTGAACGCCTCCGTGACGATCACCGCCCAGTTCGCCCGCGCCGCCGTCGGGAGCGTGCACTTCGCGATCTCGCCGGCGTCGAGCGGCTTCGTCGTGTTCAACGGCGGCCCCCTGATCCTGGGCGCGACGACGAACGCGAGCGTCGCGAACGGCAGCTACCCGATCCTCGCCGTCCCGAACGCCGGCGACACGTTCGTCGGCTTCTCGGTCAACGGGTCGGCCGCGCTCACCTACTCGCCGACGGGGTTCCTGCTGGACTTCACCGCGTGGCTCCCGCCGGTCGGGACGGCCGGGGACGCGAACGTCACGGCGGTCTTCGCGAACTCGAGCGGCGGGCCGCCGCCCGGCCTCGCCGTCACGTTCGTGGCGACGGTCCCGGCGGGCGTGACGGCGTCGATCGGCTCGGCGGTCCTGACGACGGGGACCACGGTCTTCGTCCCCGCGGGCACCTACAACGTCCTGCTCTCGGTCGGCTCGGGCCTCCTCGCCTTCAACGGCTGGGTCTCTACCCCCGGGCTCTCCTTCGGCAGCCCGACCTCGATGAACACGACCGTCGACGTCACCACGAGCGGCACGATCACCGCGGTCGTCGCACCGTTCGGCGTCACGTTGACGACCGTCGCCCCGAACCCGACGGAGGTCGGCGTCACGACGACGTTCCACGGCGCGGCGAACGGGACGACCGGCCCCTACGCCTACAGCTGGATCGGCCTGCCGCAAGGCTGTGCCTCGGCGAACTCGATGACGGTCGTCTGCGCGCCGACCTCGGCGGGGAGCGTCTCCGTGCGTCTCTCGGCGACCGACGCCTACGGGGAGGTGGGTCTCTCCGGCGCCGTCTCACTCACCGTGACGAGCGGGCTCAGGGTCACCTCGCTCTCGGCGTCGCCGTCCGCCTTCGACCTCGGCGGGACGACGACGATCGGCACGATCCTGTCCGGCGGCATGGGACCGTTCTTCTACAACTTCACCGCGTTGCCGACGGGCTGTACCTCCGCGAACGTCCAGAATCTCTCGTGCACGCCGACCGCGACCGGGACGTTCCCTCTCGCGGTCCAGGTCGGGGACTCGTTCCTCGTCGTCGCCAACGGGACGGGAACCGTCACCGTGAATCCGACGCCCGCGGTCGCGAGCTTCGTCGCCGCGCCGTCGACGACCGACGTCGGTGTCACGACGACGCTCACGGTCACGGTCACCGGCGGGACGGCGCCGTTCCACTACGCCTACACCGGCCTTCCGAGCGGCTGCTCGACGACCGACGCCGCGGCCCTCCCGTGCACGCCGCTGTCGGCGGGCCTCGACACCATCACGGTCGTGGTCTCCGACGCCTCGGGGCTCGGTGCGTCCCAGACGCTGACGCTCACCGTGAACCCGGCCCCGGGGGTCTCCTCGTTCACCGCGAGCCGGGGCGCCACCGACGTGGGCCTCGCGACCGTCCTGACGGCGGTGGCGGCGGGCGGCACCGGCCCGCTGGCCTACCACTACACGGGGCTCCCGCTGGGATGCCCGGGCGCCAACGCGTCGTCGCTGGTCTGCACGCCGACCGGCGCGGGATCGACGACCGTCACGGTCACCGTGACCGACGCGGTCGGTGGCGCGGCCACGACAACGCTCTCGCTCACCATGAACCCGCCTCCGTCGATCGCCTCCGCCGCGTTCTCGCCCGCGTCGGTCGCCTCGGGGAGCCCGACGACCCTCACCGTCAGCGCCTCGGGCGGCACCGGCGCGCTCAGCTACTCGTTCTCGGGGCTGCCGCAGGGCTGCCTCTCGTCGAACACCGCCACGCTCAGCTGCACCCCTGGCGCGACGGGAACGTTCTCGGTCCGTGTCACGGCGACCGACACGCTCGGCGTCTCGGCGAACACGACCGCGACCCTTGCGGTCGCCTCCTCGGGCGGTACCGGTCTGCTCGGGCTGAGCGGAGGTCTCGGCTACGCCGTTCTCGCCGTGGTCGTCCTCCTCGTGATCGGGGTCGTCGCGCTCCTCGTGTGGCGGTCGAGGTCCCGGCGCGCGCCCCCCAACACGCCGCCGGCCGGAGCGGGCGGCCCGGCGAGCGCTCCCGAGCCTCGAGGGACCTCCCCCTCCGGGGGCGACGGGGCGCCCCCACCGCCGCCGTAGCGGGTCCACCACGGCCGCCGGCCCGACCGGGGCGTCGTCGGGCCGCGGTCTCCAGGCGGGCCACCGGCCGGGGGCTCCAAGGGTGAAACCGGCCTGACCGAGCGCTTTTTCTTGCGGAGACCTCCGGAACCCGCGGAGAGGACGATGGCGACGCACGCGCTCGCGGCCGGTCCCGACGGCCCCGGGGCCGGCGGGGGGCTCGTCACGGCGGCGCTCCTCTTCCTCGGCAGCGGGCTCGCGCTCTTCGCGCTGCCGGAGGTCTTTGAGCTCGGCGCGGCCGCGCCCTCGATGCCCGTCCTCGGGGCCGGCCTCGCCGGGGCGACGCTGCTCGGCGCGGGGCTCGCCGCCTCGGCGGTGCTCCCGGCCGGCGCGCCGCCCGAGGCCGACCCTAGAGCGGACGGGTCGACTAGAACCCGAGCTTCTCCGGCACGAAGACCAGGGTGATCCGTCCCGCCTGGAACTCACGCGAAACGACGAGCATCTTCGACAACGAGCTTCCCATGCCGTAGACCTTCTGGGCCCGCTCGTTCTCGAGGGGGAAGCTGTACTCGCGGATGCGCCGGAACGCCGCCTCGAGGTCCGGGACGATCTTCTGGGTCCCGACGACCCAGACCACGCGGCCCGCGCCGTAGGCGTAGGGAGCGAGCTGGCTCCCCGTCGCGGAGGCGACGACGACCTCACCGTGCTCGGTGACGGCGTGCACGCTGCCGACGATGATGTCCGGGGCCGCGCCGGTCCGGCGCTGCTCGTCCTTGTGGCCTTCCTTCGCCAGGGCCACGAGCGCGTTCCGGACGCTCTTGTGGTGGCTCGAGCTGTTGATCGCCTCGGCGATCCCCGTCGCGGAGAGGGTCTGCGAGGTGGCGTCGAGGACCGAGGCCCCCTCGGGGAGGAGCTCGAGGACGAGGCGCTTGGCGTCGCCCGCGTCCTTCGCGACGACGGCGTGGATCCCGTTGGCCTCGAGGGCCTTGACCGCACGAGAGAGCTGGGCGTCAGTCGCCGGGTGGGCGAACGCAGGGTTGGGGGTGGGCGGTGCAGGGGCGCTCATGGTGGACAACTACACTTAATGAAGTATTTATGCTATTCTTGCGGAAGCCGTGAGGCGCCAACTCACGGCTGTCCGGGCCATCACCGATAGCAGCCGAAGGGGGCGCGCGATGTCGAGGGGCGAGTTCTTATGCTTCCTTTGCTATAGTGTTGCCGTGTCTGCATCACCTACGGGCTCGGGTCGCGCCACGGGGGGCCGTGGGCTCTCGCCGAAGGGGGGGTGCGCGATCTCCGAGCTCTTCGCGGTGCTCGGCCGCCCGCACATGCTCAAGATCCTCCACGAGTTCCAGGAGGCCGACGGCGCCCCGCTGAGATTCAACGCGCTGCAGCAGCGGCTCGCGATCCCCCCGAAGACGCTCTCGGCCCGCCTTCGAGCGCTCGTCGAGGCCGGGTTCCTGTCGCGCCGGGCCTTCCACGAGACGCCCCCTCGGGTCGAATACGCCGCGACCCGGAAGACCGTCGAGCTGCGCCAGCTCTTCGGAGCCCTCGAGGACTGGGCGGGACGCCACTCGCTCACCGCCGTCCCCGAAGTGACGACGGTAGGCCGGGTCCCGGCCTAGGCGCGTGCCCTCGGGGGAAACGGGCCCCGCCACTCTGCTCGTCGAACGGGCCCGACCGACCGGCGTGAGGACCCGAAACGGTTAGGCCCGAGCCCGCCTCCCACCCGGCGATGAGCGGGGCGGCGGGCCTGTCGGCCGGGCGGACTCGGGAGACGGCGACCCTCGGCGGCGGATGCTTCTGGTGCACGGAGGCCGTCTTCTCCGAGCTGAGCGGGGTCGTCTCGGTGCTCCCGGGGTACGCCGGGGGGAACTCGGCGAGCCCGAGCTACGAAGAGGTCTGCACCGGGCAGACCGGTCACGCCGAGGTCGTCCAGGTCGTCTTCGACCCCCGGACGATCTCCTACCGCGACCTGCTGCGCATCTTCTTCACGGTCCACGACCCGACGACGTTGAACCGCCAGGGCGAGGACTCCGGGACGCAGTACCGCTCGATCGTGCTCTACGAGACCCCGGAGCAGCGGGCGATCGCCGAGGAGGTGCGCGCGGAGATCGAGGAGGCCCGCGTCTGGCGGGGCCGGATCGTCACCCAGATCGTTCCGCTGGCCGCCTTCTACCCTGCCGAGGAGTACCACCACAACTACTTCCGGCGGAACCCGGAGAAGGGCTACTGCCAGATGGTGATCGCCCCGAAGGTGGCGAAGTTCCGTCGCCAGCACCTCGAGCGGCTCAAGAGCCTCTAACGCGCCCCGGCCGCGAGGCGCATATAGGGCCAGCCACCTCGCCGGGACGGTGGACCCGAGGGAGCGAGAGCTGCTGACCGGCATGGGCAACTGCTACGAGGCCTGCCACGCCGACTTCCCCGAGACCGTCGAGATGGTCGCGGGGTCTCGGCGGCGCAGCCACGAGGACGTCGTAACGACGCTCCGGCAGATGCGCGAGCGGTACGCCGAGGACCCGGAGTACCGACGGCTTCGGGCCCGGTTCCCCAAGGAGTTCCCGGTATGAGCCGGTCCGGGGGCGGGCTCGGGGAGGCCGCGCGATGACGAAGTGCCCGGCGTGCCGCCGCGACCTCCCCTCGCGCGGGTTCGAGGCCCTGGCCGAGCACCTGCTCGCGGCCTCGAGGGAGAGCGACCCGGCCCACGTCCGCTGGCTCAACCAATCCATCGGGCTCAAGCGCCTCGAGGCTCCCGAGCTTTCCGAGCGTCTCACGACGCTGTTCCGGCTCCCGTCGGAGGGTCTCGGCGAGTGGGTCCGGCGGAGGTTCGCGGCCCGCTTCTTCGGCCCGCGGCCCCACCCGTTCGTCGCCGCGCTCCAGCACCCCACGCGCTCGACGCTCCTCGGCTACGTGGTCGAGCACCAGCACTTCCTGCGGGGCTGGGGGCGGAGCTGCGCCCTCATCCTCGCCCGGACCGACCGCCTCGACGTGACCCGCTACGAGATCGAGAACCTCTCGACGGAGCTCGGCGGCGCCCGGGAGGGCGGGACCTCGCACTACGAGCTGCTGCTCCGGATGGGCGAGGCGCTCGGGCTCTCCCGCGAGGAGGTCCTCGCGGTCGAGCCCCTCCCGACGACGCGGCGGGCGCTCGCCGAGTGGCGGGAGATCTGCGAGCAGGAGCCGTGGGTCGCCGCGATGGCCGCGATGCACGGCCTCGAGCTGATCGCGGACCGGACCCTCCGCGAGCACGGCGCGACGCTCTCCTATTTCGACCCCGCGATCCTCTCCGACGGCTCCGTCCCGCCCGCCGCCGCGGCGTTCCTGCGCGAGGGCTACGAGGCCGATGCCGGCCACGCGGGCCGCGCGCTCTCGCTCGTCGAGCGGTATGCGCGCGAGCTCGACCTCGTCGAGGCGGTCCAGGGGACGTTCCTGAGGTCGATGGACCTGTTCGACGACTACCTCGGGGCCCGCCTCGAGCGGGGGGAGCGGTATGGATCCCCCCCCTGAGGGCTGCCCGCTCTGCGGCTCGACGTGGGGCGACTGGTGGGAGGAGGTCGACGGCCGCCCGACGTTCTTCTGCTGCGAACTGTGCGCGACGATGTGGAAGACGATCCGGAGCGAGGTCTCGACCCGGACCGGCTGGGCGAGGATCGACGCCGTCACCGTCGAGGGGAACCGCTGGGGCCGCACCGGCGTGGCCGTCGCGGGCGGGGAAACGTACCGGTTCTTCGTCGTCTTCACGCCCGAGGGGGCCCTGCGGAAGTTCGAGGACCGCCCGTCGGCCCCGACGGCGCCGAGCGGACCCGCCGCCGCGCCACCGGCCTCTCCGAGCCCGGAGCCGCCCGCCGTCGCAGAGGCCGAGCTCGCGCCTCCGGCGATCGAGGTCGACGTCGCCACGCCGTCGGCGACGCCCACGCCGGCCCCCGCCCCGATCCCCGCCCCGATCCCCGCCCCGATCCCCGCCCCGGAACCTCCGCAAGCCCCGGAACCGTCGGTATCGCCCCCGGCGGCTGTTCCCGAGCCCCCGCGGGCAGGTACCGAGGGCCCCGCGCCGGGAGGAGAGCCGCTCGAGAGCGCCGAAGTCCCGCCGGCTGTACGGGAGCGCCTCCTCGACGAGGCGCGCCGGGTTCCGGACCTGACCCGGCTGCCGGTCGAGGAGGGGCGCCAGTTCGTCCGCGAGCTGACGCGAGAGACCGACCGGCTCGCGGGGGCTCCCGCGCCTGTGTCACAACTCCGCACGACGAGCTTCCCCGCCGGGAACCACCGGGTCCCCGTGCGTGTCTACACGCCCGTCAACGGGAACGTCCCCCTGCCCGTCGTCCTCTACTACCACGGCGGTGGCTGGGTCTACGGCGACCTCGACACGCACGACAGCCTGTGCCGGGAGATCGCCGACCGCTCGAACTGCCTCGTGATCTCGGTGGCCTACCGTCGCGCCCCGGAGGCGAAGTGCCCGGCGGCGTTCGAGGATGCGTGGGCCGCGCTCGAGTGGGTCCACGACCCCGAGACCGCGCTCCGGCTCGAGCTCGACCCGGCCCGCGTCGTCGTCGCGGGCGACAGCGTCGGCGGAACGCTCGCGGCCGCGGTGGCGCTCCGGGCGCGCGACGCCCGGGGGCCGTTCCTGGCCGGACAGGTGCTCCTCTACCCGGTGCTCGACCGAGAGCCGGCCACGGCGTCCTATCTCGAGGAGGCCTCCGGCTACGGTCTCGAACCGGGGTTCCTGCGATGGATGTGGGGCGAGTACCTCGCGTCGCCCGACCAGGCGGCCGACCCCTACGTCGTCCCGCTCCGGGCGACCGACCTCAAGGGGCTCCCGGCGGCCCTCGTCGTCACCGCGGAGCACGACATGCTGCGCGACGAGGCGGAGACGTACGCCGACCGCCTCGGGGAGGCGGGGGTCGAGGTCCAGTCGACGCGGTACGCCGGCATGGTCCACGGCTTCCTCGACTACCGCGGCCTCGCCGAGGAGGGCTGGACGGCTCTCGACGAGGTCGGCGCCTGGCTCGCCCGGACCCTCCACTCGGGCGAGACTCCGCCCCCACCGCCACCGCCTCCCCCCTGAGAGGGGGCCCGAGCGCGGGGCGGCGGCGGCGCTCGCGTCAGTCCCGGGGGCGCTCGCGCGGAACGAAGACGAGCGAGACCGAGTTCACGCAGTGACGCGTGTTCCTCTCGGTGAGCCCCTCTCCCTCGAAGACGTGTCCGAGGTGGCCGCCACACTGGGCGCACTCGATCTCGGTGCGCTGCCCGTCCGGGTCGGGCAGCCGCCGGACGGCACCGGGTAGCTCCTGGTCGAAGCTCGGCCAGCCGCAGCGGGCGTCGAACTTGTCGTCGGACCGGTAGAGCGCGGCGTTGCACCGGCGGCAGTGGTAGGTCCCCGCGGCGAAGTGGTCCTCGTATTCTCCGGAGAACGGGCGCTCGGTGCCCTTCCGGACGATCACCGCCGCCTCGGCCCGTGTGAGCTGGCGCCAACCGGTGGGGTCGTTGCCCATCGGCGGTGCACGAGGCACCGGCTCTTTTAGCTCGCGCGCCTGCTCGGGCGCGAGCCCGGAGCGCCTCGGAGGGAGTCGTGAGATGACCGAGGAAGCGGCGTTCGGTTCCCTCGGCGATCTCGAGGAGCGCGCGCGACAGCGCACCCCGGCGGACCTCTGGGCCTACGTCGCGGGCGGGAGCGCGGAGGAGCGCACCGTAGCGGCGAACCGGGAGGCGTTCGGACGGCGGTGGCTCCGGCCGAGGGTCCTCCGCGGCGTCGAGAGCGTCGACCTTCGGACCGAGCTCCTCGGCCGGCGCGTCGCGGTGCCCTGGTATCTCTGCCCGACGGCCTACCATGGCGACCTCCTTCCCGAAGGAGAGGTCGCGACGGCGCGGGCCGCCGCGTCCGCGGGGTGCCTCGCCGGGTTCAGCACGCTCTCGAGCTTCTCGCTCGAGGAGATCGCCGGCAGCGCGCCCGGGTCGCCCCGGTGGTTCCAGCTCTACCTGCAGCCGGAGTTCGAGGCGAGCGCCGAGCTCGTCCGGCGGGCCGAACGCGCCGCCTACGATGCGATCGCGCTCACCGTCGACGTGCCGCTGCTCGGCGTCCGGGACCGCCAGGCGTCGGGCGGCTTCGCGATCCGGACCCCTCGGCCGGCCGGCAACGGCCCCACGCTCTCGTCGCCGGCGCGCGAGCCTCTCCCCGGTCCGCCGCCGCGACGTCTTCGGGCGGATGCGGCGGCGACCTGGGAGATGATCGACCGGCTTCGAGCGGTCACGAGCCTCCCCCTCCTCGTCAAGGGGATCCTCCGAGGCGACGACGCGCGGCGCGCCGTCGAGCACGGGGCGCGGGGCGTGATCGTCTCGAACCACGGAGGTCGACAGCTCGATGGGGCCCTCGCGGCCCTCGACGCGCTGCCCGAGGTCGTCGAGGCGGTCGGGGGACGCGCCGAGGTCTACCTCGAGGGGGGCGTGCGCCGGGGCAGCGATGTCCTGATCGCCCTCGCGCTCGGGGCCCACGGGGTCGGACTCGGACGGCCGCCGCTCTGGGCTCTCCTCGCCGGAGGAGAGGAAGGGCTACGCCGGTACCTCGGGCTTCTCGAGGAGGAGTTCCTCAACGTCATGGCGCTCGCGGGCTGTCGCTCGCTCTCCGAGATCGACCGCGACCTGGTCGTATAGACACCCTCCGGGCGGGTCCGGGGCATCAAAGGCTGCGGCGGCGCCTTTCACGAACGGCGGATAGGCCGCCTTCGAGGCTCGACGGGCTCACGAGCGCCCGGGCGGGCGTCAC
Source organism: Thermoplasmata archaeon (assembly GCA_027315165.1). Classification (GTDB taxonomy): domain Archaea; phylum Thermoplasmatota; class Thermoplasmata; order Lutacidiplasmatales; family UBA184; genus Lutacidiplasma. Next base: position 1,144 of record DAHUYN010000014.1, on the reverse strand, counting down.
GTCGGCACCGGCATCTGGGCGGCGTCGGAGGATGAGGTTTCTATCGAACGAGTCAAGGATTCGGCCCAGCACCCGCTCCGGGGCGTCTCAACCATCACGGCGGAGCTCTCCCTTCTCGAGGTAGAGGGAGGGTCGCCATTCCACTTAGCGAACCGCCATCCGGTTGACTCCTCTCCGCCGTGAGGTCTTTCCGGAGTCCCGTGTCCTCGCGAAGCGAGGGTACGGCGGGCCGGAACGAACTATACGCTGGAGGGGAATCCGTCGGCCGAGGCTGGCCAGAAGGGTGAACGGCTACGCCGCCGGGGCTGCTCTTCCTTATCCCCTCCTGCGGCCTTCTTATAGAAGAGGAAGTACAGTGATGCAGCTATCTGAGCAAGAAGCCCGCCAGATGATCGCCGTAGTCAACACCCGAAACGTGGACAAGGTCCTCGAGCAGTACGCCGACGACGCCACGTACCAGGTCCCGAACCTAGAGACCCCCCTCACGGGGAAGGCTGCGATCCGCTCCTACCTGACCGAGAGCTTCGTGGCGTTCCCGGACTGGAAGATGGAGATCTCGAAGATCTTCGTCCAGGGCAACGACGTCATCGTCGTGGACTCGGTCAGCGGCACCCAGACCGGCCCGCTCTCCGCCATCGACGGCACGGCCATCACGCCGACGAACAAGAAGTTCGTTCAGGAGCAGATGACCCGCGTGGTCCTCGACCAGCACGGCAAGGTCCAGTCGCTCCGCTCCTACGGGAACGCCGCGAACCCCCGGCCGCTGACCGCCCCCTCTAGGTAGGCGGCCGAAGCCCTCGGCCGTCTCGCCCTATCGCGATCGGTAACCGTTTCCCCGGCCCTTCGGGCCGGGCACCCCGACCGGAGAGGACGTGGCGTTGTCGCGTTCGCCGACACGAAGGGCTCGGCTGACCGGGCAGAGCTTACATCGCTGCCCTGCTCACGATGCTGGGGATTGGAAGTCGAGGACTTTGTCCGGCACCGAGACCGCAAGTACGTCTTCGATTCCGACGGCCGGGCGGTGCGTCTGCACGTCTTGGTAATGGCCAAAAACCTGATCGGGCTCGGGAAGGAGGCGAACCGGGTCGAAGATTCGCGGGTGCTTGGCCTCCGGGTCGCCGGGGACCGAGCGAAGACCTACGTC
>DAHUYN010000013.1 GCA_027315165.1 Thermoplasmata archaeon | reverse complement strand
GAGCTACGACAACGACACCTGGACGTTCGTGAGGGGCAACTGGACGCTCGTGAACACGACGAGCTCCCCGGGCGAGCGGCGGGCTGCGGGCCTGGCGTACGACGCGGCGGCCGGGTACGTGGTGCTGTTCGGAGGCGTGACGCCGACGGCGACGGCGCTGTCGGACACGTGGACGTACGTCGGCGGGACGTGGACGAACCTCGGGCTCAACGCGTCATCCTCGCCGTCCGCGCGCTGGGACCCTGGGATGACCTGGCTTCCGGCCATGGACGCGATCCTCCTCTTCGGTGGCTGCACCTCCCTCGGCTGTTACTCGATGGACGCCGACTCCTGGGCGTGGTCCGGCGGCGCGTGGTACAACCTCACGCCCGCGCTGAACGTCTCGCCGTCCGCGCGAGGTTCGGCCGAGATGGCGTACGACGCCGCCGCCGGCTACGCGATCTTCGTGGGCGGCGCCCAGAACGGCGGCCGCCTCAACGACACCTGGGTGTTCACCAACGACACCCTTCCGACGAACACCTCGGGCACGACAGGCGGCTCGGGGGGCGGGAACGGCTCCGGCAACGGCAGCAAGAGTGGACGGATCTCCGGGGGAACGACGGGCAACGGTTCTGGCAACACGTCGGGCGACCCGCCCGGAACCGGGAGCGGCACGCCGCCAACCTCCGGCGCGCCACTGACCTCCGGCCCGCAGCCCGGATCGGTCTACGGACGGCTGCCGAACTGGCCGTGGGCGGGGGGGCGCCTCGGGTTCCTCCTCGGCCTCACCGTCGGCCTCGCGCTCGCCTTGAGCCTCGCCTACGTCGGATGGGGACGACGCCGCCGGCCCCCCGGAGCCGCCCGCTAGCGGGGACGGGGGTACCCCCGGGGCGAGGCTTATCTGCCGGTCGGGGTACGGCGCGGGGTCCCGCGCCCCCCGCGCCGTCGGGTCGGGCCGGGCCGGAGATACCGAAACCGTGAGGCCCATGGGTGTGGCGCGCCGGGTCGCCCCGGACGCGCTCTACCAGCTCCGGTCGCGGCCGCTCGCCTACCTCCGCGAGCTCTGGGGCGCCTACCGGTCGCCCGCCGCGCTCGCGCGGCTACTCGACCGGCCGCGCGCTGAGATCGCCGGTTACTGGGACGACCTTCTCGGACGCGACCGCTTCTACGAGCGGGTCCGGGCGCGAGAGGAGGAGCTGAGCCGCTCGGGTCGGACGGGGAGCAGCCCGGGGGGCCGCGCCGACGCCTACAGCGAGGTCCTCTACGTTCTCGTCCGCGCGCTGCGCCCCGAGACGGTCGTCGAGACCGGGGTCGCGCTCGGCTACTCGAGCGCCTACCTGCTGCAAGCGCTCCACGACAACGGCACGGGTCGGCTGCACTCCATCGACCTGCCGACGACCGACCCCGAGGGGCGGACGAACGCCGACGGGGTCCGCGACCGGGTGCACTTGGGCTCCGCCGAGGACACCGGCGCCGTGATCCCCGCGGACCTCCGCGACCGGTGGGAGCTCACGCTCGGCCCGTCGAACCCGACGCTCGTCTCGGTGCTCGGAAAGGTGGGGCCGATCGACATCTTCTTCCACGACTCCGAGCACTCCTACGAGAACATGATGTGGGAGTACCGCACCGCCTGGCCGAGCCTGCGGCCGGGCGGCTGGCTCCTCTCGGACGACGTGCACTGGAACGCGGCGTTCCCCGAGTTCGCCGGCGCCCAGGGCTCGCCCTCGTTCCGTTGGTTCGGCCCTCGCGGCCACCGCGGCGCGGTCGCGAAGCCGGGCGCGCCGGCGACCCCGACGGCCCGTCGTTAGCCGCGGCGCACGGCGACGTGCCGTCGCCACTTCGGGTTCGGCCGAGGGAAATCGCTCCTGAAGTGCGCGCCGCGGCTCTCGCGCCGCGCGAGCGCGGACGCCGCGATGAGACGGGCGAGGAGCGCGTGGTGGGCGGTGGACCCCGGCACCTCGGAGGGCGACGACGGCTCGCTGGCGCGCGCCATCGCCTCGAGCTCCGCGTAGGCCTCGCCGAGACCGGGGCCGCTCCGGACGATGCCGACCTTCTCCCAGAGGAGGTCGCGGACCCGCTCCGTGGTCCGGGCGTCGCGGCCGCGTCCCTCGCCTGGCGGGAGCGCGAGCCGAAGGCGCCGGCCCGCCTCCGGCGGCCTTCCGGGCCGGGGGCGGAGCAGCTGGTGGACGACGCGCTCGCCGAACACGAGCCCCTCGAGGAGCGAGTTGCTCGCGAGCCGGTTCGCCCCGTGGACGCCGGTCGCCGCGACCTCGCCGCAGGCGAGGAGCCCCGGGACCGTCGTGCGGCCCTCCCGGTCGGCGGCGACACCGCCGATCGTGTAGTGGGCCGCCGGGCTCACCGGGATCCGGTCCCGGGCGGGGTCGATGCCGTAGCCGGCGAGGAAGCGGCAGACCGTCGGGAAGCGGGCCCGCAGGCGCTCGGAGGGGAGGTGCGTCGCGTCGAGATAGACGCGCCCCTCGCGCGAGCGGCCGAGCTCGTACCAGATCGCCCGGCTCACGACGTCACGCGGGGCGAGCTCGCCCGCCGGGTCGTGCCGCAGCAGGAACCGCTCCCCCGCTTCGTTGACGACGTGCGCGCCCTCGCCGCGGAGCGCCTCGGTGATGAGGAACCGGGGCGCGCCGGGCCGGTCGAAGGTCGTCGGGTGGAACTGGACGAACTCCATGTCCTGGACGCGGGCGCCGGCGCGGAACGCGATCGCGACCCCTTCTCCCGTCGCGATCGCCGGGTTGGAGCTCCGTCGGTAGAGGCTCCCAGCGCCCCCGGTGGCGAGGACCAGGCTCGAGGTCGTGAGCCGCTCCTCCTGGCCCCCTCGGGGGTGCGAGACGACCGCGACGAGCGGCTCTCCCTTGCGACCGGGGCGGATCTGTCGCAGGACGCATCGCTCCCGCGCCTCGATCCCGGCCTCGACGGCCCGCGCGCGCAGGGTCTCCTCGATCTGGAGGCCCGTCGCGTCCCCGCCGGCGTGGAGGATCCGCGCGCGCGAGTGGGCGGCCTCGCGGCCGAGCGCGATCTGCCCCTCGACCGTGTCGAACGGCACGCCGTAGCGGACGAGCTCCGCGATGCGAGCCGGCGCGTCCGACGTGAGGAGGCGGGCCGCCGACCGGTCGACGAGCCCGGCCCCGGCCCGAAGGGTGTCGCGCAGGTGGAGCGCCGGCGAGTCGTCCGGACCGATCGCGGCCGCGATCCCCCCCTGCGCGTACCGCGTGTTCGACTCCTCGAGCCGGGACTTCGTCACGACCGTCGGGCGGAGGCCCTCTTCCTGGGCCCGGAGGGCGACGTAGAGGCCCGCGATCCCGCTCCCGACGATGAGAGGGCCGGCCCGGGACGGCACGCCGCAGGAGAGCGGACGCCGCACAAAAGCGCGGCCCCCGCGCCCGCACGCCTCTATAGGCGGACCGCCTCCCCCGGCCCGATGGAAGGATCGCGCGCGCTCGCGCTCGGGCCGTGGGCGGAGGCCCTCGAGGTCGTCCCGGCCCCCGAGGTCGCCGCCGAGCTCCTCGCCCGCCGCGCCGAGGGAGGCTCCGTGCGGTCGGTGTGGGTCACCGACCTCGTCGACCTGCGGCCGGCGTACTGGCGGTCGACCGCACCCGTGACGCCGAGCCCCGAGCGCCGGGCCCTGATGGAGGCGGGTCGGGAGACCCACGTCCGGGTCGGCCACGTGCTCGCGGCGGCCCGGTATCGCGAGGTCCGGCTCCAGCGCGAGGGGATCACCGGCCAGATCGATCTCTTCGAGGACCGCCCGACGGAGCTCAAGACCACCCGGCTCACCGGCCTCGACGAACCCGACCGCGCCGTGCGCAGCTCGTACCTCGACCAGCTTGCGATGTACTGCGCGCTGGCCGACCGCGACGCGGGGCGTCTCGTCCTCGTCGACCCCGCGGCCGAGCCGCCCGCGGTCGCGGTCTACGACCTCCGGGTCCGCGACCTCGGCGCGGTGTGGGACGCGATGCGCGAGCGGGCAGGGGCGCTCCGGACCGCGCTCGAACGCCGCTCTCCAGCGGGTCTCCCCGGCTGCCCGTGGCGCGGGCGGGGCTGCGAGTTCGAGGCGGCCGAGGTCTGCGACTGCCGGGGGAGCGAGCCTCCGCCGGCGACGCCGCTCGTGACGCTCCTCGATCCGCCGAAGGCGGACCCCGGGGCCGCGTCGTCGCTCGCTGCCCGGCTGGCGACGCCGACCGGTCCGTTGCCCCCCGCGCGTCGGTTCCGCGACCTCGTCTACCTGCGGCGGGCCTACTTCGAGCGCGTCGAACCGGTGGACGAGCCGGCCGGCGCACCCGCGGCGCGGCCCGCCCCGGGCGACGACCTCTACCGGACGCTCTCGGACCTCCTCGAGTCGGGCCCGACCGGTGAGATGACCCGCGAGCCGACCGAGGACGGCGAGCCCCTCGAGTCCGTCGCCTGCTTCCGCGGGGATCCGCTCCTGCTCCGCGTCTCCAAGGCCTGGAGCGCCACCCCCCGGGACGACCTCCTCAAGGGCCAGCCCCAGTATTTCCTCGAGCTCGCGCTCCGGTGCGCCGCGCTCGGCCGGACGGCGGGGTGGCTCGTGCTCGGCTACGCGAGGGCCGCGAGCTGGGAGGAGAAGGTCTACCTCTACCGGGTACGGTTCGGTCGGCCGGAAACCCTCGCCCCGCTCCTGGACGAGCGGCTCCGGGCGCTGCGCGACGCGGTCGAGCGGCGCAGCCCGTACGACCTCCCCGCGTGTCCGGGCTGGATGTACGAGAGCTGCCCCTACCGCTCCCGCTGCGAGTGCGCCGGGCTCGCGTCGGACGGTCGGTCGAACCGGTAGATCATCGCCCGCTCGGCGCGACGGAAGCCGCTCCTCTCGTAGAGCCGCCGCGCGGGGCCGTTCGCCGTCGTCACCCACAGGCGGACCTCATGGTAGCCGAGAGCCGTCGAGGCGCGCACGGCGTGGTCGAGGAGCGACTGCCCGAGGCCGTGCCTCCGATGGGCCGGGTGGACCACGAGGTCGAGCACGACGGCCCGCGCCGCGGACTGCTCGGCGACGAGGACGACCCCGAGGAGGTGCTCGTGGGGGCTCACGAGCGCGGTCGAGGCCTCCGGGAGGAACCGACCCAGTCGCCCGTCGACGATCTCCTCGAGGATCCTCGTGTCCTCCTCGGGGGTGTCGGCCACCAGCCCTTCGTCCGGGGTCCCCGCGTAGCCGACCCAGTCGAGCTGGCCGAGCGCCTCGAGGGGGACCTCGGCGACGGGCCGGCGCACGGCCCCCGGCCCGGGAACCGCCGGGGGAGGGGGCGGTCCGTCGAGCGGGCGGTCCATCGCCCACCGCTCGAGGGTCGTCCAGCCGGGGCGCGACGCGAGGCGGTGACTGAGCGCGTCCTCGTCGGCCGTCCCGAGCCCCGTCAACCCGACGTCGAGCCGTCCGGCGGTCGGCGGGAGAGCGCCCTCGAGCGCGACGAGGAGGCGCTCGGCCCTCTCGACCGCGACCGGTGAGGGGGTCGCGTGGACGTGTCCGTAGGCGCGGCGGGCGCGTACCGAGAGGAACCCGAGCGCCGGGGCTTCCCCGCGGTAGACCCAGCCCGGCAGGTCGCCGCGCCGAAGGTCGCGGGCCGACTCCTCGACCCAGGCGGGGGCGAGGAATTCGCCGCGGGCGAGGAGGGCCCGTCGGAGGGCGTGCGTGAGCTCGACCAGCTCGGGCTCGGGAGCCCCGGTCGTGGGGAGAGGGGCCTCCGTGTCCGACACGGCCCTGGCTACTGCGCCCCGAGGTCGCGGCGGAGGATCTGGGCGATGTCCGGGGCCACCGACGCCTTCTCCGCCGGGTTGTCGAGCGTATCGGTCGAGTAGAGCCCGTCGCAGACCGCTTTGATGCGTTCGAAGGCGTCGCGGAGGAACAGTCCGTGCGTGCACGCCGCGGCGAGCGCGCCGGCGCGCTGACGCTTGAGGAGCTTGGCCGCCTCGACGATGGTCCCGCCCGTCGAGATCACGTCGTCGACGATCACGAGGTGCTTTCCCTCGAGCGACATGGGCAGCTCCTTGGGGAGCGTGAGCTCGACGTGCTCGCTGTCGATCCGGCGCTTCTCGAGGGCCATCCACGGCTTGTCGAGGATCGCCGCCATCCGCTTCGCGCGCTCGACCCCGCCCTTGTCGGGGGAGACGAGGAGGTCGACGGGTCGCTCCCGAAGGAGGCGCGCGATCGCGGGGATGCCGCTCGCCTCGAACGCCGGCTTTCGGAAGACCCCCAGGGTGTCGGACGAGTGGAGGTCGACGGTGACGACCCCGTCGGCGTCGAGCTCGACGTGCCGGCTCATCGCGCGAGCGCTCACGGGCTCGCCGGGGAAGAACGGCCGGTCCTGCCGCGCATAGCCGAAGTACGGGACGACGACGAAGAGCCGCTTGGCCCCCGCCTCGCGGATCGCGTCCTCCAAGAGGATCATCTCGAGGAAGTCCTGGTCGGTCCGCGTCGACTGGACGAGCACGACGTCGTCCCCAGAGATCCGCCCGCCGACCCGGACGTACAGCTCCCCGTCGGGGAACCGCTTGACGAACGGCAGGCCGAACGGAGCGTTCCCGAGCTCGCGGGAGATCCGTTCGGCGAGGGCGGTCGAGGCGGAGCCGCCGATGACGTGCATGAGCTCACTCCGAGCTGCCACGACCCGGCGTGGACGAAAAACCTTGCGGAGACGCGGGCCCCGGCGGGGCAGGGGCTCAGGGGACGACGGGGGGGCGCGCGAGCCCGCCCACGACCGTCGGGCGGGAGGACCGACGTCGGGGCACATAGCCGTCCGACCGGTGCTCCTTGCCGCGGAGCGCCGAGAAGAGGGCGGCGACGACGACCAGGACGGCCCCGAGGCGGAACGCCGAGCGCATTCCGTCGAGGAACGTGGCGGCGAGGCTCGCGGGGGTGAGCCCGAGCTGGGTCAGGAAGCCCGGCGTGATCGCCCCCCCGAGCAGCGAGGCCCCGAGGGAACCGGGCAGCTGGCTCGTGAGCGCGACGAGGGCCAGCGCGAAGCTGAGCGCCATGGCCGAGTTCCTCAGCGTCATCATCACCCCGCTCGCGACCCCGAAGCGGGACCGCGGCACGGAGGACATGATCGCCGAGGAGTTCGCGGGGAAGAAGAGCCCGCCGCCGATCCCGAGGATCGCCTCATAGACCGCGATCTCCGAGAACGGTGTCGTCGAGCTGATCGTCCCGAACAGGAACAGCGCCAGGCCCTGGATGAGCAAACCGACGGTCGAGAGGACGCGGGCGCCGTACCGGTCCGAGAGCCGACCGCCGATCGGCCCGACGATCGCGAGCGCGATCGACAGCGGGGCCAGGAGGTAGGCGGCGGTGATCACGGAGACGCCCCGGATGACCTGGACGTAGGTCATCAGCAGGAAGTTCGTCGCAAAGATCGCGATCCCCTGGAGCATCGAGGAGAGGAGCGACGCGCTGAACATCCAACTGCGGAAGAGACCGGCGGGGAGGATCGGGTCGCGGCTGAGGTAGCGCTCCCACGCGAAGAAGGCGAGAAGCAGCGGCACGAAGGCGGCGAGCGGACCGTAGGCCGAGGGGTGGCTCCAGCCGTTGACGATGCCGTCGGTGACGCCGAGCAGGAACGTCGCGAGCGCGGCCGTGAAGAGGACCGCCGCGGGGAAGTCGAAGGTGTCGCGGGGGTTCGGGGTGACCGACTCTCTCAGGATCAGGTAGGCCAACAGGGTCGCGACGATCCCGATCGGGACGTTGATCCAGAAGATCCACCGCCAGGTCGTGACGGAGAGGATCGCCCCGCCCAAGAGGATCCCCGAGATCGCGCCGGTCCCCCAGACGATCGTGTTGATCCCGAAGGCCTTCCCCCGCTCGGACGGGGGGAAGGCGTCGGAGAGGATGGCGAAGGAGTTCGCGACCAGCACGGCTCCCCCGATCCCCTGAAGGCCCCGCGCGAGGACGAGCTCGGTGCCGGACTCGGCGAGGCCGCACAGCGCGCTCCCGATGACGAAGACGGCGAACCCGGCGATGAAGAGCCGCTTGCGTCCCTTGAGGTCCGAAAGACGACCCAGGGAGAGCACGAGCGCGGTCCCCATGAGGATATAGACCATGATCACCCAGACCATGGCGACGAGGCTCGCCGAGAGGTCTCGAGCGATCTGCGGGAACGCGATGACGACCACGGTGCCGTCGAGCGAGCCCATCAGGCTACCGATCCCGACGACCCCGAGGGCCTTCCACTTGTAGTCCATCGGAGCGAGAGCGAATCCCGGCCCCTCCATAAACCGTTCCGGGGGAGGCGCCGTGCGAGCACGCCGCAGGGGGGTGCGGTCCCGGCTCTCTCTCGGAGAGCCCGGAGGGTAATACGCATCAGTGTATGTCGAACTTGAAATCGTCTATTGCCGATTAGTCGGCGCGAACGTTCAAATAGACCTTCGTGGCCCTCGCGTCCCCAGCGGGCGCAACCCCCGCGGAGGAAAACGCGAATGAACAAGTGGACCAACAGCCAGCGTCGGTGGAGAAAGAAGAGCAAGCGCGGAGTGTCCCCGATCATCGCGACGATTCTGCTCGTCGCGATCACCGTGGTCCTGGCCGCCGTGCTCTACATCCTCATCTCGGGGCTGACCAAGGGACCGGGGAACACGCCGATCGGAACGTCGCTCGCGATGGGGACCCCTAACGAGGCGACGGCGGGAACGAACCACTACTACAACTTCACCATCGAGTCCGCCGGCGCGGGGATCATCTGGAACGACGTGAACGTCCAGGTCAAGACCTCCTCGGGAACGATCGTTTCCGGGCTGACTTACACCGTGACGAGCATCACCGGCACGACGGTCGTGAGCTCGGCGACGGGTATCACGTGGACGTCCGGTGCGGCCGGTTCGGGCTCGACCCAGATCTCGAGCACCCAGACGTTCGTGGTCACGGCGCCCGCGAGCCTCTCGGGCAACACGCTCTACCTGATCGGGACGGGGTCCTTCTCGGGCACCATCCCGATCTCGATCCCGTAAGGGCGTCGTAGACCCGTGGACCCACCCCCTGTGCAAACAGGGGGATGGACGCGAACCCTTTCCTTCCCTTTTCTTTCCGTTTCGGTTCGAGATCGGGGGCGTCGGCCCGCTCTCGGCCTCGTCGTTCGAAGGCCTCGACCCCTGCCGCGACCAACAGCCCCTAGCGGCTCCTGAGCGCGGCCGTCAACGTCGACGGGACGAGCCGCCGCACGGTCGGCGGGCCTATTCCACCGCTCGCGGAGCGCCCGATCGAGGCGAGCGCAGTCCGGCTCCCCGCTGTCCTTTCGGCGGGGTCGAGGTGGGTCGCCAGGACCGCTCGCGGCCGAAGCCTATTCGTCCTCGTCCTCGGAGGCCTCGCGACGCGAGCTGCGGTGGCTCCGGGCGGGGTGTCGGCCGATCTTCGGGCTCGGCCGCCCTCGGAGCGAGGTGGCCCCACCGCGGCGCGAGGAGCGGTCCCGCCGAGATCGGGCGGGCTCGGGCTCATCCTCCTCGCCCTCCTCCTCGGCGCCCCAGGCGCGCAGGGGGTGGAGCCAGCGCCGTCCGGTCGGGGCCTCCCCACTGTCCTCCTCGGGCTCCTCGCCCTCGTCCTCCTCCTCTTCCTCGGCCAGACGGCGCGGGTCCTCGACGCCCTCGGCCCGAAGCACGTAGTGGAGCCCCATCGCGATCAGGACGAGCGCGGCGAGCGACAGTCCGAGGTACTCCCAGGACTGCGGGGGGACCTCCTGGGCGTTCCCCTCGAGGAGCAGCTTGAGCGAGCCGACCCACGGGACGGAGCCGCGCGCGACCCCGACCATCCACGACGGCTGGACGAGCCCCGAGATCCCCGACGCCTGGTCGGAGATCCCCGTCGCGGGCGTGCCGGAGACGTAGTTGTTGTCCCCCATCGTGACGAAGCCGCTGGCCCGTCCCATCGAGTCGAGCGAGATCGTGACGTCCGCGGACCTCCAGCCGACCTGCCGCAGCGTGAGCACACCGTGGACCCCGACGGTCCCGCAACCGGTCGGGCTCGAGCTCACCGAATAGGCGGCCGTCGGGCTCGGGCCGCAGGTGAGCCCCGAGAGCGAGGGGATGTCCCAGGTGCCGTTCGCGTTCGCCTCGAGGAAGACGATCGCGCGGTGGATCACCGGCGTCCCGCTGAGGCCGTTGGGATGGTAGAGGAGCACGTCCCCGTACTCCCCGTAGGTCGTGTAGCCCGAGCTCTCCCCGTCCACGTAGGTCTGGACCTGGGAGCCCGGTAGGCGCTGGGCCAGGACGAGGTCTCCCGTGTTGATGAGACCGAGGATGTCGGTGGTCCCATGCTGCATGCTCTCCGACTCGACGACGTAGACCGGGGGCCAGTTGGACGTGTAGGCGTAGAGCGACACGAGAAGGAGGACGATGACCATGAGCGCGACGAGAGGCTCGAAGTAGAGCGAGTCTCGGGCCCGGAAGTAGACCCGCTCCTTCTCGCGGTGGAACCGCCGATCGCGCCGCGCCCCGCCCTCCTCAAAGCCCTCGTCGGAACCCTCGTCCGGCGCCCACTCTCTCACGGCGGCGTGCGGCCGGTGCCGGCCCGCGCGGGGGCGTCGCCCCTTCGAGGGCCCCTCCTCGGCGTCGTCGTCCTCGTCGGGCTCTCGGGTCCGACGGCCGCGCATCCCGGCCCGTCGGCCTCGGAGGCCCTTAACTCTTGGTCTCGACCGGAACCGCCGGGCGGTCGACGGCCCAGATCGCGCCCCGTACGACGACGAGGGAGACGAGGAACAGCGGCAGGAGGCTCAGGTCGGCGCCCGGCCAGGCGAAGCGGGCCGCCTCTCCTCCCCAGAAGACGGCGAAGGCGAAGAGGAGGGAGGTCGCCCCGAGCTTGAGCCAGGGCACTTTGATCTTTCGGATCCGGTCGTGGACGACCGACGCCGCGACCGCCAAGACGGCGCCGGCCGCGAGAGAGCCGACGAGGGCCGACGCCGGGTGGCCCGCGGCGGCGATCGCGAGGAGGACGATGACGGTCTCGACCGCCTCGATCGCACCGACCGAGAACCCGCCCGCGAAGAGCAGCACGGGCGGGTGGGCGGGGGCGGCGGCCTTCGGCTGACGGGCGCGCCGGTAGGAGCGGAGCGTGCTCCGGAAGAGGAAGATCCCGAACGCGACGAGCACGACGGCCGAGCCCCAGAGGAGGGCGCTCTGCGGCAGGGCGACGAGCGCCGCGCCGAGGCCGAGCGCGAGAAGGGCGACCGTCGTCGTCCCGGCGACGGCCCCGAGGACGCCGGGCCGCACCGTCGCGTGATCGGCCGACAGCGCGAAGACGAGCGCGACGACCTCCGTCATCTCGACCACCGTGATCAGGAACGCGGCGATGAGCGCGGGCAGGTAGAGGGCCACCATCGGGACTTCCCCAGTGTCGGAAACCTTTAACCCGTCCCCGTCGCAGACGGGGTCGAGAGAGGGAGCTCGCGTGCGGTTCTTGGATATCTCGACGGCCTTGGCGCCCTCGACGGCGGCGTTCCCCGGCGACCCGCCCGTCGCCGTCGTCCCCCAGCGGCGGATCTCGCGCGGGGACGCGTACAACCTCTCCGCGCTCACGATGAGCTCGCACGCCGGCACGCATGTCGACCCGCCGTCGCACTTCCTGGCCGGCGGGGCGCCGGTCGACCGGATCGACCTCGGGCTCCTCAACGGGCCGTGCCGCGTGGTCGCGGTCGGGCCGTCGACGCGGGCGATCGACGCCTCCGTGGCCTCGACGGTACCGGCCGGGACCCGCCGGGTCCTCTTCCGCACATCGAACTCCGAGCGCTGGGCCCGCTCGGAGGCGTTCTTCCCGGACTACGTCGCCCTGACCGACGACGGGGCCCGGGCCCTTCTCGGGCTCGGCGTCCGCCTCGTCGGGGTCGACTCGCTCTCGGTCGAGTCCGACACGACGGGGCGGTTCCCCGTGCACCACACCCTCCTCGGCGCCGGAGCCCTCATCCTCGAGGGACTTCGTCTCGCGGAGGCCCCGGAGGGGGAGTTCGAGCTCCGTTGCCTCCCCCTGCGCGTCGAGGACGGGGACGGGGGTCCGGCGCGCGCGGTCCTCGTCCTGCCGTAGCGCGCCCCATGAGCGCCCCCGTGGCTCCCGCGGCCGGCCCGTACGACCTCACGCTCGCCGTCCCCGCGTTCTACCTGCTCCTCTCGCTCCTCCTCCTGTTCGTCGCGATGCTGTGGATCCTCCGCTCCCGGCATCCTCGAGGCCGTCGCGGGCTCGAAGGGTTCCTCGAGGCGGCGGGCGTCGACCTCGCCTTCCTCACGTTCGCCGTCCTCCTCGTCGTCGCGCTCGCCGTCTCCGACCCCGCGGGGAACCGGACGGCGTTCGCCTTGTACGAGGTCGTCCTCGGCGGCTTCTGGCTCACGTTCTCGATCCCGATCGTCACCGTCGGGTTCTCGGTCCACAGCCGCTCTCGCGGCGGGATCGCCTGGCGGCTGCCCTCGCTGCTGCTCTCGGCGGGGCTGTTCGCACTCGCCTTCGCCTACTACTACACCGCCTAGTCGGCGGCCCCGACGACGCCTAGTCGCGCTGGTCGGGCGGGAGAAGGTCGGGGATCCCGTCGGAGATCGGGTAGTCGCACGGACACTTGGCGCAGGAGAGCTTCCCCTCGAGCACCTCGTCGCCCTCGCTCGTCGTCGAGGTGAGCGTGAGTTCGCCCTTGCAGACGGGGCAGCAGAGGATCTCCATGAGGTCCTTCTTCATCGCCCGCCCCCCTCGACGATCCCGTAGCCGATCAGGCGCCAGGCGTTCAGCTTCCTTGAGACCGCGACCCGGCTCGCGGGGAACACGGTGACGGCCCGCCCGAGGCTGAGCTCGACGTCGTCGCCGCGCGCGCTCGTGACCTTCCCGGGCGAGATCGTCGTGCCGACGGTGACCGCGAGGACCTCGCCGGTCCGGATCTTCTCGACCTTGAGGTCTCCCTTGGTCCCGAGGACCCGGTCGAGGAGGGTGACCTTGAGGCGCACCTTCATGCTCACGGGTGGGAGCGTCCCCGCGGTGCCGACAAGGCGGCCCGTGAGGCGGTCCCCCTTCGCGAGCGACGGGTCCAGCGTCGTCCCGATCGCCGCGAGCCCGCCGGGCTTGAGCGTGTCGAGCTCCGAGCCGCCCGACATGAGCGTGGCCACCTTCGCATGGAGGCTCTCGGCCCGTCCCTCGGTGAGGCCCGTCAGGCCGGGGCGGATCTCGATATCGTCGCCGACGTGCAGCTCGCCCTGGACGAGGGAGCCGCCGAGGACGGCGCCGCGGAGCTGCTTCGGGGTCGTTCCCGGACGGTTCACGTCGAACGAGCGGGCGACGAACATCAGCGGGGGCTTCGACGCATCGCGCGGCGGCGTCGGGATCGTCTCCTCGATGGCGCCGATGAGCGCGTCGATGTTGACGCGGTGGTTCGCCGAGACCGGGACGATCGGGGCCCCCGAGATCGGGGACGACTTCAGGAACTGGACGATCTCCTCGTAGTTGCGGGTCGCCTCCTCGTCGGTGAGGAGGTCGATCTTGTTCTGGACGACGACGACCTTGCGAACGCCGATAATGTCGAGCGCGTAGAGGTGCTCACGGGTCTGGGGTTGGGGGACGCGCTCGTTGGCGGCGACGAGCAGGAGGGCGCCGTCCATGATGGCGGCCCCGCTGAGCATCGTGGCCATGAGGGTCTCGTGGCCCGGTGCGTCGACGAACGACACCGCGCGGAGGAACTTGGCCTTCCCGCCGCAGCTGGGACACTTCGGCTCGACGGCGTAGCCGCTCGGCTTCGGGCAGTTCGGGCACTCGTAGAACGCCGAGTCGGCGTAGCCGAGCTTGATCGAGATCCCTCGGCGCAGCTCCTCCGAGTGACGGTCGGTCCACTCGCCGGTGAGCGCCTGGGTGAGGGTCGTCTTCCCGTGGTCGACGTGGCCGACGAGCCCGATGTTGACCTCAGGTTGGGCCGGTACCTTCATGTCGCGCCGAGCAGCTCCGAGAGCGGCTTGCTTCCCTTCTGCTCGACGACGAGGTTGATCTGGACGGTCTCCTCGCTGATCGCCCCGCCCCGGAACGTGCGGCGCTTGCGCATCCCGCGCCGCGGCGCGTGGAAGCCGAAGCCGTCCCCGACGAAGATCCGCGTCTGGCGCGAGCCCGGGACCTCGGGGCGGAGCGCGAAGCCGCTCTTGTCCGTCCCGCCCGTGATGCGGAACGTGTAGCCCGGGAGCTCGAGAAGCTCTCCGCCGACCGACTCGCCGATCCGCTTCCCGAGGAAGCCGGCGGACTGGGGGTCCTTGACGGCCCGGGCGTGCGACTTCGCCGCGTCGGAGATGACGAGCTTGAACTCGACCATGGAGGGCCTTGAGCGGGGCGCGCCAGCGAGACCCCATTTAAATAGCTTGCCCGAAGGTCCGACACGGGCCCCGCCCGGTCGGGCGGGCCCGGGCCCGCTCTACGAGGGGGCTTAATTAGCCACGGCCCGTCCCGGGGCCGCGAACGGCCCTTGAGCGGCATCTCAGCCTCGGAGGGCGCTCTCGCCGCGAGCGCGGTGGCGCTCTGCCTCGGAATGGGGTACGCGGCCTGGCGGGACTGGCGCACGCGCGAGGTCAGCGACACCCTCTGGCTGGTCCTCTCGCTGCTCGGGGGGGCGCTCGGGCTCGTCCCGTTCCTCGTCGGACCGGTGGGGTCCGGTCCCCTCGGGGGGCACCTCGGTCTCCTGCTGTGGCTCCTCGTGACGGCGTTCGTCGTCGAGCACCTCGTCCCGTGGGACGTCGCCCTCGCCGAGAGGCACCCCGAGCTGCCGGGCCGGCTCGAGCTCGCCGGCTACCTCGTCGTCGGGGGGGCCGTCTTCGGACCCGCCTTCCTCTACGGTCTCGGACCGGGCGGGACCCCGGTGAGCGTCGTCGCCGTCTACCTCGGCATCCTGTTCGCGAGGGTCCTCTTCGAGGTCGGGCTGATCTACGGCGGCGCCGATGCCAAGGCGATCATGGTCGCCGGGCTGATGGTCCCGATGCTCACCGCCGCTCCCCTCGCGCCGCTCGGGCCGGCCCACGCGCTGCTCGGGATCTACCCGTTCGCGGTCACGCTCCTCATGAACGCCGCCCTCCTCTCGCTCGTCGTCCCGGCGAGCCTCGGGATCCGCAACCTTCGGGCCGGCACGTTCTCGTTCTTCCGGGGCTTCACCGGCTACTCGCTCCCGGTCTCGGAGCTCGGCCGACGGTTCGTCTGGATCAAGGACCCCACCTTCGACAAGGACTCGGAGGAGGCGGCGGCGGAGACCTCGGAGGACGACCAGCGGCTCCGAGAGCGGCGTCAGGCGGAGCTCACGGCGCAAGGGGTCCGGTACGTGTGGGTCACACCGCAGTTGCCGTTCGTCGTCCTCCTCGCCGCCGGCGCCGTGACGGCCGTGCTGTTCGGGAACCTCCTGTTCGACCTCCTCCAGCTCCTGTAGGCCCGCTCGGGACGCCGCGGGCCGGGGATCCGGCCCCGAGCGGACCGCGGCAAAGCTTTTCGGCCGCTCCCGCTCCCTCGAGGAGGAAGGACCGATGCCGGCGAAGTCGTCGAACTCGACGCCGATCCGGGTGCTGATCGCCAAACCCGGCCTCGACGGCCACGACCGCGGGGCCAAGGTCGTCGCGCGCGCGCTGCGCGATGCCGGCATGGAGGTCATCTACGTCGGCCTGCGCCAGACCCCCGAGTCGATCGTCGACTCGGCGATCGAGGAGGACGTCGACCTGGTGGGCCTCTCCTGTCTGTCGGGCGCGCACATGGCGCTCTTCCCGAGGGTCCTGCGATTGCTCAAGGCCCGCCGGGCCGGGAACCTCCCCGTCTTCGCCGGCGGGATCATCCCCGACGGGGACGCGAAGGCGCTCCGGAAGGCCGGGATCAAGGCGATCTTCGGGCCGGGGACGACCCTCGAGGAGATCGTCACGACGGCGCGAAAGCTCGCCCGACCTCACGCATGAGCCCGGCCGAGCGGCTCCCCGCGCCGGCGCGGGAGCTCCTCAAGGGCGACCGAAGGGCCCTCGCGCGCCTCATCTCCGCGGTCGAGGACCACGACCCGGCGGCGCTCCCCTCGCTGCGGGCCCTCTACCGCCGCACCGGCCACGCCCGGGTGATCGGCGTCACCGGACCGCTCGGCGTGGGCAAGTCGTCCCTCCTCAACGCGCTCCTCAAGCGCCTTCGAGAGCAGGGCCGCCGGGTCGGCATCGTCGCCGTCGACCCGTCCAGCCCGTTCTCGGGGGGCTCGGTCCTCGGGGACCGGATCCGGATCGAGCGGCCCCCCGGCGACGACGGGGTCTTCGTCCGGTCGATGGCGAGCCGCGGCCATACGGGGGGCGTCGCCGCCGCCACGCGGGAGGTCTGTCGGCTCCTCGATGCCTACGGGATGGACACGATCCTGGTCGAGACCGTCGGCAGCGGCCAGGTCGACGTCGAGATCCGCGAGGTCGCGACGACGAGCGTCGTGGTCCTCGTGCCCCACCTCGGGGACGAGGTCCAGTCGCTCAAGGCCGGCCTCTTCGAGATCGCGGACGTCTTCTGCGTGAACAAGTCGGACCTTCCCGGCGCGGAGACGGCGGCGAAGGACCTGGGCGAGCTCCTCGGCCTCGGGCCGGCCAGCTCGGGGTGGCGGCCGGCCGTCGTCACGACCTCGACCAAGGACGGGACGGGGGTCGACTCGCTCTGGTCCGCGATCGAGGCGCACGAGGCGTACCTCGACCGGGCGGGCCTCCGGGCCTCGCAGGAGCGCGAGCGCCTCGGCCAGGAGATCGTCGGGATGGTCGCGGAGCGCGTCGCGCGCGACCTTCGCGACGGGATCGACCGCGACCCGGAGCTCGCGCAGCTCCTCGAGGAGGTCGTAGCCCGCCGGATCGACCCGCAGAGCGCGGCCGACCGGCTCTACCGCGACCGCGCGCGGCGGCGGTAGCACGAGGATGCCGGGGGACCTCTGGCCGGTGTGGCTCGGGATCGCGGCGCTCGTCGCCGTCGGCTACTTCGTCTTCGCCTCCTTCGCCTACGGGGCGGGGTACCAGCCCGCGCCCCGCGGTGCGGTCAGCGCGATGCTCGACCTCGCGGCCGTCGGCCCTTCGGACCGCCTTTACGACCTCGGCGCGGGCACCGGCGCGATCGTCTTTCGGGCCGCCCGGGAGCGGGGTGCGCGCGTCGTCGCGGTCGAAGTGGAGCCGCTCCGGATTCTCTGGCTTCGACTGCGTCGCCGGCTCTCGCGGAACTCCGACAGGATCGAGATCCGCTGGGGGAACCTGTTCTCCCAGTCGCTCACCGATGCGACGGTCGTCGCGGTCTTCCTCTGGCCGGAGGCGATGCGCCGCCTCGAGCCGCTCCTTCGACGCGATCTGCCCGAGGGAGCGCGCATCGTGAGCCACTGGCACGAGCTTCCCGGATGGCGACCCGAGGCCGTCGACGAACGGCACCGGGTCTATCTCTACCGCTGCCCGCCCGCCGCGTAGCGGGCGTTCCTACCCGTGAAAGTGGATCCAGACGCCGGCGCCGACGGAGAGGACGGCGAGCACGATCACGAGGCCCGCGACCCATCCCGTGTAGTCGGGCTTCGCCTCGGCCCCGGAGCTCGACGCCGCCATCGGGCGCCATGACGGGGCCTCCTCTTAAGAGGGTTCGGTACGAGCGGCGTGCCCTACGGCGGCGTGGTCCCCGGGATCCCCCAGCCGAGGTGGCCGGTGGCGCCGAGGTAGCCGACGGCGACGCTGACCGCGATGGCCACGACGAAGACGAGGATCAGGAATCTCCAGGGCATGGGAGGCGGGACGGTGGGGGTCATCGCGTCGGGGAGACGCTCCCTCTTTTAGTCGGTTCCGTCCGTTCCGGGGAGCCACGGGCGACCGTCTCGAATCCTCGGAAGGTTTAACATTCCGAGCCCGATGTCGACGCCCCATGGCGTGGAGCGCGGCGCAACGATACCTGGCAGAGTTCCTCGGAACGTTCGGACTGCTACTCTTGGGCGGCGGCACGGCGGTGTCGACGCTGTACTACGGTGACTTTACCGCGCGCGATGGGGTCGTCGCGATCGCCTTCGGCGTCGGTCTCCTGGCCTTGGCCTACGTCTTCGGGGACGTCTCCGGCGGCCACTTCAACCCGGCGGTGACGCTCTCGATGGCGCTGAACCGGAGGATGCCTCTCCGCGATGTGGTCCCGTACGTCATCGCCCAGGTCTTCGGCGGCATCGTGGGCATCGGCACCGTCGCCGCCGTCGTGCACGGCTCCTCGAGCCAGTGGACGGTCGCGCTCTCCTCGGGCTTCGGCTCGCAGTGCTATGCCGGGAACGGCAGCGGCTGTGGCTACGCGCTCGGCTCGGTCTTCCTGCTCGAGCTCGCCCTCTCCTTCGTCTTCATCCTCGTGATCCAGCTCGTCACGCGGCCGGAGAGCAGCGCGAAGAACCTCGCGCCGCTCGCGATCGGGGGCGCGCTCGCCGTCGGGAACCTGATCGCGATCCCCATCGACGGCGCGTCGCTGAACCCGGTCCGCAGCTTCTCCCCCGCGGTGCTCACGTCGCTCGCGAGCGGACCCAGCTGGCCGCTCGCCGAGTCGTGGCTGTTCTGGGTGGCGCCGATCCTCGGCGGGCTCCTCGCGGCCGTCGTCGAGATGTTGCTCCGGCCGAAGGCCTGAGGGCGCGGGGCCCCGAACCCCGCCCCTCCGAGGTCGCTCCGGAAGCGCGACGCGTCGCCGGCAGACTCGGGGCCGGTGAGAGAACCCCTTCGACGGAGAGTCGACCCGGTCGCCCCCTCACGGGGCTCCGCGGCGCGGCTCAGTCCTTCTCGGAGCTGGGCTTGGCGCGGGAGGGCTCGTGGGTGTGGCCGTGGCCCGACGCAGCCGCCTTCGGCTCCGTGCCGTGAGCCTTCTCGGCCGACTTCCCCTCGCTCGGGGACGGCGTCGACGGCGCGGACTCCTTGGGAGACTCCTTCGGGGTCTCCTTCGGCGTGACGTACTCCTCGACGACCTTGATCGCGCTCGGCTTGAGGTGCGTTCGAAGCTGGTCGATCACGCGCGGCTTCGCGGCGGCCCAGCCGAAGTCGAACTTCGAGCGGTCCGGCACCTGCAGCGAGAGGACGCCCTCGTGGAGGTCGACCTTGAAGTCGTCCCCATGCCCGTAGGTCAGGTCGATCAGCGCCTTCGCCTGGGCGACGGGCTGTGAGATCGTCGAGAGGACCTTGAACTTCGCGCGGACCTTGCGGCCCGCGTACGCCGGGTTGAAGTCGACCCGGACCCGCGCGGCCGTGAGCGACACGACGCGGCCGCGCCGCCCGTCGATCGTGAGGACCGTCCCGATGTCGAGGTGGGCGTCGTCGCGCCGCATCTCGGGGAGTCGCGAGACCTCGTGCATCGAGAACAGCTCGATCAGCTTCGGGTCCCGCTCGCCGAAGGCGTCCGCGGGCGCGAACTCCCGCTCCCACTCCGCGCCGACCTTCTGCCCGACGAGGGCGTTCTCGATCCCGCCGGGGAAATAGTCGCCGCCGAGCAGGTGCGGCCTCGGCCCGAAGGTGTGCCCTTCGGGGACGGGGATCTTCGCAGCCTGCGCGACCTCTTCCCGTGTCGTATCGACGAGCTCGGACCTGCCGGCGCCCTCGGCCCACAGCTCGTAGTCGAGCAGGACCAGGTCCCCGGTCTTCGTGACCGCGGGGTCGGCGTGGTTGGACATGGCCGCGCGGAGCCCGAGGCCCGCTTAAGGTTTTGGAAGCGCGCCGCCGGCCGCCTCGGCGCCCCGGCCGCGGCCGTGCCATCCGTAGTGGCGGAGTCCCTGGAAGGCGCCCCAGAGCGTCGCCCAGCGCCGGGGGATCTCGAGCGCCTGGTAGCGCAGGCCGGGGTATCGCCGGTCGGCGGCGAGCCCGGTGATCGTCAGGAGGAGGGCGAGGAGGCCCAAGCCCCCGAGCCCGAGAGCGAGCAACACGAGCCCGAGGAGCCGGGTGAGAGGCAGGAGAGCGAGGAGCGCGCCGACGATCGCGGCGAGCGGCAGCAGGACGTAGGGCAGCAGCACCGTCGGCGAGGCCTCGTAGGTGGTCCCGCGCCGACGCCAGACGACGTAGCCCCCCTCGGCGTAGACCCGCTGCTTGCGCAGCAGGCGAGGGACGGAGAGGTCCGAGAAGTCGTGGTCGACACGGGCCAGAGGCACGTAGCGGCCCTCGAAGCCCGCGGCCAGGGCCCGCGCGGCGATCTCCTGGTCCTCGCTCGCGGCCCGGCGGTAGAGCGTCGTGTCGAGCAGGCCGACCTTGCGAAAGACCTCCGCGCGCCACGCCGAGTTGCCCATCGGCAGCGCGTGCGGCTTCCGAGCGGCGACCGTCTCGTAGAAACGGGAGAGATACCCGTCGTAGTAGCGGGCGCCGACCGTCGTCGCCGTGCCGGCCATCGCGGGCGTCGGCCCGCCGGTGAACCCGATCCGCGGGTCGGCGAACGGCCGCAGGAGCTCCTCGAGCCAAGCGGGCGGGGCCACCTCGTCGGCGTCGAGGAACGCGACGAACTCGCCCGTCGCGGCCAGGAGCGCGGTGTTCCGGCTCTCGGGGATGTTCCCCGGCGCTTCGAGGTGACGCACGCACGGGTCGCGCCGCGTGAACGTCTCGGTGAGGCGACGGACCGCGTCGTCGCCGCCGCCGTCGTCGACGAGGACCTCGTCCGGCCTCCGCGTCTGTTTGAGGAGGCTCTCCAGGGTCCGGGCGACGCGAGGGTCCTTGAGGACCGTCACGATGACGGTGACCGTCCCCGGTCGGACCGACCGGAACGGTGGGCGCTCGGGGGCCATGCTAGCCCGGGGCCTTCGCGAGCTCTCCGATCGTCCGGTCGACGGCCTCGCGCGAGCTCCACCGTGGGGACCATCCGAGCCCGGAGATGCGCGCGATGTCGAGGAGCTGCTGGGGGATGTCGCCGGCCCAGCCCTGGCGACCTCCCGTATACCGTATGCGAGCGTGGCCTCCCCGCGCGGCCACGACCTTCTCCGCGATCTCGCGCACCGAGGTGCGGTCGGCGGTGCCGAGGTTGTAGGCCTCGACGAGGCCGGGCGCCCGCGCGGCGGCGAGGAGCATCGCGTCGACGCAGTCCTCGGTCCGCAGGTAGCTCTTCGCCTGGGCCCCGTCGCCGAGGACCTCGAGCTGGGTCGGGTCGCGCCGGAGCTTGTCGAAGAAGTCGAAGATGACGCCGTGGGTCATCGTCGGGCCGATGATGTTCGCGAAGCGGAAGAGGACGCCCCGCAGCCCGTAGCAGCTCGCATAGGCGCTGATGAGGCCCTCGGAGGCGAGCTTCGAGGCCCCGTAGAGGGACTGCGGCAGGAGCGGCCCGTAGTCCTCGGGCGTGGGGAACCGGGCCGGGTAGCCGTAGACGACGCTCGAGGAGGAGAACAGCACCTGGGGGACATCGCCGAGACGCGCCGCCTCGAGGACGTTCGAGGTTCCGACCGTCCCGTGCTCGAGGTCGAGCGTCGGCTCGACGGTCCCGCGACGGATGTCCGGGTTCGCCGCGAGGTGCCAGAGGCTCCCCGCCCCCTCGAACACCCGTCGGAGCGGCTCGGCCTGCCGGATGTCGAGCGTGTGGAGGGTCAGCCTCGGCTCGGTCGCGACATCGGGCAGGTGCGCCACCGAGCCCGAGGAGAGGTTGTCGATGACCCGAACGCTCGCGCCGCGCGCCAGCAGGGCGCGGACGAGGAAGCCGCCGATCGCACCGGCTCCGCCCGTCACGACGGCGGGCCGGGCGAGGTCAAGGCCGGGCATCTCGGTTCGGCGAGCACGAAGGGAAGCATATATAAGATAAGGGCCGCGTAGCACCGCCGAGCACTTACTGCCGGAGCGATATGCGCACCTACGTCCGGATGCTGTTCCACTCCGAGGGGAGCGACCCGCACGCGATCGTCGGGACGATGCGCTCGTTGGGGTTCGAGGAGTCGATGGGGATGCACGACTTCGTCTTCAAGTGGAAGGAGAAGGCGACGTTCGACGACGTGATCGGCCTGATCACCGAGATGCACCACCGGATGAAGGGAATGGACGTCCACTACGAGATCACGACGATCTCCTGAGCGGAGCCGCCGGCCATGGCCAAAGAGGAGCTGGATAGGCTCGAGCGCTCCCTCCTCCTGCATCTGCTCGACCACCGGGGCCAGCAGGTCCGGTTCGAGGCCGACCAGTGGACGACGGAGTTCGGGATCTTCCGCGCCTTCGCGCAGGAGGACTCGTCGACGCTGAAGGTGGCGCTCCGCTCGCTCGAGATGAGCCGATACATCTACCGGCGCGTGCAGTACGTCATCGGCTACAGCGAGCCGAAGCTCGTCTACTCGCTGACGCCCTCGGGCCACAAGAAGGCCGTCGCGCTGCGGACCGACGGCCCGTCCGACCGGGCCCCCCCGGCGCCGCCGAGCCTGCACCTCTACGGGCAAGAGCCACCGACCCCGCCCACGGGCCCGACCCCGACCCCGGCACCGGACGCGTGAGCCGATGCCGGTCCCCCTCCTCGAGGGCCCGAACATCCGGCTGAGGGCGCCGAGGAACGCCGACCTCCTCACGCTCTTCAACTGGTACAACGATCCGGAGACGGTCGCGCCGTTCGACCGGTTCTCCGTCGACCGCTTCGAGGACTTCGCACGAGACGTCGCGGAGGCACCGGAGGACCCTCGGTCCCTGGCCCCGCGGTTCGTGGTCGAGCGCAAGGAGGGGCCGCACGTGATCGGGTTCGTCGGCCACTACCAGGCCCATCCCGTCCTCACGCTCACCGATGTCTGGTACGTCCTCGGGGAGATCGCGGAGCGTGGCAAGGGTCACGGCCGAGAGGCGGTGGGCCTCCTGGTCGACTACCTGTTCCACGATCTTGCGTTGCCGCGCGTCGGGGCGACCTGCGACACGGCGAACGCCCCGTCCTACAAGCTCCTCGAGCGGCTCGGCTTCCGTCGCGAGGGGACGCTTCGGTCGGCGCTGTTCCACCACAGCGCCTGGCACGACGTCGCGCTCTACGGCATCACGAAGGGCGAGTGGGCGTCGAGGCCTCGGGAAGCGTGAAGGTGACCCGGACGCGTCCCGAGAGGACGCGCGGGGGGTCGATGCGGAACGGGCCGATCTCCCCCAACCGTCGGACGTGGGTCCCGCCGCACGGGCACCGGTCGGCCGCCTCGATCTCGACGACGCGCACCGGGTCGACCTGGTGCGGGAGCGGGACGAGCCCCGAGCGCTCCCCCGGGCTCCGTTCGTACTCGGCGCGCGGGAGGAGGCGCACCGAGACCGGCAGGTCCCTCGCGAGGTAGCCGGCCATGTCGTCGACGAGCGGAGGCGTGTCGGTCGGGGCGGTCCACGGTCCCTCGAGCTCGAGGAGCCCGCCCGAGCCGCCCAGCGAGGCCTTCCGCGTCCTCGTCCCGTGCACGGCGAAGAGCCGGGCCGACAGGAGGTGCTGGAAGGTGTGGAGCCGCATGTGCCGGTGCCGACGGCCCCAGTCGATCGTGCCGCGGACCTCGGCGCCGACGGCGAGGCCCTCGACGGGGCTTGCGCGTCGGGCGAGCCGGTGGAGGACCGCCGGACCGCTCCGGCTCACGTCCTCGACGGCCAGCTCGACGCCGCCGGGGAGCGAGAGCCGCCCGAGGTCGCACGGCTGCCCGCCGCCCGTCGGGTAGAAGAGGGTCCGGTCGAGGACGACCCCGCCGGGAGGGAGCGCGGTGATGCGGGCGGTGAACGTCCGCTCGTAGGCGGCGTCGACGTTCGGAAGGTAGAGGAGTTCGGTCACGCGCGACCCGCGACCCACGCCGCCGACAAAACCGTTGTGCCCTCGTGACGGGAAACCTATTTAGAGCCCCCCTCCGTGAGCGCGGCCCGAGGACGGTCGATGTTCAAGGCACGGATCCGAATGGAGATCCTTCGGGAGCTCGTCGAGGTCATCTCGACGCTCGTCTCGGAGGTCAAGCTCTCGGTCTCGAAGGACGGCATCGACGTCAAGGCCGTCGACCCGTCGCACGTCGCCATGCTCGTCCTCAAGCTGAACAAGGGGGCGTTCGAGGAGTTCACCGGCGAGCCGACGGAGATCGGCATCGACGTCGAGAAGCTCAAGGAGGTCCTCCGACTCTCCAAGCCCGGCGACGTCCTCGACCTCCAGTTCGACGGCGGCAAGAACCGCCTCGTCCTCAAGGTCGGCAAGCTGACCCGCCACATGGCGATCGTCGACCCGGCGGGGATCACCGACCCGAAGGTGCCGAACGTGAGCCCCCCCGGCCTCGCCGTCGTCAAGATGGACGACCTCCGCCAGGGGATCCGCGGCAGCGAGAGCATCTCCGACCACGTCACGCTCACCCTCGAGCCGGAGTCGTTCACGATGCACTCCGAGGGAGAGACCGACCGCGTCGACCTGAGCCTCCCCAAGGCGGCGCTCTCGAAGCTCGAGGTCAAGGAGCCGGTCAAGAGCATGTACCCGCTCGACTTCTTCTCGAGCATGGTGAAGTCGATCACGACGAGCCCCGAGGTCACGCTCCACCTCGGGAACGAGTACCCGCTCAAGATCGAGTTCACCGTCGCCGACGGCAAGGGGGAGGGCCGGTTCCTCCTCGCGCCCCGCGTCGAAGAGGACTGACGGGTCGCGTCGCCCCTTGGCACGCGAGCCCGCGGGGCTAGCCCTTTATCGGCCCGTTGGGTCGGCCGTGCGTGTCGACCGCTCCTCCGCCCCGCGTCGCGCTCCTCAGTGGAGTCCGCAGCCCCATCGGCAAGTACGGAGGGGCCCTCCGGGACACACCGGCCGTCACCCTCGGCGCCCTCGCCGCCGGAGCCGCGGTCGAGCGCTCGGGGATCCCGCCGGCCGACATCGAGGAACTCATCTTCGGCAACGGGATCCAGGCCGGCAACGGCCAGAACCCCGCCCGTCAGGTCCTGCGCGCCGTCGGCGTGCCCGACACGGCGGGCGCGTTCACCGTGAACATGGTCTGCGGCTCGGGCCTGCAGGCGATCCTCTCCGCGACGGCCGCGATCCGCTCCGGCGAGTTCGGCGTGATGGTCGCCGGCGGGATGGAGAGCATGTCGTCGGCCCCGTATCTCCTCCCGGCCCGCGCGCGCTGGGGGCTCGCCCCGGGGCCCCAGTCGATCGACGACGCGATGCTCCGGGACTCGCTGCTCGACGCCTACGGGGAGCACGAGCACATGGGGCTCACGGGCGAGCGGATCGGCCGGGACCTCGGTCTCACGCGCGAGGAGGCCGACCGGTTCGCGCTCCGCAGTCACCGGCGGGCCGCGGAGGCGTCGCGCTCGGGGGTCTTCGCCTCCGAGATCGTCGCCGTCCCCGCGAGCGCCACGCCCCGCGGGGGCGGCCTCGCGATCGACGAGGGGCCGCGCGGGAGCTCCACGCCCGAGGGGCTCGCCCGCCTCCGGCCCGCCTTCGTCAAGGATGGCCTCCTCACGGCCGGCAACTCCTCCCAGATCTCCGACGGCGCCGCCGCGGTCGTCCTCGCCTCGGAGGAGGTCGTTCGACGCCGCGACCTCCGTCCGGTCGCCTGGGTCCACAGCGGCCAGGTCAGCGGCGTGCCGCCCGAGCGCGTGATGGAGTCGCCGATCCCGACGGTCCGGCGCCATCTCGAGCGGACCGGCTTCACGCCGAAGGACTTTGACCGGGTCGAGCACAACGAGGCGTTCTCGACGGCCTCGATCGCGGTGCAGAGGGCCTTCGGGTTCACGGAGGAGCAGTTCAACGTCCACGGCGGCGCCGTGGCCCTGGGTCACCCGATCGGGGCGAGCGGCTGCCGGATCGTCGTGACGCTCTCGCACGAGCTCGTCCGAGCGAACGGCCGCCTCGGCCTCGCGACCCTCTGCATGGGCGGCGGCAACGGGCTGAGCCTGATCCTGGACCGGCGCGGCCTCTAGCGAAGCCCGATCCCGAGGAGCGCCTCGACCTTCCCGACGGCGCGCGCGGCCGCGGCCCGCTCGCCGCGGGCCACACGACCGTCGGCGTGGGCGCCGAGCCGCTCCGCGAAGTCGCGCAGGGCGCCGAGGGCGGCATCGGCGTGGAGTCCCGTCGAGAGGTGCCGTTCGACGCGCGCCGCGAGCCGTTCGTAGGCGTGCGCGCGGACGCCTCCGCCTCCTCCGGCGCTCAGGCTGGCGGCGAGCGCGCCGCGGACCCGGTCGAGCTCCTCGCGGGCCTCACCGGCATCGTTCTCCTGCCACTGCAGCGGGAGCGTGATCGGGGTCGAGAGGAGGTACCAGCGGACGACGTCGGCGCCGTGGGCGGCGAGCGCGCCCCGGAGGGGGACGAGGTTGCCGGTCGACTTCGACATCTTGAGCCCGTCGTCCGCGGTCACGAACGCCGAGTGCAGGAACGTGCGGGCGAACGGCGCCTTGTCGAGCGCGAGCGCGACCTCGTTCTCCGCGAAGTGGTGCGGGAAGAGGAGGTCGCGGCCGCCCCCGTGCAGGTCGACCGGGAGGCCCAAGAGGTCCTTCGCCATCGTGTAGCACTCGAGGTGCCAGCCGGGGACGCCACGGCCCCAGGGGCTCGGGAACGCCGGTCCTGGCGGCTCCTGCGGCTTCCACACGAGGAAGTCGTCGGTCGCGGCGCCGGGGCCGCGCCCCGTGAACGGGTGTCCCGGCTCGGCGACCGCGTGGCGCCTCAGGGCGGAGCTGCCCGGGAAGTTGTGGCGCGCGTGGGCGGGGTCGGGCGTGTAGGCGAACCCCTCCTCGGTCCGCCGGACCCGGCCCGTGCGCTCGAGGGCGCGGGCGACCTCGACCATCCGCGCGACGTACCGGCTCGCCCGGGGCGTCGTGTCGGCGGGCCGCATCCGTGCGTCGGCGAGGTCCTTGAGGAAGTCGCGCTCCTCCCGTCGCGCGAGCTCGCGCCAGCCCAGGCCGAGCGCCCGGGCCCTGTCGGTGATCTTGTCCTCGACGTCCGTGATGTTCATCACGTGGCGGACCCGGGCGCCCTGGGCCTCGAGGAGCCGGCGGACGAGGTCGAACGTGAGGTAGGTGCGGGCGTGGCCGACGTGCGCCCGGTCGTAGACCGTCGGGCCGCAGACGTAGAGCGTGACGGCCCCGTCGGCCGAGGGGGCGACCTCCCGGACGCGCCCGCCGAGCGAGTCGTAGAGACGGAGCGCCACGGGGTCCGTCCGGCCCGGAGGAGGCATAACCCTTCGCCCCGCCGGTCCGGGAGCGTGAGGACGCTAGGTTCATGAAGGGGTTCGGTCGTCGCGCTTCCGAGGGCCTTCGTGGAGACGCTCTACCTCCTCGTCGAGACGGAGCTGGGCCGCCTCGAGGAGGTGGCACGACGGGTGCGGGCGATCCCGAGCGTCGTCGAGGTCCAGGGCGTCACCGGCCCGTTCGACCTGATCGTGAAGGTCCAGGCCGAGCACATCAACGCCGCCCTCGACATCGTGATGAGCCGGATCCGGCGGGTCCCCGGGATCAAGCGGACCGAGACGCTCGTCACCGTGAGCGGCCCGTAGGGGGTCGGCGGCGGCGGTGCCGCCTATAAGCCCGTGCGACTACGGCGAGCCATGCCGGCCATCGGTGAGCTCGCGCCCGATTTCGAGGCCCCGACCGCGACGGGCCGCCCCCTTCGTCTCTCCTCCCTCCGCGGTGCGCCCGTGATCCTCTACTTCTACCCGGAGGCCGACACGCCGGGCTGCACGATCGAGTCGAAGGGGTTCCGCGACCTCTACCCCGACCTGCGCGGGCACAAGGTCGAGGTCGTCGGGGTCAGCGTCGACGACGTCGCGGACCAGCAGGCGTTCGCCTCGAAGTACTCGCTGCCGTTCCCGCTCGTCGCGGACACCTCCAAACAGGTCGCGACCGCCTACGGGACGCTGAACCCCAAGGGCCGGGCGCGGCGTGTCACCTTCTTCGTCGGAGGCGATGGCCGGATCACGGACATCGTCGACAGCTCCGACGCCTCGCGGCACGTCACGAGGGCCCGCGTGACGTTCCTCTCCCGCTAGCGCGTCGGCCGCGCCGCGTCGTTCGACGGCGGCACGGGCGGGCGGCGGAGCCGCCAGACCCGCTCGCCCAGGAGGAACATCGACGCCGGGACGAGGTAGGTCCGGACGACCATCGCGTCGAGCACGACCGCCGTCGCGACGGCGAAGCCGATCGCCTTGAGCAGGAGGAACTCGCTCGTCATCAGGATCGCGAAGGCGCTCGCCAGGATCACGGCCGCCGCGGAGATGATCCCCCCGGTGCTCGCGAGCGCCTGCACCATCGCCTCGTCCGAGGAGTGGCCGCGCAGCCGCTCCTCGCGCACGCGCGTGAGCAGGAAGATGTTGTAGTCGATGCCGAGGCCCAGGATGAGGACGAACATCACCGTCGGCACGAAGTAGAAGATCGGGTAGCCGGCGAGCGAGCCGAGCACGAGGTTCGTCGCGCCCCAGGCCCAGCCGATCGAGACCCCGATCGTCGCGACGGCGAGAGGCGGGATGAGCCAGGAGCGGAGGACGAGGAGAAGGACCGCCATCAGGCCGAGCGACACCGCGAGGAGGAGCCGCTGGGTCGCGAGCGCGGTCTGCTGCTCGATGTCGCTCGTCACGGCGGCCCCTCCCCCGAAGGCGACCCCGACGACGTCCGGGTGCGCCGAGGCGAAGCCGTCGACGGTGCCGCGGAGGGTGTCGAGGAGGCGGACCGACTCGGCCGTGAGGCCGCCCGAGCTCGAATAGACCGTGATCCAGACGGTGCGCCCGTCGGTCCCGAGGTAGCCCGAGAGCGTTCCGGCGAGGAGCGCCTGGGTCGCGCTCGGCAGCCTCGGGTAGGCGACCCACGTCGAGAGCGGGGCCGCGAGCGGTCCGGTGGGCGAGTCCACCGAGGCGACGCCCGAGGTCCCGTTGAGGAGCGTCGCGAGGTCGGCGAGGTCGGTGAACTCCGAGAGGTTCGTCGCGTTGCCGACGAGGAGCGGGCTCGCCATCGTCACGAGGAGGATCGTCGGGAACGCGCGTCCGGGGCCGAAGTGCGTGCCGAGTGCCGCGAGCCCGTCGGTCGCGGAGTAGCCCGCGGGCAGCTGGGCGTAGAAGTCGTAGGAGGTCTGCGCGGTGAGCGCGACGTAGAACAGCGGGAGGGAGACGAGGGCGAGGAGGAGGACCACCGTGCGGGGCCGCCGTCGCACCGCGCGGCCGACGCGGTAGAAGTACGTCCTCTCCTCGCGCCGTCGGCCGACGGTGCGGTCGGCGTGCCGGCGGAACCGCTCGCCGGTGTACGGCCAGAAGACCCTCGGACCGACGACGACCAGGAGCGCCGGGACGAGCGTGAGGGAGACCAAGACGGCGATCAGGACCGCGAGGGAGAGGACCATCCCCCACTGCTCGAGGAGCGCGACCCCGCTGAAGGCGAGCGCCAGGGTGGCGAGGATCGCGGTGCTCCCGCTCGTCGCGATCGACTGGCCGGCCCACGTGACGGTCGTCACGATCGCCTCCCTCGGGTCGGCCCCCTTCCAGAGCTCTTCCCGGTAGCGGGCGACGAGGAAGATCGAGTAATCCGTCCCGACGCCGAGGACGAACGTGTTCTGGAGCTCGAGGGAGGTCGAGTCGACGTGCTCGATGAGCCGGCCCACGAGGACGACGCCCGCGAGCCCGAGCGCGAGCGCGATCCCGAGGCCGCCGAACGTCAGCGCCGGCGCGAGCGGCGCCCGGAAGTAGACGATCGTGATCCCGACGAGGACGAGGACGGTGAGGGGCAGCACGAGCCCGAGGCTCGAGCTGAGGACCTGGTTCTGCGCCTGGTCCAGCGGCGCACCGCCCGTCTGGAGGACGGTGAGCGTGTGGCCCGGGTCCGTGACCGCGAGGACGGTCGGCACCAGCCGCGCGATCTCCTCGAGGGAGTCGAAGACGGGCGTGCCGCCACTCGCGGTCTTGTAGTTGTCCGAGACGTCGAACGAGACGACGACGAGCTCCGCCGAGGCGTTCGGCGCGAGGAACGCGAACGAGATCGCCGGGGGGACGGGGAGTGGGTAGGTGGGAAGGGTCCCGTTGCCGACGACGCCGTCGGCCCACGCGGTGAGCCTCGCGCCCGTCGCGACGCCGCCCGGGAAGACCCCGTCGACCGTCTCGACGAACCCCGGGGCGAGCCCGACGGTCTCGGCGACGGCGGCGAGCGCGACGCTCCGCTGCGCCGTCGCGTTCGAGAACGTCGCGAGACCCAGGTTCGCGAGGACGAGGCCGCCCAGCGCCTGGGCGGACGGGAGCGGGAGGAAGAGGTCGAGGTTCGGGCCGAGGGTCGCGCGCGTCGTGTTCTCGGCGCAGGCGACGACGGCGAGCGGCGCCGAGGCGCAGTCGGCGCTCTTGTTGAATCCCCCCGCGTAGCCGGTCCCCGCGCCGCCGGGCGGCCCCTCGTAGAAGTAGGCGAGCGCCTCGAGGGCCCCCGGGTCGGGTCCGAGCGAGGCGGCCGTCGCGTTGTAGGCGGGAGCGTTCCACGAGGCCGGCGGCGTCCCGGGGTGCGTCGCCAGGAGGGTCGACCAGGTGGCGACGTAGGTCGCCGTCGGGCCCCAGAGGAGCGACGCCGTCGCGTTGACGCTCGCGTCGATCGAGGGGGTCGAGCCGTCGGCGGCGGCGATCGCGGCCGCGGCGATCCGACCGTTCGCCTCGAGGTAGCTCGCGTAGGTCGTGTAGAGCGACGAGACCCCCTCGAGGTTTGTCACCGAAGGGTCCGACTCGATGGCCCGGGTCAGCGCGAGGACGCTCGCCTCGCCGGTCGCGCCCGTGAGGTTCGGTCCCTCGAGGAGCAGGAGGCTGTCGGCGCCGCCCGACTGGTTCGGGAAGAGCCGGTCGATCTCCGCTTGGGCGACGGCGCTCGGCGCGCTGGCCGGGAGTGTCGTCGCCGAGTTCGTCGTCACCGAGCTGACGGCGCCGAGGAACGGGAGCGCGACGAGGAGGAGGACGACCCAGAACAGGATCGGGTAGAGCGGGTGCTTGAGGATCCCGCGGCCGAGCGCGCGGAAGACCCGCTCGCCGATCCCGGACGCGGCCCGGTCCGACGCCACGTCCGCCGGAGCCGGGGTCGGGGATAATGCTGACTCGCCCGCTACGAGGGCGCCGCTCGGCGCCGCCAGAGCGGCCCATACGCCGACGGCTCGGCGAAGACCCGCTCGGTGTCGACGACCCATCCGGGGCGACGGCCCGAGAGCTCCTTCGCGTCGACGGCGGCGCGGCCGAAGGCGAGGAGCTCGCCCCGGGGGCCGAGCAGGACGACGTGCGCGTCGGCGGCGAAGTTCCGCGAGACCCCCTCGATCCCCCCGCGGGCGACGTCGGCGCCGTGGACGACGGCGGCGGCGGCGGCCGGCTTGAGGCGGACCTGGGGGAACTGGGACCAGACCTCCTCCATCGGATGCAAGAGCGACACGAGCGGCTCCGGGCGGCCGGCGCGGGCCTCCGCGACGGCATCGGCGAGCGCGGTCATCGCGATGGCGGAGCTCTCGCGGAACGGTCCCGTGCCGACGCGCCGCAGCTCCTCGAGGTGGGCCCCGACGCCGAGCGCTTCCCCGAGGTCGACGGCGAGCGTGCGGACGTAGGTGCCGGAGTCGGCGGTGACGTCGAGGAGGGCCCGCGGGCCTTCGGACTCGACGACGTCGAGGCGGTACAGCGTCCGGCTCCGCCTCTCGCGCTTCACCGCGGACCGGACCGGCGGAGTCTGGAAGATCGGCCCGAGGAACTCGCGGACGACCCGGTCGAGGTCGGAGGCCGCGACGGGGGCGTGGAAGGCGACGAGGCCGACGTAGCGCTTGGGGAACTCGAGGACGAGCGGGAGCAGCTTGAGCGCGGGCCCGACCCCGACCCAGAGCAGCCCCGAGACGTTCGGGTCGAGGGTCCCGGCGTGGCCGGCCTTCTCGAGACTGAGCAGGTCGCGGACCCAGGCCGTCACCTGGTGCGAGCTCGGCCCCCTCGGCTTGTCGATGAGCAGGAACGACCCCGCGGCGAGCCGATCGGCCGGCGTCCCGGTCAGGGGTCCGTCGGTCACGGGGACCCCTTGAGCCCGCCGACGGTCCCGACGAACGCGGCGAGCCGGTCGACGACCGCCTCGGGAGAGAGCTCGGAGGAGTCGACGACGAGGTCCGGGCGCTCGCGCTCGAGGTCGACGCCGTAGTAGCGCTCGTACCGCGCCCGCTCGCTCGCCTCGCGCGCCTCCGTCTCCGCGCGCGCTTGCGCGAGCGGGAGGCGGTCCCGTTCGGAGAGGCGACGATAGCGCACCTCGGGGCGGGCGGTGACGACGAGGTAGACCACCGCCAGCCCTCGACGACGGCAGAGCGCCCCCGTGAGGCGGCCCTCGAGGAGCCGGCCCGGCCGGGCGAGCGCGACCATGCGCTCGTCGAGCGCGCGGTCGACCTCGGGATGCGCCTCGGCGTACCGGGAGAACGCCGCGAGGTCGAGGCCGCAGGCCTTGGCCTCGTCACGGAACAGCGCGCCGGCGCTCACGTAGTCGAGCCCGAGGCGCCCGGCGAGCCCCCGGCCCGCGGTGGACTTGCCGCTCCCCGGTGGGCCGGTGATCGTGACGACGCGGGCGATCACGCACCGCCCCCGACGGCCCCGGGTCCGGGCGCGTCGGACCGGTGCGCGGCGAGGTAGCGCTTGAGCCACCAGTGCTTGAGGGCGCGGCGCAGTGCGACGGACGTGGGGATCGTGTACAACGAGAAGATGACGAACCAGAGCGGGAGGAAGCTGAGGCCGGGGGTCGGGGAGAGCAGGTTCGCGGTGGCGCCGCCGATCGTCACGCAGGCCCCCGTCCCCGAGGGGTTTCCGCCGGCGACGCCGCAGGGGCCCAGCTGCGTCGTGTTCGTCGCGCCGATGAAGATCCCGACCCACGTGTAGATCGCGATGACCAAGAACCAGGTGATCGCCATCCCCTTGAGCTGGGCGATCGAGACCTCGCTCGAGAGGATCGTGAGCCGCTGTTGATGCGGCTTGAGCGCGTCGATCCGGTCCTTCTTGCCCGAGCGCAGCGCCTCCGACTGGACCTTGCGGAACGCTTGTCCCCACTTCTGCACGCGCGCGGCCTTGACCCAGTCGGTCGCCCAGTTGTAGGCGAGCGCCGTCGCGAGCATCTCGATGACGGCCGCGAGGAACATCGTGAGGAGCAGGTAGTGCCCGCCGAAGCCGATGGCGGGGGCGAGCACGACGCTCAGCAGGTCCGCGACGCCCATCCGGGCCTGCGAGTCGACGAGCATCCACAGGCCCATGACGAAGAGGAACGTGAGGAGGAACGTCGACAGGCGGAACGGCGGCGGGGCCGGGCGCGACGGCGGCGCGGGCTTCTCGGCCGGCGCCGCCTCGCCCTCGTCGGGGAGCGGCGCGTCGCTCACGCCTCGCCCCCGAGGAACCGGCGGAGCAGCGGGTTCATCTCCATCAGCTGCTCACGGCCCATCGCCTCGTAGAGGTTGATGATGATGCCGACCGTCAGGAGCACGCCCGTGCCGCTCGCGTTGCCGACGGTCCCGATGAGGTCCGCGCCGGCGGCGAGGGCGCCGACGGCGGCCCCCGAGATGACCGTGATCACGGGAATGTAGCGGGCGAGGACGCGCCGAAGGACGCGCGGCTCCCGCCGGAAACCGGGGATCTGCATCCCCGAGGCCTCGATCTGCCGGGCCACCGCTTCCGGGCCCATGTTCGTCGTCTGGATCCAGAACTTCGCGAAGATGATCGAGCCGACGACCATCACGGTGAAGTAGATCGCGACGTGGGCGAGGTCCTGCCACCACTGGTGGCCGACCAGGAAGGCGCCGTAGGTCTGCGCGTTGACGAGCGGCAGCAGCCACGATTCGAGACCGTTGACCGTCGAGAGGTAGTAGGCCGCCCCCGTGAGCGGCGTCGTTTGCGTGATCCCCTGCGCCTGCGCGATCGCCGCCGAGGCGGGATAGCTCCCGATCCACCACTGATGGCCGATGAGCGGGAAATGCTGGAGGGTCCCGTTCCCCCAGAGGAGGATCGAGAACATCGAGACGTTGGCGAGCAGCGCGCTCATCAGGATGACCGGGATGTTCGACGCGTAGATCAGGCGGAGCGGGTAGCGGCCTCGGGCGCCGCGGGCCTCGGCGTGCGAGAGCGGCAGCTCGATCCGCGTCGACTCCGTCCACGCGACGAGGAAGAAGATCGCGGCGGTGCCGGCAAGGGCGACGACCGGGTTGGGGGCGTGGAGCATGATCTGCTCCCAGCCGCCGCCCGCGAGCTGGCCCGCGTTCTGGTTCGTGAAGAACCAGATCGCCTTCGGGATCGTCCCGGACGGCGGGTTCGAGATGCCCACCGGCGTCGTCGAGCTCGCGGGGAGCCAGTTCAGCGTCCCCTGGATGATCTGTTGCGAGACGCCGGCCGCGATGAACAGCGAGATGCCGCTCCCGATCCCCCACTTGCTCACGACCTCGTCCATCAGGAAGACGAGGTAGCTCCCGAAGACGAGCTGGGCGATGATCACGAGGTCGGCGAGGAGGAAGCCGTTCCCCGGCGAGGTGACGTTGAGCGAGGAGACGAGCGACGTCGAGGGCGAGAGGTAGCCGAAGACCTGGGGGATCGCCTCGACGAAGATCATCGCGACGACCATCACCTTCTGGGCGCCCTGGTACATCCCCTTGTCCTCGTCGTCGGTGAGGTCCAGGTTGATGATCTTCGCGCCGGTGAACAGTTGCATGATGATCGAGCCCGTGACGATCGGGCCGATCCCGAGGTGCATCAGCGTCCCCTGCTGCCCGGCGAGGATCGCGCGGTAGCTCTGGAACAGGTCGATGACCTGCGCCTGGTCGACGCCGTAGAGGAAGATGTTCGTCAGGAGGAAGTAGAGGAGCAGGATGACGATCGTCCAGAACAGCTTCGTGCGGAAGTGCACGTGCCCTCGAGGCTGCGCGACGGCGGGCATCCGCGACGTGACCGGCTTGAGGCCGTAGAGCTTGGACTTGGGCCCGTCGTAGGAGAGCCCCAAGAAGAACAGGCCGAAGACGACCCCGACCGCGAGCGCGGTGATCCCGAAGCCGATCGGGGTGGGGTGGGCCCAGACCCAGTCAACGCCG
Organism: Thermoplasmata archaeon; assembly: GCA_027315165.1. GTDB lineage: Archaea > Thermoplasmatota > Thermoplasmata > Lutacidiplasmatales > UBA184 > Lutacidiplasma. The sequence goes on along the minus strand of DAHUYN010000013.1, from coordinate 18,175 downwards.
AGCAGGATCCCCGCGATGACCAAGAGCGGGATCGCCCAACTGTAGTTGCGCGGGGTCTCCTCCTCGGCCATGGACCTCGATTGCAGCCGGCTGGGCGATTATATACCCTTCGGGAGCGCCGTCAGCTCGCCGGGGCCGGCGGCTGGGCGAGCAGGGTCACCTTCTCCCGGGCGTGCTTGGTCGCGTGGGCGACGTGGACGTTCCAGCGGCCCTCGACCGCGCCTCCGCCGAGGAGGCGGTCGACCCCGATCCGCGAGAGGTCGACGACGAACGCCGCTCCGTCGCGGGTCAGCGCCTTCGCGGCCTCGAGGACCGGGACGAGGCCCGGCAGGTCGCCGACGTTGACGGCCGTCGGCCGCTCGACGATCTCGGGCGGCCGCTTGAAGCCGTGCCGGCCGAAGTGGTCCGGCGCGTAGATCAGCATCGACTTGAACTTGTACTTGTGCAGCCCCGCGTTCCCGCGTCCGCCCTGCTTGCCGGCGCCGCGGCCCGCCTTGATCCCGCGGCCGTGGGTGCGCAGTCCCCGGAACTTCCTGGTTCGGCTCGGCATCGATCCTCCTACAGCATCTTCCGTGCGAGGTCGTTGATGGCGCGCCCGCGGTAGCCCAAGGCCCCGCCGAGGGCGAACGGGCGCTTCGTCGACCGCCACCCGCCCCGCGGCGCCCGCAGGCGGAACAGCGGTCGGACGCCCGGCGTCCGTGTGAGGCCCTGCGTGAGGACCTGCTTGGAGAGACCCGGAAGGTCCGTCTCGGGCACCGTCGAGAGCTTGGCCCCCTCGTGGGTCTCGCCGCGCTCCTTGAGGAGGAGAGAGACGGTGTCGGGCTCGGCCTCGCCCCAGGTGACGTAGCCCTGGACCTTCGAGAGCATCCCGCGGAACTCCTCGGCCTCGGGGAGCACCGTCGCGTGGTTCGGGCGCGTCAGGTTGAGGTGCTCGAGCGTCGTCACGATGTCGTGGCGCGCGTGGATCGTGCCCCGTACCCGGATGACCATCCACGCCATCGTTACCTCCTCGGGGGCGGCGCGGCCCGCGGGGGCGGTCCGCGGCGGCCCGGCCCACTCCGACCGCCGGGCCGGCGTCCGCCGGGGCCGCCTCGACCGCCCCGCATGCCGCCGCGGGGGGCCATCGGCTCTTTGGGCGGCAGGATCGAGGTGCCGATCGGCCCTCGCACGATCTTGAGCCGGCTCGCGTCGGCCGCCTCGACCTTCATCGAGCCGAGCCCGGCGAGCGCGGCGAACGCCGCCTGGGCGTAGTTCACCGTCGTCTTCGTGTGGCCCTCGGTGAACGCCCAGGCGTCCGTGATGCCGGCGAAGCGCAGGATCGGCTTGGCGACGTCCCCGACGGCGAGCCCGACGCCCTGGGGCGCCGGACGGAAGTGGACGACGACCGAGCCGACGCGGCCCCTCGCCAGGAAGGGGACCGTGTGGGCCCGGCCGCAGCCGCACTCCCACGAGCCGCAGCCCCGAAGGACCTCGACAAGGTTCAGCTTGGCGCGGTCGATGGCCCGACGGATCGTGGGGCCGACCTCCTTGCCCTTGGCGCGTCCGAGCCCGACGAACCCGTCGCCGTTGCCGACGACGACCGTCACGGCGAACTTGAACCGGCGACCGGAGTCGGTCATCCGCTGGACCATGTTCACGTCGAGAACCTCGTCGTGCAGGTTCGGCAGCAGCGCATCGACGATCTGCGGCTCGCGGAGCCGGAGCCCGGAGCGCAGCACGTCGGCCATCGAGGTGAGCTCGCCCGCGTGGACCTTCCGTCCGAGCTCGGTGCGGGGGACCCACGGCGGCGGGGGCGGGGGGCCGCTCGGGCCGTCCCGGGTCGGCGGTGGCATCGACGCGGCGCTCACGGCGACTCCTTTGCGCGCACGGTGATCTTGGAGAGTTCCGCCTTGTACGCCTCGAGCGGCTTCGGCAGCGGCGGGCGAAGATGGGTCCCGTTGAGCCGGTCGACGCTCGGGAACGCCGTCTCGCCGTGGGGGATCTCGAGGCCCGCATCGAGGAGCCCCTTCAGCGCCCCGAGGAGGCGGCCGCCCTGCGTGGGTCGGCGCAGGCCCGCGTCGAGCACCGCCTCGGTCCGGCCGGCTTCCTTGGCCCGGAGGCCCGCGAGGTAGCCGACGAGGTAGGCGGCGGGCGTCGCCGAGAGCCCGTGGTCAGGGTAGCCGGTCCGCTTGAGCTCGAGGCTCTCGGCGGCCGCGACGACCCGGTCGCCCTTCGGGTCGTACTCGGTGACGGAGACACGGATCCGCCCGTGGGAGAGGCGCACGACGGCTCGCGGCTGGCCCGACTTGAGGAGCTTGAGCCGGACCCGGTAGTCCGTGAGGCCCGCCCGGCGCCGGCGGAACGGGACGCGGTAGCGCGGTCCCGTCGTCATGCCGGCGCCTCCGGGAGGTGGCCGGCGAGGCGCAGGTTGAGGAGGAGGTGGGCGCGACTGCGGAACATGCCGCCCTTGGCGCGGCGGTAGAACTCGCGGTAGACGCCCGCGGGGATCTTCTTCTCGTCGCGGAGTCCCACCAGGAGCGCGCGCTGGGCCCGGATCCGCCGCATCCAGCGGTCCTTCCGAGGCAGGCGCGAGCTCGGGGTACCCCGGCGGGAGCCCGGCCCGGAGTGACGGCCCTTGCGGACCTCCTCGGCGTGCAGACGGGCCCGGACGCGCGAGGTCCCCTGGATCGCCTGGCGACGGATGACGCCGGCCTTGATCGCCGAGCGGATGTCCGCGCGCGTGACGGCGTCGGCGATCTCTTCCTGGCTCGCGGGGTCGATCCAGACGCGGCCGCGGCCGCACTTGAGGATCGTCGCGGCGAGGCGACGCTGGTTCGTGAGGTCGGGCATCTACGACTCCCCCCGCTCTTTGACGATCGGGTTGAGGATGTGCAGCCCGAGCCGCCGGCACGACTCTTCGAGGACGAGGCGGCGCTTCGTTCCGACGGTCCGCGCGATCAGGACGGCCTCGTGGGTCGCGTCGATGTGCGCGAGGTCCTCCTCGGTGCGGACGAGGATGGGGCGGAACCCGCTCGGCGTGAGGCCGCGGGTCGCGCGGGGTCCGCCGAACCCGATGCGCACGATGCGGGGCCGGTAGCCGTAGTGACGGCGCTGCTTGGACTGCTGGCCGCGCGGTCGGCGCCAGGAGGCCCAGCGGCCGATGCGCCAGTAGCGGTTCGAGGCGGTCCGGACGAACTTCGGCCGCCCGTTCTCGAGCGTCTCGCGGACCTTGAGGAGGCGCAGCTCCTCCGGGTCGAGCGAGGGACGTCGGGGCGCCTTCGGATGGGCCGGCTTCTTCGCGGCGGGCTTCTCCGACTTCGGCTCCTCGGCCTTCGGCGCCTCGGTCGCGGGCGCGGCGGCGCGGCGGGGAGGACGCTTGGGCGTCGCGGGCTTCTCCGAGGCCGCGGCCTTCGGGGTGGACGTCTCTTCCTCGGCCATCTAGGCCCCCTTGGGGTGGGCGCGCTCGATGATGTAGATGCCGTCCTGGAAGACGCGAGGGTCGTAGTCGCGGATCTTCGTCGCCCGCTCGATGTTCGCCGCGCTCTGGCCGACGAGCTCGACGTCGGTCCCCGAGAGGACGACGAACTCGCCGTCGACCTGGGCCGCGACGCCGGGCAGGAGCGGGGCGCTCCGCGGGTGCTTCTCGCCGAGGAAGTTCTCGATGATGAGGGTCGACTCTTTCACGGCGACCTTCATCGGGAAGTGGGCCGCGACGGCCTTCATCTTCGCCTCGAAGCCGACCGTGACGCCCGTGAGCATGTTGCGAAGGTGCGCCTCCCACGTGTGCAGGAGGGCCTTCGAGGTCCTCCGCGCGGGCGGCAGCTGGAGCGTGAGCTCGGCGGTGCGGCCCTTGACCTCGAGGGTGAGGACCGACTGCGGGAACGCCCGGCGCGCGGTGCCGAGGGGGCCTTTCGCCGTGACGACGCCGGCCTGGACCGCGAGCGTGGCCTTCTCGGGGACCGGGAACGAGACCCGGCCCGTCAGGTGAGCTCCCTCAGTAGACATAGGCCAAAAGCTTCCCTCCGATCTTGAGCTCGCGGGCCTTGGCGTGGCTCATCACGCCCTGGTTCGTCGAGAGCAGAAGGATCCCGAAGTCCTGCGCCGGCAGGAACCGCGACTCGTAGCGCTCGAGGGCGCGGCCGCGGACGGCGACGCGGGGCTTGATGACGCCGCAGGCGTTGATCCGGCGCGCGAGCGTCACCTCGTACTTCCCGCCGCGGCCGTCGGCGACGAACGCGAAGTCCTGGATGTACTGGTGCTCGCGGAAGATGCGGAGGACCTCCCCGATGAGGCGCGAGGTCGGGTGGAGCTCGACGCGGCCCTTCCCCTGCTGGTCGGCATGGCGAAGGGTGACGAGCGCGTCGTTGAGCGTGTCGTGCTGCATGGAACCTCCTTACTGGTACTTCCGGAACCCGAGGTCGACGGCGACCTCGCGGAAGCACTGCCGGCAGACGTGGAGACCGTAGCGGCGGACGATGCCGCGCTTGCGGCCGCAGCGGAGGCAGCCGTCCTTCCGCCCGAAGTGCTTCTTGGGCTTCATCGATCGCCTCTCACTCCAGGAAGGTGACGCGGAACTGTTCGGCGAGGAACCGGCGCGTCTCGTCGGGGCTGACGCGCTGGGCCGTCGGGATCCCCCGCGGCGCGATGCGCCGCGTGCGGATCCGGAACCCGGCGCGGCCGATCGTGAGGCAGACGTCGAACCCCCGGATCCCGATCTCGGGGTCGTACTTCATGCCGGCGAAGTCGGTGTAGTCGGCGACCCCGAAGGAGACGTTGCCGGCCCGGTCGACGGAGTCGGGGTCGAGCTGGCGGTCGCGCGCGTCGAGCGCGCGCTCGAGGAAGTCCCGCGCGGCCCCGCCGCGCAGCGTCACCTTCGCGCCGATCTCCTGGCCCTCGCGGATCCCGAAGTCGCGGTTCGTCGAGCGCGAGCGCGTCGCCACGGGCTTCTGCTTCGTGACCATCTGCAGGACCCGCTCGGCCTTCGTGCGCGGCTCGCCGGACTCGCCGACGCCGGCGTTGACGACGATCTTGAGGATCCGCACGGCGCGGAGCGGGTTGCCCGTCGGGGGTGTCGCCGAGTTCGCGGCAGGGGCGCTCATCGGGCGAGACCCTCCGGCAGGGTGATCTGCGGGGCGGTGTCGCCGATGACGAAGACGTACTCCTTCACCGTCGAGAACCCCTCCTTGAAGTGGACCCGGTTCGGCTGCGGCGAGTTGAGGACCTCGATCCGCTCGACGCGCGCGACCTCGCCGACGTGCGAGCCGCCCGCGACGTAGACGAGCTGGCCCGCCGCGAGGGGCAGGTGCCCGACGACCTTCTGGCCGGGGAGCTCGAGCTTGAGCGAGTCGCCGACCTTGTAGGGGGTCGACGCGGGGACGAGGAGGTTGCGGCCGTCGTGGAGCGTCACCTCGACCTTGCCGCCGCGGACCGCGTGCTTGAAGCGGACGCGCCCGAGCTTCACCGACGCCTCGGTCGAGGGGATCGGGAGCAGCGTCAGCTTGCCGCGGCGGTCCTTGAGGAGCCGGAAGTGCTCGTTGAGCGGGGCCGCGAACGACACCACGTCGAGCAGCCCGATCCCTCGCGCGAGGTCCTTGACGACCTTCCCGTCGACGCGGACCGAGCCGGAGTTGACGAGCTGGCGCGCCTCGCGCGTGCTCGTCGCGAGGCGGCGGAGGTCCCGAAGGACCAGGAGCAGCGGGATCGACTCGTTCTGGGCGTGCGGGCCCGGCGCCGGGCGCTTGACCCACTTCGTGCCCTTCCTCGGGACCGTCCAGCTCTTCGGGGCGGCGCCGCGCTTGAGCCGGAACGTCATGCCGTCTCCTCCTTCGCCTTCGGCGTCGCGGCCGTCTCCGTCGGCGTCGGGGTCTCGGCGGCCTCGCCCTCCTCGGTCGGGGCCTCGGCCTCCGGGACCTTGAGGACGCGTCGGCGCCAGGGGTCGGACAGGTTGAGCTTCGTGAGGAGGAGGTGGTTCGTTCGCATCGGCAGCGGCTTCATCTTCGCATCCGCGGTCTTGCCGGTGACGTTGTCGAGCGTGACGGTGTAGCTTCGGCGGTTGACCTTGGCCACGCGCTCCTCGCGGCCGACGTAGCTGCCCGAGAGGATGCGGACGGTGTCGCCCTTGCGGACGGGGACCTGGCGGCGGCCGTAGCGCCGCCTCAGCTCCCGCGAGAGCGGGACGGACATCCGCTTGCGTCGCTCGAAGGTGTCGGCGGTGAACACCGCCTTGCGCTGGTGTCGGGGGAGTCTCGAGGTGGTCGACATGCCCGTTCCCCTCCTACACGATGATCGACGACGCCGCGGCGATGCGGGGCCACCTCTCGGCGGCCTCCTTCGCGACGGGTCCCTTGACCTGGGAGCCCTTGAGCTCGCCCGTCTCGGTCGTGATGACGGCGGCGTTGTCCTCGAACTGGAGCCGCGTGCCGTCCGCGCGCCGCATCGGCGAGCGGGCCCGGACGATGACGGCGTGGAGCACCTGTCGACGCATCTCGGGGGTCCCCTTCTTGACGGAGACGATGACGAGGTCGGCGATGCCGGCCCTCGGGTAGCGCCGGTGCGTGCCGTGCCAGTTGCGCACGGCGATGATCTCGACGATCTTGGCGCCCGTGTTGTCGACGCAGTCGAGACGGGCCCCCTTCGGGAGTCCGCGACCGCGGCGGCCGGCGAGGCCCTTCATGCCTTGGCCTCCGGTCCCGTCTCGGCGGGCGCCGGCGGAGCGAGCTCCTCGCCACGGACGCGGAGCGCCGCGGTGCCGAGGTCCTGGACGATGCAGAAGGCGACGCTCTTGGCGAGCGGGCGGGTCTCGGCGATGCGGACACGACGCCCGACCTCGATCTTGAGGCACGGCGGGTTGTGGGCGAGGTAGCGGCGGCGCCGCTTCTCGAACCGCTCGTACTTGCCGACGAAGTGCAGGAGGGTCCGCTCGACGACGGCGGTGCGCTGCATCGAGGTCGAGACGACCGTCCCCTCGAGCAGCTGGCCGCGGAGCGGGAGCCGGCCGTGGAACGGGCAGTGGGGGTCGTCGCAGATCTCCTTCGGCGCCCGCACGTCGAGGCCGATGTCGTGGGCGCGCCGCGTCGGGCGCGTCGCGGGGGTACGGGAGGGACTCATCGGTAGCTCCAGCGACCGGGACCGAGAAGGCGCTTGGTCCGGTCTTCGGGACGCACGCGAAGGGCCCCGCCTCTTAACGGTAACGTGTGCTCGCCGAGGAGGATCGTGCCCTCGGCGCCGGCCTTGGGGATCCGCCGGAGCCGGACGCGACCGGGCTCGCGCAGGAGGAACGTCTCGAGCGTCTCGTCCACGACGACGCCCTCGACGGGAAGCCCGGCGAGGCCGGGATGGCGCTCGATGCGGAGCGTCGCGCCGAGGAACTCGCCGGCGAGCGCCTCGGCGAGGTGGCGGTCCTCGCGACGCGAGCTCGCTGCCATCGTCTCGCGGCCTCCGTTCACGGGCTCTCGCCGGCGGCGGCGTTCTGGCGCTCGGAGAGGACGGTGAGGGCGCGGGCGACGTTCGTGCGGAGCGCGCGCATCCGGCCCGGGCTCGGCGGCGCGCCGCCCATCGCGGCGATCCCGCGCTCGCGCAAGAGGTCGTTCTCGGCGTCGCTGATCTTCCGGCGGAGCTCCTCCTCGGGAAGGGCGCGGAGCTCCTTCATGCGCAGCAGCGTCACGGGACGCCTCCCACCGGCGCGACCTCGACGGGCGGCGCGGGAGGCCCCTCGATCGGCGGGACCAGGGTCGGGGCGACCTTCGGGCGGTCCTCGACCCCCTTGACCTTGATCTCGTCCGGCAGCTTGGCGTTCGCGCGCATGATCCAGACGTTGACGCCGATGACACCCGGCTTGAGGCGCGCCTGGTAGAACCCCTTCTCCATGTGGAGGTGCACGGCCTCGCCGCAGTACTTGATCGTCCCGGACTTGAACCGCTCCGTCCGGTGGCGCTCGCCGGTGAGCTTGCCCGAGAGGATCACCTGGCAGCCGCGGGCGCCGGCCTCCATGATCCGGCGGACCGTCGAGTGTCCCGCGCGGCGGAAGTGCCAGCCGCGCTCGAGCGTGCCGGCGAGCTTCTCCGCCATCAGCTGCGCGTTGAGGGCGGGCTGGCGCTCCTCCTGGACCTCGATCTGGGGATTGTCGAGCTGGAACCGGCCCTGGATGTCCTGCGTGAGCTGCTTGATGAGCTCGCCACGGCGGCCGATCAGGATTCCCGGCCGCTCGCAGATGAGCGTGACGCGCGTCCCCATCGGGGTGCGCTGGATGTCGAGCCCGCCGAAGCCGGCGCGGGCGCTCTCTCGAACGAGGTAGTCCTTGAGGAGGACGCGGCGCGTCGCCTCCTGGATGACCTTGCGCTCGCTCGTCATTCCGCCGCCTCCGACCGCTCGGCAAGGACGATCTCGACGTTCGTCGTCTGCTCGTTCCACGCCGTCGCGCGCCCGTGGGCGCGCGGCATGTTCGCCTTGAGGATGCGGCCGCGCGCCGACGCCGCGACGCGTACGACGAGCGCGTCCGCGTCGAGACCCTCGTACTCCGCGTTCGCCTCGGCGTTCGTCAGGACGGCGAGGACGTGCCTCGCGACCTTCTGGGGGAAGCGGCCCGGCCCCGTGCCGGTCTTGTGCGCGGTCTCCTGGTTGTAGCGTCGGAACGGAACGGCCTGGCGGAGGTCGACGACCCGCTCGAGGTACTCCTTCGCGTCCTCGAGCGATCGCCCGCGGATCGCGTTGAGGACCTCGTAGGTCTTCTTGGGGGAGATCGGCAGTTCGATGCCGCGGGCCCGGGCGACGGTCTCTCCTCGTGCCGGCTGGAACGTGTAGCCCCGCATCGAACCTTCCCTACTTCAGCGGCATGAACTTCGACGAGCGCGTCGCACCGACGCCGGGGCCCGAGTGCTTCTCGAACCGGCGCGTGAGCGAGAACTCGCCGTAGTAATGCCCGATCATCTCGGGCCGCACCTCGATCTCCTTGAACTCCTTGCCGTTGTGGATCGCCACGCGGCGGCCGACGTGGCCCGGGAGGATCAGGACGTCGCGGCAGTGGGTCTTCAGCGGCTCCTCGGCCGGCGTGGTCGCGATCCGGTCGAGGAACCGGCGCTGCTCCTCGTTGAAGCCGCGGCGGATCGAGCGACGGGCGCGGGCCGTGAGGAACTTCGCGAGCTCCTCGAGCGGCATCTCCCGGAGCTGGGCCAGCGTGTGGCCCTTGAGGGTGAACTCGCGCTTTCGGCGGACCTCGACCTTGCGCGTCCTGCGTCCCTTCGGCATCAGAGCCCTCCGCCGCGACCCTTACGACGGCGCCGCTGGGAGCGAGAGAACCGGCCGACCTTCGCGCCGGGCCAGGTCCCCGAGGAGACCGTGCTCGGGCGGCCGACGTGCTGGTGTGAGCCACCGCCGTGCGGGTGGTTCACCGGGTTCATCGCCACGCCGCGGACCTTGAAGGCGGGGCGCGAGAGGGAACGGTAGGCGAGGACCTTCTTCCCGGCCTTGATCATCGGCCGCTCGAGCCGTCCGCCGCCGGCGATCGGGCCCACCTGGGCCCGGCAGGTCGCCAGGAACACCTTGAAGACGCCCGAGGGGAGCTGCAGCGTCACCTCGCGGCCGGCGTGCGCGACCACGAGCGCGCTCGTCCCGGCGGCCCGCACGAGCCGGCCGCCGTCGAACGGGTTCACCTCGATGTTCGAGACGAGCGTCCCGTCCGGGACCTCGGCGAGGGGGAGGAGGGCGCCGCGTCCGACGGGGCCCGTGTTGACCGAGACCGTGTCGCCCGTGGCGAGGCCGGCCGTCGCGAGGACGGGGGCCGTGGCGCCGTCGGGGAGGCGGACCGTCGCGACCGGGGCGGTCCGGCCCGGGGCCTGGGCGATCGAGACGACCGTCCCCTCGCCGGCGACGGAGGGCGGGGTGTGGTAGACGGCCCCGTGGTGGCGGTGGCTGGGCGAGCGGTACGGACCCGTCCCCGCGCCGCGGCGACGGGAGATGATGCGCTTGCCCATCAGAACACTCCGGCCCGGCTCCCGATGTCCTCCGCCGAGAACGGCGGGGCGAACCGGACCGTGGCGATCTTACCGACGCGGACGATCTTCGTGTTGACGGCCGCGACCTTGCACTGGTAGACCTCCTCGATCGCGCGGCGGATCTCCGCGCGGGAGGCCCGGCGGTCGACGACGAACTCGAGCTTGTTCTGCCGCTCCATCTCGTCCATCGACTTTTCGGTGACGTAGGCGTGGAGGAGGATTCGGTGGCGGAGGTTCGTCACGGTTCGCCCCCTCCCTCGGTCCGGGTCCTGAGACCCTCGAGGGCGGCGAGGGAGATGAGCGTCAGGCGGCCCGCGGTCCCGCCGGGGGCGAGGTCCTCGGTGCCGAGGCGTCCCACCGGGACGACGTCGACGCCGGGGAGGTTGCGGAAGCCGAGCCCCTTGTTCGGGGCGCTCGTGACGAGCAGAAGGCTTCGAGGGTGACGGCGGGCGCGGCCCCGGCGGCGACCCCGGCCCGCTCGAAGGTGGACGCCGTCGCTCGCGCGCTCGATGTCCGACCAGAGCTCGAGCTTGGTCAGGAGCGCGCGCGCCTCGGCGGCGGTCTTGAGCTCCTCGACGGGCGACTCGAAGACGACGGGGAGGTGGAGTCCCTCGGGGACCTCGTGGCCACGGGCTCGCGCGAGCTTCGCCTCGCGCGTCGCGGCGAGCGCGGCGGCGAAGGCGAGCCGGCGTTCCTTCGTGTTGAGCTTCTTGGTCCAGATCGTGTCGACCCGGGGCGGGTGGGCGGGGCGGCCGCCGACCGTGTTCGGCGCCTGCGCCCCCGTCATCGAGTTCATCAGCCGCGGCGTGCGCGAGACCCCTTTGCCCTTCCCGGACCACTCGACGGAGTGGCGGAGGCCGGCGGTCAGGCTCGTGCCGTGGGGCTGGCGCCGGTGGGAGCGGGCCGCGTCGACGGCGCGCTGGATGAGGTCGGTCCGGACGGGTGAGGAGAAGGCGGCCGGGAGCGGTACGGTCTCGCCGGGGGTCCCCTTGAGGGAGATCAGGTGGACGCGGTGATGCGTCGGAGCGTGCTCTTCGGGGGCGCCCGCGGCGCCCCGCCTCGACGTGTCGCTCATACGCCCTGCTTGGACCGGGTGCTCAGGTAGCGCACGTCGACCTTCTCGACGGTCGCGACGCGGCTGCGGATCGGGAGGCGGAAGCGGAGCAGCCGCTTCGACGGCCCCGGGAGGGAGCCGTGGAGGACGACGCACGGCGAGCGGACCTCGCCGTAGTGGAGGAACCCGCCGTCGGGCGAGACGGCCTCGGCGCGCGGGTCGCTGATGATCTTGAGGACGCGCATGTTGTACTGCGTCCGGCGGTGGTAGCCCATCTGGCCGGCCTGGGGGATACGATAGGTCACGAAGCTCGGGTTGTGCGGCCCGAGCGTACCGATCATCCGCCGGTGCTTCGAGTTCTTTCGAGGCTGGAGCTTGACGCCCCAGCGCTGGATGTGGCCCTGGAAGCCCTTCCCCTTCGTGACGCCGATGACGTCGAGGAACTCGCCCTCGCGGACGAGCTCGGAGAGAGGCAGCTCGGCGCCGAGCTTCGACACGGCGAACGCCCGCCGGTCGGCGGGCTTGTCGCCCGCGACCCGGACCTCGAAGAGGGAGGGGGTCTTCGAGGGGGTGCCGGTGATGAGATGCGGCTGCGTGTGGACGACGAGGCGAACCTCGTCGGCCTCGGTCTCGGCGAAGGCGGCCCGGGCCTCGGGCGGGCTCGCGGGGTGCGTGGGCAGCCGGCGACCGAGCTCCACGGCCGGGCTGTCGCCCCAGACCTCGCCCGCGATCTGGAGGCCGTACGGTTCGCGGCGGTAGAGACGGGCCGCGACGACCCGGAGCGGCGGGACCTCGACGACGGTGACGGGAACGGAGACCTCCTGGCCGGCGGTCGTCGAGCGCTTTCGGTAGTCGACGATGAACGCGTGCGTCATGCCGACCTTGAAACCGGCGAACCCCTCGACCGACGGGGTCTTGGGGCCTTGAGGCCAGCTGCGGACCCTAGGGACGGGTCGGACGGAGCGGGAGCGAGGGGAGAAGCCGAGGGAGCCTCGGCGGGGACGATGACGGGCCATGGGTACAGGGGGTCGTGTGCCTCCGGTGGGGACGGGGGAGAAACGTACCCTATATAACACCTAGGACGAACGACCCCCGTTCCCCCTCGAGAGCCGCGGTTTTCTCGAGGGAGACCGGCCGCTCGGGCGCCGTCGCCCCGAACGCGCGCGTAGAGAGCGACGGCGGGCTCGGGGGGCTCGCACGAACCCCCGCGGGCGCTGATACGCCGTCGAAGGCGTAAATACCCGCGCCCTCTCAGCACGTCGTACCGGGTCATGGAGGCCGATCGCGACGGCGACGGCGCCTCCCTGCCGCAGCCAGGCCGGCTGTGGTCCGTCGAGGAGGCGAACGCGCGCCTAGAGGAGATGCACGAGCTGCTCCCGCGCCTTCGGGCGTGGGTGGCGAGGCTCCGGACCGTCCACGCGGAGATCCAGCGGCTCAGCGGCTTCTGGGGCCGGGAGGTCGACGCGCCGGACCATCCCGACCGCGACCTCAAGCGACGGCTCGACCGCGAGTGGGCCGACCTCACCGACCGGCTCGAGCGAGAGGTGGCGCGACTCCAGGCCGAGGGGATCGAGGTCAAGGACCTCGAGAGCGGGCTCATCGACTTCTACGCGCTCCTCGGGGGCGAGGTCGTCTTCCTCTGCTGGCAGCGCGGCGAGGGCGAGGTCGGCTTCTACCACACGTTGGACGGGGGGTACCGGACCCGGCGTCCCATCGCCGGCGCCTCGTCCCCCTCGCCGCCGAGACCGGGCAGCTAGTCCGGCTCGACGGGCTCGGGCGGCGGTCCCTCCCAGAGGAGCGGCACCGTCCCGAGCGACGCCGCGACCGCGCCGATCGCGGAGAGACCGGCGGTCGCGTAGGCGGTCCAGGGGAGGACCGTCGTGTCGCCGAGGAGGAACAGCGCCACGGGCGCGACGATCGCGGCGGCGCCGCCGGCGACGCCGAGCGCGGGACGGCGACCGTGGCGGGCCCCGAGCGCCCCGGCGGCGCTGACCGCACCGGCGACGCCGAGCAGCACGGTCGCCGAGAACAGGCTCGTGAGCAGGCTCTCGAGGTTCGCGAACGGCGTCACGACGACCGTCGACGCGGGCGCTGGAGACGGCGTCAGCGTGACCGTGAGCCCGCCCGGAGCCCCGGCGGCGGTGTACGGCTTCGAAAAGAAGACGTTGACGACGGTCGGCGCGTAGCCGCGGTCGGTGACGTTGAGCGTCGCGCCGCCGGCCGGGATCCCCGTGAACGAGAACGTTCCCGAGGGGCCGGTGACGACGCTCGCCTCGTAGCCGCCCTCCCCCGTCAGCGTCGCGAGCGCGCCCGCGACCGGCGGGCTCGGCAGCGGGCCCCGAAGCGTCCCGGCCGGGGCCCCGACGACGGTCCCCGACATTGAGAAGGTCGCGGGGGCGAGCGCGCTGACGCCGGTGAACGCCGTGAGGCCGGCGAGCCCCGCGAGGAGGACCGTCGCGAGGACGAGGGCGACGACGACGACGGTGGGCAGCTGGCGACCCGGCGCCCTCGGGGGCGGGAGCGCAGGATATACCGCCGGATAGACCTCCCAGGTGAACAGGGGGGGCGGGTCCCGGGCCGCGACGACGGGGAGCACCGCATAGCAGTGAGGACAGGTCGCCCACGAGGTGCCGGTCGCCGGCGACGGCGCGGCGAGGTAGGCGCCGCACCGAGGGCAGCGAAGCGTCAGCCAGCTCATCGGGGACCTCGGGGGGCATCGGGGTCGGGCGGATTAGCCTTGAGGCGGGCGCTCTCGAAGCCGCACCTCCGGCTCGTCGGCGTCGACGACGGGGCGTTCCGGCGCCGCCAGCGCTCGGCCCCGCTCGCCGCCGTCGTCTGGTCCTCACCCGACCGGGTCGAGGAGGTCGCGATCGGCCGCGTCGAGGTCGACGGCGACGACGCGACGGAGCGGATCGTGGCGATCGTCCGCGCGCTCCCGGCCGTCGACGGCGTCCGGGCGGTGCTCCTCGACGGCATCGCCGTCGGGGGGTTCAACGTCGTCGACCTCCACGCCGTCGCGCGCCGCCTGGGGCGGCCTGCGATCGCGGTAACGCGCCGACCTCCCGACCTTCCGCGGATCCGCGCGGCGCTGTTCCGCTACTTTCCGGACGCGGCCCGACGCTGGCGCCGGCTCCGTCGGGCGCCGCTGCTCGAGGTGCCGACGTCCGGTGCGCCGATCTTCGCCGCCGCCGCGGGGTGTGCGCCCGAGGACGCGGTCGCGGTCGTCCGCCGCGCCGCCGTCGTCGGCCTCTGGCCGGAGCCGCTCCGTCTCGCGCACCTCGTCGCCCATGCCGCCGGGGTCGCCGCCGGGTCGCCGCCGCGCCGTCGGCCCCGAAAGCGCCCGCGCCGCTCGCTCGTTCAGCCGGCTTGACGAGGTGCCTAAGTAGTCTCCCGGCGCGGTTCTCGCCAGGCGCGTGGATGAACGACCAGCGGTTCTACAACGTCGTGGCAGCGGTGGCGGCGATCGTCGTGATCGGAGCGTTCGTGGCGAGCGCGGCCGGCGCCGAGCTCTCCAGCGCGGGCACGCCGGCCCCGTCCGCCCCGGCGGCGGCCCCGGGCGCGGCCGCCTACGTCTACCTCTCGATCAACGGGAACCCCGACATCCGGCCGGTCGGCGCCGACCAGTACAACCCGGCGAACTTCTCGGTCCCGGCCCACACGCTCCTCGTCTTCACGATCACGAACTACGACAACGGCGAGAACGTCATCCCGCCGTCCTACGGGGCCATCTCGGGGACGGTCGGCAACGTCGAGTACCTCAACGGCAGCACCCAGGGCGTCTCCTCGGTCCCGACGGCGTCGGTCGCGCACACGTTCACCTTCCTTGGCGGAGCCTACGCCGGGTTCAACGTGCCGGTGCCGGCGGCGTCGGCGACGAGCCCGACGGTCGTCGTCTTCGACGCCTACTTCAACACGACCGGCGTGTTCACCTGGCAGTGCATGGCCCCGTGCAACGGCCCGTCGATGTCCGGTATCGGCTACATGACGGGTATGATGACCGTCGAGTGACGGCGCCACGACCCCCGGAGCCGCCGCGGCCGAACCCTTAAGGCTCGGCCGACCGTCCGCTCGCCGCGGGCCTGTAGCTTAGCTCGGACAAAGTACTGGCCTTCTAAGCCAGCATTCTCGGGTTCAAAGGCCGGGGCGTCCGCGCACCCCGGCGGAGACTCCCGACAGGCCCGCCTCCCCCGGGGTGTATAAGGTCCCGACTTCCGTGCGGTTCTGGACGAATCCGGGTATCGAATTAGACCCTTCTCGGGCCCGGGATTGCCCAACAACCGCCAAGTGTCGGCTTACCTCCCCGCCCGATTCCCTCCCATCAGTCGACCCGATGAACTCGGCCCGAACCATGGCAGACCGAGCAATCGATCACGCCGGAACCCGAGCACGTGTCACACCGAATCCTCACCGTCCGGTTCACCGGAACCTTGCCTGCACCGCTGCAGGTGAAGCAGGTCGTCGGGACGGTGCCTCTTCCTGAACAGGACGGGCAACGAACCGTCACCGGCGAAGGCGAGACTGTTGACTGGACCCCTCGCGGCGCTCCTCCGTGCACCTTGAACTCGAACGTCGGAGTCGCGGACTGACCGGGCTCCAGGGTTATCGACGCGGTCAATGAGCTCGGGGCACCGCCGGCCACTGAGACCGTAACTGAATAGCTGGCCCGAACTTCATCGGTGTTGGTAACGCCCACCGCGACGTTCTGAAAATGGCCGAAGTGAAGGAGATTCCAGTCCCTTCTGACGGACGGCGCGCCGGGGGTCGTCGAAAATCGGCCAGGACGGACAATCGATCCGGAGCCGGTGCACATCTGGCATCCTTGAGATCCCTGTCCGGTGCCACCGCAAGACGGACAGGTCTGCGGTTCAGTGACCTCCTGCTCCCTCGAACCGCTCTTCGCGCAGTCCTTGCAATCGATTTTGCCACGGACGCACGCCTCGCAATCCTTCATCCCGATGACTTCCCCTATTTCCTTCACCTTGTGCCCGACCAGCGAGGCACCGACCCATAAGATGACCGTCAGGATCGACGTCGCCACCAGGTCCACGAGGATTGCCCCACCCGTAAGGCCGAACGCCCCACCGGGCAGGGAGATCCTCGGGACGAGGAGGAAGAGGGCGACGAAGAATAGGACCCCCAGAACTGACGGAACTGCGATTCGAGGTCCCGCAAGACGGCGGGCAATCGCCCCAAATCGGTCGAACACTTCCGCGCTCCCGAGTCTGGGAAACGAGAAACCCGTAGATGAAGGCCGGGGGCCCGGGTAGCCGGCTGGAGTCCGGCGGGGGAAGATGCCGGGCTGCAGTATCCGTCACAACCGATAAGCACCGGCGCAACTAGCCTCCGTCCGTGTCCGATAATTTCCTCTACTATGGGGACAACCTCGAGATTCTCCGACGCTACGTCAAAGACGGAACGGTAGACCTCGTCTACCTCGATCCCCCGTTCAACTCGAATCAAGATTACAACGTCCTCTTCGCCGAGCGAAACGGGACCCAGTCCGCGGCTCAGTTCCAAGCGTTTTCCGATTCGTGGCGCTGGGACGAGAACTCAGCTCGGACATTCCAAGAGACCGTCGAGTCGGGGAGCAGCGTAGGGCGGGCTCTCCAAGCGATGCGGGACCTCCTCGGGTCCAACGATCTCCTTGCCTACCTCTCGATGATGGCCCCCCGGGTCGTCGAACTCCGGAGAGTCCTCAAGCCGAAGGGGTCGCTCTACCTCCATTGCGATCCCACCGCCTCGCACTACCTCAAGATTCTCCTCGACGCCACCTTCGGGCCGACCAACTTCCGAACGGAGATCATCTGGAAACGCCAGAGCGCCCACAACGACGCCCGCCAAGGCCGACGTCAGCACGGGCGAATCCACGACACGATTCTGTTCTACACGGTGAGCGACGAGTGGACGTGGAACCCGGTGTTCATCCCGTACGACGAGAAGCAGCTCAGCACGGGGTATCGGTGGGCCGAGGGGCCCGACGGGCAGGTCGTCCATCTCAAGAAGGGGGAGGAGGCTCGGGAAGGTTGGCGGCGGTTCAGCCTGGGCGACCTGACCGGACCTGGCGGGGTTGCTCGGGGGAGCCCCGAGTACGAGCTGATGGGAGTCACCCGAGCGTGGCGGTTCACTCAAGAGAAGATGGAGGCGATGGTCCGAGAGGGTCGAGTCGTACAGACCGCTCCCGGGAACGTCCCGATGCAGAAGCGCTACCTCGATGAGATGCCGGGCGTCGTGACTCAGGATATCTGGACCGACCTCAAGCTCCTCGGGGCCCAGGCCGCTGAAAGGCTCGGGTATCCGACTCAGAAGCCTGAGGCCCTTCTCGAGCGCATCATCGAGACGAGTAGTAATCCGGGGGAGGTGGTCCTCGACCCGTTCTGCGGCTGCGGTACGACGATTGCCGCGGCCCAGAGATTAGGTCGCCGGTGGATCGGCATAGACCTGACCCACCTCGCCATTACCCTCATTCGGTCTCGCCTCGCGGACGCGTTCGAGGGCAAGGCGGACTACTCGGTTGTCGGGGAACCTACCGACATGGAAGGCGCGAAGGCTCTCGCAGCCCTCGACCGCTACCAATTCCAACTCTGGGCGCTCGGGAAAGTCGGCGCTCGCCCCGACCCCCGCGACTTCAGGAAAGGCGCCGACCAAGGAATCGACGGCCGTGCGGTGTTTCACGAGAAGGACGGCGCCGGGTCCAAGACGATTATCGTTCAGGTAAAGTCGGGACACGTTTCATCCCGAGACATCCGAGACCTTCGCGGCGTGGTCGAGCGCGAGAAGGCCCAGCTCGGCGCTTTCCTGACCCTCGAGGAGTCTACGGAGCCGATGCGCAAGGAGGCGGCCGACGCTGGATTCTATCAACCCGAGTACCGGCTCTCCCCCGAGGAGAGGTACGCCAAGCTTCAGATCATCACTGTTGCCGACTTGCTCGGCGGCAAGAACATCGAGGCGCCACGATACCGCAACGTCTCGTTCCGACAGGCGCCGCTTTCGGTCCCCCTCGCCCCGAAGCCGAAGGGTCGGGTCAAGAAGCTCTCGGAGCACGCCGAATCGACGAACCCGGAGTAGTGCCGGTTGTCGACCGCTAACCTGCGAGCGCTCCGAGGTCCGTTGAGTGCCTACATCAAAGACCACCAACTAAGGGCCTTTCAGGTTG
>DAHUYN010000012.1 GCA_027315165.1 Thermoplasmata archaeon | reverse complement strand
CGGGCCTTCGGGATACCCAGCCCGAGCTGTGCGGTGACAGCCTGAGTCAAGTGATTCTTGGCCATCTTCTCGGCAGGCGGAACAACATGAAAATCCGCGGAATCGTTGCCGCGGATCGAGATTAGGTGGCGAGCGACTTCCTCGATTTCCGCGAGAGTAACGCTCGGCATTGCGCGCCGGATTCCCTCTGCAATCCTTGCCTCGTGCTTAGCCTTCATTTCGCGGAGGGAATCAACCGAATAGGCACCCGCCGCTTTGTCGATCAGAAGGTGGTGGCGCGGGCAGAGGAAGATGAGGTTCGGATAGGAAACGCGGTCCTTCGGGGTCAAAGAAACGTCCGCCCTAGGCCCCGAGTCGCTACTGCCATGGATATGTGCGAGGTTGCCGATGTCAAAGACCTGGTCGTTCGGTCTTCCGGAGACAATCAGATCCTCCCCGCACCCGTCGAACGAACATCGACCACCTGCCCTGGCGATTACTAGGGCGGTGGTTCGAGCATCGATTGGCAGTCGAGAAGCTCGGACCACGGACTCAGACGATGCTGGCGGACTAAAGGAGCTTGTGATTCGTACGCGGTCGAACCGGGTCCTCGCGGCCCGGCCGATGACCAGTTCCGCCAGCAGTAACCGAGTAGGTATCAAGTGCATCAATCCGGTATCCTATAATATCATATGATAGTTACCCACCCGTGGCGCCGTCGCGATCACGCCAAACATCCGAGTCCCCGGAGCCCTCTCCCGAGGAATCGGCAGGCCGCTGCCCATTGATGCTCCACCTGCCCCAGGAGCTCTGCGATCGGCTCCGCCTGAAGGCTCTCCGTGAGAAGCGAACGATTTCGGGGCAGACTGAGCTCTACCTCGAAGTCATGCTCGGTCTCGGGCCTGCCAGGGAGTATGAGCTAATCCAGGCGCATCGCTCGACGTCAGGGGGCTAGCCATGTTATACGTCGGAGGTGCCATAGAATGGTCTCCGGGCCCAAGCTCCTGTCGAGGAGACTGGGCGTTCCAAAGGTGTTGCCGCCGAACGAGACATACACTAAAATCTCTCACCGGCCGGAATCGCAGTGTGACCGGCCGATTGAAGGCGATCGTTCAGCCGAGCGGCCTCCAGTCAAGAATGGCCGTCTTGGTGAATCTGATCCGGAGCGGCATCTACACGGAGGAGGGCACTCGGCGCGCAGGCCAGTTCTGGGACCCGCGGCGGTCCGAGAGAGTTCTGACCCGATTCCCCTTTTGGAGTGCACCGTGAAGAATCAATACTTCGGCGACGTAAACGACTACAAGAAGTACAGTTTCATTCGCCTGCTCGGAGGCTACGGGAAGCTAGCGACGACCATCTGCTGGGCGCTGACGGAGGACGACGGCCGGTCCGACGGCGGCAAGATCGGTTACCTAGAGAAACCTGAGGAGTGGGAGTGCCACGACCCGGCGATCTTTCACCTCCTAAGGACGTCCGTAGTCGACGTTGGCCAACGTCGGCTTGACTTCATCGAGAGATCTGGAGTGCTTTCGAACTGCAGATTCTTCTCAGATCTCCTCCCATTCGCGTGTGACGAGCGCGACGCGTACTTCGCCAAGCTCCTTCGCTTCTCCCAGGGCTCCGACCTCCTCTTCTTCGACCCGGATAACGGTCTGGGGGTTGCCTCGGCGCCCCGCGGGAGCCGGAATTCATCGAAGTACGTCTATCCGGACGAAGTAGGTCGAGCCTACCGTCAAGGACATTCAGTCCTCGTCTACCAGCACTATCCAAGAAGGTCTCGCGGGCCGTTTCTTACGGCGTGGGCTGAGCAGTTCTCAGATCTGTCCGACCTGCGAAGGGTCATCTCGTTCAGCACCTCCCATGTGGCGTTCATCCTCCTCCCGCAAGCCCGCCACGAAGACCAGCTCTTGCGTTCCGCAGCCTTGGTCGCGGAGAAATGGGGAAGACTCGTGAAGGTGCAGATCGACCACCCATCCCCCTTGGCCGAGGCGGCCACGGGAGTGGCCCGGCTGAGGGTCGCCCCGGCATCGTAGGGCAGTTCGCACTGTGAGTCCAGTACCGGGGTTTACAAGATAGGATCCAAGGTTCAGCCTTTCTCTGACGGAGGATCGCGGGTCCAGAGTGTATTACCTACAGTCTTCTTGCCGCCCCGCGCTCAGGCGTAGACCTCGAGGTGGAGTTCCTTGTGCAGGGTCTCCTGCACCGGGCTCATCGGGCGGAGGCGTCGCTCGGTCTTCCCTCCCGGGTAGAGTTGCACCACCTGGAACCACCGCTGGAGCGCGTGCGCCAGCTCGTCGATCGTGACGGCATGCCCCGTCCGGTGGAGCTGCCGCTGGAGTATCGTCATCAGTTGCAGCGCGAGAAAGCAGATCAGCTGGTGCCCCTTGATCTTCGAGTCCGTCCAGTGGTACTGCGGCGTGTCCGAGAGATACGAAGTGTCCTTCAGCCGACGGAACTCCTCCTCGATGACCGCCTTCGACCGATACGCCCGGACGATCTCTTCGTCCCCCCATTCATGCCGATCCGTGTAGATCACCGTCCGACCGAAGCCGAGCGCGCGTCGACGGATCGCCGCCGCGTTCCGTTGCCAGCTTACCTCGAACGGCCCCCGACCCGTTCGGGTCACCGACCATCGGAATAGCGGCTCCGCGTGCCCGAGGAGCTTGCGGACCCGGTTCTTGCAGGTCGCGAGCGTTCGACGGCCCCGGGAGCGACCCTTCGCCTGGTCCTCGGCGAGTGCGGTGGCCCACGCCCGAAGGCGCTCCTCCGCCGTGACGAGGATGTCCTCAAGCGTGGCTTCCAGATGCTCCTGCAACTGCCGATTGAAGGTCACCACCACCGTGACCTCCCGACCGTACGCCGAGCGATTCTCTCGATACGTCCGGGTGGCGGTCTCGCCCTCGCCGTAGCACGGACAGAACTTCGCGAGCGAGAGCGTCATCAGGTCCCGATTCAGGCTCGGTCGTAGGGAGCCCACGTAGTGGAACCCCGCCTCCTCGACGAGGTCGAGCCCCGGGGCGCTGTTGTTGCCCTTGTCGAAGACGAGGGTGATCTCGGAAGAGTGCTTCCCGAGCGCCTCGACCCACCGTCGGATGCGGGGCACCTCCTCCCGGAAGAGCGGATACTCGCTCTCGTTGCCCGGGAAGGTGCGGTGCAACAGCGGCACCCCATGGTCCCGGCTCGCGAGCAGCGCCAGCCCGATGAGCCGCAGGTCGGTCCGTCGGTCCTTCGCCGGACCCCGCTCGGGGATCTCGTTGCCCCGGTCGTCGTGGTCTTGGATGTGGGTCGAGAAGTTGGTCGGATCGTAGTAGAGGAAGTCGAGCGCGAGGCCGAACCGCTCGACCGCCTTGCGGGAGATGGCGAACTGGATTGCTTCGAGGAGCCCGTCATCGAGGCGGTCGAGGTGGTTCCAGTAGTCCTGGCTCGACAGACCCTCCTTCTTGCCGAGGAGGCGAGGGAGGATCGTCCCGTCGAACCAAGGGCGAATCTGGAGCTTGCTGCAGGGGGCGAGGCATCTATTGAGGACGGCGACGAGCAGGTGCTCGCCGACGGAGTAGCCCTGATCCCGCTTCGGGAGGAGACGGTCGATGGTCTCGACCAACCCGAGCTCACGGGCGAGGGCCAGGAGGGGAGCCGGGCCGAAATCGGCGACATCGACCTCCAGCGGGCCGCCTCCGGCCTCTGCCTTCTCCAGAAGTTCCCGGATGCGTTGCGGGGTGCCGAGGTACTTCTGCCAGACAATACGAGGGCGACCTCGAACGCGGCCGGACTCGACCAGGTACCAGTAGCGCTGACGGCGGACCCGGCGACGGACGAGGGAGACCACGAGCAACGACAGATACTACAGACACATATCCCTATCGGCGGATGCATCCTGTAGGCAGATAATACGTCGAGCGGCAAGGGCGAATCCTCGAGAAGAGGTTGGGAGAGGGGATCGGGAACGACTCTACGTCAAGAGAGGGCTAACTTGTAAACCCCGGTACTGGAGTCTCCCCCGGTGTCCTCTGCTGTTGCTCCAGAATCGAAGCCTGGGACCAGACGGATCCGCAGCCCGGAACTCGGGAGTCGACGGGGCCTACCCTGTCCAGATGGTGCCAAGGATATCGGACCCTTGACGTTGTTCGACTCTGAGGGTCAGCTCCTCGATATCAGGAACGCCGTATTCGACCGCCACTTCATTGACGTAGGGGGCCCGGAAAGCAGCGATGGGCAAGAACGTGTCTCGACCCTTCCTTAACCCCTTATTGGTACTCCCGGAGTTCTGGGCTGAAAGAGTCACCCCCTCTCTGTGACGATCGACCAGCCGAGCGGTGTCGACCACGAGGACATCGTGGGCACGGCTACGATAAGGAGGCGCTCCGAGCATCCAGAGCAACGGGGTTGTGTTCGGCCAGAAGAAGGTCTTGCCGTTGATGAGCCGATACCAGTCTGCGGTAGAGAGCCCGGGTTCGAGGAACCTTTCGAGTACTGCGGCCGGCATCGGCTTTTGATCGCGAATGACGGCGGTCCCGTAGGTCGGGTGAGAGATCTCCTCGCTCTCTCGCCGCCACTGCGTTTCGAGCCGGATTCGACGCGCCGGCTCAATCTCGAAGAGGTCGAGGAGGGCCGAGGTGCTTCGGAGTCCGTGTCGTCGTATGCTTGGCCAGCTCCCAGCTTCGGCCATGTGGTAAAGCGTCGGCCAGCGTCGGATGAGCTCCTCCGGCTCCATGAGCGACTACCATGCCCGTCTGTCGATTATGCTGCGATTACTGAACCCAGTCGCGATGAGCGAGGCGGGCGTGCCAGTCACCCGCTCCACTTCTTGAATGAAGTTGATGGTCTCCTCGGTAAGCTGCTCGAACCTGATTGCCTGACGATTGGCAAGCCCGAGGTAATCCGCGAAGGTCACCGCGATATCCGTCGGGGCGTTCAGGCCGGCGGCTCTCTGAAGGAGATCCCACTCGAACTCGCCTAGTCGGCGTTGTTTGTGAGTCGTGGAAGTCTTCTCGGCGCCCAGCAGATCGGCCTCGGGAACGCCAGAACGGCGCGAGAGCTCAGCGTAGGTCATCTCGTGAAGAGGTCCCGAGGAACCGCTGCTCGGGCTCTCGACGCGGATGGGGTACGTTCGACAGACCATCACGACCTTTCGGACTCTTGAGGACGGGATTCCGGCCTCGGACAGGCAACCCATCACGGTAGTGTCGCGGGAGGTGACGTGTGGGTACGGCCCGTGGAACAAACTCAGTCCCGTTCCTTGAGTCCCCTCCAATAGTGCCCGACCTCCGGAGGAGAACGTGTGGTGCAGGACGTCGTAGGCGCTGCCGATGTAGGACTTGAGCTCCGGGGCATCTCTTGCGAGCTTAACGCCCTCGCCACGACCCATGATCCGGCGAGCGGAGGCAGCACCCACTCCTTGGCCGGTCGAGCCGATCGACTTCACGAGGCCAGTCTCCTTCTCGATGTCCTCGTCAGAGATGATCATGGCCGACCCGTCGATTGTCAGCCGCCCGTCCGCGAGCTTACAGTCCGCGATCTCCTTCAGCAGGGTGGAGACCCTGAGCACCGCTCCAGGTCCGATGAGAAGTCGAGCATTGGTCGATTGGGTTCCGGAGGGGAGGTGATGGTGGACATACGGCGCGGGCTCCCGAAAGACCGAGTGGCCGGCGTTGGGACCACCGACACGGATGAGGAGATCATACTCGCTAGAGAGGTGGTCCACAATCTGCCCCTTGCCCTCGCTTCCATATTGGCCGCCGACCACCACGTCGACGTAGCCACGGCCTGCGCTGTGCCTAAATCCAAGGTGACTGTTGGCACGGGTGAGGACGTCGGCCTCCGTACATCGGAAAGTGTTGACGACTAGGTCTGCGATCTTCGCGAGGCCCTCGATCTGCTGTTCCGTTGGGTTGTCTCGGACCTCAGCAAAGGTGTAGATCTTGGTCCCCGACTGCTTTCTGTGATTGAACCGTTCCTCCAACTGTTCGACCGGAGCCGTAAGGTGAACGTGTGTTATCGACGGGCCGAACTCCGCTCTGAAGGAAGCGACCTGGTCCACCGTTCGGACAGAGTCCACGACGACGACGTTCGGATGTTCCAGCTTCGCGCGCCAGACCTTGAACTCCTCCAGCACCCACCGGTGATGGGTTTCGCGATCCAGTCCGTCGCCTATGGCCTGCAGCGCTTTGCGATCATGCTCCGATCCGGGGGCGGACCTCCGCTGCAGCACCTCCCTCGTTCGGAAGACCTGCGCACCCTCCGAGGCTTCGAGGGATTTCCCTAAGGTCGACTTGCCCGAGGATATTGCTCCAGAGAGGAGGATAACTCGCTCGGTCATATCATCCGTCCGTCCCAAGCCAGGGCCCGAGCATCCGAGACGAATCGGCTTACCCGTCTTGAAACGAGCGGTCGCGACTCACCTGCCCGCATTGGGGCGAGGTCAGGGCTCATTGAAGTGCGGGGCGGACGAGTCTTGTGCAGCTACCCCCTTCCGTGCAAAGCCGTCGGGGCGGGCTTTGCACGGAATGTCGTTCTTTGATCCTGCTCGTCCGTAACCGATCAGAAGCCCTCCACTCGTCCGCATGCGGCGCGGGCGCCGACCTTGCGATCCGGGTCGTGCTGAAATCGCCCGGGAGAAGCCTCACCGGATTCTGCCTGGTGCCGTCACCGAGCCGGGGGAGGCCCCAAATCACCGAACCAATAGGCCGCAGTGACCCCGCCGTCCATCAAGAAGTCACTGCCGGTGATGAAGCCTCCGTCGGGACCGAGTAGCAGGGCGGCCACGGTCGCCACTTCGTCGGGTGTCCCGGCTCGACCGACTGGGCACCCATCGACCATACGCTTGTAGCCGCTACCCCGTGGTCCGGTGAGTTCATCCCTCGCCAGCGGAGTCATGACGATGCCAGGGCTGATCGCGTTGACCCGGGCCCCGCGTTTCCCCCATAGCACCGCTTCGGCCATCACGCGCAGCGAGTTGCCTCGTTTCGCGAGCTGGTACGCGTGGAGCGAGTCCTTCACTCGGTCCAGGCTAAGGAAAGGGAGGCTGAGGAGTTCCTCGACAGGTGTCAACGCTAATGCCCGGCTCTCGTCCGGATCGAGTGGGGGTAATCTGTGGCCAGACTGCGACGAGATGACGACGCCGGCACCCCCCGGAACGATCACCTCTCGAAAGGCTTCAAGGAGCAGAGCCGTGCCGTACAGGTCGACCTTCAGGATGGTGTCCGGGGAGGCCTGCGACGGCGAGACGCCCGCTGCATGGATCAGAGTGGTCACCCGGCCGAGGCCGGAGGCTTTCTCGATGAGCCCGGAGACCGCGTCGCGAGATGACACGTCCACCTCCGCGATGCTTGAGTCGTAGCCGGAGTTTGCTAGGGTATCGGCGGCCGCCTTCGCGTTCGCCAGCCGGTAGTCCGCGAGCAGCACATGCTTCCCGACTGAGATCCGGCGGGCGATCGCCTGGCCGATCTGTCCGGGGCCAACGACAACAACCACTTCTCGTGGTCCGGGATGGGCGTTCATGCTGACCCTCGATACTGCTGCTCCGACACGGGACCGAACCATTCGGCTCCGGCCGCGATAGATAGGTGGGTCATGCGGAGCTTCGGATCCGCCCCGTGCCAGTGTCTTTCGTTCGGAGGCGTCCAGATGACGTCGCCCCGCCTGATCCGCTGGACGGTTCCATCCACGTTCCCCACGCGACCTCGTCCAAGTGTTACGACGAGGAGTTGGCCCATGGGATGGACATGCCAGTTCGACCGGGCGCCTGGTTCGAAAGTCACGTACGCTCCTTGGGGAGGCTGCCCCTGCTGTGCCCGGAAGAGCTGCAGAAGGTGCACCTCACCAACGAACTGACCTGGCGATCCGATGTGTCTCTCGCCCGCCCCGCTCCGAGTGATCTCCATTTCTGCGCCTCCTACTGAGCCCGCCGGTGCAGGCGGCGGACGACGTCTAGGTCCTCCGCCACACTCTCCGGCTCCTCGTCGCTCGGCATGTTGGCGACGTCCTGAGCCCCGTCAAGCATTCCGGGCAGGTCCGGCTCAAGCGACGCGATGAGCCCGTCTAAATCCTGCTGGGGGGACCCGCGTTCTGATACGACTTCGAATGTCTTTCGAAGGGCTGATCGGGTCGAGAGACTCTTCACGAGCACGTCCGCTAGCTGAGCGCGAGCGATTGCGCCGTCTGCCGGCGTGCCGGTTTGGCGCCGGTCGCCCTGCAAGAGCACTAGCCGGTGGTCGTCGGGCCCGTTGAGATCGAACCAACCTGGCCGGACGATGGTGTAGGGGAGCCCACTCGCGCGAACCAAGCGCTCCGAGCGGCGCTTCCAGTCGTGCGCCCGCGTTGATTGGTTGTAGGCGCTGGACCGGTTCGTAACGCCGATCGATGTCATCAGCGCGATCCGGGCCTCGCGTCCTTTGAGGGCAAGCAGAACATTCCGAACACCTCCATAGTCCACCGCCTCGGTCTCCTTGGGACCCCCGTCCGACCCGTGTGTGAACGCAATGGCGTCGACGTCGCGGACCAAGTCGCCGAGAGTGCTCCCATCAGTGATGTCACCCCTTACTGCCTCAACCTGGGAGGAGAACCGTCGACTCGGCGGCCAGCTCCGAATCAGTGCCCGGACCGAGAATCCGTCAGAGTGAGCCCGTTCGACCACCAATCGACCCACGCTCCCCGTGGACCCGACCACGAGCAGTCGTTGCCGCGTCATTCCTCGATCCGGATGAGCGACTTGATCGCCCGTCGGTCGTTCATGACGCGGTAGGCTTCGGCCGCGCCGTCGAGGTTGGTGACGAAGTCGAATACGAGCCCGGGTTCGATTGTCCCCTTTAGAACGTCGCCCATCAGCTCGGGACTGTATCGGCGGGCGGGAGAGACCCCCCCGCGGACGCCCACGTTTCGGAAGATAATCGATTCGACGGGGACAACCACTCCGTGCGGTGCCCCTACTGCCCCGACCGTTGCGCCCACCCGGGCGATCTCGAAAGCGGTCGTCATGGAATCAGCCGTTCCGACGCATTCCATCGCCGCGTCTACCCCTAGCCCGTCGGTCATCTCAAGCACGGTCGACTTCGCAGCCTCGCCGCGAACGCCCAATACGTCGGTCGCCCCAAACTTCCTCGCCAATGCCTGTCGCGTTGGATTTCGGCTCAACGCGATAATCCGTCGAGCCCCGAGCCTCTTGGACGCGAGCACCGCGCAGAGGCCTACGGCCCCGTCGCCCACCACGGCGACCGTGTCCCCGGGGCGTACCCCTGCACTAACCGCGGCGTGGTGGCCGGTGCACATGACGTCCGACAGTGTCAATATAGATCGCAGGACCGACTCGGAAGGTGCCGGCCTAGGAATCTTGACCAATGTTGCGTCCGCAAAGGGAACTCGGACGGCTTGCCCCTGCCCCCCGTCGATACCGTTGTTACCGAACGGGGCCCCCCGAAGGCAGTTGTTAGGCCACCCCGCAAGGCAGTTGACGCATGAGCCGTCCCCGTAGACGAAGGGTGCGACTACGCGGTCGCCAGGCTGGAACTCCCGCACCGAGGTTCCGACCTTATCTACAATCCCGATGAACTCGTGGCCGATCGGGCCTATAGCGTGGTCCGACTGACCCCGGAAGTACCAGAGATCGGACCCACAGATGCAGGCCAATGTGACCTGCACTACAACATCGCTCGGATCCTGAATCGTGGGGTCGGGACGCTCGCCGACGCGGATTCTTCCAGGTCCATCGAAGATGACCGCTCGCACGGCCCTAGTGCCTCCCTCGCGATGAGACCCACGCCGTGAGGGGATTTGGACTTGGCTCAAGCGCGACTTGAAGATTCGGTAAGACTGACGTCGGTCTGAACTAACCTCCGACGGAGTGGCGTCACAGCAGATGGACGAACTCGACTTCCAGCTCGCCTCCACTTTGTTCCGCACGCCATTCGCTACCCTTCAGAAGGTGGGGCGGTCACTCGGTGTGAGCGGAACCACCATCAAAGCTCGCGTAGCGGCACTGCACGGTGAGGGGGTACTCGGCGGCTTCTGGGCGATTCCAGCAGCCGAGGCGTTCGGGTGCAAGCCCACGATTTCAGTGTTCAGCCTACACGACGAATCCGGGGGCGGAATCCTCAAGTCCAGTCTCAAGCGGTCGGCTGGCTCCGCCCTTTCAGTAGCTCTCAACGAGAAGACGGCGGTCTGGGCGAAGGTCTTCGAGCGCGACTCCCTCGCGGTCCTGACATTCGGCCGCCGCGCCGAGCTGACGCCACGATCGCTTGTCGAAGCCTTTGGTGAGCCTGACATGGTGCAGGCCCAGGGGTGGCCACGACCTGGTTCCGAGGCTGGCGAGTTGTCTCCTCTAGACTGGAAGATCATGCGTGGACTCGTCCGGAACCCCCGTGGAGCGCCGACCGCTCTGGCCGGGGACGCCGGCGTTACGGAGAAGACTGCACGATTTCGTCGGGACAGACTAGTCGATCATGGCTGGATCCACATCCAGCCCGTGATCAACGGTGCTCGGTCGAACGGGATTGCCTGCTTCTACCTCGCCGCCTTCGGCGCGTCGAAAGGAGCTCCGCCTGAGGTCGCATCACTCGTCCCTGGAGTCGCGATAGAAGGCATCGCCAATCCGCCGGCCACTATCTACCTCGGTCGGGCACCCTCCCGCGCTGCGGCCGTTCGCTTCGAGGAGCTGCTCCATGGGGTGCCGGGCGTGAAGGTCGTTGGAATGGCGTTCCGGTCGGACAGCGCCTGGGACTCCGAGAGGCTGATCGGCTGGATTGACGGTGCCCGCCCCGAGTAGGCGGAGCGGCCGAGTGGGGTCGGTCCCCGGCTTCACCCGAGATCATATTCACGAAGTTGGTGAGATCGAGCCCGCAGCCGACGCCGCGACCCCTCCCGCCGAACTCACGGCGAGGGCCCCAAGAAGTTCGATCGCGCGATCCTCCGACCCCCGTCCAGGCTTGTCTGTGGACAACCCGTCGGAAATCTGGCCTACCCTCGATGCCGCTGGTTCCTGTGCAGGCGACTGAGTTTCTGTGCACCGCAGCCTTTCCGTGCAAAGCCGCGCGGCGACGGCCTCGCGCTCTTCCCGGCGAGCCTCGCCAGGGCCCCGACCGCCTCGCCGCCCGGGGCTCGCGCCGAAACCCTTAGCCGCCCGCGGGCTTCCCGACCGCGTGGCGGGCCGGCGTCGACGGTTCTTCTCGGAGATCCTCCGACGGGTCTGGAAGTTCGTCGCGGTGTTCCTCACCTTCTACTTCGCCGCGGCCATCGCGTTCCACTACCTGCAGAACGTCGCGTTCGAGACCTCCCTCTACTGGGCGATCGTGACGCTGTCGACGACCGGCTACGGCGACGTCGTCCCCGTCAACGAGGCGGCGAGGACGATGACGTCGGTCCTCCTGTTCGGGCAGATCTTCCTCGGGGGCTACCTGGTCAGCGTCATCACCTCGACCGTCATCGACGAGTCGCAGAAGGAGGCGCTCGGAACGCTCGGGACGGACCTCTCTGAGCACATCGTCGTGCTCGGCTACTCGGCGGTCGGCCGAGCGGCGGTGCGCGAACTGCTCATCCAGGAGCGCCGGGTCGCGGTCGTCACGGAGGCGCCGGAGGAGGTCGCGAACGTCCGCGCCCTCGGTCCGCCGAGCCGGGTCTTCGCGACGTACGGGCCCGCGGCGGAGATCGACATCCTCAAGCGCGTCAACGTCGCGCGCGCGCACAGCGTCATCGTCTGCACGCCCGACGACGCGACGAACATGATCGCGGCGCTGAACATCCGCTCGCTCGCGCCGGGGGCGCGGGTCGTCGTGAGCGTGGGCCGCCCTGAGCTCCGCGACACGCTGCGGACCGCGGGCGTCACCTTCGTCGCCTCGCCGGCTGACATGGGGGGCCGCCTCTGCGCCTCGGCCGCCTTCGAGCCTGAGGTCGCGCACGCCCTCGAGGACATCACGGCGGCCGACGTCAGCTCCGACATGCAGGAGTACCTGTTGCGCGAGGGCGGCCCGATCTCCGGCGTCACGTTCGGCGAGGCCGAGGCCCGGGTCCGAAAGGCCTCGGGGGCCCTCTTGGTCGGCCTCGCGCGGCGGCGCCCCGACGGCGACTACGACACGATCGTCAACCCCGGCTCCACCGAGCACCTCGCCGTCGGCGACGCCGTCATCCTGCTCGGACAGCTCGGGAACCTCAAGCGGTTCCGGAGCTGGTTCGGCGAGGACCAGGGCCGGTAGTCTCCGAACGCGCGCGTTCGGGAGAGGGGCTTTCTACCGCCGAGCGCTCCCGCTCGCGAGGCCATGGCGATCACCCCGAACGAGGCCTCCTACGTCCTGCTCGAGATCTTCATCCTCCTCGCGGTGGCGAGCCTCTTCGGCTCGCTCGTCCGCCGCGTCGGACTGCCCCGCGTCGTCGGGGAGCTGCTCGGCGGGATGGTGATCGGGAGCTACGCGCTCGGCCAGTTCGTCGACCGCCTTGCGGGCGTGCCGATCCTCGAGATCAGCAACTTCGTCCTCCTCTTCGCCGACTTCTCGGTGATCCTGCTGATCTTCGCCGCCGGTCTCGAGGGGGGCGTGGCGACGCTCCGTACGGGCGGCGGTTACGTGATCGCCGCCGCGCTTGCGGGCGACCTCCTGCCGTTCGGCCTCACGACCGTGATCTTCTCGAGATTCTACCCGCTCCCGACGGCGCTTCTCCTCGGCGTCGCCGCGGGCGCGACGAGCACGGCCGTCGTCGCGTCGTTCCTCAAGTCGGAGCCCCTCGGCTCCGCCCCGACGGGCCGCTACCTGATCAGCGTCGCCGCCGTCGACGACGTCGTCGCGCTCATCCTCCTCTCCGCCGTGCTGACGGTCCGCGGCGGCGCGATCGACCTCATCACGATCTCGGGCGGGATCTTCCTCTCCGTCGCCGCCTGGGTCGTCCTGCTCGTCGCGTCGGTCCTCGTGATCCCTCGGCTGTTCCGGCTGCGCGCCGTCGAGCAGTCGGTCCACGCGCCTCTCGTGGTGCTCTTCGTCCTCATCGTCATCGTCGGCGCCTTCGGCTTCTCGGCCCTCATCGGCGCGTTCATCGCGGGGCTGGCGATCGCGGAGAGCCTCGCCGCCGACCGAACCCGCCAGTCGGTCGAGCTGCTTCTCGCGATCTTCGGCGCCCTCTTCTTCGCCGTCCTCGGCGCGCAGTTCGACGTCGGCCTTCTCCTCTCCCCGTCGGTCCTCGCGCTCGCGGTGCTCCTCGCGGGGATCGCTGCGTTCGGCAAGTTCCTCGGCATCATCGGGATCGCCTGGGCGCGCTTCCGCTCGCGTCGGGTCGCGACGGCGATCGCCGTCGGCATGATCCCCCGCGGGGAGATCGGTCTCGTCGTCGGTGCCGTCGGCCTCAGCGTCGGCGCCTTCGACCAGACCCTCCTCGGCGCCGTCCTCCTGATGGCGATCCTGACGACGGTCCTGGGCGCACTGCTGTTCCGGGAGCTGAAGGACGACCTCGTCCTCGCCCCCGCGACGGCGGCGGCGCCTAGTCCCCCGTGACGTCGAGCAGGAACTCCCGGATCGCCCCGAGGAACTCCTTCGGCTGCTCGAGGTGGGCGAGGTGGCTGCTCCTCGGCAGGACCCGAAGGTGCGCCGGGACGATGCGGTCCGCCATCTCTCTCGAGGCCTCTAGGAGCGAGTCGTACCGGCCGACGAGGACGAGCGTCGGCACCTCGATCCGCGCGTAGTGGCGACGGCCGTCCCACCGGGAGAGGGTCCCGTCGACGGCGAACTCGTCGCCGCTCCGGGTCATCATCGTGCGGTAGACCGCGAGGCTGAGGTGGGCGGGCGAAAGGTCCCGTGGGAGCGTCGACAGGAACCTCGAGCTGAACGGCGCGGAGATCTCGCTCGTGAGCGTCTGGTACTCCTTCGTGTCGAAGGCGCGCGCGCGCTCGAGCGCCTTGAGGCGGGCCCGCTGCGCGGGCGTCGCCGAGGCGCGCATCATCCGGTTCGCCGCCCGAACCTCCTCGGCGCTGCCGGCCGTGTCGCAGAGGAGGAGCGAGGTGAGGTGGCGCTGGTAGCGTCCCGCGTACTCGAGCGCGACGAACCCGCCCGCGGAGAACCCGAGCAGGTGGAGCTCGCGGATGTGGAGCGCGCGGCGGATCGCCTCGACGTCCTCCGCCATCTTCGGGACCGTGTACTCGCTCGGCCGCCGCGGCGTCCAGGATCCGCCGACGCCGCGCGGGTTGAACAGGATGACCCGGAGGTGCGCGTTCGCGAGGCGGAGCAGGGGTCTCAGGTAGTGGTAGGTGTAGCCGGGGCCACCGGCGTGTACGAGAAGCGTCGCGGGCCCCTGGCCCTTGGAGACGTACTCGAACGAGCGGCGGCCGGGAACCGTCACGCGTCGGAGCCGGGCCATGCCGAGGGGACGCCGGCCCGTCTTAAAAAACGGAAGGACGCCCCACGCGCGCCCCGTCGGCCCCCCGCCGGGGGTCCGGAGCACGCCGCCGACCCCGGTTCCGGGCCGGCCGCGCGGTCCGGGTCTGACGGACGCCGGAGGGCGTCCAAGCCCCACGCTCGACGTCGCGCGGGTCTGCGGTCGGCGGGAATGCGGGCACCGGGATTTGAACCCGGGTTATAGGCTTGGCAAGCCTATGTGATACCAGGCTACACTATACCCGCGCGTCCCCTTCGTGCCGACCGATCGTGTCCTTCGGGACCGCGGAGGCGCGTCGGGACCGGCGCGGTCGCCGCCCACCCTCCGTGGGGCCCTACGGGGCGGGCGGACAATGCCCGGTGGTATAAGCGTCACCGTCACGCTGCGGCGAGCTCTCGGGCCCGCCGGGGGCCCGGCCCGGGCCCCCGGGAGCCGTCGACGACGCGTCGTTACGGCGCCGGGCGCCGACGGAGCCAGAGCGCAGTGACGACGACGGCCGCCCCGACGACCGCGACGCCGACCCCGACCTCGATCCACAGCCAGGGCAGCGGCGAGCTCGAGGTCGTCGTCCCGCCGCCGGTGCACGTGCCGGTCGCGAGGCAATCGCCGGCGGTCGTGGCATCGGTGACGCTCATCGGGACCGCGGTGACCTCGACGCTCGGAACCCCGGTGCTGAGCGAGGTCGTCGGGGTGACGACGAGGTTCGGGCTGCCGGCCTGGCCCGAGGCGACCGCGGCGTCGCTCGTGCCGTAAAAGGCGCTCGCCGCCCGCAGACGGAACGAGGTGAAGTCGCCGCTGAACTGGACCGCGAGCCGGTGCGTCTCCATCGCGACGGCGCCGAGCTGGTAGCCGCCCCAGGGGGCGCTACCGCCGTCGAACAGGCCCATGCCGTGCGGGAGGAGGATTAGCCCGTCGAGGACGTCGAGGTCGCTGTCGAAGCTGAGGACGACCGCGGGGAGCACCGTGCCGTCGGGGAGGGTCATCGAGGCGACGACCGCGCCCTCGACGGAGACGTTCCCGCTCTGGTTGAGGGCGCCCGAGGGGGTCCCCGAGAGTGAGATCGTGCTCCCGTTCGCGCTCAGCTTCGTATAGGTCCAGCCGACCGACCAGCTGCCACTGCCCGTGTACTGGCTCGTCGCATTCCAGGTGTCCCCGACGTTGAGCGCGGTCGGCACGAGACCGAGCGCGGGAGAGAGGCCCAGCGCGAGCGCCGCCTGGCCGGACGCCGAGAACGCCTCCTCCGCGTGGTTCGTCCCCTGCGGCGTGACGACGGTCACGTTCGCGGTCGAGCGGAGGGTTCCCGTCGCCTGAGCGGCGGCGTCGAGGACGGCGATCGCCGGGACGGCGACACCGTCCTCATAGACCGTCCCGTCTCGAGTGAGGTTGACGAAGCCGAGCGCGTGCAGATAGCTCTCGTGCTCGACCACGACGGAGATGCGTGGGCTCGTGCAGTCCGGTGAACAGTACGAGCTCGTGAAGTTCGAGTAGGCGGTCCGGTCCACGCTCAGCTGGGTCACCGTCGATGAGACGTTGGTCCGCTCGAAGACCGCGTAGAACGCCATGTAGGCCGAGATCGTGTGGACGCCGGCCGGCGTCGACGTGGTCAGGTTGAACCAGCGCTCCGCGCCGTACGCCCACGAGTCCGGCGCCGCCACCGAGAGCGTGTGGGGGCTGAACGTCGGCGCCGCGACAGCGAGCGGCGCGACGACGACCGAGAGAACGAAGCCGGCGGCGATCGCAACGAGCCCGACGTTCGAGAATCGACGATGCATGGCGCCTCACCTTCGTTCGGACGGCCTCGAGCGAGCAAATACTGCCCGTCAAGCCGGACGGACCCGGGCCGCTCGGCGCGGGTCCTCCCATACGTCGGGGTCGAGGCGCGATCCGTCCCGACGTTCGGCCCGGCGCGCGCGCCGCGCGCCGAGCCGGGCGAGGGCGAACGCGGCGAGGAAGCCGAGCGCCGCGACGCCGAGCACGAGCGCGACGACCGGCCCGGTCGGCGGTCCCCCGAGGCTCACCGCCATCGAGGCCGACCCGACGAACGCGATCGCCACCGTCGCACCCGCTCCGTCGACGACGACCGTTCCGGCGTCCGGGGACGCCCGGTAGCCGGACGCGAAGGCCTGGAACCCGTGGGACCCGTTCGACAGCCGGACCTCGAGCGATCCATAGAGAACGACGTGGTCGACGCCGTCGAGCGTGACCACCCAGACGTAGCCGGCCGGCAGGCCCTGCTCGGTGAACGTGACGGCGTAGGTCACCGCGCGGAGAACGGCGGAGACGACGACCGCGCTCCCGGCGACGGTGAACGATCCCGTCGAGGGGAGGACCGTGAAGCCGGTGGGCGGGAGGAGGTCGTAGTCGTAGGTCCCGTTCGCGAGCGTTACGGTGAGGGCCGGAGCGGCCGAGACGTAGGAGCGGCCTCCGAGCACGAGCGTCCACTCCGCCCCCGCCGGCAGCGGCGAGAGCTCGACCGTCGCCGGGTAGGTGACGGCGAGGAACGTGACCGTGAGGGAAAGCGGTGCTCCGGCGACCTCGATCGTGCCCGCCCTCGGGACCGGCGCAGAGCCGGCGGCCCCCGTGACGACGAACGCGTGGGTCCCGTTGGCCAGCGCGAGAGACCGAACGCTCGCGGTGCCGACGTACGGGACCCCGTCGACCGTGATCGTCCAGGGGGCTCCTCCGGCGAGCCCGACGGCGACGACGAGGACGGGGAACACCGCGGGGGTGAACGAGACGGCCACGGCAACGTCCGCTCCGGCGACGGTCACCGTGCCCTGCGACGGGCTCGCGACGAACCCGGGAACGGCCTCGACGGCGTAGCTGTGGGTCCCGTTCGCCACCGCCGCGGTCACGAGGCCGCCGACCGCCTCGCGCGTCGCGCCGTCGACCGCCACGCTCCACGGCGTTCCGGTCGGGAGCCCCGTCGAGGCGAAGGTGAGGTCGTAGAGGATCGACGACGTCGTAAAGGCGATCGAGACCGCGAGGTCCAGGTGGTGCATCAGGCCGTGGCCGCTGCCGTTGAGGGCGCGGTAGCCCGGGGGCGACACGGCCGCGTAGCTGAACGTCGTGTAGGCGCCGTTCGTCTCGGGGATCGCGATCGAGGCGGCCTTCGTCGCGTAGGCGATCCCGTTGAACAGGACGCCCCAGCCGACGCCGTCGGGGAGGCCTTGTTCCGAGAACGTCACCGCGGAGAGGTTCCACGGCTGAGCGAGCGGGTACCGGTCGGACCAGCCGCCCCCGAGCAGGACCGGGGCATCGACGAGGCCGTCGCTTCCCGCCGAGCTCTGCGCCGGGCCGCTCTCGACGTCCGGCCCGGTCCAGTTGCTCCAGTAGTTCCCGCCGACGGGATACCCGTCGTCCCAGTACGGCGACGCCGCGAGACGGCCGGGGAGCTCGACCCCGGCGTCGGCGACGAAGTTGTTGTGGAAGACCGCGACCTCGGCGCCGGGGGAAAAGGAGAGCGACCGGTCGTTCGAGAGGAAGTCGTTCGAGGTCCAGGTGACGCCCGTGTCCCCGGACTCAATCGCGCCGAGCGCGTTGTAGGAGAGCTGGTTGTCCGCGAGGGTCCCGGTGAGGCTGTGGTTCACGTCGAGGCCGACCGGAGCGCCGGAGACGACGTTGGCGGCGACCGTGAAGTTGAGGACGTGGTCGAGCACGAGCCCGGCGCCGGAGGCGTTCGTCACCGTGTTCGCGCCCACGCTGACGTCGGCGCTGCCGTTGACGACGATCCCGGCGGCGGCGGTTCCCGTGACGGCGTTCGAGAGGATCTGGATCTCGGAGTCGCGGTCCGCGAGGAGGGCCGCGCCGACGAAATCGCGGAGCGCGTTCCCCGAGAGGACGACCCCGATGCTGTCGGCGACGTAGAGGCCGTGGTCGGCGGTCGGGCTCCCCGAGAACGTGCTCGAGCGGACCTGGAGCTCGCGATCGTTGACGATCGACACGCCGCGCGTGATCGGGAAGGAGAGGTCGCTCCCGATGACCCAGAGCCGGTTCGAGGAGGCGTCGACAAGGCCGTAATCGTCGCGGAGGGCCGAGTTGCCGACGAAGTCGAGCCGCCCGTTCGCGGAGAAGTTGTACCCGATCCCGCCGGGGGCCCGGATGTCGTCCGCGTGGTTGCGCCCCATCTGGACGTTGTGCGAGGCGCTCATCGAGATGCCGGCCCGCGTCGCCCAGGAGACGTTGTTCCCGACCACCGTACCGTGGGTCCCCCACGCGATCTCGAGCCCGGACCCCGCCGACGCCGTGAGGTCGTTGTCGCTCACGTTGAACTCGAGGGTCTCGACGATACGGACCGCGACGGCCGTTCCGTTGACGAGTCGGGCGTGCGAGACGTCGTTGCCGACGATCGTGAGGTAGCTGTCGCGAGTGAGGTCGAACCCGACCGAGACGCCCTCGAGGACGTTCCCGCGCGCCGCGACGCTGTCGGACTGGACGACGAGGAAGCCGGTCTCCGTCCCGTTGGCGGAGTTGCCGGTGAGGTTGAGCTGGGAGACGCGCAGCGCGCTCACGCCGGTGACCGCGGCCCCGGGGGTCGCGTCGACGTCGTTCCCGATCAGGTCGGCCCCGGCGACCTCGACGAGCCGGACGCCGAGGCGGCCGGCGCCCGTGAGGTCGCACTGGGCGATCGTGAGGGCGGCCGATTGCATCACATCGACACCGACCTCGGTGGCGGAGATGCGGGAGCCGGTGAGGGAGAGGCCCTGGACCGCCGAGGCGGAGAGCCCTTGCGCGACGCCGTCGGTCGCGACCCCCTCGAGAATGACCCGGCTCGAGTTCGAGAGCGCGAGGCCGACGGTCGTCGAGGTCAGGTCCGTCGCGCGGACCGTGAGGTCGCTCACCCCGAGGGCCCGCAGTCCCGTCGTGCCGCCCACGGTCGTCAGGTTCGCGACGACGACGCCCGAGGTCCCCGAGACGTCGATCGCGGCCGCTCCGGCCGCGCCGGCGAGGACCTTGTGCCCGGCACCCTCGAGCACGCTGCCGTTGCGCTCGTCCGCGATCGTGCCGTTGTAGTCCGAGAGGATCGTGTAGGTCTCACCGCGGACCTCGACGGGCGCGGACGGGTCGCTGAGGGACCCGTCGGGAAGGATGGTCAGCGACGCGCCGGCCGCCGGCAGCAGCGCGCCGCTGGCCCGCGCCGGCAACGCCGACCGCCCCTCGGCGGTGGAGAGCCGCGCCTCCGCGACGGCGGCGCTCGTCAGCATCGCGAACGACGCGGCGAGGAGAAGCGTCACGACCGCGACGGCGGCCGGTCCTGTGAGGCAGGCTCGCGGGGCGGTGAGGGGCGGACCGCTGCACCGTTCGAACTCCCGCGGGGTCGGGCCTCCGCGCCGTGCCGGCGTGTCTGCGTTCATGCGCCCACCGGGGCCCGCGACGGTCGGGTCGAGCAAATACGGGCCGTCGAGCGCAATCGACCCGGCCCCCGCCTCGTCGGAAGCGTTGTCGGAAAGGTCCGACGCGCGGCGCTCGGGCTCCCTCAATTCGGCTTGACTCGCGGCTTTTGCTCGTGCCGGGTCGTACCCTCGCCATGTCGCCCCAACCCGCCGTCCTCGCGCGTCGTCTCCGGCTTGACCTGAACCGTCTCGCGCCCGTTGTCTTCGTGGCGGTCTTCCTCGCGGTCCCGTTCGGCGGGTCGGCCGCCGCCGTGTCCCCGGCCGCGCCGGCCTCGGCTCCGAGCGGGGTGTCGACCGCGGGGGCCTCCGTCGTCGACCAGGCGATCGCGTCGCTCGCCGAGGGAGCCGGCCCCGCCGACGGAGCGGCTCTCGGCACGACGCCGACGCTCGCGCTTCCCGGTGGCGGCGGGCATGGTGGAGGCGGGGGCGGCGAGAACGAGACCGCGACCAACGGCACGTGGGCGACCGTCACGCAGGCGCGGTGCTGCGGGGGCCTCGTCTACGATCCGGTCATCGGGGCGAGCGTCCTCTTCGGGGGCTCCGCGGGCGGTGAGGCCCTCGGCGACACCTGGGAGTACTCGGGCGGGACGTGGACGCGCATGTTCATCAGTTCGAGCCTGAGCGTCCACGCCGGGATCTCGATGGCCTACGACGCGCGCGACGGCTACGTTCTCCTGTTCGGCGGTCTCCGGGGCGGACACTACCTCGCCGAGACCTGGACGTTCCAGGACGGGGCTTGGACGAAGCTGAGCCCTCCGATCTCCCCGACGGCGCGTACCGGCGGCGCGATGGCCTTCGATGCCGCCGACAACGAGGTCGTCCTCTTCGGTGGCTACAACGGCGCGACGGTCCTCAGCGACACGTGGAGCTTCGCGGGCGGCGCCTGGACGCTCCTCAGCACGCCGACCTCGCCCTCGCCGAGAACGAACGCGAGCCTCGCCTACGACGAGGCGGAGCACACGCTCGTCCTGTTCGGCGGCATGACGACGGGGGCCTACTACAACGATACCTGGACGTTCGCGGGCGGCGTCTGGACGCCGAAGGCGTTCGCCGCCGGCGAGCCGACCCCGTCCGCCCGCGGGAGCGCGGCGATCAGCTGGAACGGTGCCGATCACGAGATCCTCCTGATGGGAGGGCAGAGCCCCTCCGGCGTCCTCGGGGACGTCTGGGTCTACTCGAGTGGCGCCTGGGCGCCCGCGGCGACCGGGCCCTCCCCGAGGTACGGCGCGATGGCCTCCTACGACCCGTCGAGCGGGACGGTCCTCTTCTTTGGAGGCCAGGCCGGGAGCCTCGCCTACGCCGACACGTGGACCTTCGCGGACAACACCTGGACCCTGGTCGGGGCCGCCGCGAAGCCCGTCGCGCGCACGGGGGCGGACCTCGTCCTCGACGGCGCGACCGGCCACGCCCTCCTCTTCGGAGGCTGGTCCGGGGTCGCCTACCTCGGCGACACCTGGACCTACGTCAACGGGAACTGGACCCTCGTCGCCTCGACGGGCGCCGGGCCGGGTCCCCGCACGCAGGCCGGGCTCGCCTACGTCGCCACCGGACCCAACGCGACCGACGGCTACGTGCTCCTGTTCGGCGGCTACAATGGCGCCTACCTCAACGACACCTGGGCGTTCCAGAACGGCGCCTGGACGCGGCTCGCCCCCGCCACGAGCCCGAGCCCCCGCATGGGGATGGTGCTCGCCTCCGACGGGGAGAGCGGCTCGGCGCTGCTGATCGGGGGCCTCGGGAGCGCGGGGTACCTCGACGACCTCTGGGCGTTCGACGCGCAGACGACCTCGTGGACCCCGGTCTCGAGCGTCCTCGACGGCTCGCCCGCGCCGTTCACCCCCGACGCGAGGGCCTTCGCGTCCGCGGTGTACGACGGCGTCGCGGGAGGCGTCTTCCTCTTCGGAGGTCTCAACACCGCGGGCTATCTCGGCGACACCTGGGTCGTGGGCCCGCCGGACCCGGCGGGGGTCTCGACCTGGACGGACCCGGTCACGGGCTCGGCGACGCCGCCGCCGCGCGCGAACGCGAGCCTCGCCTGGGACGACGAGCCGCCGTACTCGAACGCGATGATGTTCGGCGGAACGAGCGGCAGCTCGGCGGGGACCTCCGCGCTCAGCGACTTCTGGGCGTTCGGCCAGGGCAACTGGACGAAGGTTCCGCCTCCGGTGCCGGGCGGCATGGGCGGCGAGGAGGCCGCGTCGCCGGTCCCGAGGACCGGCGCCGCGACGGTCTTCAGCCCCGCCGACGGCTACCTCGTGACGTTCGGGGGCGACAACGGGACCGCGATGCCGGCCGACACCTGGGTCTGGATCGTCTTCCTCGCCCAGGGGGCCATGAGCCTCAACCCGGCCGACGCGGGCGTGGCGGTCCACTACCATGCGGCGATGTTCGGCGGCGTCGTGCCGTTCACCTACTTCTGGGACTTCGGGGACGGGAGCTCGAGCGCGCTCGCGGCCCCGATGCACAC
Source organism: Thermoplasmata archaeon (assembly GCA_027315165.1). Lineage (GTDB taxonomy): Archaea > Thermoplasmatota > Thermoplasmata > Lutacidiplasmatales > UBA184 > Lutacidiplasma. Next base: position 36,748 of record DAHUYN010000012.1, on the reverse strand, counting down.
CTACACGGTGACGGCGCCGACGGAGTACACGGTCCGTCTCGTCGTGAACGACTCGGCGGCGAACTCGAGCGTCGAGACGATGCCCCTCGAGGTCTACCCCGGGCTCGCGGTCAACGTCGCCGCCTCGCCGACGCTCGTCGATGTCGGTGTGCCGGTGACCTTCGGCGCGAGCGCGAGTGGCGGTGCGCCGCCGTTGCGCACCTCCTGGCAGTTCGGGGACGGCGCCGTCGGAACCCTCGCGGCGGAGTCGCACGCCTACGCCGCGCCGGGGACCTACAGGGCCACCGTCTGGACGAACAGCTCCGGCGGGTCGACGTCCGTCGAGAGCGTCACCGTCGACGTCGTCGCCGGCCCGACGGCGCAGATCCTCGCGTCGCACGCGGTCACCGACGTAGGGCTTCCGGTCGCCTTCACGACGGCCGTGAGTGACGGCGTCGCCCCCCACTCCTACGACTGGTCGTTCGGCGACGGCGGGCGCGCGTCGGTCGCCTCCGTCGAGCACACCTACGGGGCGCCGGGGGCCTACGCGGTCACCCTCTGGGTCAACGACTCGTTCTCGCTGACGGCCGTCGCGACGGCGGAGGTCCTCGTGAACCCCTGGCCGACGCTCTCGACGCCCGTCGCCTCTCCGGGCGAGACGGACGTCGGCTACCCGGTCGCGCTCCAGACGGTCGGCGAGGGCGGCTCGGGCCCGCTCGTCGTCACCTGGCGGTTCGGCGACGGGGCGTCGGCGACGGGAGGCAGCCTCGCGCACAGCTACGCCGCCCCGGGAACCTACCTCGCCGAGGTCTGGGCCAACGACACCGTCGGGGCCTCGGCGTATGCGAACGTCTCGGTGAGCGTCCAGCCGCGGCCCGCGATCGCCTCGTTCGTGGCGCAGCCAGCGACGGTCTCCGTCGGGGACCCTCTCACGCTCGCCGTGGCGGTGACGGGCGGCGTGGCGCCGTACTCGATCGTGCACGCGGGGCTCCCGCCGGGCTGCCTCTCGGCCGACTCGGGAACGCTGAGCTGCCGGCCGAACGCCTCCGGCACGTACGAGGTGACCGTCTACGTGACCGATTCGATCGGGGCGCAGGTGTCGGCGACGACGACGGTGACGGTCACCGCGCCGGAGGCGCCGGCGGAGACGGTCCTCGGGATGGAGCCGACCTGGGGGTACACGACGATCGCGCTCGTCATCGCGGTCGCCGCCGTCGACGCGGTGCTGATCACCTACCTCCTGCTCCGGCGGGGGAAGGCCCGGTCGTAGGCGAGAGCGGCCGAGGGGGGTTCCGCCCCGCGCCGGCGGAGCCCCCCGCGCCGGGGGACAGCAGACGTCCCGGGGCCGCCCGGGTGCCCCGAGAGCCCCCGCCGGCCCCCGGGGGCGGGACCGGGTGGCCCGGCGGGGCGTCTTATACTCCGCCGGTCCGTCCGCTCGACGGCTCCGGGCGATGGCGGTACCGGCGGTTCTCGAGGAGGGGGAGCTCGTGCTCCTCCGCCGCCGCGAGGGCGACGCGATGCTCCTCCGTCTCCTCCGAGGACCTCAGACGATCGAGGGCCGGGGCGTCGTCGACCTGTCGGCCGAGATCGGTCGTCCCGCCGGCGGGACCGTGAGCTGGGCGGGTGCGACGTACCGCCTCTTCCGCCCCGCCCTCGCGGACCTCCTGCAGCAGGTCCGGCGCAAGGCGCAGATCGTCACGCCGAAGGACGCGCTCGAGGTCGTCTTCCTCGGGGGGATCGGGCCCGGGGCCCGCGTCGCCGAGGCGGGGAGCGGCAGCGGCGCCCTCACGATCGTTCTCGCCCACTTCGTCGGGCCTCAGGGTCGGGTCCACTCCTTCGACCGGCGTCCGGAGTTCCTCGAGGTGGCGCGCCGGAACGTCGCCGCTTCGGGCCTGTCCGATCGCGTCGTGTTCACCGAGCGCGACGTCGCCCGCGACGGCTTCGCCCTCCAGGAGCTCGACGCCGTGGTCCTCGACCTGCCGGAGCCGTGGTCGGTCACGACGGCCGCACGCGCGAGCCTGCGCGTCGGGGGGCACGTCGTCACCTACGTGCCCACCTACAACCAGCTCGAGGCGTCGGTCCGGGGGCTCCGGGCGGAGGGGTTCGAGGAGATCCGGGCGCTCGAGGTCCTCGAGCGCGCCCTCCATGTCGGGGAGCGGGGGACTCGGCCCGAGTTCGAGATGCTCGGGCACACGGGGTTCCTCGCCGCCGGGCGGCGGGTGGCGTAGGATGGTCAACGGGGCCCTCTCGCTCGCGGGGATCGCGGGCGTCCTCCTCTCGGGCGCCTTCGTCTACTTCGAGGTCGGCCGGTTCGCCGCACCCCAGGTGCCGACCTCCCGGTTCGACGAGCGTCGGGAGTTGTTCGCCTACACGGCCGGGCTGTTCGTCGGCGTCCCGATCGCCTTCGCGCTTCTCCTGCTCCTCAGTGCGGTCGCGAACGGGGCCCTCATCTCCGCGCTCATCGACGTGGTCCTCGTGGCGGGCGCGACCGAGCTCGCCCAGTGGGGGCTCGGCCGGACACGGTACTTCGGCCGCGCCGCGGCGACGCCGTTCTACGCGCTCGGTTTCCGCGCCGGCCTCTCGGCGATCCTCGTCCTCGCGGTCGTCGCGAGCGTCCTCAGCGCGCTGTCGGTCACGTGGGACGCGCTCGTGCTCGCCGCGGCGCAGTCGGTCGCGCTCCTGTTCCTCGAGGTCAACGGGGCCCTCCTTTCGGTCCCGAGGTCGGCGGAGGTCCCGGGGGCCCGCGGCGGGCCCCTCTCGGGGCTCTTGGTCGGTGTGGCGGGGCTCGGGCTCCTGGCGCTCGGCGACTCCCTCGGGGCCCTCGCCGGGACCGCGGCCGCGCTGCTGGTCACCGGCGGGCTCCTCCCGTCGTACCGGCGGCTCCGACGGCGGGTCTTAGAGCCGGAGCCCGTCGGGGCCGGCGAGGCCTCGACGGGCCCCGCCCGGCCGCGGTTCGGCCGGACGGACTAGGCGCTCTCTACGGGAGCGAGTTCGGCAGGAACGTCCCCGCGCCGGAGAGGAGGAACCAGAGGAGGACGATCGTGAGGATCACGAGCAGCCCGTTGAACCAGCGGTCGTGGATCAGCACGCGGACCTCGTCCGAGGAGGCGCTCGACGAGCGGGAGAGCGCCCAGTGGAGCTTGAAGCCGGCGCCGGCCCCGACGAAGAAGAGGCCGAGCGTCCACAGCACGCGGGCCGAGAGGACCGCGTTCGCGGCCCCGGAGGCAAAGCCCGTTCCGCAGTTCGGGGGGCTCGCGAAGCAGCCGCCGGGGAGCGACGCAAAGGCGACGGCGACGAGCGTCCCGACGAACAGCAGGAGGAATCCCAGCGCCCGGGCCCAGAAGGCGAGCGAGGAGACGTGCAGGTTCAGCATGCCCCCGCGCGAGGAGGTCGGCGGAAGGGGGGTCCACGCGGGCGGCGGCGGCGACGCGCTCGGGTTCGTGGCGGCAGCCATGCGACCTTCTCGCGGGTGAGGGGGGATAATCCTATCGTCGGAGTCGAACGGCGCCGGAGAGGGCCCGGGGGGGCCGTTCCATAGCTTCATATCGAAGGGGCCCTCCCGAACCGCGGATGGCCGAGGCGGAGCGCGCCCCGATCGGACGCAGCCTGCGCTACTTCCTGCGGGCCCAGCGCTTCCCGCTCTCGATCGTCGTCCTCGCGGTGGGCATCCTCCTCGCGTTCTTCGCGCTCCTCGACTTCACCCCGCTGAGCCAGATCCCGTCGTTCCACGCGATCAACCAGGTCACCGACCAGACCGCCGCGGGCGGGCCGAACTACGACCTCGCCTTCGTCCTCGCCGGGCCCCTCATCATCATCGTCGGTGCCTACCTCGTCGGCGCCTACTACCTCGCGCGGCGCCGGTTCGAGCACCTGATGCTGAGCCGGAGCAAGGCCGAGTTCCTCCGGAACCTCCCCGAGATCGAGGAGATCCTCTGGGACCTGACCCCGGCCGACGAGGCCCGCTACACCGAGCGGAAGTCCGAGCTGCGGATCCGACGATAGCGCCGAGGGGCGTTAAGTAGCGGCGGCCGGTTCGACGCGCGTGGCGGCCCGAACGCCCCCCTCGCCCGACGTCTTCCGGCTCCGACGGCTCGAGAAGCCCGAGGAGTTCCGGCACGTCGAGGACGTCGAACGACGGGCCTGGGGGCTCTCCGACGAGCCGCCGGTCCCCGCCTCCCTCGAGCGGGCCTTCCAGGACCACGGCGGCCTCGTCCTCGGCGCCTACGCCGACGTCCACCTCGCCGGCTTCAGCGTCGGGTTCCTCGGGTGGGACGGCGAGCGACTCTACCACTACTCGCACCTCACCGGGGTTCGTCCCGAGTACCGGAACCACCATCTCGGCCTCCGCCTCAAGCTGTTCCAGCGCGAGGAGGTCCTCAAGCAGGGGCTCGACGAGATCCGCTGGACCTTCGACCCGCTGCAGAGCCGCAACGCGCAGCTGTTCCTCCGGCGCCTCGGCGCGCGCCCGAACGGCTACAAGGTCCACTACTACGGCCAGCGCTCGAACGCGCTCGACCAGGGCCTCGAGACCGACCGCCTCCGCGTCGTCTGGTCGCTCCGCGCCCCCGAGGTCGAGGCGCGGCTCTCCGGTCGCTTCCCGTCCGCGGCCGACGACGCGGCCCGGCACGCGAGGTCGAGCGCGATCGTGACGACGGCCGCGAGCGAGTCGGGACTTCGGCTCCCGACGGAGGTCGCGGAACCCGAGGGGCCGAGCGCCCACCTCGAGGTCCCGTTCGACATCGACCTGATCCGGACGCACGAGCCCGAGGCGCTCCGACGATGGCGTCACGCGGTCCGTGACGCGTTCCGGGCCGCGTTCGACCTCGGCTACGTCATCGACGACTTCGCGACGGTGCCCGTCGAGCACGAGCGCCGGAGCTTCTATCTCCTCTCCCCCGGGGAGCGCTCGAGCCCGACGGCGGCCGCGGGGTCGGGGTAGGCGGCGGCGCGCGTGTCGCCCCCGGCCCCTCCCCGTCGTCGCACCCCTCCGACCGCCGCGCGCGCGCTCTTGGCGATCCTCCTCGTCGCCCTCCTCGTCGGGCTCGCCGCGACCTACCTGGCGGCGCCATCTCCCGGGTCTCCCGCGTCGGGGGGCGGCCTGCCCCTCGGCCTGCGGGGGACGCAGGCGTTCGGGATCGCCCTCCTCGCGCTGCTCGTGGCGCCGCTCGCCCTCCTCTTCGTGATGTTCGCCTGGCGCCGCCGCGGACCCACGCCCTACCATGCGTACCTCAATCTCCTCCTCATCGCCCTCCTCTTCCTCGCGTTCCTCGCCGTCGCGAGGTCGATCAGCTACGGCCCCTCGTTGTCGACGGGCCCGGCCGCGAATGACACGGGGGGCTCGGGGTTCAACGCGAGCCCCCCGGGGTCGAACGTCACCGGCAACGGGTCCCTTCCCGGTCCGATCCTGCCCGGGATCCCCGGTTGGGTCGGCTACGCTGTCCTGATCGGGATCGTCGTCGCGGCGATCGCCGTGCTTCTCCTCCGGATCCGGCCGGAGGGCTTCCCGGGCGACGACGAACCCCGGGCGCCGGAGGTCCGGTCGAGCCTCGAGGCCGCGCTGTCGGCCCTCGCGCCGGGCGCCCCGGAGGATCCGAGGGCCGTCATCGTCGCGCTCTACGCTAAGCTCCTCGAGCGTGTCGCCCCGAATCTCCGCCGGGCCGACGCCGCGACGGCCCGCGAGATCGAGCGGGAGTCCGTCGAGCGCCTCGGCCTCAGCGCGGGGCACGCCCGCACGCTGACCGGGCTGTTCGAGGAGGCCCGCTACTCGACCCATCCGTTGTCCGCGGCGCGCGTCGTCGAGGCTCGGACCGCCCTTGCCGGCGCGCTCGACGACCTCGCCCGCCGGGGGCCGCGGCCGTGAACCTCGGCGTCCCCCGACTCGCGCTCGCCGCGCTCGCGGCGGCCGCGATCGGGATCGCCCTGTGGGCCGGCCCGAACGTCGACCTCGCCGCACCGGCGGCGACGGTCGCCTGCCTCGCGGCCGTCGCGCTCGCCGCGGGCCCGCTCGTCGACCGGCTCCGACCGGAGCGCCTCCCCGAACCCCCGGTCGAGGCCGACACGCTCGTCCGGCTCGGCGCCTCGTTCCGCGAGGGGGTCCTCGGCCGTCGGTCGATCCTCGCGACGCTCGGCGGGCTCGAGCTCGCCGCGCTCGGCCGGAGCTACCACCCCCTCGGCCTCGAGGAGGAGGAGAAGCTCGTCGCCGCGACGCCCGCGGAGTTCCGACGATGGGTCGAGGGCCGGCTCGCCGAGCTGGAGCGCCTGTCGTGAGCAGCGCCATCGTCCCCCGCGGCCTCCTCTGGCGCCCCACGTCGCTGCTCCTCTTCGGCGCCGGCGGGCTCCTCCTCGCCTTGGGCCTCCTCGAGCGCTCCCCGGTGCCGCTGTTCGCGGCGCTGCCCCTCCTTCTCGCCCCGGTCGCGGCCGCGCTCGACGCGCCGCCGAGCCCGGCCGCCGCCGACCTTTCCTGGTCGGCCGAGGGGAGCGGCCCCGAGGTCCGGCTCGAGGGAACGATCACGCCCCGGGCGCCGCTCCGCGTCGAGGGCCTCTCCGTGCGGCTCTACCGACCGCCGCTCCTCCGGGAGCGAAGGCCGCTCTCGGTCTCGGTCGAGAACGGGTCTCTGCGGTTCGTCGCGACCTGGGACGCCCCGTACCCGTTCCTCCAGCCCGTCGCGCGGCCCGAGGTGACCTGGACCGACGCGCTCGGGCTCGTCGAGGTCCCGGTGCTCGTCGACGCTCCGGCGCTCCGGGTCGAGCGGTTTCCGCCCGAGGTCGCCCGCATCGGCCGCGTCCGGCTGCGCCGCACCACGCCGCAGCCGGGGGAGGTCCGCTCGCGGCAGGTCGGGAGCGCGGGCGAGTTCTTTGCGGTCCGCCCGGCGGCGCCGACCGACACGCCCCGGCAGATCAACTGGCGCGCCACGGCGCGGGCGGGTCGCCTGCTCTCGAACGACTTCTTCCTCGAGCGGACCGGGGACCTGCTCCTGCTGCTCGACCTCAGGCCGACGACGCTCGGGGAGACGCGGGACGCGCGGATCCTGTCGATCGCCTCCGCCGCGGCGCTCGGGATCGCGACCGGGTTCCTCGCCGAGAAGGCCCGGGTCGGGCTCGGGCTCTTCGGGGAGTTCCTCACCGCGGTCCCGCTCGGCTCGGGCCGGATCCAGCGGGTCCGGATCGCGCAGGCCCTCCAGCGCGCGACGCTCGCGGAGACGCCCGGGCCCTCGGAGCGGTTCGCGGTGTCGCTGCCCCGATACTTCCCCACCGGGGTGACGACGGTCCTCCTGAGCTCGCTCGCCGACGACGATTCCCCCGCGCTCCTCACGCACCTCCGCCGCCGCGGCTATCCGACGGTCGTCCTCAGCCCGTCCCCGATCCCGCTCCTCGTCCGGGAGAGCTCGACGAACACCGCCGAGGACGCGGTGATGCTGCGGCTCCTCCGGCTCGTGCGGCGCCAGCGCATCGGCGAGGCCTGGCGGGAGGCCCCGGTCGTCGAGTGGGAGGAGTACTGGTCGCTCGCGCCGTTCGTTCGCTTCCTCACGCGACCCCTCTCGAACCCGCGGGGGGCTCCATGAGGCGCCCCGAGCCCTCCGAGCTCGCGGGCCGGCTCGCGCCCCCGATCCTCGGGGGGCTCGCCCTCGCGCCGCTCGCGCTCGCGTGTGGCGGCTACGCCGGCTTCGCGCTGGTCCTCGCCGCCGGCGCTGCGGTCGCGAACGCCGCGCTTCGGAGCCGGGCCACGAGCCGGGTCCCGTTCCTCCTGGCCCTGCCGCTCGTCGTCGCGCTCGTCGCCGACGTCGCGCTCGCGCCGCCGGGGCTCTTCGCCAGTGCGCTCGCCGGTCTCGCCGGCCTCGGGGTCCTGGTCGCGGCCGCGTGGGAGCCGGCGCGGCCCCCGGAGCGTCTCCTCAAGGGGGCCGTCCTCCCCGCGCTGGCGGTCGCGATCGCCTGGTGCGTCGCCTACGTGCTGCCGGTCGGACAGGGACAGGTCGGGGTCGCTCTCGTCCTGCTCCTCCTCGCGGTCGCCGGTCTCGCCTGGGCGCTGCCGCGGGGCTCGGAGCCGGGCCGAGCGCCAGCCTCTTGAGGCGTCGGGCCCTCGCGACCCCGGACGGGCCCACGGCCCGTCCCGAGCACCGACGAAGGGTCCCTCTTGACCGGAAGCGGACGGGTCGTCCGCGGGGATGACGTGAGGACAACCCCGGTGTCCGACAGCCCCGGCCGGGGTCAGGTCGCGGAGAGGGCCGTTGGGCCTGCGAGGAGGCGCAACCGTTACGGCCGGGGGACACGGGGGCCGCCCCGTGCGTCCTACTTATAGGGCGGACGCTAGCGGCCCCTCGAGGGATTCGTTCGTGGACGGCGCCGAGGCCCGTCGTCGGATGCTCGAGGTCCGGACGGCCGTCCACGAGGCGGTCGTCGGGCGCGACGCCGTCCTCGACCAGATCGCGACGGGCCTCGTCGCCGACGGCCACCTCCTCCTCGAGGACCTCCCCGGGCTCGGGAAGACGCTGATGGCGAAGTCGTTCGCGCGCGCCCTCGGGCTCGGTTTTCAGCGGGTCCAGTTCACGGCCGACCTGCTGCCCCACGACATCACGGGCGGCGAGGTCTTCGACGCCGCGAAGGGGGAGTTCACCTTCCGCCGGGGGCCCCTGTTCACGAACCTCCTCCTCGCCGACGAGATCAATCGCGCCCCGCCGAAGGTCCAGTCGGCGCTCCTCGAGGCGATGCAGGAGCACCAGGTGACCTCCGAGCGCGGGACGTATCCGCTGGAGCGTCCGTTCCTGGTCCTCGCGACGCAGAACCCCCTCGAGCTCGAGGGGACGTACCCGCTCCCCGAGGCCCAGGTCGACCGGTTCCTGATGCGCCTCGCCGTCGGCCACCCGACGGCCGACGAGGAGCAGCAGATCCTCGAGCGTCGGCGGTCGCGGAAGACCGACGACGTCACGGTGCCGCAGGTCCTCACGACGGCGACGTTCCTCGAGGTCCAGCGGGCCGCCGAGGAGGTCGAGGTGAGCCCGGCGGTCGAGCGGTACGTCGTCGACCTCGTCACGGCGACGCGCGTCGACAACCGCGTCGACGTCGGCGCCTCGCCGAGAGGCTCCCTCGCCCTCCTCAAGCTCGGGCGCGCCCGGGCGCTCCTCGAGGGACGCGACTTCGTCCTGCCCGACGACGTGAAGGGCCTCGCGGTCCCCGCGCTCGCGCACCGGATCCTCGTCAAGCCCGAGCCCTGGATCCGCGGCGTCCGTGGCACTCACGTCGTCCAGACCGCCGTCGACCGCGTCCCGGTGCCGAAGGTCCGGTAGGCACCTCGGGGCTTGGCCCTGAGCGCCGAGGCCGTGCGACGGCCTCGCCGCCCTGGGTTACGCTTTTCAACGCGGTCCCGGTCCCGCGGCCGTGTCCGCGAGCCCGCGAACGGTCGTGATCGCCGACCCGATCGATGCCGCTGCCGTGGCGGTGCTCGAGAGCGGCCCGTGCACCGTCGTCGACGCCACGGGCGAGGGGGCCCTCGACGCGGCGATCGGGGAGGCGTGGGCGCTCGTCGTCCGCAGCCGGACGAAGGTCACGGAGGCCCTGATGGCGAGGGCGCCGAAGCTCACGCTCGTCGCGCGCGCGGGCGTCGGGGTCGACAACGTCGACATGGCGTCGGCGTCGCGACGCGGCATCCGCGTCGTCAACGCGCCGGCCGCGGCGACCGCGAGCGTCGCCGAGCTTTCGGTCGCCCTCTACCTGATCCTCGCCCGGAACCTCTACCAGCGGATCCTCGCGACGAAGAGCGGCACCTGGAAGCGGAGCGAGAACGGGACGGAGATCTCGGGGAAGACCGTCGGGTTCGTCGGCTACGGCCGGATCGCGCGAGAGATCACGCGGCGGCTGCAGCCGTTCGGGGTCGTGACGATCGCCTACGACCCGTTCGTGACGACGACGACCGACGGGACCCGCCTGGTCCCGCTCGACACGCTCCTCGGCACCGCCGACTTCGTGAGCCTCCACGCGGCGCTCACGCCCGAGAACCACCACCTCCTCGACGCGGCGCGTCTCGCGCGGATGAAGCCGGGGGCGTGCGTCATCAACGTCGCCCGCGGTCCCCTCGTCGACGAGGCCGCGCTCCTCGGGGCGCTCGAGTCCGGTCGGCTCGGTGGCGCCGCGCTCGACGTCTTCGAGGTCGAGCCACCGACGCGGAAGGCCCTCCTCGAGCACCCGCGCCTCCTGGCGACGCCCCACCTCGGCGCGTCGACGCACGAGGGGCAGGCCCGGGCGGGCCGTGACGTCGCCGACGAGGTGTTGCGCGCCCTCCGAGGCGAACCGTTACAATCTCTCGTGAATCCTCCTCGCGGAGGCGCCCCGTGACGTTCGACCCCGAGACCGCGACGTTCCTGATCGCCGGACCCGTCCGCATCCATCCGCGCGTCCTGCGCGCGATGAGCCTGCCGTCGCTGAACCACCGGGGCGACTACTTCCACGGGGTCGTCGAGGAGATCCGCGAGCTCCTGCCGGTCCTCTTCGGCGCCCGGGGCCACCAGGCGATCCTCACCGGCAGCGGCAGCGCGGGGCTCGAGGCGATGTACTCCGGGCTCATCCGGCGCGGCGAGCGGACCCTCGTCCTCGCGAACGGGAACTTCGGCGAGCGGAGCGACCTGATCGTGCGACGGTACGGCGACGCCGTGACGACGCTCACGGCCCCGTGGGGCCAGCCGCTCCCCCTCGACGCGGCGATCCGGGAGATCGAGAAGGGGGACCTGCGCGCGGTCTGCGTCGTCCACAACGAGACCTCCGCGGGGCTCCAGAACGACCTGGCGACGCTGGCTCCGCACGTGCGCCGTTCGGGCGCCTTGTTCCTCGTCGACGGGATCTCCGCCGTCGCGGGCATCCCCGTCCCGATCCAGGCGTGGGGGATCGACGCGCTCGTCGCCGGGAGCCAGAAGGGGCTCGCCGCCCCCGCCGGGCTCGCGCTCGTCCACCTTTCGGACCGCGCCGTGAAGGAGCTTCAGCCGGGGACGTTCTACCTCGACCTTGTCGAGCACCTCAAGAACCTCGAGAAGAACGACACGCCCTGGACGCCGGCGGTCCCGCTGTTCCTCGCGCTCCGCGAGGCCCTGCTCCTCCTCAAGGAGGAGACGCTCGAGGGCCGGCTTCGAAAGACCCACACGCTCGCCGACGCGACGCGGGCGGCCGTCGCCGCGCTCGGCCTCTCCCTCCTCCCGGACGTCGCCCACGCCTCCGACACCGTGACCGCGGTACGGAACCCGGCCGGTCTCGAGGACGCGCAGGTGCGCAAGGTCCTCCAGGAGACCTACAACGTCCTGCTCCAGGGTGGCCAGGGGTCGCTCAAGGGGAAGATCTTCCGCATCGGCCACATGGGGATCGCCGACTGGCCCGACCTGCTCGTGACGTTCGCGGGCCTCGAGCGGATCCTCGAGAAGGCCGGGACGCTCCCGCGGCGCGGGGCCGCCCTCGAGGCGATCCTCGCGCGCATGCCGTCGCCGCCGTAGCGGCGGCCCGGCTCAGATATCGACGATCACGCGGGCGCGAAGGCGCTCGAGGTCGACGCTCAATCGGTGGAACGTCACGGCCTTCACCTCGATCCGCCCCTCGTGCCGGGCGGGGTCGAACGGCTCCCCCAAGGCGGTCGCGAGCAGCGAGGTCGGCGGCGAGCCGACGGGCCGGACGTGGAGCTCCCGCACGAGGAACCCCTCCGTCTGCTGGAGGAGGAGGAGCCTGGAGAGGAAGGCGACGGCGAGGCCCCCCGGGTCCTCGGCGGAGGCGCTGAGGACGCGCTCCTCCCGACGCCGGACCCGTCGCAGGTCGGTCTCGAGCGCGAACAGCCCCAACCCGAGCGCCTCGTAGAGGCCGGCGACGTCGGAGGCGCTCGCCGAGATCCCCATGTCCGCCGTCGTCGGGAAGCTCCCCCACCTCCGCCGCCGGGCCGCCGCCGTCGCCGCTCGCCCCCCTCGCGGCACTCGTTACAGAGGCTTAAGCGACCGCCCGGTATCGGCGGGGCCCATGCGCGGGACCCTTCTCGTGCCGACGCTCAACGAGTCGGGCTCGATCGGTCACGTGCTCCGACGGTTCGCCGCGGCGGCCGAGGCGGCGAACCGGGAGCGGTTCGCCTCCGACCCGATCGCCTGGGAGATGGTCGTCATCGACGGCGCGTCGACCGACGGGACTCCGGAGATCGCCCGCGCGGAGGGCGCGCGCGTCGTCACCGAGCGCCGGCGGGGCTACGGCCGGGCCTATCGGACCGGCTTTGCCGAGCCGCTCGGGGACGTCGTCGCGACCTCCGACGGCGATGCCACCTACCCCGTCGAGGAGATCCCGGCGCTCGTCGACCGGCTCCTCCGCGAGGGCCTCGACTTCATCACGTGCGACCGGCTCGCCCACCTCGACCGCAAGGCGATGACGACGGAGCACCGGATCGGCAACTGGCTCCTCAACACGTTCGTCGCGATCGCCTACGCGCACTACCTCAAGGCCGCCGGCGGGGCGACGCTCCGCGACAGCCAGAGCGGGATGTGGGTCTTCCGGCGCTCCGTCCTCGACCGGGTCACGCTCACCCAGGACGGGATGCCGATGTCCGAGGAGCTCAAGCTCGAGGTCCTCCTCAGCGGCCTCAAGTTCGCCGAGGTCCCGATCCACTACGCGGAGCGCTGGGGGGCCCCGAAGCTCTCGAGCTGGCGCGACGGCCGGCAGAACCTCGTGTTCCTGCTCGAAAAGCGCCTCGAGGTCGCGCGCCGGCGGCGGACCCCGACCCCGGCGGTCGTCGCCGCGTCGGAGCGGCCGAGCGGCCGGTAGCGCTACTGGGTCTTGCCCGAGCGCTCGCGGGACTTCACGCGGAGCCCGTGGTAGCCGCACTTGCGGCACTGCACGGCCTTCGGCGGGTTCCGGGCCGAGCAGTTCATGCAGACCTTCTTCATCAGAAGGCGGTTCACGGCCTCGGGGAACGGCATGACGGCGGCCGCGAGGGGCCCCTGCGTATAAAGGCTGCGCCCGCCGCGCCCCAAACCCCTAAGGGTTCGCGTGGGAGCTCGGGGCCGATGCTGCGCGACGAGGAGGGGGCGCTCGCCGTCCGGCTCGCCCGGGAGGCGGTGCGGCGGGGGCTCGCGGGCCGGGTGCCGGGCGACCCGGGGCGCTTCTTTTCCGGGGCGTCGCTCCCGCCCGTCTTCGACGAGCCGAGGGGCGTCTTCGTGACCCTCCGACGGGCGCGGGACGGAGAGCTTCGCGGCTGCATCGGTCTGCCGCTGCCGCGATCCCCCCTGCGCATCGGGCTCCCCGAGGCCGCCGTCGCCGCCGCCTTGGAGGACCCGAGGTTCCCTCCCCTCCCTCGAGCCGACCTCGCGACAACGACCGTCGAGGTCTCCGTCCTCACCCTCCCCCAGGAGCTTCGGGGGGGGAGCCCCGCGGAGCGCCTCGCGGAGGTCGTCGTCGGCCGGGACGGGCTGATCGTCGAGCTCGGCGGCGCCTCGGGGCTCCTGCTCCCGCAGGTCGCGGTCGAGCAGGCGTGGGACGCCGCGACGCTCCTCGCGCAGACCTGCGTCAAGGCCGGGCTCCGGCCCGAGAGCTGGCGATCTCCCGCGGCCCGGGTGCGCCGCTTCGAGGCCGAGGTCTTCTCCGAGGCGCGCCCCGAGGGGCCGGTCCGTCGCCTTCCGCTCGCCGCGCGCTAGGCGCCGTCGAGCCGCTCGACGATCCCCTCGAGGAGCTGGCCGCCGAACTCCCAGGACCGGGCGCCCGCCGTCGCGGGCGCGCGACCCCGGTCGAGCCGGAGGGACGCGCACTGGAGCTCGTTGGCGAGCCGCTCTCGAGACCGATCCAGCGCGTCGTAGAGCTCTCCTTCGGCGAAGAGCGTGAGGCGGATCCGCTCGTCGTAGCCGAGCGCGAGCTCCTTGCGGGTCCGCTGGAGACGCCGAAGCGACTCCCGGACCCACCCCTCCTCGAGGAGCTCCCGCGTCGGCCTCCGGGGGAGCGCGGCGACGATCCGTCCCGCCTCCTCGCGCCGGACCCAGCTCTCCTCCGGGAACGCCTCGGGCCCGGCGCCGGCCGAGAGCGCGCGCACCCGAAGGACGTTGAGCTCCTCGGCGAGGAGCCGCTCCCCCTCGGGGCCGAGCCGGGCGTACGGCTCCGGAGCCCCGACGAGGACGAGCTCCTCGAGCGGGATGCGCGACTTCACGGACGCGCGCTGCCGGAGCTCGCGTCCGACCTCGACGAGCCCGCGCAGGCGGGCCATCCCCTCCTCGAGCTCCGGGTCGCGCCCCTCGAGGGGCGCCGGCCAGCCGGCGAGGTGGACCGACGTCGCGGCGTCGTCGTAGCCGGTCCCGAGGAGCTCTTGGTAGAGGTGCTCGGCCGTGAACGGGGCCAGGGGCGCCAGCAGCCGCGCGAGCTGGACGAGCGTGTAGGAGAGGACGTCGGAAGCGGCCTGCTTCTCCCGGCCGTCCCCCTCGGCCCAGAAGCGGGGGCGCGATCGCCGCAGGTACCAGGTGCTCAGGTCGTCGATGAGGTCGCGGAGCGCGAGCGCGGCCGCGCGGGCGTCGTAGTCGGCGAGCCCCGCCGACGCCGCCTGCGCGGCGCCGGCGAGGCGGCTGAGGAGCCACCGGTCGAGGAGCGCGGTCGCCTCGGGCCGCTGCCGGGCCGCGGTCCGGCCGTCGAGCCGGGCGTTCTCGCGGTAGAAGACGAGCACGTTGAGGAGCGTGCCGAGGCTGCGCGCCGCCGTCTGGCGGATCAGCGTCTCCGTCGTGACGATCGGCTCGGTGTAGTCGACGGAGAGGAACGCCCATCGGACGGCGTCGCCGCCGAGGCCCTCGAGGAGCGCCATCGGGTCAAGGGCGTTCCCTCGGGACTTCGACATCTTCTGGCCCGTCGGGTCGACGACGTGCCCGTTGGCGACCGCGTTGAGGTAGGCGGGCCGACCGAACAGCGCCGTCGAGAGGACGAGCATCGAGTAGAACCAGCCACGCGTCTGGTCGATCCCCTCGGCGACGAAGTCGAGCGGCGCCGACGGGTCGAACGGTCCGGGCTCGAACGGATAGTGGAACTCCGCGAACGGCGCGCTCCCGCTGTCGTACCAGGCGTCGATCGTGTACGGCTCCCGACGGGCCTCCGCGCCGCAGTCGGGGCACGGGAAGGCGATCCGGTCGACGGTGACGCGGTGCGGGTCGAACGGCGCGGGGAGCGGGCCGCGGTTCCTCTCGGCGAGCTCGGCGAAGCTCCCGACGACCGTGTGGTGTCCTCGCGGACAGGTCCAGACGGGGAGCGGCGTGCCCCAGTAACGGCTCCGGGAGAGCGCCCAGTCCTTCGCCTCCGTGAGGAAGTTGCCGAACCGGCCCTCGCGGAGGTGCTCCGGATGCCAGCCGACGCGCTCGTTGTTCGCGACGAGCGGGCCGTTGACGCGTGAGGTGCGGACGAACCAGGAGTCGATGGCCCGGTAGATGAGGGGCGTCCGGCACCGCCAGCAGAACGGGTAGGTGTGGCGGAGCGTCTCATGCTTGACGACGGCGTGCCGCTCCTCAAGGTGCTCGAGGAGCCCGCGGTCGGCGGCCTTGAACCCCTTCCCCTCGACGAGCGGGACCTTTTCCGTGAAGACCCCGCGCGAGTCGAGCGGGTCGAACACACCGACCCGCTCCCGCTCGCCGATGCGGGCGTCGTCGGGGCCGAAGGAGGGGGCGATGTGGACAAAGCCGGTCCCCTCCGCCGCGTCGACCATCTCGTCGAGGACGACGCGGTACCGGCCCGACCCGGGGCCTGCGAACGGGAAGAGCGGCGTGTAGGCGCGGCCCGCGAGGTCCGCGCCGGTCCAGCGCGCGCGCACCTCGGCCGACGGGAAGTAGCGCGGGAGCGCGGCCGCCGCGAGGACGTACTCGCCGCCCTCGGGGGCGACGACGGCGACGTACTCGAGGTCCGACCGCGCGGCGATCAGCAGGTTCGACGGGAGCGTCCAGGGCGTCGTCGTCCAGACGAGGAGGTGGCGGACCGGCTCGCCGGGCGCGCCGACGAGCTCGAACCGGACGGTGACCGACGGGTCGGTCGCCTCGCCGTAGCCCTGCGCGACCTCGTGGGACGAGAGCGACGTCTCGCAGCGAGGGCAGTAGGGCAGGACGTAGTGGCCCTTCTCGAGGAGCCCCTTCCCATGGAGCTCGCGCAGGGACCACCAGACGCTCTCGACGTACTCGGGCGTCATCGTGTAGTACGGCCGGTCGTAGTCGAGCCAGTAGCCGAGGCGGTCGCTCATCCGGCGCCAGGCGGCGATCGTCTCGAGCGCGGAGGCGCGGCACTCCTCGCAGAACCGCTCGACGCCGTAGGCCTCGATCTCCTTCTTCGACTTGAGACCGTGGCGCTTCTCGATCTCGAGCTCGACGGGGAGGCCGTGGCAGTCCCAGCCCGCCTTCACGCTGATGATCCGGTGACCGGTCATCCGGCGGTAGCGGAGGTAGGCGTCCTTGAGGGACCGGCCGACGACGTGCCCGATGTGCGGGAGCCCGTTCGCGGTCGGAGGACCCTCCGTGAAACGGAGCACCCGGCCCTCCGGCGGGCCGTCCCGCGCCCGGGCCGGTAGCCCCGTCGCGTCCCAGTACGCCTGGACGCGGCGCTGGACCTCGGCGAGACCGGGCCCCGCCGAGGGAGTCTCCTCGCGGTCGGTCACGGTCGGTCCGACGGAGCCTCGAGAGATAAACCCACCCGGCCGCTACCGGAAGAGGCCGTAGGGCGGCGGACTCCGCGAGACCGGGCCGACGTGGGCCGTCGGGTGGCGGCTCACTACGGCCCCCTCGGCGCGCGCGACCTGGGCGCCGGCGCCGAGCGCGATCCGGTCCGCCTTGAGGTACTCGACGTCGACGTCCTCGAGGGTGACCTCACGCGCCTCCAGAAGCGTCACCGAAAGGCGTCGCCGGCGGCCGAACCGGACGCCGCGACGGATCGTCACGCGCTCGGCCCGGATCGTGTGCACCGACGAGTCGTCCCGGAGCGTCCCGGTGACCTCGCGGGCGGTCAGCTCGCCGTCGACGAGCAGCCGCCCGTCGAAGGAGACCGTCGGGGCCGAGAGCGGGCCGTGGACCTCGAGGCTGCCGACGCTCCGGAGGGACTCGGTCGCCGAGAGCGCGCCGCGGACGCGCACGGCGCCGTCGGCCACGATCGCGCCCGCGCGGAGCGTCGCGCCGAACTCGGCCTCGCCTTCGAGCCGAAGCGCGTTCGCGACCTCGGCGGTCCCGGCGACGTCGAGCGTCCCTTTCGAGGAGAGCGACCCGGCGCGGAGCGCGCCGCGGACGGTAGCGAGACCCCCGAGCTCGGCCGATCCGACGTCGACCTCGCCGAGGACCTTCACGGCCCCCTGGGCGCTCCAGCGCGCGGCGTGGACAAAGTCGTGACGGGCGGCGCCGACGTCGTGGACCTCGCCCGACCGCGCCGGAGGTACCGGGCTCGGCGTCGCGGCGGGCGGCGCGGGGGGAGCGGGCTTCGGGGCGGGGGCGGCGGCGGGGGCGGCCATGGTGGGTCGGACCCGTAGCGGCGCTTAACGGTGCGGGGCGACCGGCGGGATCCGGAGCCGCTTGTGCTGGACCATGATGCAGAGGTCCTGCACGGTCGGGACGCCGTGCGCCTCCGCCTTCGCGGCCGACTCGGCATCGACGACGCCGAGCTGCATCCAGATCGCCCCGACGCCGCGCGCCAGGGCCTCGTCGACGACGGGAGCGACCTGATCGCTCCGCCGGAAGACGTCGACGAGGTCGATCCGCAGGTCGGGGGGTATCGCGCGGAGCGAGGGGTAGCTCTTCTCGCCGAGGACCTCGGCCAGGGTCGGGTTCACGGGGACGATCCGGTACCCTTGCGTCTTCAGATAGCGCGCGACGCTGTTGGAGTCCCGGTCGGGCTTGTCGGAGAGTCCGACCACGGCGATCGTGCGGGCGGATCGGAGCAGCCCGGCCATGGCGGCGTCATCGAGCGGCATGCGCCCTCGAGGCGCCCCGCGCACAAAGCCGTGGCGGCGCGTCACGGACCGGGCGGGCCGCTCGGTGGAGGGGGCGGAGGGGGCGGAGGCGGTGGCGGCCACGAGGGGGGCGGGGGCGGGAGAGGCGGGCGGAGGCTGATGGCCAGCGGCGGGTACGAGGACCCCGCCCCCGCAGGCGGGAGAGGGGTCGGGCCGGACGGCGGTTGCGCCCAGGCGGTCGCTGCCGCTCGCGGGCCCTGGGTGGCGAGGTAGAGCGCCACCGCACCGCCGACGAGGATCACGCCGTAGTGGAGCCCGAGCGACACCGACGGGTTCACGAGACTGAGGAACGCCGTCGCGTCGTTCGCCCCGTGCAGCAGCGCCACCCACACGAGGTTGCCCCCGCTCGCGCGCACCGCGAGCGCGAAGGCGAGGCCGAGGAAGAACAGCTCCGGGTAGATCAACGGCGCCGCGGCGCCGTAGGTGGCCCCGTAGTAGAGGTGGACCCCCGCGAACAGCGCGCTCGTCCACACGGCGTGGACGCCAGAGCGGCGGCTCCCGCGCGCGAGCCAGTAGCCGAACAGCCAGCCGCGGAAGATCGTCTCCTCGATGGCGCCGACGACGAACGAGAAGGCGACCCAGAACCACGGGTCGCTCACCGCGGCCTGGACGACGGGGTTCGGCTTCTCGAGGAGCCGGAGCGCCGAGGGGTCGACGACCGTGTAGACGGCGACGAGGACGACCGTCACGAGGAGCGAGAGGAGAGAGAGGGCCCCGTACCAGCCGAGCGCCGGCGCGGCCGCGCGCGCCCCGACGTGGCGCCAGCGCACGAGAGGACGGGGGCCGACGAGGAGGAGGAACGCGGCGATCGGGATCCCGTAGACGACGAGGAGTCCCCCGACGAACGACTGGTAGACGACGAGCGTCGCGGGGAACCGCTCGGGGACGACGTACTGGCTGAGGATGGCGACGACCGTGACGAGCGCGGCGAGAGCATAGCGGGGGATCGAGCCGAGCCGACCGGCGCCGTAGGGGAGCCCTTCCGTGGCCGGGTCCGGCGAGAGCATGCCCGAACGACCCGCCGGCGCTACTTATCCGTTGGTCGGTCTCGAGGCCCTCGGAGCCGGCCATGGAGTGGACGATCCTCGCCAAGGCGGTCCCCGATGCCGACCGGGTGGGGGTCGACCTCGCGCGGGGTCGCCTCCTCCGCGAGGGGGCGGAGCTGTTCCTCAACCCGTTCGACCAGCGGGCGCTCCGGCTCGCCCTCGACCGCCGACGCGACGGCGAGCGCGTCACGGTCCTCTCGATGGGACCCCCCTCGGCGCGCGAGGCGT
This sequence comes from Thermoplasmata archaeon, assembly GCA_027315165.1. Taxonomy (GTDB): domain Archaea; phylum Thermoplasmatota; class Thermoplasmata; order Lutacidiplasmatales; family UBA184; genus Lutacidiplasma. Next base: position 17,551 of record DAHUYN010000012.1, on the reverse strand, counting down.
TCCGGGACGCCCTCGCTCTCGGGGCGGACCGTGCCGTCCTCGTGAGCGACCCGGCGCTCGCGGGCTCCGACTCGCTCGTCACCGCCCGCGTGCTCGTCGCCGCCCTGCGTCGGCTCGACGCTCCGCTCGTGCTCACCGGCCGCTGGTCGACGGACTCGGAGACCGGGCAGGTCCCCGCCCAGGTCGCGGCGCTGCTGGCACGGCCGTATCTTCCGTCGGCGCGCGCGCTGGAGATCGTCGAGGGCGGGCGGGTCCGCGTCGTCTCCGACACGGAGACCGGCTGGGTCCGGCAGTCGGTGCCGCTGCCGGCCGTCGTCGCGGTCGGGGAGAAGATCGTCGCGCTGCGCAAGCCGACCGACGAGGCGCGAGCCTCCGTCGACCTGTCGCGCGTCGAGGCGTGGAGCGTCGCCGATCTCGGTCTTCGCCCGGCCGACGTCGGCGAGGCGGCCTCGCCGACGCGCGTCGCGCGGGTCTTGGAGGTCGCACCGACGCGCCGACCCGTGCTCTGCGACGCCGGCAGCCCGGCCGAGCGGGTGGGCCGCGCGCTCGCCCTCCTCGACGAGCGCCTCGCACGAACCCCCGCGCCCTCGCCGGCGCCGCCCCGCGCCGACGGTGCGGCGGTGCGCGTCCTCGTGAGCGGCGCGTCGGGCAGCCTCGAGAGCCCGGGGCTCGCCGCCCTCTCGATGGCGGTCGCCCAGCTCCCCGGTGGCTCGATCGAGGGGCTCTGGGTCGGCGGCGAGCCCGGGCCCGACGAGCTCCGTCGGGTCGGCGCCGCCGGCGCCGCCTCGCTCCGCTTCACACCGGCCCGGGGCCGGGTCGACGAGCGCCGCACCGCGACGGCGATCGCCGCGCACCTCGGCGACCCGCCGGTCCCGTCCGGGCTCGTCTTCCCCGCCACCGAGTTCGGCCGGGCCGTCGCGGGCCGGCTCTCGGCGACGCTGGGTCTCGGCCTCACGGGCGACGCGATCGATCTCGCGGCCTCAGAAGGCGGCGCGCTCCTCGGCCGCAAGCCCGCCTTCGGGGGGCGGTATCTCGCCGAGATCGAGAGTCGCCAGGCGCCCGCTCTGTTCACGGTCCGGGCCGGCGCCGGGCCCGCGCCGTCCGGGGCGGCCCCGGTCCCTCTCCGCCGCGCCGCGGCCGAGCTCCCGGAACCGGCGGCCCTCTTCGAGGCCGAAGGGCGCGAGGTCGAGGCCGGGGCTCGCGACCTCGACGGCGCCGCCCTCGTCGTCGGCGTCGGCCAGGGCGTCGGCGGCGTCGCCGGCGTCGAGGGGGTCCGGCGCCTCGCCGACGCGTGGGGGGCCGCGATCGCCGCCAGCCGCAAGGTCGTCGACAGCGGCTGGCTGCCGCGCCAGTGCCAGGTCGGCCTCACGGGCCGGAGCCTCGCTCCACGGCTCGCCGTGCTCGTCGCCACGAGCGCGCGCCCGAACCAGCTCATCGGCTATCGGAGAGCGGGCACCGTCCTCGTCCTCACGCGCGACCCCGAGGCGGCGGCCCGCGCCGAGGCCGACGTCGTCGTCGTCGGCGACTTTGAGGAGCTCCTCAGGGAGCTCGACCGTCAGGGGGGGGCGCGGCTTCGGGGGATCGCGGCCGGTGCCGCGTGATCGGGGCCGTCCCCTCCGCGCTCTGGAGGCAGGCGAGCAGGTCCTCCAACGTCGCGCGGACGCTCCCCGCGCTCGCCCCGCTCACCCGAAAGCGGACCGTCGGGCCCTCGCGCTCCGCGTCGACGTAGTCGGGCTGGTCGGCGGCGAGCGCGCGAACGATGCGCTCGGCCTCGAGAGCGCTCTTGTAGCGGCGCTCGAGCCGGACGGTTACGTGCGCCGGGCCTTCGTGGGACGTTCCTTCGACGATGGGGCTCCCTCCGTCGGCGCGGCCCCCGGGCCGCGCTCGAGCGCGTTCGGGACGATCGGCGCGGTCCTTGTCCTCCGCCGGACCTCCTCGAGCGCCCGCTCTTGAAGGTAGTCGAGGACCGACGGCCAGGCCTTGCCGTCGTCGCGGGCCTTGTTCTCGAAGTTGTGCTCGGCGAGGAACTTCGCGTAGGCGGCCCGGCTCGGGGCGTCCCAGCGGCCGGTGAGCCCGCCCGCGTAGTAGCCGAGGACGCTCAGGTGGTGCTGGACGACGCGCGCGACCTCCCCCTCGAGGACCACGGCGGTCGCCGGGTCCTCGCGCGAGAGCATCGTGAGGTCGTAGAGCCGGAAGACCCGTCGGAGCTCCTCGATCGGCGAGGGATGGTCGTCGACGCGGACGTCGACCCAGCGGTCCGAACCCTCGTCGTAGCCGCCCTTTTCGCGGACGATCAGGAGGGCGGCGGACTGCATCCCCCGACGGTCGCCCCCCTCGCGCTGGGCGGCCGCGAGCGCGGCGAGGAGCCGCTCGGGGAGGTCCCCGGGGGTCGACTCGAAGGTGCGGGCCATCGCGGTCACGACCGCGGGCCCGGTGAGGATGTTCCCCTGGCAGGCGTAGCCGTCGCCGACCTTGTGGCCGGCCCAGTCGAGGCATTTGGCGCCCGTCCAGGCCGCGGCGCGGCCCCGTGCGTCGACGACGCCGAGCTGGCGCTCGTCGCGCTTGGGGTCGGCCTCGGTGAGGCGACGGACGACCTCCTCGGCGCTCGCGCCCTTCTCGAGAAGCGCGATCCCGTCGGGCCCATAGCGGACGTTCGCGAGCGCCTGTGTCGCGAGAGCCCCGGCGTTCGCACGGGCCCACGGCACGACGGACCCGACGCTGATGAACTTGGACTGGACCGCGACGCCCCACGTCCCGCTCTCCCCGTCGCGGGCGACGATCGAGAAGGTCCCGAATCGCACGGGTCGCATGGCGACGCGCCCACGAGGCCCCGGCTCTTTACTCCTCGGAGGGGCTCCGCGGCTCGACCTCGAGGAGGGCATGGGCCTCGTCGACGCGCCGTCGCGCCGACCGGCGGTCGCCGGCGCGGAGCGCCGCGTCGGCCTCGCCGAGGAGCGCCTCGGCTCGGGAGACGTCGCGCCCCTGGGAGCGCCGCACGGCGGCGAGGCGTCCGATGAGCCGGAGCCGGTTCGAGAGAGGGTCCTCCTCGTCGGACGTGGCGTGTCCGCGCTCCCCCTTGGGCACGTAGCCGACGAGCCCCCGCGGCCACTCGGAGAGCTCCGGCTCTCCCTCGATGGCGTCCGCGCGGACCTCGAGGTCGAGGAGGATCCGCTCCGTTTCGACGAGCGCCCCCAAGGCGAACGCCTCGCGGGCGCGCCCGAGGTCGGCCTCGAGGTCGCGGCGTGGCGGCTCGGGGAGCCCTCGGAGCCGGTGCGTGACGCCTTCGAGGAACCCCTCGATCTCTCCGCGGTCCGGCGGCCCGCGACGCGGCGCCGGCGGCGTCACGCGACCCGGCTCTCGGAGGGCGCGAGCGGCGCACGTCCCTGTGGCTTGGGCATCGGGACGCGCGCGCGAACGCCCTGCCAGAACCGGTCGATCGCGTCGAAGAACGCGGGCGTCGTCGGGGGCCCCTGAGCGGCCGCCGCCTCGACGAGAAGCGGCGCGAGCCCCGCGAGGTCGACGCCGGACCTCGCAGCCCACTCGAGGGTCGCGCGCGCGAGCGCCACCTGCAGCTCCGCCTCGCGCTGGAGGCGCCGCGCGTCCTTCTCGGCGGGCGACAGCGCGTGCTCCGGGTCCCACTGCGGGGGCTGGGGCGCCGGGATCGAGACGCGCAGGCCCCGGAACGGGACCGGCAGCGTGGGCCACCGGGGCTCGGCGAACCGGACGGCGAGCTGGTCCAGGTGGCCCGAGGCCGTCGCGAGGTCCCCCGAGGCGAGGTTCGTCTCGGCGAGCTCGAGGGGGCGGAGGAGCTCTTGCGACGGGTTCCCCTTCCACAGCTCGAGCTGGAGGGCGACGCGCATCGGTCCGAGCCGTCTCAGCAGGCGTCGGGCGGTCTCGTCCGCCGGGAGCGTGGCCTCCGCGGCCGGGGCGATCTCTGGAGGGCGGTTCGGTGCGCCGGGCATCGACCTAGAGGAACGCCTCGAACTCCTTCGTGACCTCGGGGTACTTGTCCCGAACGGCCTTGAGGATGTTGTGGACGGTGAGCTTCTCGAGCTTCACGTCCACGAGCGCATCGACGACCTTGTTGAAGGTCTCGTCGGAGAGCGAGCAGAGCTTCTCCTTGGCGAGCCAGTTGCGGTAGAGCTTCTCCTCGAGCCTCGCCCGCCAGCCCTTCTCGTAGGTCTGGAAGAACTCCTTGGTCGGCGTGCCGTCGTGGACCGCCTTCGCGGCGACCTCGCCGCAGATCTTCCCCGCGATGCAGCCGTTGGCGATGCCGCCCCCCGTGAGCGGGTCGATCATCCGGGCGGCGTCCCCGACGAGCATGATCCCGTCGGCGACGGTCTGCTTGAGCGGCGGCGAGATCGAGACCCCTCCCCCGACGACGTCGATCTTCTTGCCCTTCGCGTAGCCGGGATGCTTGTCGATCCACCGGTCGAGGAACGTCCGGGCCGCGGCGGGCTCCTGGATCTGGGAGAGCTGGACCCCGATGCCGACGTTGGCGAGGCCGTCGGCCTTGGGGAAGACCCAGACGTAGCCGCCCGGGGCGACGGTGCCGAGGTAGAAGTCACAGTAGCGGACGTCGCAGTCGACGTCCGTCATCCGGTACTGGAGGCAGGAGTCCATGTCGCGGAGCGCGAGGTTCGTCGGGATCCCCGCCCAGCGCCCGACCTGGGACTCGAACCCGTCGGCGCCGATCGTCACCTTCGCGCGGATCTCGAACGGCTCGCCGAACTCCTTGGCGCGGACGCCGACGACGCGCCCCCCCTCCTTGAGGAGGCCGGTCGCGGCGGTCTTGAGATGGATCTCGGCCCCGGCGTTCGCGGCGTCGATGGCGAGCTGCTTGTCGAAGGCGTCGCGCTCGACGACGTAGCCGACCTCGTTGCCGGCGTGCTTCTCGTTGATCTCGAAGACCTTCTCCGACGGGGAGAAGATGCGGGCCCCCTCGACCTCGAGGTTGATCCAGCGGGGGCTCGGCGTGATGCCGACCTCCTTGAGCCACTCCTTGCTCATCCCCTCGCCGCAGCGCACGGGGCTGCCGATCTCCTGCCGCTTCTCGATGAGGAGGACCCGGGCGCCGTGTCGGGCCGCCCACTTCGCGGTCATGCTGCCCGACGGCCCGCCACCGACCACGAGGACGTCCGTCGTGAGGTTCTTCGCCATCTCCTTCCCTCCTTCTAGTCGATCTCGATCGCGCCGACGGGGCAGGCCTTCACGCAGATCTCGCACCGGGTGCAGATGCGCTCGTCGAAGGTGATCCGCGTCTCGTCCAGGTAGATGCAGTTGAGGGGACAGACACCGACGCAGGCGCCGCAGTAGACGCACAGCTGGCCACTGGACTCGATGTGCAGGCTCTTCTTCCCCGGCACGGCGTTCCTCGGCGCGCCACCCTCGCCTACCCTATTAAACGCTTCTTGAACGAGAACTGTCGCTCCTCGCACTACACCTCGGGAGCCGGCCCGTCCCGGGCGCGTCGGCGCCAAGAGCCGCCGGCCCGACCTCGCCTCGCCCGCTCCCGCCGACCTCGTCCTCGCGCACCCGCCCGGCAGGCCCCTCAACGGCGATCGGCGCCGCCCCTCGGACCGGGGGGGCGCGAGGCCGGGTCGTGTCGCCGAGCCCGTCGCGAGCCCGGCGACCCGCGTCGTCGGGGCCGCCGAGGGGCCCGGCCGCCCCGGGACGGCCGCGAGGTCGCGTTCCGTTCCCTCCGCGCCGGCCCAGCGGGTCCCGACGCGCGTGGGGTCGGGCGACGGCGGGCCGGCCGCGGGCCCGCGCTCCCTCGTGGGTCGCGACTAGGCGTGCGACGCCTTCGGGGCCGCGGCCTCGGCGAGGAACTTCTCGGCGTCGAGCGCGGCCATGCAGCCGAGCCCGGCGGCGGTGATCGCCTGTCGGTACCGGTGGTCGTAGACGTCGCCGGCCGCGAAGACCCCCTCGACGCTCGTCCGCGTCGTCTCGTGCGTCTTGAGGTAGCCTTTCGCGTCGAGGTCGAGGTGACCGCGGAACGCCTCCGTCGCGGGGACGTGCCCGATCGCGAGGAACAGCCCCTGGGCCGGGAGCTCCCGCACGGCGCCATTGCGCAGGTCCTTGATCTTGAGCCCGGTCACGGTCTCTTGGCCGAGGACCTCGACGACCTCGGTGTCGAGAAGGAAGGAGATCTTCGGATGCGCTCGCGCGCGCGCCTGCATGATCCGGCTCGCGCGGAGCTCGGAGCGGCGGTGGATCACCGTGACGTGGTCGGCGAACTTCGTGAGGAACAGCGCCTCCTCCATCGCGGAGTCGCCGCCGCCGATCGTCACGACGTGCTTGCCCTTGAAGAAGAAGCCGTCGCACGTCGCGCAGGCGGAGACGCCGTGGCCTCGGAGCCGCTGCTCGGAGGGGAGGTCGAGCCAGCGGGCGTTCGCCCCCGTGGCGACGATGACCGCCTCGGCCTCGACGACCTGGCCGCTGCCCAGGTGGAGCGCGAACGGGCGGCGCTGGAGGTCGACGGAGGTGACGTTCTCGTCGACGAACTCGGCCCCGAACCGCTCGGCCTGCTGGTGCATCCGCTCGATGAGCTCCGGGCCCTGGATCCCCTCGGGGAATCCGGGGAAGTTCTCGACGTCCGTTGTGAGCATCAGCTGGCCCCCGGACGGGACCCCCGAGAGGACGAGCGGGGCGAGGTTCGCGCGGGCCAGATAGATCGCCGCCGTGAGGCCGGCGGGGCCGCTGCCGACGAGGGCGACCCGGACCCGGCGCGTGGAGGGCGCGGACATGGCCGTCACCGGCCCCCGGGACCCATAACGGTGACGGGAATCACCGGGCCGGCGGGAACCGGACCGTGTCGGCCCCCGTCCCCTCGCCGTAGCGGCTCCGATAGAACGTGAGGGGCAGGCCGTCACCGAGGCGCTCGACGGTGACGACGCGGCCGAGGAGGAGGTGGTGGTCCCCCACCGGGATCGAGCGCTCGAGCCGGCAGACGAACGTCGCGAGGACCCCGTCGAGGAGCGGAACGCCCCCCTCGCCTTCGTGGACATCGAGGCCGGTGAACTTCTCGGCGGAGGGGACCGGTCGCGCGAACCTCTCGCTGAGCGCCTGCTGGTCGGCGCGGAGCAGGCTCACGCCGAACCGACCGCTCCGCTCGGCGACGGGTGTCGTGTCGGCGTCGGTACTGAGGCTCACCAAAAGCGTCGGCGGCTCGAGCGAGACGGAGAGGAGGGCGTTCGCGGTGAGTCCGGCGAGGTCGGCGCCCTCCCGCGCGGTGACGACGGCGACGCCGGTCGCGAAGAGGGCGATCGCGCGGCGGAACTCGGTCGGGTCGACCGGGCCCGGCTCGGCCATCTACGCGTCCCTCCAGCGGAAGGCGACGATCGCGGCGAGGAAGACGACGACGGAGCCGATTCCGACGACGGCGAGGTCGGGAAGGGCCCCCGCGAAGTTGTTGAACAGCATCACCTGATTCATCCCGTCGATGACATAGTAGAGCGGGAGCGCGTGCGCGACGAGCTGCAGGGGCGGACTGAACAGCGAGACCGGGAAGAACGTCCCCGCGAGGAACATCATGGGGAAGGTGATCACGTTCCCGATCACCGCGGCCGTCTCGGGGGTCTTGGCGAGGCTGCCCGCGAGCATCCCGAGAGAGACGAAGAAGAACGGCCCCAGGACGAGGAACGGCACGAGCCCGAGGCTGAGCGTCACGTGGGCGCCGAAGAGCCCGACGCCGATGCCGACCATGATCGCCGCCGAGAGGAAGGTGAGGACGATGTACCAGAGGATCTTCGAGGCGAGCCACTCCCCCTTCGTGAGCGGGGTGAGGGAGAGCTGGCGGAACAGTCCGTCCTTGCGGTACGACGAGGAGATGTCGACCATCGAGAACATCGGGCTCGTCAAGATCGAGAAGCCCACGAGCCCCGGAACGAGGTAGTCGATGCTCTTGAAGAGCGTCGAGCCGACCGGCTGGGCGGTGACGCCGATGAGGGGGGTCCCGTTCACCGCGGCGAAGCTGAAGGCGTTACCGACCCCGGCGACGGCCGACTCCGCGATCCCCGAGGAGACCGCGTCGCCCGGGTTCGTGTAGAGCGTGAGGTTCACCCGCTCGTGCGAGAGGTAGGCCTGCTGGAACCCTCTCGGGATCACGAGACCGACGGGGTGCGAATGCACGGCGAGCCAGTGCGTGAAGTTGCCGTCGACGCCGGACCCGTTCGGGTCGACGACCGTGACCTCGACGGCCCCCGTGTGGTTCAGCGCGGTGAGGAACTGCGCCGACACGTTCGAAGGCGCGTCGAAGTTCTCGACGTACAGCGTGACCGTCGAGCTGCTCGCGCTGAAGATCACCCCGAAGAGCGAGACGAGGATGATCGGGAAGAAGAGCGAGAAGAACAGGCCGATCGGGTTCCGGAGGTAGCCGCGGACGAAGACCTTGAGGTCGGCGTAGATGCGCGCGGGCCTCACGGGTTCCCCTCCGCCTTGAGCTCCCCCTCGTCCATCCGCCCGACAAGCGACACGAAGACGTCCTCGAGCGTGTCCCGCTCGGTCGAGAACGACTGCCAGGGCAATCCGCTCGCCTCGAGCGCGGTGAGCACCTTGAGCGCGTCCCCGCGGGCGTGCATCGGCACCTCGACGCGGCCGTCCCGGGCCGTCGCCTCGAGGCCGAGACGGTCCCTAAGGTAGGTGGCGAGCGCGGGGGTCGACTCGACGCTCAGCCGCTCGGAGCGGCCGTGGGCCGCGATGATCTCGCCCGGCGTCCCCTCGGCGATGATGCGGCCGTGGTGGATGATCGCGACCTGGTCGGCCAGGAGCTCGGCCTCCTCGAGGTAGTGGGTCGTGAGGAAGACCGTCCGGCCCTCCGCCTTGAGCTTGCGGACCACCTCCCAGATCGCCCGTCGGGCCTGCGGATCGAGGCCCGTCGTCGGCTCGTCGAGGAAGCAGACCTGGGGGTCGTTGACGAGCGCGAGGGCGAGGCCGAGCTTCTGCTTCTGGCCCCCCGAGAGGGTGTCGAAGCGCGCGTCGGCCTTGTCGCTCAGCCCGACGAGGCGGAGAAGACGCTCCGGGTCGGGGCGGGTCCCGAAGAGCACCCCGTAGTAGGCGATCGCCTCCCTCGGGTGGATCTTCTCGAAGAACCGGAACTCCTGCGGGATGACGCCGATCCGCTCGTGCAGCCGGGCGGCGTCGTGCCACGGGTCGAGCCCGAGGACCCGGACCTCCCCCTCCGAGCGGTGCCGCAGGCCCTCGAGGATCTCGACGGTCGTCGTCTTGCCCGCCCCGTTCGGCCCGAGGAAGGCAAAGACCTCCCCGACGGGGACGGTGAAGCGGATGCCGTCGACGGCCGCGAGCGGGCCGTAGCGCTTTCGAAGCCCGTCGACCTCGATGGCGTCGGGCATCGCCGAGCCGGAGGGCCTGCCGCTTATCAGCGTTCTCACGGGGGGAGGTCGAACGTCGCCGAGCCGCGCTCGACGAGCCCGCGCGAGGGCCCGCCCGCGTCGACGGTGAGCGGGCCCGGCCCGCTCCAGGCCACGGTGAGCCGCTCCGGGGTCCAGGTGAGGTCCACGTGGCCGTCCCCGACCGCGAGGTTCGAGAGCGCTGCCGACCTCCAGCGTTGGGGGAACGCGGGACGTACCGAGAGGCGGCGCGACAGCGCGTCGACGCCGAGCCCCCAGAGCCGCTCGAACAGGACGGTGAGGAACGGGGCGACACTGAAGCCGAGCAGGAAGCAGGAGTCGAACGGGGTGCCGCGGTCGCCGTCGTAGCACTCGTTCGCCATCCCGCCCTCCTCGAGAAGGCTCGAGGCCGCCCGCCGAAGGCCGTTGTAGCCCGCGTCAGCGTCCCCGACGGCGTACGCCGCCTCGGCCGCCCAGACCGTCGCGATCGGCCAGACCTGACCGTCGTGGTAGGCACGAGGGTCGTAGCCCGGGTCGAGGTTCGAGAGCGTCCGCATCCCCCGCTCCGTCAGAAGGTCCGGCCGGAGGGCCCGGGCGACGGATCTCCGGGCCGTCTCGGCCTCGAGGAGTCCCTCGCTGACCGCCCGAAGCGCGTTCGGGCGGAGCCGCCGTACCTGGCGGCCGTCGCGGGCGATCGAATCGGCCAGGTAGCCCTCCTCCGGCCACAGGTAGCGGGAGCGGACGGCCGCGGCGGCCCTCTCGACCTCCTCGCTCGACGGCACCTCCCGGCGTCCGCCGGCGACGGCGCCGAGGGCGACGAGGGCCCGGAGCGCCGAGACATGGAGCACCTGGACGTCGATCGCATGGGCCCGCCGGTCCGTCGAGTCCCAGATGGTCGTGTCGACGGCGTCGAACCCGTAGTGGACCCGGCCGATCGCGGCGCTCGCCTCCTGGATCTCCTCCGCCTCGCCTCCGTGGCGGAGGAGCCCGGTCGTCGGGTCGGTCCGCGCACGCGCCCAGGCGAGGACCCCCTCGAGGTGGGGCCACCAGGCGCCGACCAGGTCGCTCCGGCCCGAGTGGGCCAAGAGCCTCGCCACGAGCGCCGGGTAGTAGAGCGTCGTGTCGGAGGTGCCGAAGAGGAAGACGGGGCCGGGCGAGAGCTGCATCGGCAGCTCTCCCGGCTCCGCCCCGAGCAGGGGGATGTGCGCGTTCGCCTGGAACCCGAGGACGGTCGCGATCGTCTCTCGGGCCCACGCGTGGTCACCGAGCCACAGCACCGCCGGGAGCATCCAGGCGACGTCGCGGCACCAGAGCGCGGAGTACCAGGGATAGCCGGCAACGAGTCCCCGAAGTCCGGGCTCGGGCTCGGTGTAGAGCGCCCGGAGGGCGCCCCGCGCGAGCCCGTAGGCGCGCTCGAGATCGGGGTCGTCCGGCAGCGACAGCGCCGGGGTCCGGTCGATCCAGGACCGCCAGGTGCGGTCCGCCTCGGCGCCCTGGCCCTCCGGGTCCCCCGCGAGCACCCGACGCCCGAGCCCCCGGTGCCGTTCGAGCGTGCTCGAGAGCCCTCCCCAGACCGCGAAGCCGAAGGTCACAGGTGTCCCGGGGACGAGGTCCGCTTCGAGGCGGCTGCGAACGGTCCCGATCTCCCCCCGCATCGAGGAGAGGTCCCACGGCCGACCGTCGACCTCCCACGAGACCGGCGCCGGAAGGACGTCGACCGCGACGGCGTGCCCGTGGGACCGCGCGACGACCGTCCCGCCCTCGTCGCCGAGCTCGTAGTCGTACGGCTTCACGCCCTCGACGAGCACCGGGGCCAGGAACGGACTCCACGACGAGAGCAGGGAGAGGCGCACCGGTCGCTCGGTGTCGACGACGAGCCGTCGGACGGCCCCGGGGGCGCTCGGAAGCGCGAAAAGCTCCTCGAGGACGGTGACGGGCCCCCAGCGGTGCCGACTCGTGATCCGGGAGCGTCGAACGGTCTGGCGCTCGAGCGTTCCGGGCAACCCGAAGCGAGTGCCGTCGACGAGCCCCTCGAGCCTCCAGGGGCCGGTGAGGCGGATGCCCTGCGCGTAGACGCCTCCCCACTCGAGGTCACCGCCACGGGTCTCCCGCGTGAGAGCCACATCGCCTCCGGCCGAGAGGACGACCGCCGCCGCACCGCCCGTCGAGAGGAGGGGACGGGCCGGGTCGGCCGCCGTCAACTCCTCGACCCAGAGCGGGTCCGGGTCGTCGGTCACGGCGCCGCCCCGGGGCTCCGGGCGACCTCGGCGAACTCGAACCACACGAGGGGCGGGATCGCGACGCTCTCGAGCTCGAGGCGGACCCGTTGCGTCCCGGGCTCCGCCCGCGGGAGGTGGACCTCGAAGTGCGTGCGGGCGCCGACCGGCAGGACGACCGGGTGGGCCCGGTCCACCGAGGCGAAGCTCCTCGGCTGCGCCGACCCGGTCGTACGGACCTGCGCGTCCTCGGGCGGGACCCGAGCGCCGTTCCACGACAGGCGCAGCGCGGAGAACGCCCCCATGCGGAGCGGAGGGTTGAGGAAGGTGAACGAGAAGCCCGACGGCGTCGCGGTGAGCGACCCGCGTTCGTAGACGGAGGACTCGAGGAGCTCCGCGACGGAGACGAGGCCACCCAGCGACCGGACCCCGAAGCCGATCGCGACGTCGACACCCTGCCGCAGCAGCGAGAGGTCGCCACGGAGCCGGGCCGTACGCATCCCTTCCCCGACCGCACCCCACGCCTTAGGCTTGCGCCGGCAGGATCGGGGCCCTCCCCGGGGGCCCCCAAAGGTTCCATAGCGCTAGCGTCTCGCCCGCTCGATGAAGGCGGTCGTGCTCGGGGGCGGGGGGCTCACCGGCCGGTGCAGCGTCCGCGACCTCGTTCGAGGCGGGCGGTTCGAGCACGTCGTCGTCGGGGACCTCGACGTCCCGCTCGCCGAGTCGGCGGCGAAGGCGGCGGGTCCGACCGCGCAGGCGCTCCGTGTCGACGTCCGTGACCCGGCCTCGCTCGGGCACGCGCTCTCGGGCGCCGACGTCTGCGTCAACGCCGTGCAGTACCAGTTCAACCTCGACGTGATGGCCGGGTGCCTCGCGGCGAACGTCCCCTACCTCGACTTCGGCGGCCTCTTCCACATGACCCGCCGCCAGCTCGAGTGGAACGCCCGGTTCCGCGACGCGGGCCTGGTCGCGATCCCCGGGTTGGGACAGGTCCCCGGCGTCTCGAACGTCCTGGCGGCGCAGGCCGTCGAGGGGATGGAGAAGGTCGAGGCGATCATCATCCGGGACGGCTGGCGGGATTTCACCGAGAACGGGCCCGAGGTCCTGTTCACCTGGTCGCCGTCGACGTTCCTCGACGAGATGGTCCTGCCGGCGATGATCTGGCACGACGGGGCCTACGTCGAGGCGCCCGCGATGAGCGGGGCCGAGGAGTACGACTTCCCCGAGCCCGTCGGCCGGACGCGGGTCTACCGGACCCTCCACTCCGAGCCGGCGACGCTCCCCCACACGCTCGCCGCCGGGCACGTGGCCCACGTCGAGTGGAAGGAGGGCGGCCCCGGGATCGAGGTCCTCCGCACGATGGCGCTCCTCGGACTCGCGTCGGACCGCCCCGTCCCGCTCCGGGCGGGCCCGGTGGTCCCGAGAGAGTTCACGCTCGCCCTCCTCAAGCGCGAGGGACTGCTCGGCATCCCCAAGGGCGTCACGCCGAACGACTGGGAGGTGATGGACATCGAGGTCCGCGGTGTCGTCAACGGACGGCCCGAGACCCGCCATGCGCTCGGCCGGTTCCCCCCGCGCCCCGACTGGGGGCTCTCGGCGACGGAGTACGCGGTCGGGATCGGCGGCTCGGTCGGCGCCGAGATGCTCGTCGGCGGAGCCGTCCGAGCCACCGGTGTCGTGCCGCCCGAGGTGGCGATCCCGGCGGCTCCGTTCCGGGCCGAGCTCGCCGCGCGGGGGATCGCGACGACGATCGTCCCCCTCGAGCCGCCGCTCCCCCGGGTCGACCCCCACAAGAATCCGTTCGGAAAAGCGTGATTTCGTGCCAATCCGAAGCGCATGTAGGCCGAAACACTACCTGATTCGGCCTCTATGAGCCGATACCTTTACTGTATATTCGATTGCGTGTAGATTGTATCAAATCAATTCCGCGATATCGTCACTCGCCAATTATATATAGGCTCCTCCGGCTGGGCAAAGCGCTTAGGATGTGTACTCGATGGGGGCGAGGGAAACCGCGGTCACGAGCGCGAGCGAACCCGACGCGGTCGCGCCTCGCCTTCTTCCTTCGGATCCCGCGCTGACCGAGGCTCCGGGCCGGGGGGGTCCGGCGCTCTGGGCCGACGCGACCCCGAGCGCCGAGGTCCGTCCCTCGGCCCCGGACGGGGGCCGCGGACCCGAGAAGAGCTCGGAGAAGTCTCCCGAGCACCCTTCGGACAAGCCCGAGAAGAGCCCGGAGCGGGCCGAGGAGCGTCCGTCGGAGAAGGGGGCCGACCGGCCGTCCGAGAAGAGTTCGGAGAAGGCGGCGGAGAAGGCGGAGCCGGAGGCGGAGACGCCCCTGCCGCTGCCGATCCCGATCGCCAGGCTCGTCCCGAAGCTCAGGAAGAGCGCCAAGCTCTTCGAGGAGGGAAAGAAGCACATCCCGAACTCGACGAGCTCCCTCATCCGGGTCGCGAGCTACGACCCGGTCCCGCCGTTCATCGCGAGGGGGAAGGGGGCGAGGATCTGGGACGAGGACGGGAACGAGTACCTCGACTTCAACCTGGCCTACGGCTGCCTCATCAACGGCCACGCGCACCCCGAGATGGTCCGGGCGCTCGCGCAGCAGGCCGAGCTCGGCTTCCACTTCGCCTCCCCGACGGAGCTCGAGATCGAGGTCGCCAAAGCGTTCCAGCGCCTCGTTCCGAACGCGGAGCGCGTCGCGTTCTGCTCGAACGGCTCCGACGCGACGATGAACGCGATCCGCATCGCGCGCGCCGTGACGGGGAAGGACGGCCTGCTCAAGTTCGAGGGCCACTACCACGGCCAGCACGACTACGCGCTGATCAGCGCGGAGGCGCCGCCGATCGTCGCCGGCCTCGACGAGTACCCGAGGCCGCTGCCGAACTCGGCGGGGATCCCCCCGGGCGTGACCGACTACGTGATGGTCTCGCCGTACAACTCGATCCCGGCCCTCGAGCGCATGGTCAAGCGCTATCGCGACCGCCTCGCCGCCGTCATCATGGAGCCGGTGATGGCCAACGCCGGGATCATCGCGCCGGCGCCGGAGTACCTCAAGCGGGTCCGGGAGATCACGCGAGAGAACGACCTGCTCCTCATCTTCGACGAGGTGTTCACCGGCTTCCGCATCGCCCCGGGCGGCGCCCAGCAGCTCTACAACGTCGAGCCCGACCTCTCCTGCTGGGCGAAGGCGCTCGGCGGCGGCGTGCCGATCTCGGCCGTCTCGGGGAAGGCGGAGTTCATGGAGATGATCGCCCCCGGGCGGATCAGCTTCGGCGGGACCTACTTCGCGAACAACCTCTCGCTCGCGGGCTCGCTCGCGAACCTGAAGATCCTCACACGCGGCGGCGAGGAGCTCTACGACCGGTTCGCGCGGCTCACGACCCGGATGGAGAAGGGGATCGAGGCCGCGGGGCGGGACGCGAAGCTGAACGTCCTCGTCCAGTCCGTCAACGGGATGCTCCAGTTCTTCTTCACGCGCCGCAAGAAGATCTCGAACTATCGGGAGTCGCTCCAGATCGACTGGAACCTGTACCTCCGCCACCACCAGCTCTTGCTCGACAAGGGCATCTACATCCACCCCGACAACTACGAGCGCCTCACCTTCTCGTCGGCGCACACCGAGAAGGACGTCGACAGGTTCCTCGAGGTCATCCACGAGACGTTCCACGAGCTCCGCGACCTGCCCAGGGACTACTACGTCTAGGCGCTGGTGCGCCCACGAGAGAGCCAACGTACAAGTAGGGTCGCCCCCTCGGGAGCCCGTGCGCCGCGCCGGCGGAGACCCGCGCGAACCTTTGGCGGGGGGATGAGGCGGTGGGACGGAGCCCGACCGACCTCCTCGTCTTCATCGCCAAGCGCCTCCTTCTGCTGATCCCCGTCCTGTTCGGCGTCGTCGTCATCACCTTCTTCTTCACGCACGTCGCGGTCACGAACCCCTGCGTCGTCTGGTACCCGCACGCGAGCCGCTCGACGCTCCAGGCGTGCATGCGCAACTTCGCGCTCGACCAGCCGCTCTACGTCCAGTTCTGGCGGTACTTCGTCAACCTCCTCGAGGGGAACTGGGGCGCCTCGGCCCAGGGGACGGCCGTGCTCCCCGTGATCGCGGCGGCGGTCCCCGCGACGCTCGAGCTCGTGCTCGCGGCCCTGTTCCTGATGGTCGTCGTCGGGATCCCGCTCGGCGTGATCGCGGCCCGCCACTCGGGCCGCTGGGCCGACCACCTCGTGCGGATCTTCTATCTGAGCGGCTGGGCGACGCCGACCTACCTCGGGGCCGTCGTGGCGGCGATCCTCCTGGCCCCGATCCTCGGCCTCCCGACCTCGGGGATGTACAGCGCCCCCCCGCCGTTCCCGCAGTACACGCACTTCTCCGTCCTCGACGCCCTCCTCGCCGGGAACGTCCCGTTCCTCTACGACGCCGTCGCGCACCTGTTCCTGCCCGCGACCCTCCTCGCGTTCATCAACATGGGGATCGCGACGAGGATGACCCGGAGCTCGATGCTCGAGGTCCTCCCGCTCGACTTCGTGAACTCCGCGCGAATGAAGGGCCTCTCCGAGTTCGTCGTCCTCTACAAGCACGCGCTCCGGAACGCCCTCATCTCGACGATCACGGTCCTCGGGGTCACGGCGGGCGGTCTCCTTTCGGGCACGGTGGTCGTCGAGGAGGTCTTCGCGTGGCCGGGGATCGGCTCCTACGCGTTCAGCGCGATCACGAGCTACAACTTCTCCGGGACGATCGGGGTCGTGATCGTCTTCGCGATCGGGGTCGTGATCGCGAACATGATCGCCGACATCCTCTACGGGGTCCTCGACCCTCGCGTGGAGTGGCGCTAGATGGCGGGATCCGGCCGACCCCCGCCGCCCGCCGCCCCGGTCGAGGACGCGGACGCCCGGGAACCCTACCCCGGCGCTCTCCCGCCGGCTCGCCGCTCCGCCCGCGCGGAAGCCGCGGCCGCGACGGCGGACAAGGTACGTCGGGGCGTCGTCTCGTTCCTGCGGATCCTCTGGGCGAACCCGCTCTCGTTCGTCGGGTTCGCCCTGGTCGTGGTGATCGCGGTGATGGCGCTCCTCGCGGTGGTGGCGCCCGGACTCGTCCTCCTCTACCCGCCCAACCAGCTGTCGACCGCGTACCACCAGGCGCCGTCGTGGGCCCACCCGCTCGGCACGGACGAGCTCGGCCGCGACATCTACTCGAACGTCGTCGCGGCGCTCCCGATCGACCTCGCGATCGGGTTCTCCGTCGCCGGCATCTCGCTCGTCGCCGGCGGGGCGCTCGGGCTCGTCGCCGGCTACTGGGACCGTCCCGGGACGCTCGGGGGCGCCGTCTCCGTGACGATCATGCGGCTCGCCGACATCTTCCTGTCGTTCCCGAGCCTCGTCCTCGCGCTCGCGATCGCCGCGTCGATCGGACGGACCGTCGACGGCGCGATCGTGGCCGTGCTCGTGACGTGGTGGCCGTACTACGTCCGCCTCGCGCGCGGCGAGGTCCTGTCGGTGAAGCACCAGCCGTACGTCATGGCGGCGCGAGCCGCCGGGGTGCGCGAGGGCCGGATCCTCCTCCGCCACGTCCTTCGCAACGTCCTCGAGCCGCTGGTCGTCTACTTCACGATGGACGTCGGCACGGTCATCGTGGTCATCTCGACGATCTTCTACGTGGTCCAGGTCCTGCCCTACCCCTCGGCCACGCCGGAGTGGGGCAGCATGATCGAGTTCTACCAGTCGTACCTCTCGACGTACCCCTGGACCGTCCTCGCGCCGGGCCTCGCGATCTTCGTCACGGTGCTCGCGTTCAGCCTTCTCGGCGATGGCCTGCGGGACATCCTCGACCCGCGGAGCCGGCGCGCCCAGGCCGAGGCGGGCTCCGCGATGCTCGTCCGCCGGGCCGAGGAGTGAGCCGTGGGCGAACCGGTCCTCGACGTCGAGCACCTCAGCATCGACTACGTGGTCGGGGCGGGGCGGTTCCACGCCCTCACCGACGTCTCGCTGCGGGTC
>DAHUYN010000011.1 GCA_027315165.1 Thermoplasmata archaeon | reverse complement strand
TAGAGCAGGACCACCCCGTCCGCCCCGTCCCACGTCTCGCTGTACTGGAACCGGGCCGACGGCGATGTCGTCGGCGACAGTTGCGTCCAGTTGCCGCCGGAGAAGACCCACGTATCGCCGAGGATCGCTCCGTCCGAGGCCGAGGCCCCGCCGAACAGCACCACGTAGCGGTCCACCGGGTCGTACGTCAGCTGGAACTGGCTCCGCGGCGACGGCATCTGGCTGAGGTTCGCCGTCAGGTTCGTCCACACGCCGCCCGTGAACATCCACGTGTCGTCGTGCACCGCGCCCTGCGACCCACAGCCCGCCAGCCCGTCGAACAGCAGCACGTAGCCTCCCGCGGCGTCGTAGGTGAGGCCGAGGCTGCTGCGGCACGAGGGGGTCGCCGCCGTGAGGTTCGTGAGGTTGGCCCATCCGGTTCCCGGGGTCGGCGTTGAGGCGGGGAGGCCGGGCGCGAGCGTCGAGGGCGCGTCCGCCGAGCAGGACGCCTGGGTCACGAGATTCTGGCAGGTGACGGGTGCACGAGAGGCCGGACCCAGCCCCTGGGCGAGCGACGCGACCGCGTCGGCAACGGCCGAGGCCGCGACCGAGGTCGGCGACGCTCCCGCCGGTCCGTTCGACCCGGCCGGGAGCGGTCCGATCAGGAAGAAGCCGGTGGGCAGCGCAACGAGCAGCGCGACGACAACGGCCAGGGTCGGCGAGCCGCGGCGCCTCGTCGAGCCGCCCGTCGTTCCCCGAACGGGGGACGACGGGGAGGCGTCAGGGGTCGGGAACGGGTCAACGAGGGGGAGTCCCGCGCCAGCCGGCGCGGCGAGGGCGTCGTACATCGTACTCTATGGCGTCTCTTCGACTTATAAACCGTGGGCGACGGTACGGCTCCGACGGCCTGGTACGGCGCCGTACGAGGCCGCCGCGTCAGCCGGGCGGCGCTGCGGGGGGCTGGGGCCGGGTCGTCGAGGCGCGCGCGGCCGTCGCGCTCTGCTCGCCCTTCGGCGTCAGGCGGTAGACCTTTCGCCGCCGCGCGGAGCCCTGCACGTGGCGGACGTCCGCAACGAGCAGACCGGCGGCCTCGAGCCGGGCGAGCGTCTTGGCGAAGACGTTCTGCTCCCTTCCGATCCCTCGCGCGATCCCTTCCTGGGTGAACGCGAGCGGGGCCGTCTCGTCCGGCCCTAGGCGGCCCTGCCGGTAGAGGTGGTCGAGCACCTGCTCCGCGATCGACGGTGCCATGGGGCGAGGGGACCCCGCGGGCGGTCGGGGCGCTTCGGGGAGGGGCGCGGCGGCGGTCGCCGCCGCCGGCATCAGAGCGACGGGGGCGGCCGGGAGCGGTGACGGTCCCGATCCGGCGGTCGGCTCCGGGACGCCCGACGCGGGAGCCGGCCCGTCCGGCGAGGGCGGGCGAGCGCTCGGGGCCGGCCCGACGCCGTGACGGCGGCGCCGGAGGAGGAGAAGCGCGGCCACGGCCACGAGGACCACGACCGCGGCGACGAGCAGGAGCGGCAGGACGAGCCCGGGGCCGCCGAAGGCTCCGCCGGGTAGGTGCGTCGAGCAGTCGACCCCCGGGGCCGTCAGGTTCGTGCTCGCGATGGCGCTGTCACCGACCGAGTCGGTGACGCCCACCGAGACGTTCTTCGAGCTCCCGGCGGCGAGAGTGAGCCCCTCCGTGGTCGCGGTCCCGCCCCCCGACCAGTCGTACGAGAAGGGGCCGAGCCCGCCCGAGACGTTCGCGGTCACGACGAAGGTCGCCTGCCCGATCGCGCCGACGCAGGTCTCGTGGGTGAGCGAACCGAGCAGGCGGACCAAGAGATCGGGGACCGCGAGGAGCGCCGTCGTCGCGTTCGCGGCCGCACCGCTGGCATCGACGACGGCGACCGTCGCCTGGTAGGACCCCGGCAGCGCGATCGACACGCTCACGTTGCCGGTCGCGCTCGTCGCGCCGGTCGGCGTCGTCCAGGTGTAGACGTACGGCGGGGAACCTCCCGTGAGGCTGGCCCGCAGCTGCGCGTCGAGCGGGACCTGGCCCGACGACGGCGAGCTCGTGAGAGTGAGGCGGAGCGCCGCGGAGACGTTGACCGTCCCGAGCGGCAGGCCGACGAACGCGCCGTCCGACGCGAGGAAGGAGACGCCGAGCGGGTAAGATCCCGGCGCGGCGAGCGGGCAGGAGAACGCCCCGGGGACCGCGGCGGTGCAGCCCGTCAGCCCCGTGATCGTACCCGAGACCGGCGCATCCCCTATCACGACGCCGAGGGAGCCCGAGAGGGTCTGCCCCGCGTCGTAGGGGCCGAGGGAAGCGTTCGCGGCGACGACGAGCAGCGGGCCGAGCGTCCAGGAGTCGTTCAACCGGGCCGTCGTCCCCGCGCCGTCGACGAGGAGGACCGTGCTCGACGTCGGGACGAAGAACATCCCGGCGGAGCCACGGGACGGCGGGGGCGGGCCGACCCAGGTCGTCACCGAGGTCCAGCCGGTGGCGTTGAGCAGCCAGGTATCCGAATCGGACTGGCCGCAGCCCAGGGCCGTGCAGCCGCCGAACAGCACGACGGAGCCGAGGCTCGGGTCGTAGGTGGCGGAGGCATCCCATCGCGGAGAGGGCGCCGGCAGGGCGAGCGGCGTCCAGCCGCCGCCGCGGAACAGCCAGGCGTCCCCCAAGGCGGTGCCGTTCGGGGTGACGCCGCCGAAGAGGAGCACGCCGCCCAGCGCCGGGTCGGTGACCATCGTCGGGTCACGTCGTGCCGGCGGCGAGAGAGCGGGCGTGAGCTGGGTCCAGTGGCCGCCGGAGTAGGCCCAGGTGTCGTCGTCGTACGCGGCGGCGCCCTCGCTCGGGCTTCCCCCGAAGAGGACCACCTCACCGCCGCTCGGGTCGTAGGCGAGCCCGGCCTGGATCCGAGCGGGAGGCTGACCGGAGCCCGGCACCGGCGCCCAGCCCGTGGCGTTGAACGTCCACGCTCCGGCCGGCTCGACGCCGGAGGAGTTCATCCCGCCGAACAGGAGGTAGGCGCTCTCGCTCGGGTCGTAGGCCATCTGGGCGAAGAACCGCCCCGACGGTGAGGCGTTGAGGGAGCCGGTCCGGTTGGCCCACGAGCCGTTCGCGTAGACCCAGGTATCCCCGAGGGTCGAAGAGAGGCTCGTCGGGCACTCGCCGAGCCCGCCGAAGACGACCGCCCCCCCCGTGGCCGGGTCGCCGGCGGCCGCGAAGCTGCTCCGGCACGACATCGCAAGCGGTCCGTCGCTCGTCCAGAGGCCGCTCGCCCCGATCCGGCTCACGCTCGTCGACCGGACCGCCCCGACCGGGCGGGCGGCGTCCTGGGCTCGCGCGAGCCCCGGCGGAGGGGAGATCGCGGAGCTCGAGGTCGCGGCGGAGGGGTGCAGCCGGGCCGGCGGTGGAGCGCTCGGAGAGAGGAGGACCGCCGCTACCGCGAGCGCGAGAACGGCGCCGAGGAGCCGATGGGCCGAGCCCCCGCGCTCTCGCGGCCGCCTCCGTGGGAGGGGGCGTGCCCCGGACACGGTCGGGAGCAAGGGCTCCTCGGCTTAACGCGCGCCCCCCGTTCTCTCACCGCGAGCGGGGGAGGCGGGAGCCGGAGCGCCCGGAGCGCTCGGTCCCGGGACGCCGGAGGGGGCGGGCGGCGTAGGCGCCCGCCGCGCGCGTCTCCGCCAGACGGCGAGTGCGACGACGACGACGGCGATCCCGACGAGGAGGCCGAGGACGAACGGCGAGCTCGCTCCGCCCGAGAACAGTCCGGACCAGAGGGGCGGGATTGTGACCGTGACGGTCGTGAGGGCGGTCACGTTCTCGAAGCCGTCTCCGACCACGACCTCGACGCCGTAGGTCCCGGTGGCCGAGGGAGAGCAGCGGAGCGTCGAGGCGTTCGCGGTCGCGCAGCCTAGAGGGAGCCCCGACCAGGCGAACGCGAAGCAGCTCGAGCAGTACGTCGACCCGTTCCAGGTCGTTGTGGCCGCGAGCGTGAGCGTCCCGCCCCGAGCGACGCTCGCCGGCGTGGCGACGAGCGCGACGGAGAAGGCCGGCGCGACGTCGACCGTGACCGACGCCGAGACGGACTGGCCGACGGCGTCGGTGACGACGACCACGGACGTGTAGCTGCCGGCCGATGGGTAGAGATGGGACGTCGTCGCGCCCGTCCCGGTCGCGGAATCCCCGAACGTCCACGAGAAGGAGAACGGGGCCAGCCCGCCGGAGGCGCTCGCCGAGAGCGTGACGTTGAGGGGCGCGACGCCACGGGGGCTCGAGGGGGAGACGGTCACGCGGAGAGGCGTCGCGACGACGACGGCGATCGACGCGGTCCCAAAGCCCCCCGCGGAGTCGGTCGCGGAGACCGTCGCGGTGTAACTCCCGGCCAGCGCATAGAGGTGGGCGACCCGGGTCTCTCCCGCGCCGGTGCTCCCCGCCGAGCCGTCCCCGAACGACCAGGCGTAGACGATCGGACTGACGCCGCCGAAGACGGTCGCGTTGAACGAGACGGCGAGCGGCACGGTTCCGTGCGACACGTTCGCCGTGAGCGCGAGCGCGAGCGGCGTGTAGGCGGTCACGGTCGGCGCCGACGCGACCACCTCGCCTCCGAGGGCGTCGGTGACTTCGAGCTGCGGGGCGAAGCTCCCCGTGGCGAGGTAGGTGTGGCTGACGACGGCCGTCGTGCCGTTCGGAGTGCCGTCCCCGAACGACCAGTTGTAGCGCAGCGGCGAGGCGGCGTTGAGCAGCGTCTCGGAGAACGTGACGGCGAGCGGCACCGTCCCCGAGGTCCGGTTGACGGCGGGCACGACCTCGAAGCGGGCCGTCACGGAGAGGGCGACGCTCGCGTTGACCGCGACGCCGGCCGAGTCGACCACGGTCGCGCTGAGGGTGTAGTTGCCGGAGACATTGAACGCGCAGACGAACGACGGCGTGCGCGGCTGGCAGGCCGAGGGGAAGCCCGAGAACGACAGCTGGTAGGCGAACGACCCGCCGCGGAGGCTCGTGTTGAACCGGACCCCCTCGCTCTGGCGGACCGTCGGGGCGCTCGCGGTCAGGCCGAGCGTCAGCGGCGTCGCGAAGACCCAGGTGCCGTTGTGATCGACGCCGAGATCGTCACGGCCCCCGAACAGCACGACGCCGCCGAGCCCCGGGTCGTAGGTCCCGGACTCGTCCTCGAGCGTCCAGCGCGGGCCGGGGGCGGAGAGGGAGCGGTTCGTGACGTTCGCCCACGCGCCGCCGGCGAAGATCCACGTGTCCGCGACCGGCCGGTTCGACCCGCCGCTCGCGTAGTCGAGCAGGCCGCCGAACAGGACGACCAATCGGTCGGCGACGTCGTACGACGCGAGCGCGTCCGAGCGGTTCCCGGGTCCAGCGACCGAGAGCTTCGACCAGTTGCCGCCGAGGTACGCCCACGTCTCTCCGGAGTGGGACGAGGACGAGGTCGATCCCCCGTAGAGCAGCACGCCGGGGAGCGCCGGGTCCCAGACGAGCGCCGCCCCCCCTCGAGGGGACGGGGCCGTCGTCGTCGACACCGGCTGCCACGCCCCCCCGGAGAATCGCCAGGTGTCGCCGTCCTGCGAGAGGCAGCCGACGTAGACGCAACCCCCGAAGAGCAGGAGGTAGCCGTCCTTCGCATCGTAGGTCATCGTCGCGACGAAACGAGCCGAAGGGCTGTTCGTGCTGTTGAGGGTCGTCGGGGTAAGGTCGGTCCACGTGCCGGCCGAGAACTTCCACGTGTCGCTCAGCATCGACCCGCTCTGGTCCCCGCCGAACAGAACGACGTAGCCGTCGCGCGCGTCGTAGGCGATCGCGCCACCGCGCCGCGCCGGCGGAGAGACCGTCGGGGAGAGCTCGCTCCACTGCCCGCTCTTGAGGATCCACGTGTCCGCGTACGGGTTGCCCGTCGAGACGTTGAACCCCCCGAACAGGAGCGTGTAGCCGTCCGCCGCGTCGTACGTGACCGAGGCGAAGGATCGGGCGGGCGGAGGGGTTCCGACGCTGCGCCCGAGGTCGGTCCACCCCTCGGCGAGGGTCGGCGCCGACGTCGGGGCTCTCACGTGGGGGCCGGCGACCCCGGCCCCTCGCGGGGCGTGTGTCAGGGGCGTCGACGCCGTCGCGGTCGGACCGGCGCTGGCACCCGTCGGGATGGCGGCCAGCAGCGCCATCAGGACCGCCAGAAGGACCGGGAGGGCTCGAGCGATGCGCATCGGGGACGCTCCGAGTAGATTGCTCTCTCTTAACCTATCTCTCTGCGCCTCGAGGGCCCGCGCGCGGCTCCTCGCCGTCGGCCGCCCCGTCCCCTAAACGGTTATCCCGCGAGCGCGCTGCGACGGACATGGACCTCTCGCTGCCTGCCGCGGAGACGGCCCTCCAGGAGGGGACCCGGCAGTTCGTTCGAAAGGAGCTGGCTCCGGTGGCGGACCGGATGGACCGCGAGGACTACTTCCCCCGCGACCTGTTCCACCGGCTCGGCGAGCACGGGTTCCTCGGGGTCACGCTCCCCGAGAACTACGGGGGGCTCGGCCAGTCCTATCTCGCGCAGGCCGTCGTCCTCGAGGAGATCGCTCGCGTGAGCCCGGCGCTCGCCCTCTCCGTCGGGGCGCACTCGAACCTCTGCGCGGACAACCTCTGCCGGAACGCATCGGAGGGGCTCCGCGAGCGCTACCTCCCCGACCTCGCGCGCGGGGCCGCCGTCGGTGCGCTCGCGCTCACCGAGCCCGGCGCCGGGTCCGACGCCGTCTCGATCGCGACCCGGGCCGAACGGCATGGCGGCACCTACGTTCTCAACGGGACCAAGCAGTTCATCACGAACGGACCCGTCGCCGATACCCTGCTCGTCTACGCGAAGACCGACCCGGGGGCCGGAGCCCACGGCGTCTCGGCGTTCGTGGTCCCGGCCAAGAGCCCGGGGTTCTCCGTCTCCCGGAGCCTCGACAAGATGGGGATGCGCGGGTCGCCGACGGGGGAGCTCTCGTTCCACGACGTCGAGGTCCCGGCCGACCACCTCGTCGGAACCGAGAACCACGGCGTCGCGGTGATGATGAGCGGGCTCAACGTCGAGCGGGCGGTCCTCGCGGCGATCCCGGTGGGGATCATGGAAGAGTGCCTCGAGCGGGCGCTCGACTACGCGCGCGAGCGCGAACAGTTCGGCCGGAAGATCGGCCGGTTCGAGCTCATCCAGGAGAAGCTCGCGAACATGGAGGCGCGGCTCGAGGCGTCGCGCCTGCTGATGTACCGCGCGCTGCTCGCCGTCGCCGAGAACACGCGCAGCGCCCGCGCGAGCGCGACCGCGCTCACCTTCGCCTCCGAGGCCTCGACGCAGACGGCGCTCGACGCGATCCAGGTCCTCGGCGGCTACGGCTACATGCGGGACCTGCCCCTCGAGAGGCTCGCCCGCGACGCGAAGCTCCTTGAGATCGGGGCCGGCACGTCGGAGATCCGGCGGCTGATCGTCGCACGCGAGCTCCTCGGGCCCGGGTTCGACGCCTACTAGGCCGTGCCGACCGAGGTCCGCTACCCCGGACGCGCGCGGGCCGTCCGGTTCCTCGCCCGGCCGAACCGGTTCCTCGCCCGTGTGCAGGGGCCCCGAGGCCCGCCGTTCCTCGCCCACGTTCCGAATCCCGGACGCATGGAGGAACTGCTCGTCGAGGGAGAGACGCGGGGCTTCGTCGTCCCGGTGGACGCACCGGGCCGCCGCACCTTGTGGGACCTCGTGGTGGTCCGGCACGGGAGGAGCCTCGTCTCGGTCGACGCGGGCCTCGCCAACCGCCTCGTCGGGGAGGTCCTGCGACGGCGGCCCCCCGCTGGCGTCGCGCGCGGCCCATGGCGCGCCGAGGTGCCGTACGGCGGCCACCGCTTCGACTTCGGGCTCCGGGCGGGGCCGCGGAGCGACTGGAGCCACCTCCTCGAAGTGAAGAGCTCGAACCTCCGGGTCGGCGAGACGGCTCTCTTCCCCGACGCCCCCACGCGCCGGGGGGCCGCGCACCTGCGGACGCTCGCGGCGGCCCAGCGCCGCGGCCTCACCTGCCGCGTCCTCTTCGCGGTCCAGCGCGACGACGTCCGCCGGTTCGCCCCGAACCGCGCGCTCGACCCCGAGCTGGGGGCGGCGTTCGACGAGGCGCTCGGGGCCGGGGTTCGGATCAGCGCCCACACGCTCCGGGTCGCACCGGACGGCGTCGCGTGGGGTCGTGAGGTCCCGGTCGACGCGAGGCTCCGCCCGGAACGTATAAAGTAGGCTCGGCGCCCATGCCGGAAGCATGAGCGGACGCCCGGCGCCGGCGACCGCCCGCGTCGAGGTCCTCAAAGAGCTGCAGCAGCTCCTCGACAATCGGGACGCCCGGGACCGCCTCGACCGGAGCCCGATCGCCGAGACGAAGGGGCGGGAGCACTGGGTGCTCCACCTGCTCCTGCGCGCGCAGGAGTCCGGGCAGCAGCACGTCGACACGCTCATCGGGACCGCCTACGCGAACCTGCTGGCGAGGCTCCAGTCGCTCGAGGACCGGCTCGGGCGCCTCGAGGAGCGGAGCGGTGCGGGCACGACCGACCTGCGCGAGCGGGTCGACGTCCTCGCGACGACCGTCCACGACCGTCTCCAAGAGGGGATCGAGCAGGGGACCGCGCACCTCGCCGAGCAGCTCGGGCAGCAGCTCCGCCAGTCCCTCGACGAGAAGTGGCAGCCGATCGGCGAGTCGGTCGAGACGTTCGCCGTCGGCTCACGACAGATGCTCAAGGACGTCGCCGACATCTACCGGGTGGCGACGCAGACCCGGCTCCTCCTCAACGAGAACGCGCGACGGATCAGCGACCTCGGCAGGGACCTCCTGGCGCTCGAGGAGAGCCTGAAGCTCGTCGTCCAGCGCACCCTCGAAGAGGGCCTCGTGCCCCTCGAGGGCCGGGTCAGCGCCCTCGAAGGGAACCACCCCGAGACCTCGGCGCCCGGCCGGCCCGCGAACGCGACCGCCCCCGGGACGCCGGGAGCCTAGGCGCGGCGTCGATGACCCGGCTGTCGCGCCGCCACCCACGGTACGAGAGCCTCCTCACGAGGGCCCGCCTCGCGGCGGCGGCCCGGGACGGGCTCGTCGTCCCCGAGGGGCTCCTCGCGCAGGGCCGCGGGGAGGCGTTCGACTACTTCCTCGGCGAGCGGACGACGCCCTCGGCGCGGGCCGCCGAGCGCGCCGCGGCCGCCTGGCTGCTCGCCGCCCGCCGACCCGTGCTGAGCGTCAACGGGAACGTGGCGGCGCTCGCCGCGCGCCAAGCCGTCGCGCTCGCGCGCGCCGTTCCGGGGCTCGCCCTCGAGGTCAACCTCTTCCACCGCAGTCCGGCCCGGGCCCGCGCGGTCGCCGCCGCGCTGCGCGACGCCGGCGCGCGAGAGGTGCTCGGCGTGCGGTCGACGGCGCGGATCCCCTTCCTGCCCTCGGACCGCGCCCTCGTCGACGCGAGGGGCATCAAGGTCGCGGACGTCTGCCTGGTCCCTCTCGAGGACGGGGACCGGACCGCCGCGCTCCGACGGCTCGGCAAGCGGGTGATCTCGGTCGACCTGAACCCGCTCTCTCGGACCTCGGTCGAGGCCGACCTGCCGATCGTCGACGAGCTCGGCCGGGCGCTCCGCGGCATGCGTACGGCCGCCATCGCCCTCCGGGGCCGTGTCCCGCCCGGGCGGTTCCCGCCGTTCGACGCGGCCGGCGCCCTCGCGGCGGCGCGCGCCACGATGGCCGGGAACCTTACAGCAGCCGGGGCCCCGTCGCGCCGGCGACCGCGGGAGAGAGCCGGCGCGCCACCTCGACCAGGAACCGCTCGTCGGTCTGGTCGTAGGCGTTGACCGCGGTGCCGTCGATATCGATCTCCCCGAGGATCGTTCCGTCCGGGGCCCGGACGGGCACGACGATCTCCGACCGCGTCTCGAGGAAGCAGGCGAGGTACTCGGGGCTCTCGCGCACGTCACCGACGACGACCGTGCGCCCTTCGCGGACGGCGCGGCCGCAGAGGCCGCGGTCGAGAGGGATGCGCGTGTGTTCCGTCGGCCGGTCCCCGTCCCATGCGGCGAGCGACAGCTCGGCCCCGTCGAGGCGGTAGACGCCGACCCACGCGTACTGGGAGAACTCCGCGCGGAGGAACCGGCAGGTCTCCGCGAGCGCCTCCGCGCCGTTGAGCCGGCCCAGGATCGAGTCGACCTGCAGGAGCGCGGGGGTCGCCCGGCGCGGGGGAACGGTCATCGGCGTCGTGCGTGAGGAGGAGCGCCGAGGGGGAGATTTCCTGCCGGGCGGACGGACCCGCCGGCGGCCTTTGAACTCCCGAGGCGTATTCCGCCACGAGCTTTCCAGACTCGCGCCGTACCGGACTGAGCCACCTCGGCACGCCTCGGAAAAAAGGGACGGGAGGCGAGGGATAAGCTTGGCGGCCGAGGCGACTACGAGGGGGGCTCGGCCCAGCCGCACCGGGGGCAGCCGACGACCCGCTCGGCCGGACCCAGGAGCGACCCGCAGTCGGGGCAGCCCGTCGGCTCCGTCGTCGCGAGCGAGAGGCAATCGAAGCAGGCGCCACCGCGCCGGTCGTTGGGCAGGACCACGAGGTCCTTGCCGCAGAGCGTGCAGTGCTGGAACCGTTCCTCCGGGGACGAGAAGCTACGCGGGTCCGCGAAAAGAAGCATGCGAGCCGCGCGAGCAGCGAGCCTCTACATAAGGACTTGCGCGACGGGAGGCGCGACCGCGGTGCGAGGTCGTCCGGTGACGCGCTACGGCTCGCGCCATCGAGCCTTGAACGCCGCCAGCGCGAGGAGCGCGAGCGTGAACCCGAGGAGCACGGACCAGTCGATCGCGGCGGCCTCGAGCGAGAGCCCGCCGATGCCGACGGTCGTGTGCAGAAGGTCGGCGGCGTAGGTCGTCGGCGAGAGGTAGGCGAGGGGCCGGACCGCCGCCGGGAGGCTCGAGATCGGGTAGTAGACCGGGGGCAGGACGGAGAGGCCGAGCGAGATCAGCGGCGAGAAGACGAACGTCTCCCGGACGTCCTCGAAGTAGGTCGCGAGCGTGAAGCCGAGCGCCGAGGCGAACGCCCAGACGAGGACGAGCACGCCCGCGAGAGTGAGGGCGCCGACGATCGTCGCCCAGCCCCCGAGCACCCAGAGCGCGAGGAAGACGCCGATCGCGGGCAGCGAGTAGACGAGCTCGGAGAGGGCGATCCCGCCGACGTAGACCCACGCCTCCACCGGGGAGGCGATCACGACGTCCTGGAGCTTGAGATCCTGCTTGTAGTGGGAGATGTCGGTCTGCAGCGAGGTGCCGATCGACAGCATCGTCATGAGCATCCCGCCGGCGAGGCCGTAGTTCAGCAGCGCCCCCCGCGAGGCGATCGTGATGAAGAAGAGAAACGACAGCGGCGACGCGACGATGTTGAGCAGGTAGAGCGGCTGGGAGCGGATCGGGATCACGCCGTTGAGGTAGGTCAGCGTGAGGAGCGCCCGCAGGCGGTGGCGCTCCGTCACGTCGTCCCCTCCTCGAGCGGGGCGTCCTCTTCGAGGCGGTGGCCGACGACCTGGAGGAAGATGTCCTCGAGGCTCACCGGGGCCATCGAGATGTGGGCGCCGGAGGAGAGCCCCTTGAGAGCGAGCTCGCGGGCGTCGCGCTCCGTCGTGAAGACGAGGAACCCGCCGTCGACGATCGACACCTGGCCGAACGACTCGAGCTCCTCGCGGGACATCCCTCCCGCCACGGTCACGCGGAACGGACGGCGGACGCGGGCCCGGAGCTCCGCCGGGGTCCCCTCGAGCCGCACGACACCGCCCTCGAGCAGGGCGATGCGGTTGGAGAGCGCCTCGGCCTCGTCCAGGTAGTGCGTCGTCAGGAGCACCGTCCGTCGCTCCCGCTCGACGCGCCGGATCGCGGCCCACACCTCCCGCCGGGCCAGCGGGTCGAGCCCCGTCGTCGGCTCGTCCAGGAACACGACCTCCGCGTCGGAGGCGAGCACCATCGCGACCATCGCCCGCCGGCGCATGCCTCCCGAGAGCCGGCTCACGAGCTTGCGCCGGACCGCCGTCAGGCCGAGCTCCTCGAGGACGTCGTTCGTCCGGCGGCGGGCCTCGACCGAGTCGGCCCCGCGCATCTTGAGGTAGAGGTAGACGAGCTCGTCGACCGTCACGAAGTAGAGCGGTCGGGACTCCTGCGGGACGGCGGCGATCCGAAGTCGGATGCTGCTGACCTCGTGTCGCACCTCGTGCCCGAGGACGTACAGAGTGCCCGAGGTCGGCATCAGCTGGGTCGCGGCGATCCGGACGAACGTGGTCTTTCCGGCCCCGTTCCGCCCGATGAGCCCGAAGACGCGGCCGCTGGGAATCGACAGGTCGACGGAGGAGAGGGCGATCGTGCCTCCGCGCGGGTAGACCTTCGTGAGGCCCTCGGCCCGGATCGCCTCCACCGGGAGCGCCGAGACGCGCGGCGATTAAACGGAGCGCCCCGGAGGCGTTTTGCGGGTCGCGGCCCGTCCCGCCCCGCACCGGTGGTCTTAAGGCCCGAGCCGACTCGGGGGCGGCACCGAGGGGGTTCGGCCCGATCGGCGAGTCCTCGAGCGAGCGCTGGCGTCGGCGCTGGGCCCATGCCGCGTCCCATCCGTTCCGCTGGGCGCGGTACGTTTGGATCCGGGAGGTCCTCCGACGTGAGGTGGCGTTCGGCCAGAACCCGCGCTTCGCGGACTGGAGGCCGATGTACCGAACGGCCCGGCCCGGGCTCGCCCGGCTCACGGGCGCCGACGCGGGCACGCTCGACGGCTTCTTCGAAGAGCTCGGGCCCGTGGCCGAAAACCTGTGGAGGGAGGTCGCCCGGACGCCGAGCGCCGGCGCCCTCATGCAGGGTCCTCTGCTCTACGTGCTCGTGCGGACCCTGCGCCCGGCGTGGATCATCGAGACGGGCATCTCCTCGGGCTACAGCGCCCGCCTCCTGCTCGAGGCCCTCGAGCGTAACGGCTCCGGACACCTCGACTCGATCGGGATCGATGTCTTCGCGAGGGGCCGTCGGCCGGGCGAGGGGAAGCCCGGCCTCGAGGGCCGCCACGTCGGATGGCTCGTCCCGGAGCGCCTGATGGGCCGCTGGAGCCTTCACGTCGGGACCAGCCAGGAGAAGCTGCCGGGGCTCCTCGAGGGGAAAGGCCGGTCCCTCGGCCTGTTCCTCCACGACAGCCTCCATCAGTACCCGACCATGAGCTGGGAGTACACGACCGCCTGGCCCGCTCTCCGGCCCGGCGGGGTGCTGGCCTCGCATGACGTGCACGCGAACCGGGCCTGGAGGGACTTTCTCGGGGCCCAAGGGCTCTCGCGGGACGAGGAGCTCGACCACGACCTCGGCGCCGTGCGCGTCCCTCTCGGGCCCGGCCCGTAGGCGCGGGGCTCGGCGGACCCGAGCTCTACGCCGGGCGCGGCGGTTCCGCCCCGCCTTCGACGACGGGCCGGTAGAAGCGGTTCTGAACGAGGTCCATGGGCCAGCTGGCGCGGACGCCCTTGTCGTGGTGGGCGAGCGCGTAGCCCGCGCCGCGGAGCAGGGCGTCGACCTCGGCGGCGAGCGCCTTCGAGTGGACCTCGATCGCGATGCGCGGCCTCGAGTCCGCGAGCGTCTTCGCGCATCCCTTGAGCACCTCGACCTCTGCGCCCTCGACGTCGATCTTGAGGAAATCGACCCGTCCGAGCTCGAGCTCGTCGACGGCCACGACCGGGACCTCGATCCCGCCCGCGTCGGACAGGACGCTCAGCGCCTGGTCGCCGCCGGCCGCCCCGAGCTTGAGACGCCCCCGGCTCGCCCCGCCGGCCGCCTCGACGAGCCGGACGCGGGCGCCGTTCGCCTGGACGAACTCGCGGGCCCGCTGGGCGCTATGGGGGGTGGGCTCGAGCGCCACCACCTCCCGCACCGCGGCGAGCCGCCCCGTCAGTACCGCGTAATCGCCGTAGCCGGCGCCGACGTCGACGACCTGGCCGGACGGCGCAAAGCCCGGCACCTCGTAGATGGCGCTGCAGAACACGGGGTACATGCCGGCGGCATCCGCGTCGCTCCAGTCGGGGGGGATCGTGATCCCGCGTCGCGTCGCCTCGGCGCGGACCTTCTTGGCCCGCCGCGCGAACCAGCGATGATTGTGGTGGACGCGGCCGTTATGGGTGAAGAGCTCCCAGGGGTAGGGCGGCGTCTCCCGCATCTTGCGGAGAAAGACGAGGAGATCCCCGAGGTCGTGCCGCGTGTTCGTCATCGGTCGCACCCACGGGGCTTCGTGTCCTTCGATCGCCCGCGGGAACGCCCGGAGCGGACCCGACCGCGGCGCGGTCGGTGGCTGGCGCGTAGGACTTCCTCGACTATATTACGACACCACACGCGCGAGGTACCCTCGAGGGAGGTCCGGCCGGAGGCTCGGCCGCCGGCCGTCGGTTCGAGCCTCGACGCGCACGAACGCCACGTTCGGGACCTTGTCGAGGCGTCCCGGAGCTACCGCCACGAACCGGCGGTCGGGCCGGGGCCGCCGGCGTGCCGCGCCGCCGCGCTCAACTCAGCACTTCGGAGAGCCGGCCCTCGGCCTGCGCGCGTTTGATCTCCATCGCGATGCGCCGGCCGGTCGACAGGCCCGGCTGCAGAAGGTCCGAGTAGGGAGAGCCGTTGATGAACAGGTTCGTCCCGGCGACGATCCGGGTCGAGATCTCGAAGACCTTGAAGTCGAGGTTCTCGGTCATGATCCCCTCGACGCAGAACGGTCCGACCATTCCTCCGAACAGCTCGATCGACCGCTCGACGATGCGGGCCCCGACGTCGAAAACCTTCGGGAGCAGCGACTCGCGGAGCACGACGGGGACGTTGCCCGTGACGACGAACGTCGGCCGGATCCCGGCCTTGAGGAGCTCTTCCTGCGCGCCGAGCTTGTACAGTTCGTCGATGTTCGCCTCGTCCCGCCGGTCCATGCCGAGGAGCTCCAAGGAGCCGTGTCCGACGCGGTAGCCGCGATCGGAGAGCGGCGAGTAGAAGAAGTGGATGTAGTAGCGCGTCCCGAGCACGTACTCCTGGATGACGTAGGGGCCGGTCGGCGTGAAGTCGGCGAGGGCCTCGCGGTTCTTCGCCAGGAAGAAGCCCTTGCCCCCTTTCGCGCCGTAGTACTTCAGGATCACCGGGCCATCGACCTCGGAGGCGTCGACGTACCGCTTCGGCATCGGGACCCCGGCCGACTCGAGCCAGACCCGCTCCTTCTCGCGGTCCGACTCCCACCCGATGACCGCGCGGTTCCCGAACACCGGGACGTCGAGCTCCTGGAACGCCTTCGGGCCGAGGTACTCGACGAACGAGCCGTGCGGGATCAGGATCGCCCCCGCGTCGCGGAGCCGCGCCTGCTCGTGGGGGAGCGCGGAGACCTTCTCGACGGTGAGGAACTGGTCCGGCCGGGCGAGCGGAAACGCCTCGTAGAAGCGAGCGGGCGGTCCGACGGAGATGCCCATCGTCGGCAGGCCCTCCGCCCGCGCCCCGTGGAAGATCTGGAGCGAGGAGTGGGAGCAGAGCGTCGCGACGGTCGGGGTCCGTCCCTCGAGGGACCGTAGCCGGGCCTTGTCAGAGAGGGCGATTCCCATATCGCCGCCTACCGGGCTCGCCTGATAGCCTTTGCGAGGTTCACCCGCGCGACGAGGGCTCCTCGAGCGTCCAGTACCACCGGACCTGCCGACCGCCCGCGGACGCGAGGCGCGCGCGGAGCGCCGGGTCGGTCTTTCGGTCCTGGGCGAGCCGCCGGACCGCCTCGTCGTCGTCGGCGCGCACGCGGCCCTCGAGGCCGTGCTCGGCGAGGATCTCGGCGACGGTCCCTTCGCGATAATGCCAGAGCTCCTCGCGACGCCGGATCGCGACGCGGTCGCTCCCGGGGATCCGGTGCACGCCGAGGCGCTCCGATTCCTCGTGGAGGGCTTCCGCGGCCGCGCGGAGCTCCCGGTCGACGCGCTCCTCCTCGAGCCGGAGGCGGTGGAACCGGTCGACGAGGTCGAGGAGGCGGTCCTGCTCGCCGGCGGGGACGAGACGGAACTCCGGGCACAGGGAGCGGAACTCGCAGCGCGAGCAGTGGCGCCCGGGCGTGGGCTCGTAGGCGCTCGAGCGGATGCCGTCGTAGGCGCGTCCGAAGCGGTTGTGGACGTCGTTGAGGGACTCCGCGTCCCGCCGCGGCGCGGAGTGCGGCGTGAGGCTCCTCAGGTGGTACAACGTCAACCGGTCGACCGGCTCGGCGTAGTTCCGCTCGACGAGCACCTGGTAGAGGGAGAGCTGGTCGGAGTCGAGCGCGTCCTCTCGCGAGAGCTCGCGGGAGGTCTTGTAGTCGACGATCTCGAGCGAGCCGCCCGGCGTCCGGTCGATCCGGTCGATGTAGCCGTGGATGGGGATCCCCTCCCACTTCGCCTCGAGGTGCTCCTCGACCGCGACGGGGTACGGCGGCGACTTGAGCAGGTCCTCGCGGTAGGCGACGAGGATCTCGCGCCCGAGGCTCTTGTAGCGTGCCTCCTCCTCGGGCGAGTTGTACCCCTCCGAGACCCAGGAGCGCTCGTAGAGCCCCAGGAGCTCCTCGGCCTCGAGGAGGCGCCCCGGCGCCGTCGGCGGCCCGCGCCCGGGCCATTCGTCGAGCGTCTTCTGGAGCGCGCCGCCGCCGATCCGGCGCGCCGTCGGGACCACGAGGGGCCGCACGAGCTCCTCGAGCACCGAGTGGACGGTCCGTCCGAAGGAGAAGTACCCCTTCGGCGCCTCCTTGAGGTCGTCGACGTAGAGGAACTTCCAGCGGAGAGGGCACTCGAGGTAGGTGCGCGCCGAGGAGTAGCTCAGCGCCGCCGGGAGGGCCATCGGCCCCCGGAATGCCGGAAGGGGTTAACGGTTCTTCCCCGACCTCGGGGGAGCGGCTAGTGACCGGCCGCGACCGCGCTCTCCTCGACCTTCGGCCCCGCTCGCGGGAGTGGCGTCGGGAGGGTGCCGCGCGCCTGCGGGTTCGTCAGGTTCTTGGGGAGACCGAGGAGGTCCAGGAGCTCTTTGTAGTGGTTGCGGATCGTCACCGGCGTCACGTTGGCGACGAGCGCGATCCGGTCCTGGCTGCGGGGCTCGCCCATCAGGTTCGACGCGATGTAGATGATGGTCGCGAGGATCCCGTTCGGCAGCACGCCGCTCGTCGAGTAGACCTGCTCGACCTGCTCGAGCAGCTCGAGGACCTTGTGGCGGACCTCCTTGGAGAGGTTCAGGTCCTGCGTGAAGCGGACCAGGTAGTCCCGCGGCTCGACGGGCTTGAGGCCGAGCTTGAGCTCGCGAGCGAGGAGCGTGTAGGCGCGACCCACCTCGATCTTCGTCGCCTTCGAGTGGGCGATGATCTCCTTCATCGTCCGCGGCACGTGGCACTGGCGGCAGGCCGCGTAGACGCTCGCGGCGACGAGCGCGACGATCTTCTTGCCGCGGGTCGCCTTGTGCTCGAGTGCCCGCCGGTAGATGTAGGTCGCCGACTCCTTCACCTCGCGCGAGAGGCCCAGCACGCCGGCGAGGCGGTTCAGCTCGCCCAGCGCGACCACGAGGTTCCGCTGGTGCGTCCGCGCGGCGCGCAGGCGATGGTTCAGCTTGCGAAGATGGTAGAACTTGAGCGAGGTGTTGCGCGAAAGGCTGTTGCCCTGGAAGTCACGCGTCGGCACCCCGATCTCGCTGAACAGGCCCTTGTCGGGCATCAACGGCGAGATCACCGGGCCCCAGCCGCGGGCCTCCCGACCCGTGTCCTCCTTGCTCCCGCGCTGTCCGCGGTCCGAGACGAGCGCGCTCGCATCGACGACGAGCCCGCAGTCGGCGCAGACGATCTCGCCCCGCAGCTCATCGCGCGTGAGGTGCGTCGAGCCGCACTCCGGGCAGACGTCCCCTGCCGGGGGCGGGCTGACGGCGGCCGGACCCTCCTCGCTCTCGCTCACGACGGGTCGGCGATGGCCAGGGCGCGCATCGGCGGGCGGGCTCGGCCGCCCGCTCTTGGGGGGGGAGGGCTTCATGAGAGCAGCTTAAGCTCATCGGATAGCCCGTATATATAGCTTAGCGCAATTCCTGTCACGCGTGTTTGTACAACTGATACACCATGCGGCGGCCTCGCACGGCCCCCGACGCCGCGGACAACGCCCCGACCTCGAGGTCGTGGTCGGGGCCGGCACGAGCTCACGGGCTCACGCCACGGTCGGGGAGACGGAGAACAGGCAGCCCTTCGCGGCGTGGCGCCGAGGCTCGGGACGGGAGACCTCCCAGCCGGCCCCGAGACGGGTCTCGACGACCGACTGCAAGAGCTTCGGGCAGAGGATGCGGCCGATCTCGGGGGACTGCGGGAGGCAGGCGAAGCAGCCCGTGACGCGCAGCGCGAGCGGCTTGTCCCTCGCGACCTCCATCTTCCCGAGCGCGTGCTGGTTGTAGTAGGCGGCGAGCGACCGGGCCACGTCCGGTGCGGTGCGCCCCTCGACCTCGGGGGCGATCGACCGGCCCAGCTGGCGCGCCATCGTCTCGATCGCCTCGGTGAGGTCGAACCGCATCTCGCGCACGCCCGCGGCCCGCATCCCGAGCTCGGTGATCTCTCGAAGGCGCTCGAACGGCTCGGCGAGCCGGCCCGGGACGGCCGGGAGGACCGCCTGGGCCGGTGACTCGAGCTCGACGATGCGGCTCGCCGCCGGAACGGAATGCGACCACACCCGGTGGTGGTACTGCCGCGCCCGGTTGAGCAGCTCCGGGGCGGAGGACCAGAGCGCGACCTGCGCCTCGCCGGTGGCGCCGAGCCCCTCCTCGCCCGAGACGTAGACGAGGGCGCCCGTGCGGTCGACGACGATCGCCCGGTTCGTCACGGGCGCGTGGGCGTGCCGGATCTCGGCGAAGGAGGTGAAGTGCTTGGCGTCCCCGAGATTGGCCGAGGTGACCTCGGTGACGAGCCGGATGCGCACGCCGCGCCGGGACGCCTCGCGGAGCTCCCGGTCGAGGCCCCCGTCGATCGCCGGTCCCAGCGAGAAGCCGCTGACCGTGAGCAGGACCTCGCGCTCGGCGGTGCCGATCCGTTTCTTGAGGAACGTCTGGATCGGGCCCCGTCCCTCGAGGATGTGGAAACGACGCGCATCGCCCGGGTCCGCGACGGCGAGCTCCTCCTGCCACTCGGTGAGGAGGCGCGTCCGGTCGGCCTGCAGCCGCCGGTAGCGGTGGTTCGCGTGGTCGATCCACCGGTCCAGGAGCTCGGCCATCGGCGTGGCGACGAGGCGCATCGGCCTTCGGCCCGAGGTCTTGAGGAGCCCGGCCTCCTCGAGGGTGCGCACGTGGCGGTAGGCCTCGACGCGGTGGAGCGCCGCCTGCCGCGCGAGCTCGGCCGCGGTCAGCGGCCCGGCCCGGCACGCCGCGAGGTAGAGTCGGGCGGCCCGCTCGGGGATCCCGTGCTCCGCGAACAGCTCGAGGAGGCGGGCCGTCGAGCGCACCACGGGCGTCCGAGCTCGCGCCCGAATAAAACGGAGCCGTGCAGCCCACGCCTACAGCGCGGCCTGGAAGTCCTCGATCGTGAGCGTGTAGGGGACCTCGACGCCGGCACCGGCGCGGGCCTTGAGGATCTCGCGGGCGAGCAGCCAGTAGACGGTCGCGAGGGCCACACGGCCCTTGTTGTTCGCGGGGATCACGAGGTCGACATTCCGCGTCTCGTTGTTCACGTCGCAGAGGCCGACGACGGGGATCCCGATCGAGACCGCCTCGCTGAGCGCCTGCTGATCGGTCGCGGGGTCGGTGACGACGAGGACCTTCGGCTCGAAGTACTCGGCGAGGCTCGGATTCGTCAGGCAGCCCGGCACGAACCGCTCCGCGAACGACACGGCGCCGACCGTCTTCGCGAAGACCTTGACGGGCTTCTGGCCGTACTGGCGCTGGGAGACGATGAGGACCTTCTCGGGGGGATAGCGGGCGAGGAACTTCGCGGCGAGCCGGATCCGCCGGTCCGTCTCGCGGATGTCGAGGACGTGCAGCCCGTCGAACCGGACCTTGTAGACGAAGTGGCGCATGCTCGCCGACTTCTGCTGCGTCCCGATGTGGACGCCCGAGGTGAGGTACGTGTCCTCGGGGATCAGCAGCTCGCCGGGGCGGGTGTCCTGGCCCTCGCTGTCGGTCGGCATCGGCTCGGCGAGGGTTTCGTCAGGGGTCATCGGGGATCGCTCCGGTGGGGGGCGCCGAGACGCAGGAGTTCATTTAGCTTTGCCACCCGCTCGCCGCCCAGGAGGCCGCACTTCAGCCCGCGGGCGCCGGTCGCGACCGCGAGGTGGGCGAGCCACCCGTCGGGCAGGTCCCCGCTCCGGTGGCTCGTCACGGTCGCCTGACCGTGGGCGCGCGCGTAGTCGACCGTCGCGAGCGTGTCGGTGACCGTGCCGACCTGGTTGACCTTGATCAGCACCGCGTTCGTCGCCCGCTCGACGACGCCGCGCTCGAGGCGGGCGACCGACGTCGTGTAGAGGTCATCGCCGACGACGAGGCACTTCGACCCGACGGCGCGCGTGAGCGACGCGAAGGAGGTAAAGTCCTCCTGGTCGATCGGGTCCTCGAGGTAGGCCAACCCGAACCTGTCGACGAGCTCCGCGACGAAGGCGACCTGGCCCTCGGGGTCGAGCGTCCGGTCGCGGTATCGGTACCGGCCTTCGGAGCAGAACTCGCTCGCGGCCAGGTCGAGCCCGGGCCGGACCTCGAGACCGAGCGCGTCCGAGGCCGTCGCGCAGGCTCGCGCGAGCAGCTCGACGCCCTCGAGGCTCCCGACGGGCGCGACCCAGCCCCCCTCGTCGCCGCGACCGAGCGCCGCCCCCGGGAAGCGGGCCCGGAGCGCCTCGCCGACCGCCGTGTGGACGCGTAGCGCGACCCGCACGCTGTCCTCGGGCCGGGCCTCGGGGGCGAAGGCGATGAACTCCTGGAACTCGGGCCCGCCGATCGCGTGTCGGCCGCCGTTGAGGCAGTTGCCGACGATCGCCGGGAACGTGCGCCCGTCGACCTCGGGGCGCCGCAGGACCTCCCAGAGGGCCCGGCCCGTCGCGGCGGCCTGCGCGCGCGCGACGGCGACCGAGACCGCCGTCGCGGTGTTCCCCCCGATCCGCGCGAAGGTTTGGGTTGCGTCGACCTCACGGAGGAGCGCGTCGACGCCCGCCTGGTCCCGAATCTCCCGGCCGACGAGCGCCGGGGCGAGGCGTTGGGCGAACGTCGCGAGCGCCTCGGTGACGCCTCCCGGCGGGAGCGCGTGCACCTCGTGCGTGCCCGTCGAGGCACCGCTCGGGGCCGCGACGACGCCCCGGTGGCCGCCCTCGGTCGAGATCTCGACCTCGATGGTCTCGCGTCCGCGGCTGTCGTAGACGCGGCGGGCGGCCGCGGCCCGGATCGCCGTCACGCGGCCTCCACGAGCTCGACGAGCACGCCGCCGACCGAGCGCGGGTGCACGAAGCCGACGCGACGTCCTCGGGCCCCGGGACGGGCCTCCCTGTCGATGAGCCGGTACCCCTCGCGCTCCAGCGCCTTCAGCTGGGCGGTGACGTCGGGAACCCGGAACGCGACGTGGTGGAGACCGCCGCCGCGCTCTTGCAGGAACCGGCCCACCGGTGAGGCGGGGTCGGTCGGCTCGAGAAGCTCCACGTGGCTGCCGCCGGCCTCGAGGAAGGCGACCCGGACCCGCTGCGTCGGCACCTCCTCGGGAGGGGCCGTCGCGCCGCCCAGGATCGGCGTCCAGAGCCGCAGCGCCTCGTCGAGGCGCGGGACCGCGATGCCGAGGTGGTCGATCTCCATGGCTCCTAGAACGTCCTCGAGGACGGCTGCTCGCCGAACAGCTCGCGCCAGAGCCCCGCGATCTCCCCGAGAGTGACCTCGGCCCGGACGGCCTCGAGCACGAAGGGCATCACGTTCTCGCCCTTCTCCGTCGCCGTCCGAAGGCGGTCGAGGGAGGCGCTCGCGGCTGCGGCGTCCCGGCGCGCGCGCCGCCGCGACACGGCCCTCGCCTGGCGCGCCTCGAGCGCGTTGTCGACGCGTTGGAAGCGCCCGCCCCCCTTCGTCCCCGGGAACAGCGAGAACGCAGGGTTCCCCTCCTCGAACGCGTTGACGCCGACGACGAGCTGCTCCTTCGCCTCGCGTGCGCGGGCGGTCCGGTAGGCCTCGCGGGCGATCTCGGCCTGGAAGAACCCCCGCTCGACGGCCACGAGGGAGCCGCCCATCGCCTCGATGCGCCCGAGGTAGTCGAGGGCCTCCCGCTCGATCCGGTCCGTCAGGTACTCGATCTCGTAGGCGCCGCCGAGGGGATCGATCGTGCTGGCGACGCCGGACTCCTCGGCGAGGAGCTGTTGCGTCCGGAGCGCGAGCCGCGCCGAAGCCTCCGTCGGGAGGCCGAGGGCCTCGTCGAGCGCGTTCGTATGGAGCGACTGGGTGCCGCCCAGCACCGCGCTGAGCGCCTCCAGGGTCGTGCGCACGACGTTGAGCTCGGGCTGCTGCGCCGTGAG
Source organism: Thermoplasmata archaeon (assembly GCA_027315165.1). GTDB lineage: Archaea > Thermoplasmatota > Thermoplasmata > Lutacidiplasmatales > UBA184 > Lutacidiplasma. Next base: position 62,737 of record DAHUYN010000011.1, on the reverse strand, counting down.
GGACGAGCCGGCGGTCTGCGTGTGGAACCGAAGCGGGAGGGAGCGCGGGTTCTTCGCGCCGAGGGTCTCGCTCGCGACCCGGCTCCAGAGCCGGCGGGCGGCGCGGAACTTCGCGATCTCCTCGAGGAAGTGCCGGTCCGCGGAGAAGAAGAACGAGAGCCTCGGCAGGAGCTCGTCGACGGAACGGCCGCGGGCCGACGCGGCGCGGACGTAGGCGATCGCGTTGGCGATCGTGAAGGCGACCTCCTGCGACGCGGTGGCGCCGGCTTCGCGCATGTGGTAGCCCGAGACCGAGATGTAGTTCCACTGGGGCATCTCGCGCGTGGCGAACTCGATGAGGTCGACGGTGAGCCGCAGCGACGGCTCGGGCGGGTAGATGTAGGTCCCGCGCGCGATGTACTCCTTGAGGATGTCGTTCTGGACCGTCCCGCCGAGCCGGGCCCTCGGGACGCCGTTCTCCTCCGCGGTGGCGACGAGGAGCGCCGTGAGGATCGGAGCCGTCGCGTTGATCGTCATCGAGACGGTCGCGCGGTCGAGGGGCACCGAGGCGAACAGCGCCCGCATGTCGTCGATCGAGGAGACCGAGACCCCGCACCGCCCGACCTCGCCGACGGCGCGGGCATGATCGGCGTCGTAGCCGACCTGCGTCGGCAGGTCGAACGCCACCGACAGCCCGGTCTGCCCGCCCTCGAGCAGGTAGCGGAACCGGCGGTTCGTCTCCCGCGCGGTGCCGAAACCCGAGTACTGACGGAACGTCCAGAGCCGACCGCGGTACATCGTCGGCTGGATCCCTCGCGTGAACGGGGGCTGGCCGGGGAACCCGAGCTTCTCCGCATACTCGGAGGACGGGTCGTCGGGCGGGCCGACCAGGAGCGGCACGCGGGGGTCGTCCCCGGCGCTCGTGAGCTCCGGTCGGGCGGCCTCCGCCCACCGTTTGTGGGCGGGTCCCGACCGTCGGGCGGCAGCCATCCCTTCGCGACCGGGGGGGCTGATAAAGCGTTGGCGATGACGCCGGTCCGGCGCGAGAGGTCGGCGCCCGTTGCCTACGACCGCGGCACCGCCGTCGCGGCGGCGCGGACGGGCGCGAGGAGGAGCTCGAGCGCGGTGAGGTCGACCTCGGCCCAGACGGCCGGCACCGGCACCGAGAGCTCCTCGAGGAGCGCCGGCGCGAGCTCCCCGACCTCCCCGACCGTGACGCCGGCGAGGCGAACGACGGCGGCGCGGCCCGGGATCGTCCCCGGGAGCGACGCCGGCTCGCGGACGCCGACGGCGCCGAGGGTCCGCATCAGGTAGTCGACGAGCGCGGCCCCGGTCGCGAAGCCCGCCCGCTCCTCGGCGAGGACGAGTCCCGCGTGGTAGCGGGTCTCGCCGCCGGACTCGGCCGCCGTCGACGGGACGACGACCGGCCCCACCTCCGAGAGACGCTGGGGGTAGCCGTGACGGACGTTGTGCTCGAGGGCCGCGGCGAGCGCGACGACGAGCGAGTCCCGCAGCCGGGCGAACTGCTCGGAGACGGGGTTCGTGAGCGCGAGAGCGCGGTCCCGGCCCGTCGCCACGACGAGGCGCTCGGAGACGAGGACCGTCGTGTAGAGCGGCGTGAAGCCGAGCCCGAGCAGGAGGCTCGAGACGCGCGCCCGGAACCGGTCGGCGTCGCTCCTCGCACCCCGGGTCGCCGCGGGCGGCAGGAGCCCCGTCTCGGCCCGCAGGCCGCGCGCGATCAGCAGGTCCTCGGCGACGTCGACCGGGCCGTGGAGGTCGACGCGCCAGGGGGCCGCCTCGATACGCCAGCCCCGAGCCTCGGCGCGGACCGAGAACCGGGCCCTTTCGAGCAGGGTCTCGACCTCGCCGCTGGCGAGGCTCTCCCCCGAGAGGGCGGTGAGCGTCGCGGACGGGAGGTGGAGACGGCGGGGGGCGATCGCCGAGGGCCCCGGGGCCCCGTCGGGGGTCCGCACGGTGATCGGCGTCGCGCCCCACCCGCGCGCGGCGAAGAGGAGCGTGAGCAGCGCCAGCGCGTCGAGCACCCGGCTCTGCCGTGTGCCCGTCGCCTCGAGGAGGAGGGCGCCGTCCCCCGGTCGCGCCTCGCCCTTCGTGCGGCCGTTGAGGACGGGCGGGAGGCTCAGGACCGCCCCCGTCGCGTCGCGGAGGGTGAGGCAGCCCGCGAGGCTCCGGCCGAGGCTGCCGTAGGCCAGCGCCAGGCGATGCCCGGCGAAGAACGCCTCGGCGGAGGTCTCGTCGACGCCGTCGAGAGGGACGAAGCGGACCTGGCCGAGCGGCTCGAGCGCGTAGCGGATCGGGGGCCGGATCCGCTCGAGCGGGTAGATCCCGAGGCTCGAGAGCCGCCGGTCGAGCCCGATCGTACCGTGCAGGAGCTCTTGGAAGCGGATCGCCTCGTCGAGGAGGTCGGCGTCGACGGCGGCGCCCTCCGGGGGCGTCACGACGACGCCCGCGAGGTGGGGCCGGAGGGGCGAGACCGAGGCGTCGACCTCGGCGACGACCTCGCCGTGGCGCGCCGCGGGCGCGGCGGGGAGGCCGGTGGCGACGCCGAGGACCCCCTGCAGGTGGAGGGCGATCCCCGACTCGGTGAGCAGGTCGAGACGGTCCGCGGTCCCCTCGACCTCGAGCGCGTCGCCCTCGCCGCCCTCGACCTGGCTCTTCGAGGCGAAGAGGAGCTCCTCGAGCTCGTGCCGCGGGAGGTCGCGGCCGACGAGCCGCGCGACCCGTCGGGCAGAGAGCGTCGCCTTCGGCACCTCAGCCCTCCCGTCCCGTGAGGTGGGCCAGGTCGTCGTCGTAGAGGTCGCGGATGTCCGAGAGGCCGAGCGCGACCATCGCGAGCCGCGTCACCCCGATCCCCCACGCGGCGACCGGGACCTCGACGCCGAGGGGTCGCAGGACCTCGGGCCGGAACATGCCGCCCGGGAAGACCTCGATCCAGCCGAGGCGCGGGTGGCGGACGTACCCCTCGACCGACGGCTCGGTGAACGGGAAGTAGCTCGGCCGGAGCCGGAGCTCGTGGATGCCGATCGCCTCGGCGACGGCGCGGAAGACCCCGATGAGATGCCGGATCGTGATCCCCTCGCCGCCCAGGACCCCCTCGCATTGACCGAACTCGACGTGGTGCGTCGGGTCGACCGGGTCGTAGCGGAAGTTCCGGTCGAGGCAGAACATCCGGAACGGCGGCGTCGGCCGGCCCGCGAGGAACCTCGCCGAGACCGCGGTCGTCTGCGAGCGGAGGACGGGGCGCGCGGCGACGGAGCGGTCGTACGGATAGCGCCACCCCGCGCCGACCGGCTCGGGCTCGCCCGGCAGGGGCCGCCCCTCGTGGACCGCGGCGACGCGCTCGAGCAGATCTCGGTCGGGCCCGCGCCCGGTGACGCCGCGGACGGTGAGGACGTCGTGGATCGACCGCGCGGGGTGCTCCTGGGGCATGTACAACGCGTCCGCGTTCCAGAACTCGGTCTCGAGGAGCGGCCCCTCGGCCTCGAGGAACCCGAGGCCGAGGAGGATCTCCTCGAACTCCCGCACCCACGCGAGGTACGGATGCGGGCGGGCGCCGGTGACGAACGGCACGGCGGCGCGGACGTCGTAGGGCCGGAAGGCGGCGTCGTGCCAGGCCCCCGTTCGCAGCAGCTCCGGCGTGAGAGGGCCCAGGAGGGGGCGCTCGTCGGTCGGGACCACGAGCTGGGCGCCCTGCTCCGAGAGCGCCCAGCGCTTCGTCGATCGGTGGTCGACCGCGACGAGGCCCCGGCGACGGAGCGCCTGGAACGTCGTCGCGTCGACCTCGGTGCCCTCGGCGACGGCGCGGAGCGCCGTCTCCTCGGGGAGGACCGCGTCCGCGGCGGGCGGCGCGCGCAGGCGGAACGGAACGCCCTCGGCGAGCCAGCCGCGGCGCCGCAGGATCCCGATCGCCGCGCTCCGTTCCTCGCCCTCGAGGCCGAGCGCCGGGAACGCCTCGGGCGGGACGGCGTGCCCCTCGGCGGAGCGGAGCGCCTCGAGCAGGCGTCTCTCGGGGAGCCCGTTGGCGAGCGCCTCGTCGCCCCGCGGGGTCAGGCGGCGGTGCTCGCGCGTCTCCTCCTCGACGACCGCGAGCTGCTTGGAGCGGAGCCGCTGGAGGCTCCCGCGGACGGCCTCGAGGGGAAGCCCCAGGCGGTCGGCGAGCTCCCCCTCCTCGACGAGCGCGTCCTCGACGCCCTGGAGCGTGCGGACGACCCGCCGTTCGGGCTCCGAGAGCTGGAGCTCGAGCGTCCCGTCGGAGGGCTCCGCGCCGCCGTCGGTCACGGGCGCGTCCCACGGGAGGGCCCGATTAAGCCGTTTCGCCGGCCGCCGATCGGGCGGGGCGTCCGGCCCGAGCGGACCCTACGTGGAGCCGGCGTACTGGACCCCGTTGCCCGTGATCCAGTAGAACGGCGTGTCGCCGCCGCCCCCGATCGTCACGTTCGTGTTGATCGACGACGGGTCGATCCAGGCGGCCGCGCTCGCGACGATGTTCGCCTGCGAGGTGTAGGTGTAGAGGCCCAGCTGGTAGGCGATCTTCTCCGCGATGTCGTAGAGGAGCACGCGGTACGGCCCGGCCGGCGTCGTCGCCGCGATCCCGAGCGCGTAGAGCATCGCCTTGTAGGCGACACCCTGGCAGTTGTTCCCGAACGTCGTGTTCGCGAAGTAGTTGAAGTTCGTCGTCGACGCGGGGCAGCCGTTCGTGAACTGCGGGACCAGCAGCGACTGCATCACCGCGTTGTCGTAGGTGTAGGTGCTGTTCGCGAGGTAGAGCGGGCCGACGTAGTCGGTCGGGTCGGGGTAGTCCGGGGCCCAGCCGAGCGAGTAGACCGGCATCGGGTTCTGGCCGGGGCCGGTGAACTCCGAGTTGATGATCAGGTCGACGAAGTTGATATCCTGGGGGCCGAGCTTCACGGCGCCGTTGGTGAGCTGCGAGATCGAGCTGGCCCAGAGCGCCATCACCTCGTCGTTCGCGGCCGACCCCGTCGAGCCGAACATCGGCAGCTGGCACGGGTTCGAGGGTGTGCACTGCGCGACCTCCGGGTCGTAGTAGGGGGAGCTCGGCTGCTGCATCTGCGCCCACCAGTAGGTCGGGCAGACCGCGTTCGTGGGGTCGTTGCACGGGTCGGTGCTGGGCCACGGGATGTCCCGGGGATAGTAGTTGGCCATGAACTGCGGGATCGCGCCGCCGTAGCCGAAGCCGAGCTGGATCCCGTTGTACGTGTCGATCGTGCGGAGCACCGTCTCGTAGGGGTAGGCTCTCGCGAAGAACTGGCGCATCCCCATGTAGCTGAAGAAGTCGCTCGGGACCGAGATCGGGTTCGAGGTGAACTTCTGGGCCCCGCCGATGTTGAAGTTCATGTTGAACGGATAGAACCCGATCGTGAGCGACGGAGCGCTGATCGCGTTGACCTTCCCCTGGTTGATGAGCTGGATGAGGAGCTGGAGGTCCGGCTGCGGGATCGACGCGAAGTCCGCCTCGCCGTTCGCGTAGGCCTGCTCACCGGGGATCGCGTTCGTCTCCCAGCTGACCTGCACTTGGGGGGCGTAGTCGTGCGCCGGGGGCTGGCACTGCAGCCAGGTGCAGTACGGGTTCTGCGAGTAGGCCGGGTTCGCCGCGAGGACGTAGCCGATCGCGACGGAGTACTGCTGCATGTAGTAGGGCCCGCTGCCGAGCATGCCGAACTGGACGTGGCCCTGGAACGACCCGAAGGCGCCGGAGCCGACCGACTCCCACTGGTCCCAGCCCTTGTAGGGGATCTGGGTGACGTTCCGGCCCCAGCCCGGCGTGCCGATCGCGCCGCAGGGGTGGTCGCCGGCGCCGCTCGAGTTGCCCGCGGTCCAGAAGGGGATCCCCGCGCCCTGGGCCGAGGCCGAGAACCAGCCGCAGGAGACGACCGAGCCGCCCAGCCCGTCGGCGATGAGCTCGAGGAAGTACGGCCACGCGTGGTGCCCGCCGTAGACGTGGAAGGTGACGCAGCCGTGCGCGACGGCGGGGTCGCTCATCGCGGCCGCCGGGCAGCCGGTCCCGTTGATCGTCATCGAGTTGAGGATGTTCTGCGGCGTGTTGTTGTAGGCGCCGTGGGTGCTGTCCCAGCTGACGTTCCCGGGGTTGAGGAGCGACTGGGCGAGGATCCAGCCGTTGTTCGCCGAGACGGTCGGCAGGGTCGAGAAGCCGAGCGTCCGGGCGATCGAGAAGACGACGTCGGTCGGCCAGACGCCCCAGTGGGTCTGCGTCGCCCCGTCGTAGAAGCTCGCGTTCGGCTGGAGGACGAACGTGTAGTTCCAGCCGTCGAGGAGGGTGTCGCCGCTGTAGAGGCTCGCGCACTGGGGGCTGCCGGGCACGCAGGTCGCCAGCTCCGGGACGAAGTCGGTGTACGACGGACCCGTGTTGGTGCCGTTGTAGGTGATCAGCGACTGGTAGACGTTGTAGATCGGCTCGGCGCCGACGGTCTCGTAGTCGATCGCGGGGTCCTCCGAGAGAGCGCCGCCGGGGGCGAGCTCGTAGGACTGGATCACGCCGGGGTGCGGAGAGACGTGCAGCGGGCCGGCGCTGACCCCCGCGCGGACACCGGCGCCCGCGACGAAGACGGTCCAGGTGTAGTTCGCATAGAGCGTGTTGTTGCCGTCGCTCGCGCTGCCGACGAACGTGACGTTGTAGGTTCCCGGGTTCGGGAACGAGACGGTCGCCTGCCCGCTCGCCGCCGAGAGGGACTTGGAGAGGAAGGTCCCTCCCGTCGCGTTGAACGACGGGGGCAGCGGGGCGAACGCCGGGTTCGTCGGGGCGGCGGTGTAGCTCGCGTTGACGGTGACGGAGCCGCCCGCGGTGATCACGGCCGTGACCGCGTGGGTCCCCGCCGGGCTCGTCGAGTTCGCGACGAGCGCGCCCGTGAGGCCCGGCAGGTCGCCGAGCAGGTTCGAGGAGTAGGAGGCGGTCACCGTGAGGAGCGTGAGCGCGGGCACGTTGTCGTGGGCGAGCCCGTTGACCATGGCGGTCGCCTGCACGAGGAAGACCCCGGGGGTCGCGTAGGAGTGGGCGATGGTCGCGTTCTTCGAGACGGTCGAGGTACCGTCCCCGAAGTTGACGGTGTAGGAGGTCGCCGCCTCGGACGGCGGCAGCGAGACGGTGAACGGGACGACCGAGCCCTGCTGGACCGACCGGAACGGCAGCAGGAGCGTCACGTCGTGCGTGTTGACGAACTTGCCGCAGGCGAACGCGGTCGGAGGCCAGCAGGTCGTCGTCGAGCCGCTCCCGCCGAACCCGCCGAGAAGGCCGTACGAGGCGACGCCAACGAGCGCGAGCACGACCACGATCAAAATCGCCGAGACCACCGTCGAAAGCCCGCGCGGGTCCGGTCTCGGACCGGCCCAGCGCGACGCCCGCTTCGCCGACATCAGTTCCACCATGGCACCCAAGCGGCGAGAGGCCGTCCGGGCGTAGGGCCTAACCATCGGCCCATATATACCTCAGGGGCGGCTTCACCTCGGGCGGACTCCAACGGCTAGGCGAGCGACTCGTCCGGTCCGGCGGGCGGATGAACGAGCCCGGAGAGGACGCGGAACGCCTTGAGGACGTCCTGCTCGCGGACGACGAACGTCGAGTCGGTGTAGACGCTCATCAGCTCGAGGCTGTTGATCCCGGCCCGGAAGAGGGCCCCGGCCAGGAACGCGAGGACCCCGGGTGTGTCGACGATCCGCTCGGGGCTGCGCACCGTGAGCGCGGAGAGGTGTGCGCTGACCCCGAGGATGCCCCGCTTGCCGACGGCGGCGACGACCGCGTCGACGAGGTCCTCCTCGCAGAGGATCGTCAGGGCCCCCGGGCCCTGCAGGAGCTGGAGCAGGTGGCGCCGGTCGGCGAGCAGCTTGTGCCCGGCCTCGAGGACCTGCCCGAGCATGTCCCAGTCGTTGCGGGCGGTGATGATCGCGACGCGCGTCCGCACCTCGAGACGGCTCGCGCGAACGACCTCGAGGACCCGCTCTTCGAGCGGCTGCTCGGTGCGCATCTGCCGCTGGTAGCGGCGGCAGGCGACCTCGACCGCCTCCTGGTTGGCGAGCCCGGTGTCGCTGCGGATCTTCCGCGCCAGCGACGTGAAGTTGACGATATTGTAGCCGAGGCAGTCGCGGATCGCCGGGTGGTCCTCGATGTACCGTCGGGTCACCTCGGCGGCCGTCGGGGTCGGGTTCGCGTTCTCGCTCACGGCCGCCCCTGCCGTGGCGGGAGGCGGGGCCGCCCTTCAACGTTTCCTCCCTCGCTCGGGACCGGCGCACGGGGCGCGGAGCCGCGCCGCCGAGCCAGCGAGCGGGACGGCCGTGCGACGCGTCGCCATGTGAGGACTTGTCGCGATTGAGACACCTTGGCTATATCCCCCGGGGGTCAGGGGGAGCGAGAGGGTCCGGGTCCCTCTCGGCGGCGCGCCGATGGCGGTGCGTCGCCGAGGCGGCCGGCCCCGAACGGAGGGCGAGGGAACCGGATGGTCACGCAGCGGCGGCATCTCCGACTCCTCCCGTGCCGGTCCTGCGGCCATCTGCGGGCGAGCCACTACCTCTTGGCGCCCCCGATCGGTCGCCTGCGCCGCCACTTCAGCCGTCCCCGCGACCGGACGACGCCCATCCCCTGCCACGTGCTCACCTGCGAGTGCGCCCGCTTCTCGGCGGACGCTCAGTCGTTCCTCTGCCCGGTCTGCCAGCGCGAGTACGCGACGCGCGCGAGCCTCGAGATCCACCTCTACGGCCAGCACGCGGGCCTCAGCGCCCGCGAGCGGTCGGTGCTCCTCCAGGGCGCGCTCAACGGCCGCGTCGCGCCGACGGCCGGCTCCCTCGTCCGCGCGCCGGGCGCGGGCCGGGAGACCGGCGGCGAGCCGGTCGGCGCGTAGCGGCCTCGACGAGCCACGACGGCTCGAAGGCCCCGACCGAGGACCTCAATCGGTGGAGCCTCTCGCGCTCGCGGAGCGCGGCCCCTCGGACGCGATCGAGGCGGGCCACGACGTCCTCGAGCAGGCGCGCCACCTCGCGCCAGGCGCTCCCGCCCAGGCTGCGGCGGCGCTCGGCCTCCTCGTCCGGGCCCGGGAGCTGGAACCCGCGCCCCTCGAGCTCGGGGAACTCCCTCGAGAGCTCCTGGCGGGAGGCGGAGGCGATGCCGGCCCCGCGGCGCTCCAGCGCGCGCACCCAGCGCGCGACGCGGGCGTGGGCCGTCCGGAACGGCAGCCCCGTCGCGACGAGCGCATCGGCGAGCTCGACGGACGCCGTCGAGGAGGCCGGACCGGGGGCCGGGCCGAGGTAGCGGGCCGTCGCGACCATCCCCTCGACGACGGTGAGGTGGAGGAGGGCCCTCGAGACGGCGTCGACGACGAGCGGCTTGCCGGCCTGGAGGTCCCGCTGGTAGCCGATCGGCAGCCCCTTGAGCGTCCCGAGGAGCGCGACGAGCCGGCCGAGCGCGGGACCCGCCTCGGCGCGGGCGAGCTCGGCGAGGTCGGGATTGCGCTTGTGCGGCATCAGCGAGCTCGTCGTGACGAAGGCGTCGCTCAGCCGGAGCCGAGCGACCTCGGGCATCGCGCCGAGGACGAACTCCTCGGCGAGCTGGGAGAGGTGCACGTGCACCAACGCGACGTCGAACAGCAGCTCCGCCGAGGCGTCCCGGTCCGAGACGGCGTCCACCGAGGAGAGCGTCGGCGAGGCGAACCCGAGCTCGCGCGCCGTCCGTCGCCGGTCGATCGGCAGCGACGAGCCGGCGAGCGCGCCGCTCCCGAGGGGGGAGCCGGCAAGGCGCGCGCGCGTCGAGGCGAGCCGCTCGGCGTCGCGCACGAGGCGCAGCGCGTGCGTGCCCAGGAGCTGACCCCAATAAAGCCGCTGGGCGGGCTGGAGATGGGTCCATCCGTCGACGACCTTGCGGCCGTCCGGCCCCGAGGCCGCCCCGACGAGCGCCCGCGCGAGCCCGGAGGTCGCGAGCTCGAGCGCCACGAGCGCGTCGCGCTCGAAGAGCCTGAGGTCCGTCGCCACCTGGTCGTTGCGGCTGCGCGCGGTGTGGAGCCGCTCGCCGTCGCGGCCGATCCGCCGCGTGAGCTCGGTCTCGACGTTGAGGTGCACGTCCTCGAGCTCGGGCTTGAGGCGGAACCGGCCGGCCTCGGCCTCGCGGGCGAGGCGCGCGAGCCCCGCGGCGATCCGGCGGGCCGACCTCGCGGGGATGATCCCGGTGGCGCCGAGCATCCTCGCGTGGACGAGCGAGCCCCAGAGGTCGTGGGGGAGGAACGCCGCGTCCTCGACCGTCGACGAGGAGAGGGCCGCCGCCGCGCTATCGAGCGGCTTCGAGAACCGGTCGCGGAGCATCCGAGTTCGCCGTCCGGCCCGCACGCGCCGCCGCCCGGCGGGCGTGCGCGAGCTGGTTGGGGAGACCGTAGAGGTGGATGAAGCCGACGGCGAGCTCCTGCGGGAACGAGCTCGCCGTCGTGTAGGTCGCGAGCTCGTGGGAGAGCAGCGAGTACTCCGACACGCGCCCGACGGCCCGGGCGCTGCCTTGATGCAACCGGAGCGTCACCTCGCCGGTGACGGTCTCCTGCGTCGAGGCGACGAACGCCTGGAGCGCCTCGCGGAGCGGCGAGAACCACAGACCCTCGTAGACGAGGTCGGAGAACCGGCGGTCGACGCCGGCCTTGAACGACAGGAGGTCCCTCGGCAGCACGAGCGTCTCGAGGGCGCGGTGGGCCTCGAGGAGCGCGACGGCCCCGGGACACTCGTAGGTCTCGCGGGACTTGATCCCGACGACGCGGTCCTCGACGTGGTCGATCCGGCCCACGCCGTGCCGGCCCGCGCGGCGGTTCATCTCCCGCACGAGCGCCACCGGGTCGAGCGCCTTCCCGTCGACGGAGACGGGGAGCCCCTCGACGAAGCCGACCTTCACGAGCTCGGGCTCGCGCGGCCACTCGCTCGCGCGCCCGGTCCAGTCGTAGACCTCCTCGGGGGCGGGCCGTCCCGCGTCCTCGAGGCGGCCGCCCTCGATCGAGCGACCCCAGAGGTTCTCGTCGACCGAGTAGGGAGAGTCGGTCGTCACCCGGACCTCGAGACCGTGCGCCTGGGCGTAGCGGATCTCGTCGTCGCGGTTCATGTTCCATTCGCGCACGGGGGCGAGGATCCGCAGCTCGGGGGCGAGCGTGTGGATCGCGACGTCGAAGCGGACCTGGTCGTTCCCCTTCCCCGTGCAGCCGTGCGCGACGGCGTCGGCGCGGTGCTCGAGCGCCGTCTCCGCGAGCGTGCGCGCGATGAGGGGGCGGGCGAGGGCCGTCGACAGCGGGTAGATGCCCTGGTAGAGCGCGTTGGCCCGCAGCGCGGGCCAGAGGAACTCCTCGACGAACGTCTGCTTCGCGTCGACGAGCTTGGTGGCCTCGGCGCCGTTGCGGAGCGCCCGGTCGAGCGCGCCGGAGAGCTCCCCCTCCTGCCCGACGTCGACGCTGAGCGCCGTCACGAGCGACCCGTAGTGCTCCTTGAGCCAGGGGATCGCGACGGACGTGTCGAGTCCGCCCGAGTAGGCGAGTACGACGTGGGATGCGCTCTTCGGCTCAGCTGCGACCATGGGGGACCTGCTCCATGCGGAGAGGGAGAAGGGAGGCGGGGGCGCGCGGGCCCGGCCGGACGGTGGTGCCGTGGCCGGGACGGGGGCCGTCCGGACCCCAGCCGGCGAGGTCGCCGATCCAGACCGAGGTCGCGCCGCCGGCGAGCGCCGAGACCGCGGCCTCGAGCTTGGGGATCATCCCGTCGTGGGCCGTCCCGTCCTCGACGAGCTCCCGGACCCCGGTCGGCGTGAGGGCGGCGAGGCCGCGGCCCTCGGCATCGAGGACCGCCGGGACATCGGTGAGCATCACGAGGTCGGCCGCGAGCGCGGCCGCCACCGCCGCCGCCGCGCGGTCGGCGTTGACATTGTAGACACCGCCCGCCCCGTCGACGCCGAGCGGCGCGAGGACCGGCGCGTAGCCGTCGTCGAGCAGCGTCGCGAGGAGCCTCGCGTCGACGCGCGTCGGCTCTCCCACCCAGCCGAGCTCTCCGGGAGGCTCGCCGGCGGGCCGGACCTCGAGAAGCCCCCCCGAGACCCCCGTGAGACCGAGCGCCGGCACGCCGGCCGACTCGAGCGCGTTGACGAGGCGGACGTTGACCCGGCCCGCGAGCACCTCGGCGACGACCTCCCGGACCGCCTCCGTCGTCACGCGCTGGCCGCGCCGCTTCTCGACGGGCAGACCGCGCTCGTCGCAGGCCTTCGACACCTCCTCGCCGCCGCCGTGGACGAGGACGAGGCGGCGGGACCGGCGGACCGCCTCGGCGGCCGCCGTGACGAGGGCGGCGAGGCCGGGTCCCGGAACGAGCTCTGCCCCGCCGACCTTGACGACCCAGGTCCTCACACTCGCGCTCATGTACGGTACGCCGCGTTGATCTGGACGTAGGCGTAGGAGAGGTCGCAGCCCCAGGCCGTCGCGCTCGCCCGTCCCCGGTTGAGGTCGATCTCGAGCGGGACCTCCTCGAGCTGGCGCAAGAGGTCGCGGACGCGCCGGCCGCCGCCGTTGTCGAGCCCGGGCGCGGGCCGCCCGTCGACGATCAACGGGACCGGCTGTCGAGGGCGGGCGATCGAGACGTCGAGCGAATCCGGGTCCAGGCGGGCGCCGGAGTAGCCGAGCGCGCAGGCGATCCGCCCGACGTTCGGGTCGGCGCCGAAGATCGCGGCCTTGACGAGCGTCGACGAGACGACGGCCCGCGCCGCCGCCCGCGCGTCGGAGAGCGTGCGCGCGCCGCGCACGTGGACCGTCAGGAGCTTCGTCGCGCCCTCGCCATCGTGCGCGACCTGTCGAGCGAGCGACTCGAGCACCGCGTAGAGCCCCTCGGCGAAGGCGGGGTCGTCGTCGGCCGAGGGACCCGACGCCGCGCCGTTGGCGAGCGCGTAGACGGTGTCGTTCGTGCTCGTGTCCCCGTCGACGTCGACCATGTTGAAGGTCCCCTCGACGCCGTGGGCGAGGAGGGTCGAGAGCCTGTCGGCGCTCACGCGCGCGTCGGTCGTGACGAACCCGAGGGTCGTCGCATGGGCCCGCGCGAGCCGGGGCGAGATCATCCCGCTCCCCTTCGCCATCCCGCCGATCCGCACGACCGAGCCGCCGGCGAGCCGCACCCGGACCGCGACCTCCTTCGACCGCGTGTCCGTCGTCAGGATCGCGTGCGCGGCCCGCTCGGCGTCGGCCCGCTCGTGGCCGGTCGCCGCCGCGAGCGCGCCGAGCGCCGCGACGGCCTTGGGGACGGGCAGGCGGGGTCCGATGACGCCGGTGCACGCGGGCAGCAGCGAGGCGGCGGGGACGCCGAACTGGCGCTCGGCCGCGGCGAGGAGCACCTCGTTGTCGGCGATCCCCTCGGCTCCGGTGAGCGCGTTCGCGACGCCCGAGACCGTGAGGATGCCCCGCTTCGTCGCGCTCTCCCGGAGCCGGCGGATGCCGATCTCGACGGGCGCGGCCCGGACGAGGTTCGTCGTGAAGACGCCCGCGGCCTCGGCGGGCCCGTCGGAGAGGAGGATCGAGAGGTCCGGGCGACCGCTCCGCTTGATGCCGCAGCTCACGCCGCCGGCGGAGAAGCCCTTCGGCGACGTCACGCCGCCTGCGATCGTCAGCATCGGATCAGACCCCGAAGCCGGCGTGCGTGAGGCCGGCCGACTCGTCGAGCGACAGCATCAGGTTCGCGTTCTGGACCGCCTGGGCCGCGCCGCCCTTGCCGAGGTTGTCGATCGCGCTGAAGACGACGGGAGCGCCGCCGGCCTCCTGCACCGAGAGGAAGCACCGGTTCGTCCCGCTCGCCCAGGAGAGGCGGGGCGTGGCGCCGACGCGGACGAAGGGGCTGCCCGCGTACGCCTCGCGAAAGAGGCGCTCCCACTCGGAAGCCTCGAACGGACCGGCGGGCGTCGGGTAGATCGAGCAGAGCAGGCCGCGCACGAGCGGGACGAGGTGGGGCACGAAGACGATCCTCGGCGGGTCGCCGTGGTCGACCTCGCGAAGGGCCTGCTCCATCTCGGGCACGTGGCGGTGCGTGGGCGTACCGTACGGGAGGACGGTGCCGGCCGCCTCGGGGTGGTGGCTCGTCGCCGTCGGCTGCGCGCCGGCGCCGGAGGTACCGCTCTTCGCGTCGACGACGACGGGGCCGCGGATGCGCTGGGCGCGCGCGAGCGGCGCGAGCGCGAGGAGCGTGGCGGTCGGGTAACAGCCCGGGTTCGCCACGAGGCGGGCGCCCTTGATGCGGTCCCGGAACAGCTCGGGGAGGCCGTAGACCGCCTCGCCGAGGTGGGCGGTGTCCGTGTGGGCGCGGCCGTAGACGCGCTCGTACTCCGCCGGGTCCTTGAGACGGTAGTCGGCGCCGAGGTCGACGACCTTGACGCCGCGCTCGAGGAGACCCGGGACCTCGCCCATCGCCTCGCCGGCCGGCTGCGCGAGGAACGCGATGTCGGCGTCGACGGCGGCGGACGACGGCTCGAGGACGAGACCGCGGGCGTCGCCGAGCTGTGGCGCGACCTCCGCGAGCGGTCGCCCGGCCTGGCTCTTAGAGACCACGTGCGCGAGCTCGAGGGAGGGGTGGCCGTCCAGCAGCCGGAGGAGCTCTCCCCCAAGGTACCCGGTCGCACCGAGCACCGCCGCGGTCGCCATCTCGTTGGTAGGTGCACGTGGGGCGACCTCGCCCTTAGCCGTAGTGTCCCCGAGGGGTCCGCGCGCCCGCTCGGTTGTTCCCCACGCGACTACGCCGGGCGGCCGGCCGCCGTCGGCATCGTGTCCGGTGAGGGCACGAGGTCCGAGAGGGTCTGGTAGGCGGGGATCACGTCCCGGTCCCGGAAGACGAAGATCGAGTCGGTGTGCACGCTCACGGTCTCGAGGCAGTTGATCCCCCGGCGGTAGAGCGCCTCCGCCATGAACGCGAGGACCCCCGGCGTCTCGGCGACCTCGGGCCGGCTCCGGAAGGCGATCGCCGCCAGCCCGCGCTCGACGGTGAGCCGAAGTCGAGTGGGGATCTCCGGCAGGAGGGTGGCGAGGTAGCTCTCCTCGCAGAGGATCGTCGTCGCGCGGGTCCCTTGTAGGACCTCGAAGACGCGGCGGCTCTCCTGCGACGGGAGCGTCCGACGAGCGAGCGCGAGCAGCCGCTCCGTCGTCTCCGCCTCGTCCCGGATGCGCACGAGCGCGATCCGCGAGTGGATCTGCAGGCGGCTGTGCGAGAGGACGTCGCGGATCCGGTCCGAGCCGGGGGCCCCTCGCGCGAGGTCCCGCTGGTAGCGACGGCAGGCGATCGTGATCGCCTCCTCGTGTCGAAGGTCGCGCTCCGACATCAGTCGCCGCGCGAGCGCCGTGTAGTTGAGGAGGTCCTCGGCGAGCGCCTCGCGGACGCTCGGGTGCTCGTCGATGTAGTCCCGAGTGATATCGGCTGCCGAGGGGCCTCGAGGCTTCGTGTCGGTCACGAGCGCGACGCCACCGGGCCGGCGCTCAAGAGGATAGCGACACGGGCCGGGGCTACGAGACGGCCGTCCGGCAGACGGGACAGGCGGCGTCGAACGCGGGCACGCTCGCCCCGCACGTCGGGCAGGTCCTCGCCGGAGCGTCGGGGGCTTGGGTGTCCGTGGTCGAGGGCGCGTCGCCGGGGGTCGTGGCAGCGCTCGCTCCGGCGGCCGCCGAGAGCTCCGCCGGCAGCGGCGGAGGCGAGGGAGGTGGTGAGACGACGTGCGACGGCACGACGACCGGTGTGACGGGGGCCGTCGCGCCGGCGGGCGCGGTCACGGCCGCCGACGCGGTGCCCGGGGGCCCGCCAAGGGGCCCCGCCCCGCCCGACGGGGCGGGTCGCGGCGCGACCGGAGCACGAGCCTCTCCCGAGCCCGGCGGGGGCATCGCCGGGGTCGTCCCGGTCGGCGGCGTCCGTCGGCGAGCGCTGCGGCTCCGCCAGGCGCCGAGCCGCCAGCCCACGACGCTCGCGACGGCCATGATGACGCCGAACGCGACCAGGTTGTACGGGTAGACCTGGACGATCGCGAGGAAGCCCGCGACGCCGATCAGGTTCACGCCGACGGTGCCCGAGGCGCTGCCGAAGTACCCCCCACCGCTCACCGTCGCCGTCACCGTCACCGAGGCGCCGAGGAAGCAGGCGGGCACGGTGAGCGTCGTGTTCGCGCGGCCGGTCGAGTCCGTCGAGACGGCGACGACCTGGAAGGAGCCCGTGCAGGGACCCCCGTAGCCCGTCCCCGCGAGCTCGTAGCTCACGTTCACGGGCCACACGGGGGCCCCGGTGGTCGCGTTCGAGACGGAGACGGTCGCGAGGAACGAGCCGCCGGGGGGCACGTTCGCCTCGGAGAGCGCGAGCGAGACGTTGACGAAGGTCCCCGAGAGCTCCTCGTAGAGCGCGAGGCCGCGAGGGGTCCCCCAGCCGGTCGCGGAGTCCCACCCCGTCGTCGCCGGACCGAGGCAGTTCCCTCCCGAGGAGATGTCGACGAGGCCCACGGTGCCGGGTCGACCGACGTCCGCGCTGCCGACGGCGTAGAGCCTCGGCGAGATGAACCCGAGGGCGCTGCCCCGGATCGCGTCCATCTCGGCGACGATCCCGGCCCAGAACGGGGCCGCGAAGCTCGTACCCGCCCCGGCCGTCTCGGCGCCCCGGTAGTAGAAGATGTTGTCCGCGGCCGGGCCGGCGACATCCGGGATCCCCCGACTCGAAGCGCCGAGGTGCTGCCACGACGGCGCCGGGTAGACCGTCGAGAAGCCCCCGCCCGAGCGGTTCCACGCCGGCTCGCTCACGAGCCCGGTGACGCCCCCGAAGGCATCGAGGCCGAGCACGGGCGCCGTTCCGCCGGTCGCGATGACGAGCGGGGACGAGGCCGGGAACTCGGGCGAGGGACCGCCCGTGCAGTCCGGTCGCAGCGCGCCGCCCGTGTCGCCCGACGCCGCGATCACGGTGATCCCGAGCTGCTGGGCCTCCGCGAGCGAGATGCTCACCGCCGACTGGAAGGAGAGGTCGGAGCCGTCCGGTGTCCCGAACGACATCGAGACGACCTTGGCGCCGGTCGACTGCACCGCCGCGTTGATGGCGTCCTCGAGCGAGGCGTCGGACGGGGAGTAGTGGTTCGACGCCGGCCCGTCCGGCGCGTAGACCGCCGTGAGCGTCGCGCCGGGGGCCGCCGAGCCCGCCCACTCGAGGTCGAGCGTCATCTCCGAGGTGACGTTGCTCGGGTCGTAGACGGCCGACTCCGAGGGGGCAGGGGCGCCGTCGACGGGCAGGTACCGGACGGTCACCGACGGAAAGCCGCCCGGGTAGTAGGTCGAGAAGAACGTCGCGAGGTCCGAGGGGGCGTAGCCTTCTCCCCAGAGGACGAGCGCGATGCCCACGCCGGTCGCCCAGTGCGGGCTTCCCGAGTAGTTGTAGAGCCCGTCGAGGCCGTAGATCGTGTGGACCGCCGAGGGCGTCACGACGTTCGTCGTGCGCACGGGGGTGGCCGTGGGCGCGGGCCGACCGACGAACGGCAGCGTGAACGTGGAGAACCCGCTCGAGAGGCCGGAGACGGCCGCGACCTCGGACTCGAACGGCGCGGGCAGCGACGGCGACGACGACGGGAAGCGGACGGCCTGTCCCTGCCAGAGCCCGTCGTCGAGCCGGGTCCCGAACGCCGCGCCGACCGCCGCGGCGGAGCCCTCGACGGTCAGCGAGAGCCCGTCCGGCCACTCGTGGACGAGCGTGAGCCCGTGGGCCTCGAGGTACGAGACCAGGCCCGCCTCGTCGGAGGCCGGCGGCGCGAAGCGGTCCCGCACCTCCTGGGCGGTCAGCGGCGTCGTCGTGGGCGCGAAGAACGCCGCGTCCTGCGGCATCAGCGTGATCGCGACGAGGACCGAGGCGTCGTTCGACGGCGCCGGCGAGGTCACGCCGGCCACCATCGAGACGTCGAAGCCGGCCCTCTCGGCGAACGGGAGCGAGAGGACCTGAGGCACGTCGGAGGCCGGGTCGGCGCCCGCCGCACGGGCCACGGACGGCGAGGCGCTCGGGCCCGGGACCGCGGCCGCGGCCGGCACGGCGAGGAGCATCGCGAGCAGGAGCGCCGGAACGACGGCTCCACGAGGGCTACGGAACGGCGGCGCCACGGTTCGCAGCCCGTTTCAGGGAGCCCGCCGTGAAAATACTTTGGGGCCCGAAGTCGCGCGAGGCCGTCGGCGGCCCTCAGCTGCGGATCGGCGTCGTGTAGCCGGCCGGAAGGTGGAAGCTCTCCGAGCCTCCGAACGGGTCCGGCCGCGGCCCGGGCGACGCTCCACGCTTGGCGCAGAGGTAGGCGTCGATCGCCTCGGCGGCCTCCGTCCCGGCGCCCATCGCATAGACGACGGAGCGACCGCCCGCGGCGAAGACCCCCGGTATCGCGGTCGCGAACCCCGGCTGCTGCCCCTCGGGCCAGCCCTGGGCGCTGACCTTGAGGTCGAGCTCCTCGGGAAAGCCTCGGAGGTCGGCTCGCTGGCCGACCGCGACGATCAGCGTGTCGCACGGCATCGTCACCTCCGAGCCGGGCACGCGGACCGGGGCGCGCCGGCCGCCCGCGTCGGCCGGACCGAGCTCGATCGCCTCGACGACGAGGCCTTCGACGTGGTCGCTCCCGAGGATCCGGACGGGGGCCCTCTGGAAGAGGAAACGGACCCCCTCCTGCTCGGCCCCGTGCACCTCCTCCGCGTCGGCCGGCATCTCGCTCCGGCTGCGACGGTAGACGAGCGAGACCTCGGCTCCCGGGGAGAGACGGAGCGCCGTCCGCACGGCGTCCATCGCGACGTCCCCACCTCCGACGACGAGAATGCGGCGGCCGAGCGCGACAGTCTCGCCCCCGTGGACGCGCCGGAGGAGGTCGAGGGCCGGCACGACGCCGGCGAGACCCTCTCCGGGGAGGTTGAGCGACCGGTGCATCGGGGTGCCGACCGAGAGGAAGACGGCCGCGTACCCCTGCTCGAGGAGGTCCTCAGGAGGGAAGTCGAGCCCGACCTTGTGCTCGGTCACGAAGGTGACGTCGAGGTCACGGAACCGGGCCAGGTCCTCCTCGACGTCCGCCTCGGTCATCCGGTAGGCGGGGATCGTCTGCAGGAGGCCGCCGAGCAGGCGCTCCTGCTCGAAGACCGTCACGCCGTAGCCGCGGACGGCGAGCTCCCAGGCGGCCATGAGGCCCGCCGGCCCGCCCCCGACGACGGCGACGCGCTGCCCCTTCGGGGCCGAGGGAACGTAGACGAGCTCCTTCGTGCCGTAGTCGAGCGCCGCGCGCTTGAGGTGCCGGATCGCGATCGGAACGCCCTTCTTCTTGACGACGCAGGAGTCCTCGCAGTAGTGGTAGCAGACCTTGCACAGGGAGGTCGACAGCGGGTTCTCGCGGAGGGTCACGCGAGCGGCCCCATCCCAATCCTCGACGGCGATCAGGCGGATGTACTCGCGGCAGTCCTGCGAGATCGGACAGGCCTCGACGCACCAGGGCCGCCGACACTGGATGCACCGCTTCGCCTCGAGGACCGCCTCCTCCTTCGAGTAGGCGTGGAGGACCTCGCGGAAGTCGACGACCCGCGCGACGACCGGCGCCTCCTCGATGGGAACCCGTATCGGGTTCAGCTTCGGCGGGGCGGGCTTCGCGGGCCTGGGGGTCTCGAGGGCCATCGTCTCGCCGTTCCTAGCCCTCCCATGCGATATGACGGTTCCCTCGGCCGGGCGGGACCGGAACGACGCCCGCCGGCCGAGGGCCCGACTCCCCAAAGATAATGAGGGGTCCTCCCCCTCGAGAGGTGCGGCCGGCCGCAGGGTCCCATGGTACTCGATTCGCTCGGCAAGTCCCTCCGCGGCGTGCTGCAGAAGATCGCCCGCGGGTCGACGGTCGACGAGGCGCTGCTCGCGGAGGTCGTGCGAGACATCCAGCGGGCGCTCCTCCAGTCGGACGTCAACGTCCAGCTCGCGCTCGAGCTGACCCAGCGCGTCCGAAAGCGGGCGACCGAGGAGAAGCCCCCCGCGGGGGCCAGCCTCCGCGATTTCCTCGTCCGCATCATCTACGAGGAGATCCGGGGGATCCTCGGCAAGGAGCGGACCTTCGAGCTCCGACCGAGGCGCCTCCTCCTGGCGGGGCTGTTCGGCCAGGGCAAGACGACGACCGCCGCGAAGCTGGCGCGCTTCTTCCAGAAGAAGGGCGTCCGCGTCGCGCTCGTGGCCGCCGACGTGCATCGGCCCGCGGCGATCGACCAGCTCGAGCAGCTGTCCAAGAAGGTCGGCTGCGACTTCTACGCGAACCGGCAGGAGAAGCGGGCCGAGGTCATCGTGCAGGAGGCGCTCGCGCGGCTGCCCCCCCACGTCGCGGTGATCGTCGATACGGCCGGTCGCTCCGGCATCGACCCCGACCTCATCCAGGAACTCGCGCGGGTCCGCGCGGTCCTTCAGCCGGAGGAGACGCTCTTGGTCCTCGATGCGGCCATGGGCCAGACGGCGGGGCGCAGCGCGGCCGCCTTCCACGAGGCGGTGGGCCTCACGGGGGTCATCCTCACCAAGCTCGACGGGTCGGCCAAGGGCGGAGGAGCGCTCTCCGCCGTCGCCGTGAGCGGCGCGCCCATCGTCTTCATCGGGACGGGAGAGCACCTCGACGAGCTCGAACGGTTCGACCCGACCCGCTTCGTCTCCCGACTCCTCGGGATGGGGGACATCCAGACGCTCCTCGAGCGCTTCGAGGAACTGACCGACAAGGCGGAGGCCCAGAAGGCGGCCGAGAACCTGATGACCGGCCGGTTCTCGCTGCGCGACATGCGTACGCAGCTCGAGTCCCTCGGCCAGATGGGCCCGTTCTCGAAGCTGATGTCGATGTTCCCCGTCCTGAGCGGCGCGAAGATCGACGACCAGCAGATGCAGGACACGCAGGCCCGCCTCCGCCGGTTCCGGGCGATCCTCGATTCGATGAACGCGGGCGAGCTCGACGACCCGCACCTCATCAAGAGCGACCGGATCCACCGGATCGCCCGCGGGAGCGGCCAGCGTCCGCAGGAGGTCCGCGCGCTCCTTCGATACTACGATACGACCCGCAAGGCGGCCCACGGGATCGCGTCGAACCGCAAGCTCCGACGCCAGCTCGAGCGCCAGTTCCCGGGCGGCGGGCCGACGGCGTAGGAGACGAGTCCGATGTCGGTCTCCCCGATCGAGGCCGGGGCCGGGCTTCTGCTCCTCTTCTTCCTGCCCGGCCTCGCGCTCACGCTCGCGGTGTTCCCCGAGTGGCGCCTGCGCGGGGCCGAGGGCCCCGAACGGCTCGCGATGACGACGGCGCTCTCGGTGACGATGAGCGTCGCCCTCACCGTCGTCGTCGGCTTCGGCCTCCTCGCGCTGCCCGGCGGGTTCTCCGCCGCGTGGTCGGACCCTCTCCTCGAGGAGGTCCTCGCGGTCGTCACGATCGCCGGGGCGGTCCTCGCCTGGCGCCGCGGACGGTTCGCCCGCGAGCCTCCGCGACCCTCGCCCGCTCCGGAGGCGCCGGACGAGGACGGCGCCTGGCCGGCGGTCCGCGCGCTCGAGGGCCTGGCGCGGGAGGAGCGGCGCGTTCGGCACGCCCTCCGGATCGGCCCGGAAACGGCGGAGACCGCCCGGCTGCGCCAGCGCCTCGCCGAGCTCGAGGAGGAACGGCGCCGGATCACCGACGCCCGGAGGGCCGACCTTGCCGAGTAGGTCCCGCGTGTCGATGACCGGGACCCCCAAGATGGTCTTCGTCGTTCGCGGGGAGCTCCGTCTGACGGCCGGGAAGGCCGCGGTCCAGGTCGCGCACGCCGCCGTGATGCTCTATCTCGAAGGGGAGCGACACCACCGACCCTCGATCGACGCCTGGCTCGCGACCGGCCAGAAGAAGATCGCCGTCGTCGCGAAGACGCTCGAGGAGATGGAGGAGCTGCGACGGGCGGCCCGAGCGCGGGGTCTCTCGACGGTCTATGTCGAGGACGCTGGCCTCACCGAGGTCGCGCCGGGCACGCGGACCGTCCTCGGGATCGGCCCGGGACCCGAGGCGGAGGTCGACGCCGTCACCGGGAGCCTGCCGCTGCTCTAGCGGCCCGCTCCATTCGGGGCACGGCGAGGGAGCTCCGGCCGGGCGGCCCTCGGCGCGGCACCGCCGCTCAAGGCGTGTGCCGAAGGCGGACGGGGGGGTCCCTCTCGCCGCCCCCGTTCGAGTCCCCCCGAGCGGCTCGGAAGCCGGTCGGAGGGGCCCTAGGCGAGTGTACGCGCTCAAATCTCTATATAGGGGCGCCAGAATCGGGCCTCCGTTCCACCGGGGGAACGACCGGGAGGGTGAGCCTTCGATGAAGATGTGGGTCTACATCGTGCGGCGTATCCTGCTCCTCATCCCGGTGATCATCGGGGTGATGACGATCACCTTCGCCATCACCTCCGCGCTGCCGATCCAGGACCGCCTCATCTCCGCGATCGGATTCTCGAAGAACGGCTACTCCCAGTACATCTCGTGCGCCGTCCTCCACAACAACGCCAGCGAGACCGGCCAGTGCCAGAACCCGGCGTACTACCAGGGTGTGCACATGCTCGGGCTCGACCAGCCGATCGAGGTCCAATACCTGAAATATCTCTACAATGCCCTGACGTTGCAGTGGGGTTTCACCGCGACGCACAGCCCCGCGTCCTCGGTCATCGGGACCAATCAGATCCCGGTCGCCCAGGTCCTCTCGTGGTACCTGCCGTTCACGCTCGAGCTCGCGGCGATCTCGCTGGCCATCATCCTCCTGCTCGCGATCCCGATCGGCAACTACTCCGCCGTCTACCGGAATCGGCCCCTCGACCAGGGCGCGCGCATCCTGTCGTTCTCCGGGTTCGCTTTGCCAGGGTTCATTCTGGCCTATCTCGTTCTGCTCGGGGCGACCTTTGCCGCCGGCTCCGGTCACCTCGAATGCGGCGGGACCTCGAGCCCCTACTTCGACTTCACGGGCTCGTGGCCCCAGCCCGGATGCTTCGCGGGCGGAGTCTTCCCCTCGTGGATCGGCGCGCACCAGCAGTCGACCCCGACGGGCTTCCCGACGATCGACGCCGCCTTGCACGGGAACTGGTGGCTGGCGGGCGACACCGTCTTCCGGCTGCTTCTCCCCGCGTTCGTGATCGCCTACGGCTCGATTGCCGCGATCCTTCGGTTCGTGCGCAACAGCATGCTCGAGGTGCTGAACATGGACTTCGTGCGCACGGCTCGCGCGAAGGGCGTCTCGGAGGCGGGCGTCGTCCGCAAGCACGCCGGGCGGAACTCCCTCAACGTGACCGTCACGGTCCTCGGCCTCACGTTCGCCGGGTTCATCTCGGGATTCCCGATCATCGAGGAGGTGTTCAACCTCCGCGGGATCGGTCTGATCCTCGCGCTCTCGATCCAGCCGCCCTACGACTTCGGGCTCATCTTCGGCTCGACGCTGCTGTTCACGATCATCGTCGTCACGGCGAACATCCTCGTCGACATCGTCTACGGCTTCCTCGACCCCCGAGTGAGGCTCGGCTGAGCTGACCATGGCGACGCCCGTTCCGATCCCCGGTGCCTCCCCCTCCGAGAAGGGACGGCGCCCGAACCCGCGGGTCGCTCAGTTCCAGAGGACCTGGTACTTCCTGAGCCGGAACACGCTCGCGATGATCGGCCTCGTCATCCTGGTCTGCTTCATCTTCATCGCGGTCTACTCGTTCTTCTACCACGCCTCGAGCACGCAGCTCGAGTACTACTGCGGCAGCTACACCGGACCGTTCTCGGGTGGCACGTCGAACGCGACCCAGGGCTGCAACAACATCTGTACCTACCCGAGCAACCAGGCGCCCCCCGGGCCCAACTGCTACGCGGTCGACCCGAATTACGAAGGTTTCGTCCCCCCCACGTGGGACCTGACCCATCTCTCCTTGGGTCCGTTGCCGCTCGGCTCCCTCGCGACGACGAACAGCCCGTACTTCTTCAGCATCTACCAGGGAGAGGTCAAAGGCGCCCCCTGGTCGCTCGGGATCTCCGCGGGCATCGTCCTTTCGGGTGCCGGCCTGGGCCTGCTCCTCGGCTCGATCGCCGGCTACTCGGGCGGGTACGTCGATGAGGGCATCATGCGGGTCACCGACGTCTTCCTCTCGATCCCCGGGCTCCTGCTGATCCTGGTGCTGCTCGCGGCCGTGGGGTCGTCGTTCAAGACGTTCAACGGCCGGATCGGCATCCTGATGCTCGCGTTCATCATCACCTGGTGGCCGATCTACACGAGGATCGTCCGCGGCCAGGTTCTCGTGACGCGAGAACAGAAGTACGTCGAGGCCTCGAAGGCGAGCGGCGCCGGCTGGCCGAGGCTCTTGGGACGGCACATCATCCCCAACAGCCTGTTCCCGATCTTCGTCCAGATCTCGCTCGACGTCGGCGTGATCCCGCTCCTGCTCGGCGCGATCGTCTTCCTCGGCTTCCAGATCTTCCCGAGCCCCTACTTCCCCGAGTGGGGCTCCGTCTCGGCGCTCGCGATCCGCCTGATCCCGCAGCTGTTGAGCACCTGCACGCTCAACCTCGGCGCGGGGTCGTGCGTCGTCCCGTGGTGGCAGCTCCTCTTCCCGGGCCTCACGATCTTCCTCTTCGCGATCGCCGTCAACTTCCTCTCCGACGGCCTGCGTGACGCGCTCGACCCGAGGCTCCGGAGGTAGGAAGCAAGATGGCGGCCGCCTCTCGCATGCCGGTGAACGGGGGGATGATCCCCTCGGAGCCCCGTCCCGAGGCCGGACCCGCGGGAGCCCCGACCCCACCGACGGCGGCCCCTGAAGGGAACTCGCGCATCGGGAACGTGATCCTCGACGTCCGGAACCTGCGGACCTACTTCTTCACCTACGACGGCGTCGTCAAGGCGCTCGACGGCGTCAGCTTCAACATCCGGCGGGGCGAGACCGTCGGACTGGTCGGCGAGACCGGCTGCGGCAAGAGCGTCACCGCCTTCTCCGTCACGAAGCTCATCGCGGACCCGCCGGGCCGCATCATGGACGGGATGATCCTGTTCAAGGGGGCCAACCTGCTCTGGGGGGTCGACCGGGAGGCGAAGTTCCGCCCGATCCCGAAGACGAACCGCGTGAAGGTCCGGCGTTTCTACCGCCGGATCCGCCAGGCCCAGGAACGGATGACCGCGGTGCGCGGCGGCGGCATCTCGATGATCTTCCAGGAGCCGCAGACCGCGCTCAACCCGATCTTCTCGATCGCCGACCAGGTCGGCGAGGCGCTCCTCCTCCACCGCGGCGAGGAAGTGATGGAGGCGCTGCTCAACGCGAGGCCCTCGGGGCCCGAGGTCGAGGCGGCGATCCGCGAGCTCCTCAAGGTCGCGAAGTCGAACGACTCCGAGGCGCTGCGCGAGGCCGCCCGGAAGCTCGGCGAGGCGGCGCGCGACCCGTCGATCGCCACCCAGTCGTTCTACATCTTCCGCTCGAGCTGGTCGGACCCCGAGTCCCGCCTGCCGGAGCTCCGCAAGGCGCTCGGGCGCCTGCGTCTCTCGGGCTTCCACCGCGCCTACCTCAGGCGCGAGCTGGCCGTCCTCGCCCAGACCCGCCGCCTCCGGGAGACCTACATGCGGGAGATGCGGGAGGGGAAGGAGCATCTCTTCGACCGCCGGAAGGCGGGCTCGCTCCGCAACTTCCTGCGGCTCCGGACGTTCTACTACGGCGTCTGGGGGGTCCGCGGCTACGCCAAGCGCCCGCTGCAGCAGGAGGTGTTCTGGCGCGTCGTCTCGCTCCTCGAGGGGGTGCGCATCGCGAACCCCGTCCAGGTCGCGCGCGGGTTCCCGCACGAGCTCTCGGGCGGGATGCTCCAGCGCGTGATGATCGCGATGGCCCTCTCGGCGCGTCCCGAGCTCCTCATCGCCGACGAGCCGACGACCGCGCTCGACGTCACCATCCAAGCCCAGATCCTCGAGCTGATGCGGAACCTCAAGGAGACCCAGGGCACCGCGATCCTGCTCATCACGCACGACCTCGGGGTCATCGCCGAGGTCGCCGACCGCGTCGCGGTGATGTACGCGGGGAACGTCGTCGAGGTCGCGCCCGTCCGGGACCTCTACAAGCAACCTCTCCATCCCTACACCCAGGGGCTCCTCAGTTCCATTCCCCGCATGGACGAGCCGGACAAGAAGCTCGAGTCGATCCCCGGGTCGGTCCCCAATCTGATTTATCCTCCCACCGGCTGCCGCTTCCATCCGCGATGCCCGCACGCGATGCCGGTCTGCAAGGAGGCCCGTCCCCCCCTGACCGTCGAGGGCGAGGGGCACCAGGTCGCCTGCTACCTGTTCCACGGACCGGTATACAAGGGGTAGTCGCAACGGAGCGTCTCTGAATGGACCCCCAGCAGGCCCCCGTCCTTCTCTCCGTACACAACCTGCGGAAGTACTTCCCGATCCGAGGCGGCGTCTTCTCCTCCCATATCGGGGACGTCCGCGCGGTCGACGGCGTCAGTTTCGACATCCACGAGGGCGAGACCGTCGGGCTCGTCGGCGAGTCGGGCTGTGGCAAGACGACCGTCGGTCGGCTCATCCTGCGCCTCATCGAGCCGACGAGCGGCCAGACCTTCTACCGGCCCCCCAACGACGTGGTGGACCGGCTCGACCAGATCTACACGACGCTCGGGCCCCAGAACGTCAACGACGACGGCGGGGTCCCGAAGCTCCCGCAGGGGGCCCCGGCGCTGCTCTCGGAGCTCGACCGGCTGGCCACGAAGTTCTCCCTCTATCGGATGAAGGGCCGGCGGCTCCGACAGATCCGCGGGAAGCTGCAGATCGTCTTCCAGGACCCGTTCTCGTCGCTCTCGCCGAGGATGCTCGTCCGGGACATCGTCGCCGAGCCCCTCGAGATCCACCACCAGGGGACCTCACGGCAGCGCTACAACCGCGTCGCCGAGCTGCTCCAAGCCGTCGGGCTGAACCCGGACCACCTCTGGCGGTTCCCGCACGAGTTCTCTGGGGGCCAGCGCCAGCGCATCGGGATCGCCCGCGCCCTCGCGCTCCGGCCGGATTTCATCGTCCTCGACGAGCCGACGAGCGCGCTCGACGTCTCGGTCCAGGCCCAGATCCTCAACATCCTCAAGCGGCTCCAGAAGGAGCAGAACCTCGCCTACCTGTTCATCTCGCACCACCTGAGCGTCGTGCGCGCGATCAGCCACCGGGTCGTCGTGATGTACCTCGGGAAGGTCGTCGAGCGGGCCCCGACGGAGGCGCTGTTCAACCGCCCGCTGCACCCCTACACGCAAGCGCTCCTCGCCGCGATCCCGATCCCCGACCCGACCCTGCGGCGCGAGCGGATCATCCTCAAAGGGGATGTTCCGAGCCCGGCGTCCCCGCCGCCCGGCTGCCGCTTCCACACGCGCTGCCCGGCGGTGATGCCGGTCTGCTCGAGGGTCGAGCCCCCCCTCATCCGCTACTCCGGCGAGCACTGGGTCGCCTGCCACCTCTATCCGGCCCCCTCCGGCTCGAGCGCGGCCGAGCCCGCGCTCGAGTCCGAGACGACCGGGGCGGGCGGGACGACCTCCTCGCCCCTCCTCGCGAGCGCTCCCGCGCTGCCGTAGGGGCGTGCGGGGGCCCCTCCGATGCCCGGCGGCATCCGACGGACCTTCGGGGTCCCCGAGCTCGACGAGGACTCGCGCAAGGAGGCGCTCGCCGACCCCGGCCCCGCCTGGAAGGACTGGTTCTACTTCGAGTTCCTCAAGGTCTGGATCTTGCTCGCGCTGCTCATCGTCGACGTCCTCCTCGTGGCCTCCTGGCTGGACCCGCCCGACGTCGTCGCGATGGCGCTGAGCCTCGGCGCGGCCCTCTACCTCGAGTACCTCCTCTACCAGTACCTCTGGCACCGACCGCACCCCGAGCGAGAGCCGCGGGAGTTCCAACGTAACCTCCTGCACCCCGTCCGCTACGGTCGGTGGACGCCCGAGATGTGGCGGTTCAAGGCCGGCCTGGACCCCCTCGCCGGCCTCCAGAGCGGGCCCGACCCCCGCGAGTTCCTCTAGGCTTCGCTCCGCCCCTCGAGGGTCGGGAACGGCCTGTCGGATCACCGCGGCCTCGACCCGGCCCGCGTGCGGGGCGAGGGTAGGCCCCTCCCTCGGCGGCCGACGGCAACGCTCGCGGGCCGGCCCGAGCGGGCGGACCCTCGACGAGAGGCCGGTCCTGGGTCCTTTCTCTCGGTGAGAACGGCCCCGAGGGCGGACCCCCGGCAAGGGCTCCCCGACGGAGCTCCAGGCCCTTCGACACGCTTCGAACTCGAGGGTCTTGAAAGGACAGGACCCCGGTGGCGTCGTGCCACCGGGGTGGGAAAGGGTTCGCCCGGGGTACCAGCGCGTCGCTAGTAGATCCCGTTCCCCTGGACGGTGAACCAGCTCGAGTCGCCGCCGCCACCGATGCAGACGTTCGAGTTGTACGTCGTGGGGTCGATCCACGCCGCGGTCGAGACGACGACGTTCTGCTGCTCCCAGTAGGTGTACAGGGCCAGCGCGTTCGCGATCTGCTCGGCCTCGGCGTACGTCAGCACCCGCTGGGGTCCCGCCGGCATCACGGCCGCGGCGGCCATCGCGGACTGGAGTGCCGCGTAGGCTGCGCCCTGGCAGTTGTTGGGGATCCCCGTCGTCTGCGCGAGGTTCGACCAGTAGGTGTAGTTGCCCACACCGTGGCCACCCGCCGTGCAGCTCGAGGCGTTGAACTGGCTCTGCGAGAGCTGCTGCGCGACGACGTCGTTCTCGGTGTACGTCCCGTACGCCTTGTAGAGCGGCGAGACGTAGTCGGTCGGGTCGGGGTAGTCGGGCGCCCAGCCGAGCGTGTAGAACGGCATCGGGTTCAGGTACGGCCCCGTATAGAGCGAGTTGATGACCAGGTCGACGAAGTTGATGTCGAGCGGGTTCACCTTGACGGCTCCGTTCGTCAGGCTGTAGATCGACGCCGCCCAGAGGGCCATCCGCTGGTCGAGGTCCGGCGCGCCGGTCTGCCCGAAGAGGGGCAGCTGGCACGGGGACGACGCGGTGCAGCTCGCGAGCTCAGGGTCGTAGTAGGGGCTCGTCGGGCTCGTCGCTTGGGCCCACCACCAGGCCGCGCCGCCGACGTCCGCCGGGTTCGTGTCCGGGTTCGTCGAGGGCCACGACACGTTGGTCGGGTAGTAGTTGGCCATGAACTGCGGGATCGCGCCCCCGTAGTTGAAGCCGTACTGGATCCCGCCCTTCGTGTTGATGGTCTGCTGGATGGTCTCGTACGGGTACGCGTGGGAGATGAACTGACGGATCCCCACGTAGCTGAAGAAGTCCGACGGTACCGTGATCGGGTTCGACGTGTACCGGAGCGCTCCCGACATCGAGAAGTTGAAGTTGTACGGGAAGAAGAAGATACTAATCGATGGGAAGCTCACGGCGTTCAGCTTGCCCTGCTGGATCAGCTGGAGCAGGAACGACACGTCCGTCGACGGGATCGAGGCGAAGTCCGCCGCGCCGGACGCATAGGCCTGCTCACCGGGGACCTGGCTGGTCTCCCACTGTACCGACACCTTCTGGGCGAACTTGCCCGCCGCCGGCCAGCAGCCCTGCCACGTGCAGAGCGGGTTGGAGGCGTAGGCCGGGTTCGCCGCCAGCTGGTAGGACAGGGCCGGCTGCAGGTTCTGCATGTAGTAGGGCCCGCTGCCCGCCATGTTCCACTGGACGTTCCCGATGAACGGCGGGTTCGCGCCCGAGGTCTCGTAGGTGTCCCATGCGGTCCAGGGGATCGTGCTCCAGTCGACACCGTAGCCGGCCGTGCCGGGGGCCGCGCAGGGGTGGTCGCCGTTCCCGGAGACGTTCCCGGCGGTCCAGTACGGGATGCCCGCGCCCTGGGCGGGCGCGCTGAACCAGCCGCACGGAACGATCGAGCCACCGAGCGGGTCGCCGATCAGCTCGAGGAAGTACGGCCAGTTGAGGCCGTTGCCGTTCGCGTGGAAGGTGACGCAGCCGTTCGAGCTCGTCATCGCCACGGACGGGCAGTCGGTGCCGTTGATGGTCACCGAGTTCCAGATGTTCTGCGGGGTGTTGTTCAACGCGGCGTGCAGCGCGCTCGTGCTCCCGAGCGGACCGGTGCCCGCGGAGAGCAGCGCCTGCGTCAGGATCCAGCCGTTGTTGCAGCCGACGCACGGCGAGGTCGCGAACGCCATCGTGCGCGCCACGGAGAAGAGCACGTCGGTCGGGTAGACCGGCCAGCTGTTCCCAGTTCCCGGGTCATAGAACCGGGCGTGGTTGTCGATAACGAACGTGTAGTTGTAGCCGTTGATCAGCGTGTTGCCGTTGTAGAGCGACGCGCAGTTGTTCGCCCCGGTGTTGCTCCCGGGGACGCAGGTCGCGAGGACCGGCACGTAGCTCTGGTAGGTGGGGCCCGTCTGGCTGCCGTTGTAGGCGATGAGCGTCTGGTAGACGTTCAGGATCGGCTCATAGCCGACGGTCTCGTAGTCGATCGCCGGGTCCTCCGTGTTCGAGCCGCCGGGGGCGAGCTCGTAGACGTTGAGGCCCTTGTGCGTGCTGACCGCGGAGGTCGAGCCCGCCGTGCCCGCGTTGAAGTTCGCGGGGGCGACGAAGACGCTCCAGGTGTAGTTCTGGTAGGCGACCGTGCCGGTCGAGGCCTTCGCGCTCCCGACGAACGTCACGTAGTACGTGCCCGCGCTCGCGAAAGAGAACGAGGCGGAGGCGGTCGTATTGGTCGCTACCGGCGAGGCGGGTGTGAGGCTGGAGGAGTAGCTCCAGGTCGGCGCCTGGAGCGCGTAGAGCGGGTTCGTGGGCCCGGCCGTGTACGAGCCCTGCAGCGTGACCTGCTGGCCCTGCTGGAGGATCGTGGTCGGCGGCGACCCCGTCACCTGCGACGAGTTCGAGAGGATGGACCCGGCGACCGCCGGCGCATTCCCCGCGCTCTGCGACGCGTAGGAGGCCGTGACGGTGATGACGACAAGGCTCCGCCAGTTGTTGTGGGTCGCGCCCTTGACGAGCGCGGTGGTGGAGGCGATGTACGTACCGGGGTTGGTGTAGGTGTGCTGGATGGTGTTCGTGGATTGCGTGGTGGGCGTGCTCGAGTCTCCGAAGGTAAAAGTGTAGCTCGTAGCGGTCTCACCGGCAGGGAGGGTTGCCGTGAACGGCACGATCGACCCCTGCTGGACCGATCGGAAAGGCACCTGCAGTCCGACGTCGCTTCTCGCAGCTCCTGCGCTGCAAGCCGCGCTGTTGGTCGGCCAACAGCTCGACTTGGTCACAGGGGAACTGCTCGTTGCGCTCAGCCCAACGTACCCAAGCCCACCGACCACGAGGATCACGACGATCAGGATGATCGCCGCCGTGGCGGTCGACAGGGCGCGCTGGCCGGCCCAACGGCCCACGTTCGCCCGATTCAGCTCTTCCATATCGTATTCCTCTTACAGGTCCCGGCGCCCCGGAAACCTGCCCCGACACCCCCTAGGTCGTATAAATACCCTTACGCGGTCTCCGACACGTGTCCGAGGGCCGAAGGCGTCGCCTCGCCCCGTCGCTGCTGAGCGCGGATTTCGCCGACCTCGCCAGCGCGGTCCGCGCCGGCGAGGCCGCGGGCGCGGACGCGTTCCACCTCGATGTGATGGACGGACACTTCGTCCCGAACCTCTCGTTCGGTCCGGCCCTCGTCCAGGCGGTCCGCGCGCGGACGCGGCTCCCCCTCGACATCCACCTCATGATCAGCCACCCGGCCAGGTACGCGCGGGCGTTCGCGAAGGCGGGCGGGAGCACGCTCGTCTTCCACCTCGAGGCCGAGGACGAGCCCGAGGAGGTCCTCCGGGCGGTCCGCCACGAGGGCGTCGAGGTCGGGGCCGCGCTCAAGCCGGGAACGCCGTTCGACCGGGTCGTCCCGCACCTCGCGAACCTGGACCAGGTGCTCGTGATGAGCGTCGAGCCCGGCTTCTCCGGCCAGACGTTCCTCCCCGCGGCCCTGCCGAAGCTGAGACAGGCTCGCGCGGCGCTCGACGAGATCGGCTCGAAGGCGGACCTCTCGATCGACGGCGGCGTCACGGTCGAGACCGCGCCGCTCGCCGCGCGGGAGGGGGCGACCTTCTTCGTCTGCGGGAACTCGGTCTTCGTCGGCGGCGACGTGGCGGGCAACCTGGCGCGCCTGCGCGCCGCCGTCGCGGAGGGGACGCCCCGTGAGGTTCGCTGAGCTCGCCGAGGCCTACACGAAGGTCGAGGCGACCCCGAAGCGCCTCGAGATGCGCTCGCTGCTCGCGGAGCTTCTGGGCCGGGTGTCGGGCGAGGAGCTCGGCGAGCTCCTCTACCTTTCTCAGGGACTGCTCGCGCCGGAGTACGAGGGCATCGAGCTCGGCATGGCCGACTCGCTCGCCCGGCGGGCGGTCGCGATCGCCACCCACGTTCCCGAGCGGGAGGTCGCGCTCGACGTGAAGGCGTCGGGGGACCTCGGCACGACGGCCGAGGCGCTCCTGCGCCGCCCCCGTCTGCCCGAGGAGGGACCCGGGCCGACGGTCTCCGAGGTCTACCGGACGCTCCGCCGGATCGCCGAAGCGTCCGGGGAAGGGTCCCAGGAGCTCAAGGTGAACCTGCTCGTGGGCCTCCTGGGCCGCGTCGCCCCCGTGGAGGCCCGCTACCTGGTCCGCTTCGTCCTCGGCCGGCTTCGACTCGGGGTGCGGGAGATGACGATCCTCGACGCGCTCGCGGCGCGCTTCTCCGATGGCTCGAAGGAGGCGCGGGCCCGGATCGAGGCCGCGTTCAACGTCTCGAGCGACCTCGCGAGGGTCGCCGAGGTCCTCTCGGCGAGCGGGGTCGCCGGCCTCGACGAGATCCGCCTCACGGTGGGCCGTCCCGTGCGTCCGATGCTCGCCGAGCGCTCCCCCGACCTCGCCGACGTCCTCGAGCGGATGGAGGGGCGCGCGGCCCTCGAGTACAAGTACGACGGGCTCCGCGTCCAGGCCCACGTCCCCGCGAACGGACCCGCGCGGCTCTTCTCCCGCCGCCTCGAGGACCTGAGCGGGCAGTTCCCCGAGCTCGTCGAGGCGCTTCCGCGGGCCCTCGCCCGACGCCCGGCGATCGTCGAGGGCGAGTGCGTCTCCGTCGACCCGGACACCGACGAGATCCGCCCGTTCCAGGAGGTCTCGCGACGCCGCGGCCGGAAGTACGACCTCGCGCGGATGCAGGAGGAGGTCCCGGTCTCCCTCTTCTTGTTCGACCTCCTTCTCGACGCCGACGGTCCCCTGCTCGACCGGGCGCTTCCCGAGAGGCGGACCCGCCTCGAGGCGCTCGTACGCCCCGACCCCCAGGTCCGTCTCGCGACGCAGCGCCTCGTCGGCGACGTGGCCTCGGCGCAGGCGTTCTTCGATGAGTCGATCGCCGCGGGCTGTGAGGGCGTCATGGCGAAGTCCCTCTCGAACGAAAGCCTCTACCGGGCGGGCGCGCGCGGCGACTGGTGGATCAAGTACAAGCGCGAGTACACGACGGGGCTCGCCGACTCGATCGACGGCGCCGTCGTCGGTGCGTTCCTCGGGCGCGGACGGCGCGCGGGGACCTACGGCGCCCTCCTGATGGCCGTCTACGACCCGGGGCAGGACCGGTTCGAATCGTTCTGCAAGGTCGGCAGCGGGTTCGACGACGCGGGGCTCAAGGCGCTCCCGGAGCGGCTCCGGTCCTACGAGGTCGACCACGTTCCCCCCGAGGTCTCGACCGGGCTCGTCCCGGATCGCTGGATGCGGCCGGGACTCGTCCTCGAGGTCCGCGGCGCCGAGCTCTCCCTGAGCCCGATCCACCGGGCCGCCTTCGGCCGGATCCGCCCCGGCGCCGGCCTCGCGCTCCGGTTCCCGAGGTTCACCGGCCGCTATCGCGAGGACAAGGGCGCGACGGAGGCGACGACCTCGAAGGAGCTCGAGGAGATGTTCGCGACGCAGGTGAAGCGGCCGACGCGAGCCCGCGAGACGGCCGAGAACCCCTGAGGGGGCTGCCGGTTCGGGCAAAGGAATAAGAGGGGGTCACGGCGTCCCCTCGCTGGAACGGTCCATGCTCGTCGAGATGACGGAACTCCTGGGGCGACAGGTCTACACACCGGACGGCCGGCTCCTCGGCGAGGTCGACAACGTCGTCGTCGACGTCGAAGGCTCGAAGATCGACGGGATCTACGTCGACGAGTCGAGCCCGCTGTTAGTCGACGAGTCCAAGCCCGTCAACGTCCCCTACCGGTGGGTCGCTGCCATCAGCGACGTCGTGCTCCTCAAGTACTTCCCGAAGCGCGTCTCCCTCAAGCGCGCGCCCGCCCGAGCGGCGGCGAAGGAAGAGGCGCCCGCCGTCCCCGCCCGGTAACGGACGCGGGGATAGCCAAGCCCGGTAACGGCGCAGGACTTAAACCGCCCGGCGGGCCGTGAGCCCTCGGGGGAGGAGATCCTGCCGCGAAGGCGTTCGCCGGTTCAAATCCGGCTCCCCGCAGCCTCTCCGGTGCAGGAGCCCGTCGAGGTCGGGCGCTGATGCGGACCCACGAGCTCGTGCGTCGCCTCGCGGCCCTCGAAGGGTTCGCGCGACCGTCGGCCGAGCTCGAGCAGGTCGAGACGCCGCCCGAGGCGGCCGTGCGCCTCCTCACGCTCGCCGCGGCCTCGGGGGACCTCGAGGGTCGGCGGGTCGTCGACCTCGGGTGCGGCACGGGCCGCCTCGCGATCGGCGCCGCTCTCCTCGGCGCGCTCGAAGTCGTCGGCGTCGAGTCCGACGCGACGGCGATCGAGGTCGCCCGACGCAACGCCGAGCGGGCCGGCGTCGCGCTCGAGCTCGTCCACGAGGACGTGGCCCGCTACGACGGCCTCGCGGAGACGGTCGTGATGAACCCGCCGTTCGGCGCCCAGCGGGCCCATGCCGACAGGCCGTTCCTCGAAACCGCGCTCCGGCTCCGACCGCGCCGCCTCTACGCCTTCGCGCTCGCCGCCTCCCGAAGCTTTATAGCGCGGTGGGCGGTCTTGGCGCCGGCCCGCGTCGAGCGGACCGAGCCGGTCCGCTGGGACCTGCCGCGAACCTTCCCGCACCATCGCCGGAACGCGGTCGAGCTCTCGGTGGACCTCTGGGTCCTCGAGCCGGCACGAGACACCAACGATGACCGAAGCGCACACGGCCGACCTAGTGCTCCCCGGGGACCTCCTCGGGACCGCCGAAGAGTTCGTCCCCGGCCGCGGGACGTATGAGGACCACGGCCGCATCTACGCCGCCCTGATGGGCCACCGCCACGTCGACCCGCGCGACCGCGCCGTCCGCGTCGACGCGATCCACGCGATCCCGAACCTCGGCGAGGACGACCTCGTCTACGCGCGCGTCGACGAGGTCAAGAGCGCGATGGCGGTCTGCACGGTCCTCTCACTCGCGTCCGGCCGGCGCGGCGTTCCCGGCGCCCCCGAGGGGACCGTTCACATCTCGAAGGCGAAGGAGGGCTACACCGAGTCCCTGTCGGAGGAGTTCCAGCCGGGGGACCTCTTGCTGGCCCGCGTCCTGCAGAGCGTCCCCACCGTCAAGCTGTCGACGGCGACCGCGAACCTCGGGGTCGTCTCCGCGCGCTGCCAGGTCTGCCACGGCCTCCTCGAGCGCACCGGCCAGGAGCTCGCCTGCCCCCGCTGCGGCAATCGGGAACGGCGCAAGCTCGCTCACGGCTACACGGGGCTCCACGGCGTCCCGCCGTCGGCCGATGCCCCCCACCCCCACTAGCGAGGAGGCCCGCCTGGCCCGGCTCGTCCGGGCCCACGACCGCTGGCGGGGGCGCGAGTCGTTCAACCTCCTGCCGAGCGAGAACGCCGTCTCGCCGACGGCCCGCCGCTACCTCTCGAGCGACCTCGCGGGCCGCTACACGCTCCCGATCTCGACCACGTTCGACGGCGAGGCGATCGACAACTCCTACGCCGGGACCCGGTACACCGACCAGATCGAGACGCTCGCCAACGACGCGGCGTCGAGGCTCTTCCACGGTCGGTTCGCGACGGTGCGTCCCCTCTCGGGCCACATCGCCGCGCTCTCCGTGC
Source organism: Thermoplasmata archaeon (assembly GCA_027315165.1). Taxonomy (GTDB): domain Archaea; phylum Thermoplasmatota; class Thermoplasmata; order Lutacidiplasmatales; family UBA184; genus Lutacidiplasma. The sequence continues at coordinate 26,779 of DAHUYN010000011.1, read as the reverse complement.
TGGCCCCGCTCCTCCCGAGAGGCTCGAAGCTCCTCGCGATCCCCCCCGAGGCGGGGGGCTACGACGGCTACGCCGAGGGGTTCGTGCCGGCGCTGCTGGGCCACACGGTGCGGCCGCTACCGACCTCGGGCCCCGAGCACCGGCTCCTCGAGGAGCCCGTTGTCGAGGCGATCCGGCGCGAGCGGCCTCAGGCGGTCGTCCTCGGCCAGAGCTTCTTCCTCTTCCCCTACCCGCTCGACGCCATCGCCGAGGCCGCGCACGCCGTCGGCGCCCTCGTCCTCTACGACGCCTCGCACGTCCTCGGGCTCATCGCGGGGGGACGCTTCCAGGACCCGCTCCGGGAGGGCGCCGACGTCCTCTACGGGAGCACGCACAAGTCGCTCCCCGGCCCCCAGGGTGGCCTCCTCGTCACCGACCATGAGGACCTGTTCCGTCGGCTCGACCCCGCGCTCGTCTGGCGGGTCTTCGACAACGCGCACTGGAACCGGATCGCGGGGCTCGCCCAGACCCTCCTCGAGCTCGAGCGGGTCGGCCGCGACTACGCGGAGACGGTCGTCGGGAACGCCCAGGCGCTCGGACGGGCCCTCACCGGGCTCGGGGTCCCGCTCGTCGGAGAGGCCGACGGCTTTACCGCGTCGCACCAGCTCCGCTACGACGGTGCGGAGCTCCGGCGACGGCACGGGATCGGCCCCGCCGCGCTCGCCCGGCGCCTCGAGCGCCAGCGGCTGATCACCGACCTCGTCGGACGCCTCGGGACCGCCGAGGTCGCCCGGCTCGGGCTCGTCCCCCACGACATGGAGCGCCTCGCCGGCCTCCTCGTCCGCGGCGGGCTCGAGGGCGAGTCGGTCGGCCGAGAGGTCCTCGCCTGGCGGCGCCAGTACCGGGCGCTTCGCTTCGCCTGAAGAGGACCTCGTCCCGCGAAAAGGCTCGGAGAAGCTCGAGCTCCCGCGGCGGGGTCCGCCGCGGGAGCCTGGAAACGGTTGGCGCTCGGAGCGGGCCCGCGTTACATCCCGTGGGCCGTCTTCGCGTGCTCCTTGAGCTCCGCCTCAGTGGCGAACGACTGGTGGCACACCGAGCACTCGTTCGTGGTCGGCTTGGCCTGCCACGGCTGCGCCGGGGTCGCCTTCGCGCCGCCCCAGACCATCCGGCCCAAGGCCATCGCGACCACGATGCCGACGATCAGGCCGACGACGAGGAGGACCGTTCCGCCGACCGCGGGGGAGAGCCCCGGGATCAGCGTCTGGTTCTGGTAGCTCGAGGAGTTCTGGTAGATCGTCTGGCCCGCCGCGACGACCGTCCACGAGGTCGTGAACGAGTAGGTCCCGTACGGCGACGTCAGGGTCAGAACCGCGAAGTAGGAGCCCGCCACGGAGACGTACCACGGCGAGGCCGCGATGACGACGTGCTCACCCGAGCCCGGCGCGAAGACCCCGCCCGAGTAGACGAGCGAGCCCGAGGCGCTCGTGCCCTGGTAGACCGTCACCTGCGCGCCGCTGACGTAGGCGCCGGTGTAGTTGATCCCGATCGTGACGTTGCCGGTCGAGAGCGACGCGCCCGAGAGCGGCGCGACGAACCCGCCGTTCGGCGTCGACGGGACGATGAACCGCTCGATCCCCGCCCCGAACGTCGCGTTCGACACGGTGTTGTTGATCGTGACCCACACCGAGATCAGGAACTGGTCCTGCGGGAGCGGGCCGTTGACGGTGAGGTTCGCCGTCGTCAGCGAGAACGAGTAGGAGGTGGTCCCCGTCTGGACGAGGCTCGTGACCGACTGGTTCGAGACGATCGGGCAGGTCTGGGCCTGGACGCAGACCCCGCTGCCCGTGATGTCGGCGACCGCGACGGACATCCACGTGGAGCCCTTCGTGACCGAGCCGTTCGTGACGACGATCGACCAGTTGACCGCGTACGGGAGCAGCACGTAGGCACCCGGGGCGTTCGTGATCGTCACGAGCGCGCTCACGGGCCCGACGGCCGGCTGCGGGAGGGCCGCGGCCTGGATCTCGTGCGACGGGGCGGCCAGCTGGAACGTGCCGGCGCTCGACCTTGGAGCGACCGACAGTCCCGCGAGTCCGATGGTCCCAAGCAGGACCACCAAGAGGGCGACCGTCGCTAGGCTACCGTGTGTATACCCAATACCCCGGCGCATAGGGACGGTGACGACTTACAATACTTAAACCTCACGATACGCCTCTTGAAGGTCGGTCGACTTCTCGAGGGAGAAACCGGGACCGGCCGGGCCGCGGCCCGGCCGGCGCGCGGGCGCGCTACTCCTCGATCCCGTGCGAGATCTTGAGGTGCTGGTGCAGCGCGAACTCGGTCTCGAACTGCTCTTGGCAGACGGAGCACCGTTGCTTGCCTCCGCCGCCCTTCGAGGTCTCCTCGCTCCAGGGCGCCGGCGCGGCCGCCGCCCCTCCGGCGGCGCTCGGTCGCAGCGGCCCGCGCGAGCCGCTCCCACCCCGCAGCCCGGGCGCCAGGAAGAGCCCCACCAACAGCCCGAGGATCGCCCCGACGATGACGAGGATGGTCCCGACGATGGCCGGATTGCCTCCGCCGACGACGTTGGACGCATGCGACTGATTGAGGTAGACCTGGCCCGCCGTCACTGCGACGGTGATGTTCGAGGTGACGTTGTCGTGCCCGTACGGCGTCCCGAGCTCGAGGACGATCTCGTAGGCGCCCGGCGTCACCGCGGTCCACTGCGCCGCCCCACCCCTCAGGCCGCTCAGGCCGGGGACGAAGGCGTACGCCGTGTAGACCGGCGTCGTGCTCCCGACGGGGAAGACGGCGAGCGTGGCGTTCTGGATGTACTGCCCGCTGTAGGCGTAGGAGATCGTGACGTTCCCGAGCGGGACGACGTCCCCGGAGCCCGGACCGTTGATCTGGCCTTTGACGGGGTCGAAGACGAGCTCCGTGTTGACCTGGCTCGCGATGGAACCGCTATGGTTCGCGTTGAGCCAGACGATGATCTGGTACTGGCCTGGAGGCAGGCTGGTCGCGCCCGAGTAGAAGTTGTCGAGGCTGAGCAGGGTGAGGTTGAGGCTCTGGTTGTAGTCGACGACGCCGTCCCGGACCTTGATCGTGTAGTTCACGACCACCGGGCAGGGGAAGCTCGTTCCGCAGCCGGGGGCCACGTAGCGGATCTGGAGGGACTGCGAGAAGCTGTGGTTGTTCATCTCCGAGGGCGGGATCACGTAGCTCCACGTCAGGTTGAACGGCAGCACGGTGTAGGTGTTCTGGATCGAGAGGTCCGTGATGTCGATCGCCCCGATGACGAAGGTGTGGTCCCGCGTGAACGTGTGGCCGACGCTGTCCGTCGCGACGACCCTCAGGTCGTGGATCCCGGGCCCGTAGTTTCCCGTGAGGTTCCCGGTCGCCGTGTAGTTCTGCCACTGTGAGTACGAGGCGGGCGAGAGGTCACCCGCGAACTGGCCGTCGACGTAGGCCTTGACCGAGACGACGTGCTCGACGCCGGGCAGCCAGTCGAACCCGTAGCCATTGACGAACGGGTCGTTGCCCGGGAGCAGGACGTTGACGCGCCAGGAGATGTTCCCGCCGGAGCTGAAGAAGTCCCGGGCGGTCCCCGAGGAGGTCTGCGTCGTCACGTTCACGGGGTCCTGCAGGATCAGGATCGGGACGGCGGTGTAGTTGCGCTGGTAGGTGTCGTTGAACTGGCAGGTGATGAGCGACGCCGGGTTCGGCAGCGTGGGCGGGCACGGCTCGGTGTAGCTGAACGTCCGGTTCGACTGGCCGGCCATCGAGGCCGCCACATAGCCGAAGCCTGCGGTCTGCCCGTTGGGGTAGGTGAAGAAGTTGTTGTCCGTCATGTTGTCCGGGATGAAGATCGTCGCGTTGCCCGTCGGGTCGGTGATGTTCGACGTCCCGCTCGTGTTCGTGACGCCGACGACCCCGAAGCTCGGCTGGTAGGAGTAGAACCGATTCTCCCCGCCCGTGTCGAGCGTCCCGAGCCAGACGTGCGTGCCGGGCATCGCGTGGCCCGCGTAATCGTTCGTGCTCACGGGGAGGACCTCTCCCTGCCACCCGTAGAGGAGGTTGTAGTAGCCCGTCTGGTTGTTCGAGTTCGGCGCCCAGAGGTCCTCCGTGGTCGGGTTCACCGGCTGGCGGAGGTTCGTGAGGACGTAGTCGACCGTGTTGAACTGCGAGTACTTTCCGCCCGCCACGTCCGTCGTCTTGACGTTCGGCCCTGGAGAGAGCTGGAACACGGTCCCGCCGGTCGCAGCCCCGAAGGAGGCGTTGACGAAGTACGGGGTCGGCGCGACGAGGTTCCAGGTGTAGACGACCGCGTAGCCGGTCTCGTTCGTGTACGAGAAGGAGAGCGTCGTCGACGACTGCTCGTGCGGGTTGCCCAAGGACTGCGTCGCGGACTGGATCCGCGAGCCCTGCCAGGCGAGGACCGAGAGCGAGGGGATCTGGGCCGTGACGGCCGCGTTGTAGACGCCCGCCCCGTTGAGCGTCACGTGGACGGTGAAGGTGTTGGGGACGCTCGTGCAGCAGTTCGGGTCGACCATGACCGGGGCGAAGTAGCCGAACGGCCACGGGTTGAACTGCGGGTAGCCCGAGAGGATCTGGCTCGACGAAGGTGCGACGACCGTGACGTTCAGGGTGCCGCCGGTCGGCGCCGGGTAGGAGATCCAATCGTAGGAGAAGCCGATCGAGTTCGAAGTGCTGTTGCCCAGTTCGAAGACCACGAAGCCGGGTTGCGAGTACGGGGCAGTTCCGGTGTCGAGCGCGAAGGTCATCCCGGTGGAGGGTAGTCCCGTCGATGTCAGAGTCGGCTGCATCGATGTGTTCGTACCGTCAGCACCGTGGAAGACAACGGTCACATGAGGGCCCGACAGTTGGAGCGCTGAAGTCAGGTTAACGTGGATGCTGTACGTGTGGTTCAGCACCATGTACGCCCAGGCGCCGTAGTCGTAGGCCGTACCCGCGGCGTTCGTCGTCATGAACGTCCCGGGCATCGACTCGAGCGCCGCGAGATCCTCGGCGAAGTTGTCGACGATGACCGACCCGAAGCCCGTCGGGAAGTCCCAGCCGGGCGTCGTGTTGCCGTAGGTCGTCGAGCCGTGCGAATAGGGGAACTTCTGGCCGGGCGGGAACTCGTAGCCCTGCTGGACGCCGAAGTTGCCCCAGAAGCTCGTGCCGTTCGCGTTGCCGCCGTTCGGCGAGGCGATGTCGTAGAACGGCTTCAACGTGAGGTTCCCGTTGCTCCAGGCGTTCCAGACGTCGTAAACGACCCCGTTGCCGTTCCCGAGGTACGGGTTGTGCCCCGAGTGCGCGAGGTAGTCCTCGACGAGCGCGAACATGCCGGCGGTCGTCGGGCAGGCGAACGACGTCCCGCCCCAGAAGAACTGCATCGACCCGTCGAAGTAGATCGACTGGTTGTAGTCGGCCTCCGCCGCGACACCGCTGCCGAGCGACCGGCCCAGGTCCGGGATCCCGTAGCCGTGCTCCATCCACGTCTGGTTGAACCAGTAGCTCGTGTCGAACCCACCCGAGCCCTGCGGCGGGGAGTTGTAGAGCGTGTAGTTCGAGTAGGGCTCGTACCAGTAGGTCTGGGAGAGGAGCCGCGTCACCTGGCCGGCGTGGACCGGGTAGTTGAAGAAGATCGGCGACTGCGGGTTCACTCCGATCGAGATATTCACGATCCCGTAGGAGGTCTGGCTCGGGAAGGGGCTCCCCGAGGCGTCCGTCACGCTCGTCCGAAGCCCGTTCACGGCGAGGACGTACGGGTCGGTCGCCGGGAAGCTGCCCGAGAGCATGCCCGTGCCCGTGTCGAAGCCACCGCCGTCCCCGCTCGACGCGAGGACCGTGGAGCCGCGGCCGGTGAGGAGCATGAAGTAGTCGTGCATCGTCAGCGCGTTGGCCCAGTTCGGCCCGTAGAGGCTGGGCCAGCGGTCCTCGCTCCCGCCCCACGAGTTCGAGATGATGTTGGGGACCTTGGCCATCGTCGACAGGAGCGCGTAGTCGTCGTCGAGGACGTTCGTGCAGAGGCACGGACCGTAGACGGGCATGATGTGCGCGCCGGGGGCCATCGTGCTCGAGAACTCGATGTCGAGCGCCATCTCGCTCGAGGCGCCGTCGGTCCAGTAGACCGTCCCGTTGTCGGTGAACGCGCCGTCGACGGGCGTCGGCGTGAGGCGATTGGTGATCTGGTTGGGGTTGTTCCACGCGAGGTCCCCCCAGCCCTGCATGTCGGTCGGGTTGATCCCGCCCGCCATGATGATCGCGATCGTGATCGGGCTCCCGGTCGAGTCACCGTTGATGCCCTGGTCGATCAGCTGGCTGCCGTTGTAGAGCGCGTTCAGCGCCCCCGGCGTGACGACCTGGAACGAGATGTAGCGGTGGTGGGAGTGCGAGTAGTAGTAGACCCAGAAGAAGCCCTGGTGGCTCACGTTGAAGATCGTCGACAGGTTCCCGACGGGGCTCGCGGCGCCCGAGAGCTGCGACGGGAGCGGGGCGCCGGCCGGGACGACGATGGGCGACGACCCCTGCATGTCCTGGAGGACCTGGGGATTGACGTAGGAGGTCGGCTGCGCCACCTGCGCGCCATCGAAGCCGTTGACCGAGGAGACCTCGGTGGCGATCGACGCCGGGAGCGAGAGCGGCTCGGAGTTCATCGACGCCGTCTGGCCGTTGCCGTAGGCGACGTTCGACAGCTGCGTGTGGAACGCGGTCGCCACCTGGGCGGCGCTGCCCGAGAACGAGACGGAGAGGAGCCCCTCGGTCTGGACCTTGAACCCGAGGGACGTGAAGTAGTTGATCGTGTTCTGATAGGCGACCGGGTCGGCGCCGAACATCGTCCGCTCCTGGTCGACGGTCAGCCACTGGTGGAACATCGGCGAGCCCGGGGTCGACTGCGCCTGCAGCAACTGCGCGAGCTCCTCCGAGTTGCGCATCTGGAATCCGATCGTGAAGAGGGTCGGCATCGTCGGCGCGACGGGGCCGACGACGGTGGCGTTCGGGGTCGTCGAGACCGGGGTCCCCGGCTGGGTCGTGAACGGCCCGGCCGCGAGCTTCGGCCCCGGGACGACGCCCGCGAGGACGGAGGCGCTCGCGAGGGGGGTGTGCGTCGACGAGGCGGGGGCCGCAAGGGCTCCGGCCGCGACGAACGCCCCGGAGGAGGCGAGCATGAGGAAGGTCAGCGCGACGGCGCCCACCCGACGATGGGAAAGGGTGAACGGCCGGCCAGCATGGGCGCTACGGGGCGGGGCGGACTCGCGCATTACGGGTTCTCCAGACAGAATCTCCCTCGGAGAGGGCGAGACTCGCGAGCCATACTGGGGGCTCTTTAAACACCTTTGGTCCCTTATCGGCGAGAGCGCGTGCGTACGTGAGCGAACTTCGGCGTAGGGCGAGCCTTCCGCGCCCCCGGGTCCGGGCCCCCGTCGCGCTGTCCGGGACGCCGGGGACCGGGAAGTCCTCGGTGGCGCGGCGGCTCGCGCGCCGACGGGTCGTTGGCGAGGTCTCGGAGCTCGCGATCGAGGTCGGCGCCGGCCGGCCGCTCGAGCACGGCGTCGAGGTCGACCTGGCGCGGCTCTCCCGGTACCTGCGGACCGGACGGGGCGGCCTCCCCGAGGTGCTCGTCGGCCACCTGTCGCATCTCCTGCCCGTGCGGGACGTCATCGTCCTCCGCTGCCACCCGGTCGAGCTCGCGGCCCGCCTCGACCGGGCTCGGCGCGGCACCGCGCTCGAGCGTCGCGAGAACGTCGAGGCCGAGGCGACCGACGTGATCCTCCTCGAAGCCCTCGCGCTCGGACGCCGGGTGTGGGAGGTCGACACGAGCGGTCGCACGGCCGAGAGCGTCGCGCGCACCGTCGCGCGCCTGCTCTCGACCCGGCCCCCACCGAGGGTCGGCCGGGTCGACTGGCTCGCCGACCCGGCCGTGACCGACTATCTTTTGCGCCCGGTCCGGTAGGCCGCACGTGGTCGTCGAGGAGTACCGGGCCCGGGTCCAGCCCTACCTCGACCGTCTCGTGGGGCCGTTCCTCACGTGGACCCCCGACCGCCTGAGCTACCTCGCCTTCGGCCTCACCGCGCTCGCGGCGCTCGCGAGCGCGCTCGCGCGCTGGTGGGGCCCGCTCCTCTTCCTTCCCGTCGCGGTCCTGGTCTTCTTCGGCGGCCTCTTCGACGTCCTCGACGGGGAGGTCGCGCGAAGGACGAAGCGGACCTCGCGGCGGGGCGACCTCGTCGACCACGTCCTCGACCGGTACGCCGACGTCGTCCTGCTCCTCGGGCTCGCCGTCTCGAGCTACGCCGACCCCGTGCTCGCGCTTCTCGCGCTCGTGAGCCTCCTCCTCACGAGCTACATGGGGACGCAGGCCCAGGCGCTCGGCGTCGGGCGGCTCTACCGCGGGCTCCTCTCGAGGGCCGACCGGCTCCTGATCCTCGCGCTGGCGGCGTTCCTCGAGTTCGATTGGTCGCTGCCGTGGCCGTGGGCCCCGACCGCACCCTGGAGCCGCTTCCACCCCGCGGGGCTCACGTTCACGGTCCTCGACGTCGCGCTCCTCTACTTCGTCGTCGCCGGCCAGCGCACGGCGATCGGGCGAGCGCGCCGGATCTACCGGAGCCTGACGCCGCCCGACGGCGCGGGCCGCTAGCGGCCCTCGTCGCGGCTCTCGACGACGACCCCGCCGCGCCAGCGGTAGTACTGCACCGGATGGCGAAGCCGCTCGTCGAAGCACCGCGGGTCGCGCTCCCGGTCGACGGGGAGCGGCGCCGTCGGGTCCCCGTCGCGGACGCAGAGGCCGTGGGTACGAAGCGTCGCGCACTCGGGCGGCTCGTAGCCGCGGCCCCCGTCGCGCTGCGTGATGTGCTCGACCTGGTAGCGTGTGACGGCCTCGTCAAAGTCGGGGGCCCCCCGGTACGCGTCGACGATCGTCTCGAAGCTCGCGCCGGCCCGGTGAAGGAACGCGGCGAGCGCGAACCGGCCCGCGTGCGAGAGGTTCTCGCCGCTCTGGAGCATCCGCCGCATCTTGCGCAGGCAGGGCGGGAACCACTCCTCGCGGAGCGGCCCCGCGGCCGACGCGAGGCGCGAGGTCGGCGTGGGGACGCGCTGTGCGACCTCCGCCAGGAACGTCGCCTCGGTCCGTCGGAGCAGGGTCGAGACGTCCTCGGCGAGGTCGAGCGGGCCCGCGAGCCGGCGTCGGATCCCCTCCTGCAGGAGCCGGGCGGCGCGCACCCTCGGGACGACGACCTCCCCGTTAGCGACCTCCTGCCGGACGAGACGGAAGTCCGCCTCGCGGATGCCGGTGGCGAGGTGGAGGTAGTCGGCGAGGCCGAGGGCGACGCCGCGCGGGGTCGCGCGGAACGTGTGGTCGAGCCCTCGCGCGACCTCGAGGAGCTCGCCCACCGGTGCCGAGGCGAGCCGGCCGTAGCTCCGCTTCGCCTCCGCCACCGCCCATCGACGCAGCGGCGCGGGCGTCGTCGAGGCCGAGAGCAGGAGCCTCGCGTACAGGAACGAGAGGAACCGCTCCTCGAGGGAGGCGAGCGCGAGCTCCTCGACGCTCCGGCTCCCCGTCGCGTCGTCGACCGCGGCGAGGATGCGGGCCCGGCCGAGCTCGCGCGACCTCGCGTAGGACGGGTCCTCGAGCAGGTCGTGCATCGAGGGCGAGAGCTCCGCGACGAGCGCCGCCGCGCCGGGGAGGAACGGGTACTCCGCCCAGAGCGCGCGCTCGCCTACAGCCTCGGCGCGACGAACTGCCATGCGAGAAGGAAGAGGACGGCGAGCGACGCGACGGCGGCGGCCCGCGCCCCGAACCGGTCGAGGCGGGCCGAGTCCCAGCCCCGGCGGAGGCGCGCCGCCACCGAGGCGGCGAAGTCGCGGAAGAGGAGCCCGCCGTCGAGCGGGAACAGCGGGAGCGCGTTCGACATCCCCAGGAGGATGTTCATCCAGGCGAGCCAGTAGAGGATGTTCGCGCCGACCCAGAAGGCGCCGGGGTCGGTGCCGGAGAACGGCCCGCTGAGGTGGTAGAAGGAGACGGTCGTGCCGCCGACGGGCTCGAGCCCGGCCAGCGGCAGGACGATCCAGTCGGTGAGCCCCAGGAGCGGGTTCGAGGTCGTCGCCGGCGGGAAGATGAGCTCTTGTCGGAGCTGGCCCGGAGTCAGGAACGCCGGCGAGACGCCGAGGAAGCCCCGGTCCCGGTCGGCGGTGTTGTGCGTGTAGGAGGCGAGCGAGGTGAGCGTGACCGAGCGGTTGAGGAGGGCGTGGTCGCTCGCGCTGTAGTAGGTGAGGACGACCGTCTCGTTCGGATGCGTCGACCCGAGGAGCGCGAGGAGCTCTGAGTTCGTGGTCGTCGGCGTGCCGTTGACGGCCGTGATGATGTCGCCGGGCGCGAGGCTCGCGTTCGCCGCGGGGGTCCCCGGCACGACGTAGCCGATCCCGACCCCGTTCGCGTTCGGCTCGACGCTCGTCGCGACGACCGCGGAGAGCGCCGTGAAGCAGACGATCGCGATGACGAAGTTCGCCAGGATGCCGGCGGCGGCGACCCGGTCGCGCTTGCGCCGGGGCGCCTTCGTCATGTCGTCATCGTCCTGCTCGACGAACGCGCCGATCGGGATGACGAGCCAGAGGATCCCCAGGCTCCGCACGCCGATCCCCTGCGACCGCGCGACGATCCCGTGCGCGAGCTCGTGGAGCACGACGCCGAGGACGAGCGCGATGAGGCCGTAGCCGACCGGGATGATCGGGTTGATCCCCGGGATCCCGAGCGCCTCCTGGGGGCTGGGCGCGGCGCTCGCAGGGATCTGGAGCGCCACGACGGCGTCGAGCGCGAGGACGACGACGATCGTCACCATCGACAGGGCGGCGAGCGCGATCCCCACGTCGGCCGCGATCGTCCAGAACCGGCGGGCCCGGCCGATCCGGTCGAGCGCGTCGCGCCCCCGCTTCGTCTTGAGCATCAGGGCCGGGCCGTAGAGGCTCAGCGCCCGTTCCGGGCCGATCCAGCGGAGCTTGTACAGGATGAGCAGGACGACGGCGTAGACGACCACGAGGACGAGGGCGATCGTCCACCCGTCGAGCGAGCTCACGTGCGGGCCCGCGAGCCGGTGAGCGCATATAGGCTCTCACCGCACGGCGGGGGTCCGGACCGCGCGATGCCGGGTGAACCGGGGGCGAGAGGGGTAATAGAAGGAGGGAGTGATGCGTGAGCGTGCGGGGCCGGGCGGGGTTCCAGCGACCCGGGGGCCTTCTCCTATTCGCGGCGGTCGCGACGGTCCTCTGTCTCCTCACCGCGGGCCTCGGCCTCACGGGATCGGGGCCGTCGCCGGGCGCCGGCCCGAGCGGCCCGGGGGCGGGCTCGACGTCGGGTGGCGTCGTCGTCGCACCGGCCTACGTCATGGCGCCGGGCGTCGTCGACGCCGGCCCTCTGCCCGCCGCGGCCCCGCTCGACGTCGAGGTGACGCTCGCCCCGTCGGACGCGGCCTCGCTCGAGGCGACGCTCGCCCTCGTCTCGACCCCCGGGACGCCGGAGTACCGGCAGTTCCTCACGGCGCAACAGGTCGCGGACCGGTTCGCGCCCTCCTCCGACGTCTACGAGGGCGCCGTCGCCTACTTCGAGCACCTCGGCCTCTCCGTCACGACGAGCCCCGACCGTTGGAGCCTCCTCGTCTCGGGAGGCGCCGGGCCGATGGGTGCGGCGTTCGGGACGACCTTCTCCGAGTACCGGGAGGGGGGCGGCTGGTTCTACTCGCACGGGACCTCCGCCCGGCTTCCTCAAGGCTACCCCTGGGCGGGGGCCCTCGGCCTCGGGAACCTCTCGGTGGCGCGGCCGTACGTGGCCGCGACCTCGCTCGGCCGGGTCGCCCAGCCGCCCGGCCTGTACACCTGCCCGACGTCCGCTCCGTACGACCCGTGCGCCGTCGCGACCGCCTACAACTCGAGCGGCCTCCTGGCGTCGGGGAAGAACGGGAGCGGCTACCGGGTGGCGGTCGTCGACGTCTACGATGCCGCCGAGACCCAGAGCCAGCTCGCCTCGGACCTCTCCTCGTTCACGACGGCGTTCGGTCTCCCCTCGGGGAACGTCCGCTATCTCTACCCGGTCCCGACGAGCCGGAACCTCAACCAGTCCTACACGCAGTGGGGCCTCGAGGAGGCCCTCGACCTCGAGTGGGCGCGCGCCTCCGCGCCCGGGGCGACCGTCGAGATGACGTTCGCCCCGGACCCGACGGCCGGCCTCTACAGCGCCGTCGACTGGCTCGTCGCGCACCAGGCCACCGACGTGATCTCCCTCAGCTGGGGGGAGCCGGACGTCGGGATCTTCAACGCCTTCGCCGGCGCGTGTTCGGGGGGCTGCAACGCCTCGAGCGACGGCTCGTACGAGACGCTCCACCCCGTCCTCGTCGCGGCCGCGCTCGAGGGGATCGGCGTCTTCGCCGCGAGCGGAGACTGCGGCGCCGCGATGGGGACGAGCGGCGTCTCGACGAGCTACCCCGCCTCCGACCCCGCCGTGACCGGGGTCGGCGCGACGGACCTCACGCTCACCACGAGCGGCGCCTACTCCTCGGAGGCCGGCTGGAGCGGCAACGCGAGCGGCGCCACCTCTCCGGGGTGCATCAACCAGGGCGGCAGCGGCGGCGGTTGGTCGCCGTTCCCGAGGCCCGCGTGGCAGAACGCGACCGGGGTCCCGACGACGGCGAGTCGGCGAGGCGTCCCCGACGTCTCGGTCGTCGGCGGGAGCCCGGTGACGATCTACTTCGGGGGCGGCGCGACGAGCGTCGGCGGCACGAGCGCCTCCTGCCCGATCTGGGCCGGCCTCGCGGCGATCGCCGACCAGGAGCACGCGGGGGACCTCGGGCTGCTCGACCCCGGGCTCTACGCGCTCGCGCGCTCCAGCCTGTCGTCCAAGGTGTTCCACGACGTCAAGCACGGGAACAACGGCTACGCGGCGGGGACCGGTTGGGACCCGGTGACGGGCCTCGGGAGCCCCAACGCGGGGGCCCTCCTCTCGAGGCTCGCGGCGGGCCCGACGTCGGCGCCCCAGCCGACGGTGAACCTCACGGTGACACCACGCTCCGGCTCCGCCCCGCTCGCGGTGACGTTCCACGCGAGCGTCACGGGCGCGCCCTCGCCCGTCGCCTCGTTCGACATCGACTTCGGCGACTACAACGCCACGTGGACGACCGGGGGATGGGCGAACTGGACCTACCGGTACGACGGCGTCTTCCTCGCGCGCGCGACCGTCTTCCTCGAGGACGGGAACTCGAGCGTCTCCCTGCCCACGCCCGTCCAGGTCGGAGGAGCGCGCGCGCTCGACGTCTCGCTCAACGTGTCGGCGGGCTCCGTCGCCGCCGGTGGCTCGGTGACGTTCAACGCGAGCGCCGTCGGGGGCACGGGACCGTATCGCTACACGTTCTCCTTTGGGGACGGCACCTACGACGCGAACACGAGCCAGACCTCCGTCGCGCACACGTTCTTGGTGACGGGCAGCTACTGCGCCAACGTCGTCGCCTGGGACGCGGCCTCGCCGGCGGACTCCGGCGCGTCGCTCCGCGTCGGGGTCGGCGTCGGGGGAAGCGCGGTGCCGGGCTGCGGCAATCCGACGCTCCTCCACGCGACCTTCTCGCTCCCGACGGCCGTCGCGCTGCCCGGCGACCTCGCCCTCAACGTCACCGCCGCCGGCGGCACGCCTCCGTACTCCGTCCACTTCGTCTCGGACGACCCGTACGTCACCGCCTGCCAGTGCGGGATCTTCCGCGAGGTCGGGCGCCACACGGTCTGGGCGTTCGTCAACGACAGCCTGCTGGGGTCGGTCGAGCTCAACACGTCGATCCTCGTGACACCCCCGCTCGTCGGGTGGTTCAACGCCTCGGCGCTCTCGGGACCGGCGCCCCTCACCCTCGCGTTCACCGGGCACGCGGTCGGCGGCGACAACGGCAGCGCGAGCGTGGCGAACTGGAGCTTCGGGGACGGCGGCTCGGGAACGGGGGCGTCGGTGAGCCATACGTTCGCGGGCCCGGGCCTCTACGTCGTCTCGGGCGAGATCGTCGACGCGGGTGGGTGGACCGTGAGCCGCCTCTTCGTCGTCGATGCCGAGGCCCCGGGCGCGAGCGGGGCCCTCGTCGTGACCGCGACGATCACGCCGGGCGCGGCCGCGATGTTCGGGGCCCTCCTCACCTTCGACGCGAACGCGACCGGTGGGACGCCGGGGTACACCTACCAGTGGGACCTCGGGAACGGCGGCTCGGCGTTCGGCGCGAGCGCGGTCGAGACCTACGGCCCCCCGCAGTGCGGCGCCACCCCCTGCCCGCTCGACGTCGCGCTCAACGTCACCGACGCGGCCGGCACCCGCCTCTCGGTCTCGGTGCCGGTCCCCCAGCCCTCGACGACCGCCCGGCGCTGGGCGGCGCTCACGCTCAACGAGTCGGTCGGCCCGACGAACGGGTCGACGCCGCTGCTCGTCAACGGCCACGCGACGGCCCTGGGGATGCCGGGCCCGCTCGTGACGTGGACCTACCAGGCGGGCGCGCAGAGCACCGGCGCGACCGGCTCCTACATCTACCTCACACCAGGGAACTACACCCTCAACGTGACGGCGAGCGACGCGTTGGGGGACCTCGTCGTCCACGACCATGCGGTCACCGTCGGCGGGCTCGCCCGGATCTCGCCGACCGTCTCCGCGGGACCGTCACCGCCGGCGGGGATCGCGCCGCTCGACGTCGTCTTCTCGGCCTCCGCGTCGGGCGGCGCCGGCGGACCGTACGCCTACGCCTGGAGCTTCGGCGACGGTACCGTCTCGGCGAGCCCCGTCGTGGCCCACGTCTACGCGACGGCGGGCGTCTACAACGCCAGCCTCGTGGTCACCGACGCGATCGGCACCCCCGCGAGGCTCAACTGGACCGTCGAGGCCTACGCCGTCTCGGTCGTGACGCTGCACCTCTCGGCGACCCCCGGCCCCATCGCGCCGCTCGGAACCTACGACGTGAACGTCAGCGCGAGCCCGTCCTGCGGGTCGTATGCGGTCCCGACCTGCGGCGCCGGGAACGTCTCGGCGACCCTCTACGTCGGCAACCGGACCGCCGGGCCCGGGAGCTGGGCGATCCCCCTGCCGGCGAACGGGGTCGGTCGCTGGAACCTCACGCTCACGGCCCCGCGAGCGGCGGTCGGCGCCTGCACGGGCGCCTGCGCGCTCGTCTCCCTCGTCGCGGTCGCGACGGGCCCGAACTACACGGGCAACGCCTCGGGGTCCGTCTCGATCGCCCCCTCGGGAAACGGCGGGGGCACGAGCGGGATCCCCCTCCAACCCTGGCTGGTGCCGGTCGGGCTCCTCGCGATCGGGGCCGTCGCGGTCGCGCTCGTGGGGCTCTGGAGCCGACGCCGGCGCGAGCGGGGCGCTAGCCCTTCACGACCCCGAGAGGGACCAGGCGCGCCACCCGTCGCGTGAGGCCCGCGCCCTCGGCGACGCGGACGACCTCCTCGACGTTCTTGTAGGCGCCGGGCGCCTCCTCGGTGACCCCTTCGCGCGAGGCGGAGCGGACGAGGATCCCGCGCTCGGCGAGCTCTCGCGTGACGGCGTCGAAGCGGAACCGGCGCACGGCCGCGTGTCGCGAGAGGAGCCGGCCCGCGCCGTGGCAGGAGGAGCCGAAGGAGCGGTCGAGGGAGGTGGCGAGCCCGGCGAGGACGTAGCTCGCCGTCCCCATGTCGCCGGGGATGAGCACCGGCTGGCCGTAGGGGCGGTACGGCGCCGGGACCTCGGGACGGTCCGCGGGGAACGCGCGCGTGGCCCCCTTGCGGTGCACCAGGAGCGGCCGTCGGCCGCCGTCGCCCGTCGTGTGCTCCTCGACCTTGGCCATGTTGTGCGCGATGTCGTAGACGACGGAGAGGCCGAGCTCCTCGTCGCTCCGGCCGAAGACCTCGCGGAACGACGCGCGCACGGCGTGCGTGATCAGCTGGCGGTTGGCCCAGGCGAAGTTCGCCCCCGCGGCCATCGCGGAGAGGTACCGCTGCCCCTCCGCCGAGCCTATCGGGGCGCAGGAGAGCTGCCGGTCGACGAGCGTGACGCCGTCGTGGTGCAGCCGCTCGTCCATCGTGCGGATGTAGTCCGTCGCGACCTGGTGGCCGAGCCCGCGCGAACCGGTGTGGAGCATCACGACGACCCCGCCGGGGGCGAGCCCGAGGGCCTTGGCGAACGGCTCGTGGAAGACCTCGTCGACGCGCTGGACCTCGAGGAAGTGGTTCCCCGAGCCGAGCGTCCCGAGCTGGCGCAGGCCGCGCTTGCGGGCGTCGTCGCTCACCGCATTCGGGTCGGCCCCCTCGAGGCGGCCCTCCTCCTCCTGGAAGGTGAGGTCGGCCTCGAGGCCGAACCCGCGGCCGACGGCCCACTCGGCCCCGCCCGCGAGGACCTCGTCGACCTCCGAGCCGCTCAGCGAGACCGGCCCCTTCGAACCGACCCCGCTCGGCACGTGCCGGAACAGGGCCTCGAGGAGCGCCTTCAGCCTCGGGCGGACCTCGTCGTGGCCGAGGGAGGTGCGCAGGAGCCGCACGCCGCAGTTGATGTCGTAGCCGATCCCGCCGGGGGAGACGACCCCGTCCTCCATCCGGAACGCGGCGACGCCGCCGACGGGGAACCCGTAGCCGAAGTGGATGTCGGGCATCGCGTAGGCGCTCCGCTCGATCCCGGGGAGCGTCGCGACGTTCGCGAGCTGCTGGAGCGACGGGTCGTGCTCGACGGCGCCCAGGAGCGCCGCGTTCGAGTAGAGCGTGGCGGGGACGAGCATCCCCGGCGCCTCCCCGATGGGGATCTCGTAGGTGAACTCGTCCCGCGGGACGAGCTTCGGGACACGACCCTCGGTGGGCACGGCGGCGGCCACACAGGCGGATTATAAGAACCCCCACCCCGCGCGGTCGCGACGGGCCGACAATCCCAAGTAGCGCGCGCTCCGTCTCGACGGTACCGGACCGTCCCGATGATCCTCCAGACGCTCGTCACGAGCCTCTACCTCGTCGCCATCGTCGTGCTGCTGCTCCTCCAGTTCCTCTTCCCGGCGATCGCCGTCTACCTCATCTTCGGCCTCCTGGTCTGGTTCGTCGTGAGCCTCTTCGTCTACCGGCTCCCCGCGATGTCTCGAAGCCTCACGCGGGGCCCCGGCCCGGCGCCCGCGGCTCCCGCGGCTCCCGCGGCCCCCGCCGTCTCGGCCCCCGCCGTCTCGGCCCCCGCGACGGCCCCGACGAGGCCGTTGCCGTCGGCCGGTGGGGCTTTTGCGCCCACCCCCGGCGCCGCTCCGATCCTCCTCGACTTCTGCCCCTACTGCGCCCGCCCCGTCGAGCCCGGGACCCCTGTGTGCCCCGACTGCCGCCACCGGATCCCCGTCTACTAGGCGAGGAGGGAACGACGAGCGCGCTCGGTCGGCTCTCGTTCCCGATGGCGCTCGGCCTGCTCGCCGTCGCGACGCTCGGCGGCGTCGCGCTGCTCCTCAAGCTCGGCCTCGGCGGCTACTCGCTCGCGGTGCTCGTCGTCACGGTCGGCGTCGGGCTCGCCTACGTCCGCGAGTACGCCCAGCGGCCCCTCGCCCGGCCCGCCGTCCCCGAGGCGGTCGCGGAGCCCGAGGAGCCGTTCGAGGACCCGGTCGAGGAGGCCGCGCGGCTCGACGCCCGGCGCGACGAGCCTCGCGTCGCCGGGGCCGCCCCTCCGGAGACCGCCCCGGCCGAGCCCGCGACCGACGACGGTCTCGAGACCGACTAGCCCGGCGCGGGCGTGAGCCGGACCATCGTCTCGCGGGCCCGGACGTTGGCGCCGGCCGTGACGAGCACCTCGGCGACGAGCGCGTCCGCGGGGCTCACGACCTCGTTGCGCATCTTCATCGCCTCGAGGACGAGGAGGACCTGCCCCTTGGCGACCTGCTCGCCCACGCGGACCCGGACCTCGACGACCTTCCCCGGCATCGGCGGTGCGACGGAGAGCCCCGCGCCACCGCCCGACGACGGGCCCGGCGAGGGCGACGACGGGGTCGTGGGCGGGGCCGGCCCGGCGAGCGGGCGCTCCGACGGCGCGAGCGCCTCGACGAGGACTTGGTGCAGCTCGCCGTTCACCGCGACGTCGGCCGAGGGCGAGCGGAACCCCTCGGGCCAGCCGTCGACGAGGACCGTCTCGCCGCCGACCTCGAGCTCGACCTTGGTCGGCCCCTCGGAGACGACCCGGTAGGGAAAGCTCCGGCCGTCGAGCGTGACCGTCGACGAGCTCGCGTCGACGACGACCTCGACGCGCCTACCGTCGGCGACGAGCGTGAGCTTCGTCGACCCACCTCCGATTCGCGTGAAGCCGGGCGCGGCCCTCGTGCGCCCAGGCGCTGACGCCCCCGCCGGCCGGTGCCGCCGAAGGCGTGGGGCCGGCGATCGCGGCCTTCGGCTGGCGGAGCGCCGCGACGACCCCGAGGGCGGCGGCGTCCAGGACCGCGGGCGAGAGCCCCCGGTCCCGGGCCGACCGGTACGCCTTGTAGACGGCGGGGAACAGCGCGTAGCTCAGGAGCTCGGCCTCGTCGGCCGCGGGGACGATCCCCCGAACCTCCTCGAGCGCGCGGCCGAGCTCGGGCCCGAGCAGGTCGGCCGGGCGGCCCGTGACCGGTCGCTCGTGGCCGAGGACGGCCCTCTGGAGCTCCGGGTCGACCGGCCCGGGGGGGCTGCCGTAGAGCCCCTTGACGTAGTCGCGGACCTCTCGCGTGATCTGCCCGTAGCGCTTCCCGGTGAGGACGTTGAAGACCGCCTGGATGCCGACGATCTGGCTCGTCGGCGTGACGAGCGGCGGGTAGCCGAGGTCGGCGCGCACGCGAGGGATCTCGGCGAGGACCTCGGGGAGGCGCTGGAGCGCCTCCTGCTCGGCGAGCTGCGCGAGGAGGTTCGAGAGCATCCCCCCCGGCACCTGGTGGACGAGGATCCCGGGGTCGGTCTGCAGCGAGCGGAGGTTCAGCAACGGCCGGTAGTGGTCGAGGACCCGGTGGAAGTGCTCGGCGAGGTCCTGGAGCGCCCCGAGGTCGAGCTTCGGGTCCTGCGCGGTCCCGCGCAGCGCCCCGACGAGCGTCTCCGTCGGCGGCTGGCTCGCGCCGCCGGCGAACG
Source organism: Thermoplasmata archaeon (assembly GCA_027315165.1). Taxonomy (GTDB): domain Archaea; phylum Thermoplasmatota; class Thermoplasmata; order Lutacidiplasmatales; family UBA184; genus Lutacidiplasma. Next base: position 7,713 of record DAHUYN010000011.1, on the reverse strand, counting down.
GGGAGAGCGCGGCGTCGACCGCCGTGGCGCCGGCCTCGGCCGCGGCGAGGCACGTCACCGTCGAGAGGCCGCTCGCCGAATGCGTGTGGACGACGACGGGGAGACCGACCTCGCGCCGCAGCGCGGAGACGAGTTGCGAGGCGTCCGACGGGGGCATGAACCCCGCCATGTCCTTGAGGCACAGCTCGTCGGCGCCCATCTCCGCGAGCGTGTGGCCGAGCCGCACGAAGGAGGCGAGCGTGTGGACGGGCGACTGCGTGTAGCAGATCGTCCCCTGCGCGCGCGCGCCGGCCCTCTTCGCCGCCGCGATCGCGACGCGCAGGTTCGCGGGGTCGTTCAGGGCGTCGAAGATGCGGAAGATGTCGATCCCCTGGCGCGCCGCCTCGCCGACGAACCGCTCGACGACGTCGTCGGCGTAGTGCCGGTAGCCGACGAGGTTCTGCCCTCGCAAGAGCATCTGGAGCGGCGTCGAGGGCATCGCGCGCTTGAGCGCGCGCAGCCGCTCCCACGGGTCCTCGCGGAGGAAGCGGAGACAGACGTCGAACGTGGCGCCGCCCCAGACCTCGAGCGAGCGGTAGCCGATCGCGTCGAGCCGGGCCGCGGCCGGCAGCATGTGCTCGGTCCGCATCCGCGTCGCGATGAGCGACTGGTGCCCGTCACGAAGGACCGTCTCGGTGAGACCGACCACGCGCCCTCCGCTAGAGCGGGATGTTCCCGTGCTTGCGCGGCGGTCGGTCCTCCCGCTTCGTCGACAGCATCGACAGGCCCCGCTGGAGCTTGGACCGGGTCTCGGCGGGGTCGATCACGTCGTCGACGTAGCCGCGCTCGGCGGCCAGGTACGGATTGAGGAACTCGGCCTGGTAGGCGCGGACGAGCCGCTCGCGGAGCGCCTCGCGCTCCCCCGAGGGGGCCCGGTCGAGCTCGCGGCGGTGCAGGATGCTCACGGCGCCGTCGGCCCCCATCACCGCGATCTCCGCCGTCGGCCAGGCGAGATTGAGGTCGCCGCCGAGGTGCTTGGAGCACATGACGTCGTAGGCGCCGCCGTAGGCCTTGCGCAGGATCACCGTGAGCTTCGGGACGGTCGCCTCGGCGTAGGCGTAGAGGAGCTTGGCGCCGTGGCGGATGATCCCGTTGTACTCCTGGGCGGTCCCCGGGAGGAACCCCGGCACGTCGACGAAGGTCAGGAGCGGGAAGTTGAAGGCGTCGCAGAATCGGACGAACCGCGCCCCCTTCGTCGACGCGTTGATGTCGAGGCAGCCCGCGAGCGCGGAGGGCTGGTTCGCGACGACGCCGACCGGCTGCCCCGAGAGGCGCGCGAACCCGGTGACGAGGTTCGGCGCGAACTCGGGCTGGACCTCCAGCCACGCGCCGGGGTCGAGGACCCGGTCGAGGACGCCGTGGACGTCGTAGGGGGCGTTCGCGTCGGTCGGGACGAGCCCCTTGAGCTCGCCCGCGGCGGTCGCCGGAGGGTCGACGCTCGCGCGCGCGGGCGGCTCCTCGAGGTTGTTGAGCGGGAGATACCCGAGCAGCCGCCGGGCGAGGACGATCGCGTCGGCGTCGCTCGCGGCGGTGAAGTGCGAGACCCCCGAGGTGCTCGCGTGCGCGTCGGCGCCGCCGAGGGCTTCGGCGGAGACCTCCTCCTGCGTGACGGAGCGGATCACCTCGGGCCCCGTGATGAACATCTGGCCCTGGCCTCGAGCCATGATCACGAAGTCGGTGATCGCCGGCGAGTAGACCGCCCCGCCCGCGCACGGGCCGAGGATCAGCGACAGCTGCGGGACGACGCCGCTCAGCGTCACGTTGCGCAGGAACACCTCGCCGTAGCCGCCGAGGCTCATCACGCCCTCCTGGATCCGCGCCCCGCCCGAGTCGTTGAGCCCGACGACCGGGACGCCGGAGCGCCGCGCGGTCTCCATCACCTTGACGATCTTCTCCGCGTGGGCCTCGCCGAGCGCGCCGCCGAAGACGGTCGCGTCCTGCGCGAAGGCGCAGACCGGCCGCCCCTCGACCTCGCCCCAGCCCGTGACGACGCCGTCGCCCGGGACGCGGCGCTCGGCGAGCCCGAAGCTCGTCACGCGGTGCGTCACGTAGGGCCCGGTCTCGACGAACGTCCCGGGGTCGAAGAAGGCGAGGAGCCGGTCGCGGGCGGACATCCGCCCCGCCTCGGCGTGCTTTTGGCGTCGGTCCGCGCCCGCGCCCTCCTCGAGTCGGGCGCGCCGCTCGAGCCAGCGCTCGTAGGGGCCGCTCACGGCCCCTCCTCGACGGTGAGGGTACCCGCCCGCACGGGCTGGAGCGCGTCCCCCGACTCGACCCAGAGCGTGCCGTCGTCGTCGAGGCGCCGCGCGATCCCCGCCGGCTCGTCGTCGACGAGGACGTGGCGGCCCAGGCCGTAGAGCATCGACCGGCACTCGTCGACGACCGCGTGCCCGCCCGCCTCGTCGGCGAGCCTCGCGACGGTCATGTCGACCGCCGCCACCGCGAGCGGCTCGACCTCCTCCGGCGTCGGAGGGGGCGACGCGAACTCCGCCATCGTCGCGGCCGACGCCCGCAGCGACACGGGCCAGTCGGCCGGCAGCGGTCCGAGGTTGACACCGATCCCGACGATCAGCGCGCTGCCGCGGGTCCCCTCGACGAGGTCGGCGAGGACGCCGGCGATCTTGCGCGGGCGTCCTCCGGCGAGGGCGAGGAGGTCGTTCGGCCATCGGAGCGCGACGGGGACCCCGTAGCGGCCGGCGAGGGCCTGGCCGAGCGCCGCCGCGACCCCGAGCGGGACGAGCTCGGGTCGGTGTCGGGGGAGAGGAGAGACGCGCGAGAGGTAGAGGCCACCCGAGGGTGAGGCCCACGCGTGGTCGAGGCGCCCGACGCCGCGGGCCTGCGTCCGGGCCACGAACGTCGCGGGCTCGGGACCGTGTCGCCGCGCGTGCGCGAGGGCCAACTCCTGCGTCGAGTCGACACGGTCGAAGGCGTACCGCGGAGCCACGGAGAGTTCGCCCGGCGGCGGGAGGGGCTCGGCGCCTTAACCTCTTGCCCGGCGGGCGCCGCCGGCGCGCTCGAGGGCGTCGTGGTGTCGGGGCGAGCGTCTCCCGACTACCCGCGGATCGGGGCCGCGCTTCCCGAGAGGAAGCCCTCGTACCCGGCGCCCACGCGTCGTAGCCCGTAGACGACCACGAGCGTTCCGGCCACCGAGACGACCGCGGCGAGCGGGACGAACACCGCGACGAGGCTCAGGAACGGCGAGATCACCGCGCCGACGAGCATCCAGCGCCGCCCGTCCTCGACGCGCGCGCGCGCGCCGATCGCGAGCAGCGCCCGGATCGTCTCGGAGAGACTGCGTCCGGAGAAGTAGAGGAGCAACGCGTTGAAGAGCCCGCTCAAGGCGATCGTGGCGACGAAGATCCACACCGCTCCGGGGACGCCGGAGGCGGCGTTCACGGGGATGCCCGACCGCGCGGCGGCGAGCTCCGTCATGACGGCGTAGACGACGAGCGCGGCCCCCGTGACGAGGGAGGCGACGACTCCCAGGAGGAAGGCGGCGACCGCGCGGCCGTAGTCACGGTGCGCGAGGGAGATTTCCCGAGCGTGCTCGGGGCCGTACTCCGTCCCGAGACCCTGGAGCGATCGGATGCCGCTCCGCCACTCGGTCCACGCGAGGAGCAGCACGACGAGCCCGACGGCCTCGACGAGCCCCGCGATCGTGAGCACGGCCGCGCCCAGCGGGGTGCCGAAGGAGAGCAGCGGCTCGGTCTCGAGGCCGCCGCTCGTGGTCACGCCCACCGGGGCGCGGGCCCCCGTGAGCCACGCCGCGACCGCGAGGACCCCCGTCAGCGCGACGTTCAGCCCGAGGAAGACCTCGTAGCGCCGGATCCCCGTGGCGATCGACGCGAGCGATCGGCGCGTGTGGCCCGGTGGCGGCGCCGAGGGGGGCGGTGCGTACGGCGCGTACGGCGCGTACGGCGCGTACGGCGGCGGGACCCCGCCACGAGGGGGCGGGGGCGACAGCGGATAGGCGAGCGGGGGCCCGGGCGGCGGAGGCAGGGCCCCCGGCGGCGGTGCCATAGGCTCGGGAAGGGCCCGTCCGTGATAAACACCGACGCTAGGCCTATGGACCCGACCGGGCTCGGGGCCATCGATGAGCTGTATCGAAGGACTGCTCGAGAGCGTCGCGAAGGACGTCGAGGGCCAGCTCCGCCCGCAGCTGACCGGGTTCTTCGGCGGAATGATCCGCGGCTACCTCCCGCAGACCTGGGTCTTCGAGACCGAGGAGGGGACCGCGAGCCTCACGGTCGACCGCGAGGGACGCGCGCTCGCGGCCGCCGGGGCCCTTCCGACCCCCGACGTCACGATCACGACCTCGCACGCGAAGCTCTCCGCCGCGCTGAGGACGCGGTCGAAGGCCGCGGTGCCGCCGGGCCCGCTCACCGTCACGCCCCACACCGAGAAGGGGCGGATGGCGTTCGGGTTCCTGCGGAGCCGGCTCGGGCTCTAGCGCGTCGACGGCGCGCCGCGGATCTCCCGGATCCGCTGGACCATCTTGACGACGGCCCGCACGGCGGTGGCCGCGTTCTCGATCCGGTCCTGGGCCTGGAGACGCGTCTCCCCCGGCCCGGTGATGCCGAGTCCGAGGGGCTTAGAGTACTCGACCGAGAGGTCCGTGAGCTTCCGCGCCGCCTGCTGCATCACGACCTGGTCGTGGTCGGTCTCGCCCTCGATCACGGCGCCGAGCGTGACGACCGCGTCGACGTCGCTGCGCTCGAAGAGGAGCTTGACCGCGAGCGGCATGTCGTAGACCCCAGGGGTCTTGACGACCGGCCCCACGCGCGCCCCCAGGAACGCCACCTCCTCGCGGGCCCGCTCGAGCATCATCATCGTCACGTCGTAGTTGAACTCGCTCGCCACGAGGGCGACCCGGACCGCCGTTGTGTCGCTGCTTCCCTTCGGCATCGTGCTCTCTCCGTTCCCTTCCGATGGACCGTGAACCCGCGCTACCGGGCCCGCCGCACGGGGCCGGCGTCGACGAACCCCTGCCGCAGCCCTCCGCCCGCCGCGCGGGCGAGCCGCTCGGGGCGGAACAGGAGCGCGTAGGCGTTGAGGGCGTGCTCCTCGGCGCGGCGGCGGGCGAGGGTCTCGAGCCCCTTCGCGTCGGAGGCCTCTCCCTCGAAGACGAAGCACTCGACGACCGGTTTGGCCTCGAGCACGCCGGTGAGGATCAGCCCGAGCGACGCCTCGTGGGCGCAGGTCTTGTCGTACTCCGCCTTCCCCGGCATCCCGAGCGCGAGGCAGAGGTCCAACGACTCCTCCTGGAACAGCCGTCGGCAGGCGACGGGGAGGTCCTTGATCCCGGGGACGGTGCGGCGGACGACGCGGAAGCCGGTCCCGGCGCCTTCGAGCGCCCGGACGGCGTACCAGGCCATGTCGACGCGCGCGAACGTCGTGTCGACGACGCCGATCCGCTTCACTTCGCCTCGCCCTCGGTGCCGGGGGTCCCTCGAGGGGGCCCGCGCTCGAGGATCCGTCGAACGATCTTGCGCGTCGCGAGGTCGTCGTGCGGGAGCGCCGGGAGCCGGACGACGCGGACGGCGACGCCGCGGCGGGCGCACTCGGACTCGATCTCCCGCTCGTTCCAGCTCTGGTTGTAGCCGAGCGCGATGATGTCCGGCCGGAGCTCGACGACGGTCGCGTAGAGGTCGGTCGTCGAGCCGAGGACCGCGCGGTCGACGGGTTTCAGGGCCCCGACCATCTGCCGTCGGAGGTGCTCGGGGACGTACGGCTCGCCCTTGAGACGCCGGGCCGTCTGGTCCCGCGCGACGACGACGACGAGCTCGTCGCCGAGCTGTCGCGCCTGCTCGAGGAAGTAGAGGTGCCCGGCGTGGAGGAGGTCGAAGACCCCCGTGGCCATTACCCGGACCATTCGAAGTACGCCTCGGCGATCGTCCGGCCCTCGAGGAAGACCCAGCCGTGCTCCGCCGCGTAGCGCCGGGCCGCCTCGGGGGAGCGGGGCCCTCCCGAATCGCCGAGCATCTCGCAGACGGTCACGGACTCCGAGAGTCCGGCCATCCGCGCGATCGAGATGGCGAGCTCCGTATGGCCTTTGCGTTCGGCGAGGAGGCCGGGGGCGCTGTAGAGGAGAGGGACGTGACCGGGGGAGGTGAACTCGGCGACGAACCGGGCCCGGATCGCCTCGGGCGCGGTCGTGCGGGCGTCACGGGCGAGCGCGCCGAGCGCCTGGATCGTCACCGCGCGGTCGTTGTCGGGGACACCCGTGAAGTTGGAGCGGTGGTTGACGGTGATCCCGAAGGCGCTGCGGTGGTCGTAGCGCAGCCGCTGTTGTGCGAGCCCGGCGAGGATCGGGTAGCGCTCCGAGGCCCCGAGGAGCAGCTCGGACTGGAACGGGAGCCCGAGGCGGGCCCTCGTCTCCTCGCTCAGCGCGGTGCAGATGAGGCCCCCCGCGTCCCGGCGCTGGAGCCGGATGAGCTCGGGGGTGGCGAGCTCGGAGAGGAAGACCAGGTCGGTCTCGCCCTCGCGGTCCGCGGCGTCGTAGATCAGCACCGGCTCCCCGGCCGCGAGACTGCGGCCCGCGCGGTCGACCTCGAGGGGTCGGGACCGCGCCGCTGTCGCGAGCGCCATCGCCCTTGAGGAGGGTCTCGCGCTAATAAAGACGGCGTAGATACTCGGGAATGGGTTGATGGACCCGATGGGAGAAGGAGAGCCACGTCAGCCAGGATCGGACCGACCTTCGAACGCCACGAGGGCGTTCTTAGGAGGTGATCCATCTGCAGGTTCCCCTACAGATACCTTGTTACGACTTAGTCCCCCTTGCTGAACCGAAGTTCGAGCGACCCAGATGAGTCACCCTCACTCCGACCCAACTCGGATGACTTGACGGGCGGTGTGTGCAAAGAGCAGGGGCACATTCACCGCGGGATGTTGACCCGCGATTACTACGGAATCCATTTTCACGAGGGCGAGTTACAGCCCTCGATCCAGACTACGATGGGGTTTCAGGATTGCCTCCCCCTTTCGAGGTCGGGTCCCATTGTCCCCACCTTTGTAGCGCGCGTGTTGCCCGGAAGATTCGGGGCATACGGACCTACCGTAGACCTCTCCTTCCTCTGCCTTAACGGCAGCGATCCCGCTAGTGTGCTCCTACAATCGCTTGTAAGATCGCGACTAACGGCGAGGGTCTCGTTCGTTATCTGACTTAACAGAACGCCTTACGGTACGAACTGACGACGGCCATGCACCACCTCTCGGAGAATCGGGCAAGGTCTTCAGCCTGGCTTTCATCCCTCCGTCGCCTCCGGTGAGTTTTCCGGCGTTGAATCCAATTGAACCGCACGCTCCTCCCGTTGCGGTGCTCTCCCGCCAATTCCTTTAAGTTTCAGTCTTGCGACCGTACTCCCCAAGCGGCAGACTCAACACCTTCGCTCCGGCACTGGGAGCCCACGCAGGACCCCCAACACCAAGTCTGCAGCGTTTACACCCTAGACTACCGGGGTATCTAATCCCGTTTGCGCCCTAGGGCTTCGTCCCTCACTGTCGGATTCGTTCTAGGTGAACGCCTTCGCCACTGGTGGTCCCCCCAGGATTACAGGATTTTACCCCTACCCCGGGAGTACCTTCACCCTCTCCCGATCCCAAGCCGAGCAGTGTCTCCGGAATTCGGACCGTTGAGCGGCCCGATTTACCCGGAGATTTGCCCGGCTAGCTACGGAC
>DAHUYN010000010.1 GCA_027315165.1 Thermoplasmata archaeon | reverse complement strand
CTCCTCCTCGGGGCGCTCGGGGACGTTGGGCTTGACCCAGTCCGGGGGTGGCGGCAGCCGCCCCTGGAGGAGTTCGAGGTTCTCTTCGAGGCGCGCGATCAACTGCCGCTGGATTCGATTCTGTTCGCGGAGCTGGGCATCCAGTTCCAAATGGGTCCGCCATTCCTCGGCGGTGAAGGTGACCGGCCGCACCGATCGGCGCTTGCTCACGCCGAGAGGGGAAGAGCTTCCCGGATAAAGTACTGACGGTCCGGCGGAACAACTGCGGCCCCGTGACCTGCCAAGCCCATTCGTGAAGGGTTACGACTTCAGCTTCTCTGACTGCATTCTTCTGGCGCTCGCGCGAGTGAAGTCGATTCCCACGATAGTCACGACCGATCGCGAGTTCGGCAAGATTGCCGACGGACCTCGAGCCCTGCTGCTCGAACGATAGATCGGACGTCTCAAACATCCGACAAGGGTCATGGAGGGGAGGCCTATGCGTGCACTCTCGAGTCAGTCTCTCGTGATGGCCCCCTTCAGATTTGAGACGAAAACCTGCCGGACGACGGAGGGTGTTCGTAGGGAGCCTAACGAACACTCGGGGTGCTTCGAGAGTCGAGCCCCCCCATCCTGGGGGGAGGCAACGAACGCGCCAGCGAGGAACCAAGCTCCAACTCGACGAGACTGGCTGCCCCGTCGCGCTAGACGGTCCGTGCAATGAGGCGCCCGGATGAGTCTGAAGGGCTCGCAGCCGTCTACGTCGTCACCCGAGCGCCGACCCTCGGCGCAGAACTGTCCCTTCGTCCTCTCTCGCGCTCCAATCGAGGACCTCCTCTTTCCGCCTGACTCGGGACTCGAGGCTGGTAGCCGCGGCGAATGGCCAGCCGCAAACGGGAGTGCTGAGGCGCGAGTCCGAGTCGACGAAGGTCAAGGTCGAAGAAACCTAGGCCCGGGCTAGCCGCGAAACGCGGGCCCCAGTCGCCATACCTCGGCCTCGAGGCCGGACGAACCGTGGGAGGAGACCAGGGCTCGAAGCGGGAGGTATTCCGGCTTCGGGTAGCCGACCCTCGACCGCAGTCGAGAGGCGCTAGCAGTCGCACGGATTCCCGACAGACTGCGACTCTTCTCGGACCGGTCGAGAGGAGAGAACTCTACCCTAATCCCAGTCGAGCTCACGTCTCGGCCGGACCGGTCGCAGTGCACAAGCTCGCCGGTGGGACTACTCGTTGCCCTCGCCAACGAAAGGAGCAAGTGGATGCCAAGTTGGTCACGCCCTTCGAGCTGTTCCTTTCGGCCAAATCCTGACCTCTTGCGTCGCTCTCGAGCCGAACTCTGGGCACGGGCCGGTAGTTACATCTAGCTTGAGTTGGCGAGCCGCAGCGAGAAGTCCCTCGTGGGCCTCAGGAGTGACGCGCCATCTCGAGCCGCCAGATCCCAGGCTGATTAGGTAGGATTGCTGACCGCGGTCGTGGGAAGTGGTACCGGGTGGGCGGATCAGTATTCGAATTCCGTCGCCGCCGTCTGTCTCGGCTAAGTTGATCGATCTCGATTGCCCTTTCCTGAACCTCAGCGTGACGACGAATCCCTCGACATCTACCCGCTCCAGAGGTGAGGATAGGGATCGAACGACGATTAGAGTCGCAGTCGCCAGGAAGGCAACAACAGCGACTCCCGCCATGAAAGCCAGAAGCGAGTCGCCCCCGGACCGGAGAAACTCGTATGCTCCGAAAGCGAGGACTGCAATCACGACAATCACCCCTCCGATGACGGCGACCTCCCAACGCTCACCTTCAGCATTGGCCCGGGCGACATCGAACCGCATCCTTTCTACCTCCTAGATTGGGACTAACATCTCCGTAGGCATTCAGGATTCTGGCGCCCCCAAGCTGCCTGATTCCTGTCGAGCGTAACAACTTTCCGGTCCTCTGCGCCCTCGCAACGCGAGGGCGAGATGAGCACCCTTCGGCTCGAGCACGCACTCGACGAGGATCGAGAGGGGGATGTTCCCCTCTCCCAAGAGGAGCGCCGCGCCATCCTCGCCCGACTCCGTAGGGCCGAGAGGCTTGACGAGGAAGTCGAGCGGCTCCGCGAGGAGCTCCGCCGCACCAGGGAGGAACTGCGCCGCTACAAGTCGACCCTCCACCTCCTTGTACCTGACGACAAGACCGCCGAGGCGTGGGGCGTTCCCTCCAGCCGTGTGTTCTACCGCCGGCCCGTTCGAGAGGATCCTCCCAAGCCCGCGGGAGGCCAGGTCGGCCACCCGGGCCGGGGTCGACCGCGGCCCGAGCCCAACGCCCCACCGCTGCGCCTCTCCCTCGAGCGGTGCACCGACTGCGGCCGACGGCTCGGAGCTCCCTTCGAGGTCCGGCACCGAACGATCACCGACCTTCCCCCTCCCGAGCCGCTCGTCTTCGAGGTCGAGATTCCCCGCTACAGCTGTCCGGGCTGCCATCATCGCGTCGAGCCCCCGGACCCGTTCCCACCCCATCAGCAGTTCGGGTTCGTGCTGATCTCGAGGGTGATCCACCTTCGGATGCTCGGGCTGAGCATCGCGAAAGTGGTCGAGTGCCTCGAGGAGGCGCACGGGGTTCACGTGAGCCCCGCGGCGATCCTGAAGATGGAGCACTGGGCCGCCGAGGCGCTGGGACCGCTCTACGAATCGCTCAAGGCCCAGGTGCGCCACGTCCCGGTGGTCCACGGAGACGAGACCAGCTTCCGCATCCGCGGGGAGAACGGCTGGCTGTGGGTGTTCGTCCACCTCCAGGCGGTCGTCTACCGCATCGCGCCGAGCCGGGGGCAGGACGTGGTCCGGGAGATCCTCGAGGGGTTCGAGGGAACTCTCGTGCGCGATGGGTGGGACCCCTACAACTGCGTGACCACCGCGAGCCACCAGCTCGACCTCCTCGACATCAATCGGTGGCTCGAGCGGGCCGAGGTGCTCCACCGAATCGAGCCTCGGCCGCTGCTGAGGGAGGTCCCGGCGAAGCTGGTCAGCGCGGGGCATCCTCCGGAGGAGTTCCTAGAGTTCGCCGATCGGTTGCGAGGGCTGCTGCGCACGACGGTGCTCTGGTCGGAAGGCCATCCGAACGCCCCGGGACGGGAGCGGCGGAGGGTTCACCAAGGAGCGAGGCGGGCGCTGGCCCACCTCGCGCTCCATGACTGGAGGGACCGGGACGCCGCACGGATCTCGAAGGAGCTATGGGGGAAACGACGGATGATCTTCACCTTCGTGCGCAAGCCCGGGGTGGCGTGGCATAACAACCTCGCGGAGAACCACGTGAGGCAGGGCGTGCTCTACCGGAAGATCAGCGGAGGCCGCCGGTCGTGGGAGGGGGCGTGGGTGCTCGAGCGGTTGATGTCGATCTATCGGACATGCCGGATGCGACGTGTGAACTTCCTGACAGTGACAAGAGATGCCTTGCAGGGGAAGGGCTACCCAGCCTTCGGCGCTCCGTCAGGCTGACCACAAACCTGAACGCCTACTCTCCAGGGTCGATGCCGGATCTGGGAGGCGGGCTACTCGGATGCTACCGATGTGGGTACGTCTGGCGTCTCCGGAAGTCTCCGGTCCGGTTGTGTCCGCGGTGCAAGTCGAAGGCGTGGGACCAGCCGGCCCCGGCGTTGCCGGCGCACAGACACCGAAGGCATGGCCAGGGCATCGCCGAGGTCATCGGACCGAAGCGGGTCGCCTTGCTGGCGCTGACCGCCGAGTATGGCGGCACCGATCTCCAAGTGTTCGGCTCGGTGGCGAGGGGTAGCGCCCGCCCGCGAAGCGATGTCGACTTGCTGGTCCGATTCCATCCGCCCATCGGACTCCTCGCGAGGATGGAGCTCAAAGGGCGAGCCACGGAGCTCCTGGGGAGGCCGGTCGACATCTCCACCCCCGAGGCGCTCCACTGGTTGATCCGACCGTCCGTCCTGGCCGAAGCGGTGGGCGTGTGAGGGAGGACCGCCTCCGCCTAGCCGATATGTTCGAGGCACTGGAGAAGGTTCGCGGGTTCAGCGCCGGGGGCCGGGCCACGTTCCTATCCGACGAGAAGACCCAGACCGCCGTGGCATACGAACTCCTAAAGCTAGGGGAAGCAGCGAGCCACGTCTCCAAGTCGTATCGCCGAGAACACACCGAGTTTCCCTGGTCGCGATTGATCGGCCTACGCAACGAGATCGTCCGCGAGTCCTTTCGGCTCGATCCAGACGGCCTGTGGGAATTTGTCGAGTCGGAGCTCGACAGCGTCGAGCGGGGGCTCCGCCAGCTCTCGGTCTAGCTCCGGCAGACCGACCCTCCAAAGCGCTGTCGGCCCACCCGAGGGAGGGCATTCCTTCTTTGTTCAAATCCCTCGTGCGGGCGAAAGTCGGGGGGGCGGACCCGAGGGGTCGGGAGGGGCCTCCGAGGTGGCTCGATGGGTGGGCGCGGCGGCCGCGATTTCCCCTCGCTCTCCTCGCGCGATGCCCCGGCGAATGACTCCAGGGGAGCGGCGCGCGTCACGCGGGAGGCGCCGTCGAGGGCGAGCGCGGCGTGGTCGCCCCCGGCAATCCGCCCGTGCCACGCGTACGTCGCGGGGTCCCAGCCGAGGCCGATCGCCTTCAGGAGCTCGCCGGAGCCGTACCTCCACGAGGTTCCGGGGAGACGGACCTCCACGGTCCCGGAGGCGGCCCAGGCGACGGTCTGCGACGGGACGGGGTCGGCGCACGGCCGCGCGCTTCGCGGCGCGCTCGTCGATACTCTGATCACGCGGGCCCGGTCCTTCATGAAGGGGCCGCGCGGCCGATCCCCAACCGCGAGGAGCGCGCATGATGTCCCCTGCCTATATCGTGTGGATTCCGTGACCTGCTCGCGGATCTCGGGTCGGCCGGGCGCCAAGACCTCGAACGAGCTTCACACTCGAGCCATCCGAGCCGACCGGTCTTGCTACCGACCCGACACGTCCTAAGGGGGACCGACCGGATCGACTGACCTTAGCTGGCGCAGGACCAACCGGCCTGTGGGAAGCAGCATGGTCGCGCGCAACGTGAGGCGGGGAAAGGATGGGGAGGACGTTTGTTCGAGCTGGATAGACTGCCACGGAACGAGCTCGCCCTGCATCCGGAGGCCCGTTGGCTCCACGACCGACCAAGCGGTCCCCTTAGGCGGACGGGGACCAATCGGTTGCGCACGCACTGCCAGCGACATGAAGGCGATGACGCCGACCCCGAAGCCGATCATGCTGAGGGATCCTAGCGGGCCTACGACGCCCTCGAAGTAGACGGCCAACGCAGGGATCAGGATCGCGATCACGGCAGATTCGACCCAGACGAAGAGTCGAGCCCTGGCGAGCAGCGCAGTCCGATCGACGAACGGCTGACTCGAAACCGCATGGTACAGCCTGGCTCGAGCATCGAGGGCACCGGCATTGGAGGCCTTCCACGGGTCCCCATCAGGAGCGAGGGCCTTCGCGACATCGAGACTCATCGCTCTCCATCGAGCCGGGGAGTGCACCCCGGGCGTCGTCAGCTTCCCCACCCAGGCGAGGATGCGCTCCCCGCGTAACACCGGGAATGCCGTGCGCCAATCGACCGAGGCACTCCGTTCTTTCATCGAATGCGGCCAGCGACGAGGAGCAGACCACCCGTAGAGGTGGGCCCCGGCAAGGAGGACGGTGCCTACCAGGGCCCCCGCTGCGACCTGCAAGGGGGCTCCCAACAGCAATGCACCCGTAGCACCCGCGGCGTCGGCGCAGATCACGAGCACGACCAGGGCATCCCAGACGGGGGCAGCGTAGGCACGCAGGACCACGTACGACAACATGCCTACGCTCCGAGGCTAGCAGCGAGAATTCTCATACAAGAGCGTAGCGCCGACAGAAGCTGCCCCAACTCCTGCCCCGACGCCACCCATCACAACTCCAAAGACGTTCCCGTCCGCTGCGGAGAATGGAATGCTTGCGAGGCCGAGTCCGACTCCAATCACACCGGTAAGGAGGCTAAACGTCGCAGGGGCCTGATAGCCCACTCCATCGCAGGAATACGCCGCTGCGATGAGTAGCGAGAAGCTGACCACATCCGCTATCACAGAGCCAACTGCTAGCGCGACTGCGACTGACTTCGCAGCCCAGCCGGCAACGAGCATTGCCGCGAGATCGAGGATGAGGGTGTACGCAACCAGAATCGCAACGCCTCCGCCGGTTTGATCTGGTGCGGCGTTCGTCCACTCATAGCAACCGTTATTGGATGGAGACGGCGTGCAAGGCGGGGTCACGCCGGTTAAGGTCTGCACGGAGGAACCCGCCAGCTCGAGTACTCCTGCTGAGGTCGTCGACGACAACGACGTTTGTCCGCCGGTGGATAACCCACTCTTGCCGCCCATCGCCGATATCACCAAGGGGACCAGTAGAACCGCGGCCGGTCCGACGACCACCTCCTCTGGAGTCAGGAGGGCAAGCACAACTGCAGTGATTGCGGCGAGGGCAATCCCGGTGGGGGATTCGAACCCTTCTGCCGTGCCCTCCCCCGCGGCTTCGCCGTTCGGGCCGTCGTTCGCCGCGCCTCCGGGCCGTCCTGATGACCCTCGAACGAGGGTCCGCCCCGGCGGTCGCGGAGGCGTGACTGCGGCGGGGCCGTCGTCGTATCGACCGTCCTCGCGCCGATCCCCCCGGCCGACGTGCCCTTCCCGGCGGGATGGCCGACCGAGCGGCGGACGCTCGTCGTAGTCGGGCGGTCCCCGAGAGGGCCGTCATGGGCGCGACCGGGTCGGCGGCCCTCCGGCCCCGCTGAAGCCTCATATACCGTCACCCTGTAGGCCGCGCCGCAGCGGGGTAGGGTAGTCAGGAAAGCGGGCGACGCGGTCGCTCGCCCTGAAATCCCGACGGGCTCATAACCCGTAGATCCATGGTTCAAATCCATGCCCCGCTATCCACTGGGTGAGCCGACCGGCTGACCGATTGGGGAGCGCCGCACACGCGAGGGTCGTCGGAGACGGGGCCGACGGGTCGACCTCACGGCCTTGGGCGGGACCGGACCCGTGGCGCGCCCGATCGCGGACCGCCGATCGACCTCGACTTGGCCTTGAGCCGAGGCCTGCGAGCCCTGCGCGGAGGGCCCTCGAGCGCCGGCGAGCGCCCCGTGGGACGGTTCGGCGAGGTCTCGGACCGGGGGCGCGCGACGTCTCACGCCAGCGTCGGTCGATCTCAAGGGTCTCTCCGTTCGCCGCGGGAGCCGCAAGGCGCGGGCGCCGGGGGCACCGTGGCGACGCCGGGGAGGCCGACCGTGAGCCGCGGCGATCACGAGCTCGACGATCCCGCGGGGGTACGCGGGAGGGAGCGTCGGCCGGTTGCGTCGGCGAGGGTCGAGGGAGCGGTGAGCGGTCGATCGCGTGCGACCGCGAAGCCGACGAGGCCCATACCGCCCCAGCGTCGACGCGACCTTCGCGCGACGACCCGTGCTTATCGACCTCGTACAAGGCCGAGGGACGCGCCGCCGACGGGCGCCGGTCGCTAGTTCTTGGACCGGGTGGAGCGGCGCCGGGTCGTCCGCGGGCGGGCCCGCGTCGGGGAGGACTCCGCGGCCGGAGCGTCCGACGCCTCGGGGGTCGTTTCGACGGGTTCGGCCGGCGTCGTCGGTGTCGCGGCTTCGGTCGGTTCGGCGGGCGACGCTGGGGTCGGCTCGGGCTCCGGCTCGGCCGGGGTCGCGTCCGGCGGAGGGGCGCTCGGGGGCTCGGGGAGAGCGGCCGGCGGAGCGGGGGGCGGCGGGGGGAGCGACGGGACGACGGTCGGAGGGGCCGGTGGGGCGGGGGGCGGTGGCGAAGGTGCCGCCGCGGGAGCCGGGGCCGCAGGCCCCGGGGCCTGGTGCCGGTGGCCCTCGGTGGCGTGTGCCGCGGGGTTGACGACGATCGGAACGAACTCGCCGGGTCGCCAGTGCTGCGGGTGGTGGAGCAGGGTGAGGTCGCGCAGGAACAGCTCGGCGTGGCCGCAGGTACGGCAGATCCGGGCCCCGAGCGGAACCTCGCCGCGCGAGCGCAGGGAGAGGCCGGTCCCCATCGACCCCGTCTTCAGCTCGTTCGCCCAGACGAAGTCGGTACCCTGGCAGTTGGTGCAGACGGGGGGCATGCGGAGAGGTCTCCGCCATCGAGGAGCCGGTCCCACGGCATTATACCTTTCCTTCGGCGGGAGACGGCGGCGGCTCGGGAGGCCCCGGACCGCGGGAGCGCCCGGGCGGGTCGCGCGACGCCGGCCCGGGCCGACCGGGCTCGACGAAACCGCCATCTACCCCGGGGCCGTACTCGAAGCGATGGTCGCCTCCCCCTTTGGCCGCATCGCGGTCGCGATCGACGGCTCTTCGTACGCCCAGCGGGCCCTCGAGCTCGCCCTCGACCTCTCGAAGCGCTACGAGAGCGAGCTCACGGTCCTCGCGGTCGCCCCGCTCGTGCCGATCTACGTCGCGTCGACGGAGGCGTGGGTGCCGTCCGAGGTGCCCGAGACCGAGAGCCGACACTACCGCGAGGTCGTCGACCGGGCCGTCGCCCAGGTCAAGGCCGCCGGGCAGAACGCGGTCACCGGCGTCTGCCTCGAGGGGGTCGTCGTCGACGAGATCCTCGGGTATCTCGAGGCCCACCCGCACGAGCTCCTCGTGATGGGCTCACGCGGTCTCGGGGCCGCCAAGCGGCTCCTCCTGGGCAGTGTCTCGGACGCCGTCGCGCACCATGTGCGCTGTCCGGTCCTGATCGTCCGCGCTCCGCCGGCCTCGGCTACGTCGGGCTGATCAGGACGCGCGTCGGGATCGGCAGCTTGTGGGCCGCCTTCCGCAGCGCCTCCTTGGCGTGCTCGAGGTTCGCCACCGTCGTGTAGACCGTCATCAGCTCGTCGCCGATCTGCGCACGCACCGCGTGGCCGACCGGCTTTCCGAAGGCGCGTCGCATCCCGTCGGAGATACGGTCGGCCCCGGCCCCCATCGCCATCTTGTGCTCGCGCAGGATCTGGTGCGGGTAGCGCCGGACCTTGAGATGAAAGCCGTTGGGCGCGTTCTTGTCGAGGACCCTCACCGCGCTGATGCGGGCGGCCTCGAGGGCGATGTCCCGGACCTGCGCGGCCTCCTCGCAGCCAAGGGAGATCTTCATCGGGAACGCCTCTTTGAGGTTCCCCGTGTCGAACTGGGTGACGCGGCACGTCGGAATGCCGCCCATGTACTCCTGCCTCGTGTAGACCTGCCCCTCGATGGAGCGGTACATGCGGGCGGGCTTGCGCGTCATGGACCCGTGCCCACCCGACCTCGCGGTAAAAGGCTTTCCCCCGCCGCACGGCGCACGACCCGGCGGCTCCGGCCGGCCCCGCGCGTGCCGGCCCGGAGCTCGACCGCATAGAGCCCACGCCGCTCGAGCTCGCGCACGACGGCGCGCCGCGCCGCCGCGGTCGTCGGGACGCTGAACAGCGCCGACCCGAACATCGCCTGCGCCGTGCGCCCACCGGCGCGGCGCAGCGCCCGGATCGCCCGGAGGACGGCCGGCGGGGCGAGCCCGAGCGTATCGGTGAACTCCTCCGAGGCGTCGAGGAACCGACCGGCCTCGGGTCGCCCGCCGAGACGTCGGAGGCCGCTCTCGGCGGCGACGCGGACCCGTTCGAGGAACCGGGGATCGCCGAGGAGGCGAGGGGAGGGGACCGGCCGCCCGAGGACGCTGAGGAGGATCGGGTGGGGGAACGGCGCGTGCAGCACCCGCCCCCAGGGGGGCACGCCGGTCCGGGTGCGGAGCTCGAGGCCCCCGCCGAGGATGGCGGCGACGCCGCCGAGCCCGCCGCCAAGGAACAGCTCGGCGAGATGGGCGGTCTCGACCGCCTCGGACTTCGGTCGTCCGAACAGCTCGGCGACGGCGAGACCCGTCGCGAGCGCCCCCGCCGCGCTCGCCCCGAACCCTTGGCCGATGGGGAGCGCGTGCTCGAGCTCGACCGTGAGCGCGCCCCGAGCGCCCGCGCTGAGGCGCTCGGCGACCTCCGTCGAGATCGGGAGCGTCGTCACGCGGCCGGCACGCACACGAAGCGTGCGACGCGCACCGGGAACGAACGTGGCCCGGGCCGTGACCCCGACCTCGAGGACGAGGCCCGCGCCGACGGAGCCGCGCGCTCTCGGGTCGCGCGGCGAGAGCTCCGGGGCGAAGATGCCGGTGAGGTGCGACGGGGCGAACGCGCTCGCGGTCCGTGTCGCCGAGGACCGTCGCGAAGGCGACATCCGGGGTCGTCCGAGCCGCGCCTTCTTATAAGGTGGGGCGCCTTAGAGAGGATAGAACTCACCTCGCGGCGACGGGTGAGGAGCGTTTCGGAACGCATGAGCGACCCGGAGGCCCCGGCCGGCGCTAGGGAGAACTTCGACCGCGTGAACTTCCTCGAGCTGCGCAACAGCCAGCTCGGCGAGGCGATCAAGCGCGTCGAGAGCGAGCGCCACTACATGGAGGCCGAGATCCTCCGCCTCCAGCGCGAGGTCAAGCGTCTCAAGACGGAGCTCGATCGACTGCGCTATCCGCCCCTCATCGTCGGCAGCGTCCGCGACGTCCTCACGGACGGGCGGGTCGTCGTGAAGTCCTCGACGGGGCCCGACTTCGTCGTCAACTCCGCCGAGACGGTCGAGCACGACAAGATCACGATCGGCTCCCGGGTCGCGCTGAACAAGCAGACCCTCGCGGTGATGGGCGTCCTCCCCGCCTCGCTCGACCCGCTCGTCGCGGCGAGCGAGATCGTCGACAAGCCGAACGTCACCTACCAGGACATCGGCGGGCTCGGCGAGCAGATCCGCGAGATCCGCGAGGCCGTCGAGTATCCGCTGCTCCGGGCCGAGCTCTATCGAAAGGTCGGCGTCGACCCGCCCAAGGGCGTCCTCCTCATCGGATCGCCCGGCACGGGCAAGACGATGATCGCGAAGGCGGTGGCCCACCACACGCACGCGACGTTCATCCGGCTGGTCGGTAGCGAGCTCGTGCAGAAGTACATCGGCGAGGGGGCCCGCCTCGTGCGGGAGCTGTTCCAGCTCGCGCGCGAGAAGGCGCCGACGATCATCTTCATCGACGAGGTCGACTCGATCGGCGCCAAGCGCCTCGAGGTCGCGACGAGCGGGGACCGCGAGGTCCAGCGGACGCTGATGCAGCTCCTCGCGGAGATGGACGGCTTCGAGCCTCTCGCGAACGTCAAGATCGTCGCCGCCACGAACCGGCCGGACATCCTCGACGAGGCGCTCTTGCGACCGGGACGGTTCGACCGGATCATCGAGGTGCCGGTCCCCACCTACGTCGGCCGCTCCGAGATCTTCAAGATCCACACGCGCGGGATGGCGCTCAAGGAGACCATCGACTTCGAGGCCCTCGCCGGACGTTGCGAGGGGGCCACCGGAGCCGACATCAAGGCGATCTGCACCGAGGCCGGCATGTGGGCGATCCGCGAGGAGCGCGACCAGGTGACGGCCCAGGACTTCGACCGGGCGATCGAGAAGGTCGTCGGGGAGGAGGAGCTCCGCAAGGAGTCGGTCACGATGTTCGCCTGAAGGCGCCGCCCCACGACCCGACCCGCGGTCGGGACCGCTCCCGGGCCCGCCCTACGCCGGTGTGAGCACGCGGCCGACGATCCTCGGCCCGCTCGGCGGCGAGAGGTCCGCGAGGACCGCCGGCTCTCCCGGCGGCATCGCGATCGGGCGGTCCGTCTCGAGCTCGATCGAAGCCGCGTCGAGCGAACGGATCCGGGCCGGGACGAGCTGGAGCCCGAGCAGGAGCTGGAGCTGGCCGCCGACGGCGAGCGGTCCCCGATAGTAGCGGGACCGCGCGAACCCGCCTCCGACCCGTGAGCCCACCGGGACCGAGCCGTCGGGCGCGAGCAAGAAGCCGCGGCCGACCTGGTCGGCCTCGACGCCCTTGAGCGCGACCCCGACGCGCTCCCCTCGCGAGGCCTCGCGAACGTCGACGTCGTGGACCTGGACGGAGCGCACCTCGACGACCGCCTCCGTCGGATAGAGCCGCAGGCGGTCGTGGGCGCGGAGCGTGCCCTGCCGCACGACCCCGAGCGCGACCGTCCCGACGCCCTTGACGGGGAAGGCGTGGTCGACGGGCACCTGCACGGGCCCGGGCCGCTCCTCGGCGAGCCAGCCGTCGACCTCGGCCCGGAGGTGGACCATATCGAGGGGCTCGAGGGGGAGGGCTTCGAGCGCAGAGCCCTTGAGGAGCCGGCGGAGCTCGTCGGCCCCGACCTCGGGCCCGAGCCTCGCGACGATCGGCCGGTCGAACATCTCGAGCGTCGCCAAGGTCTCGGCGACCTCCCTCGAGAGGCCCGGGACGGTGAGGACGACGCGGTCGCTCATCGCGAGGGCGAAGAGGAGCGGCGGGAACCGCTCCGGGAACTGCGTCGGCTCGACGACGGTCAGGGCGTGACCGTCGCGGACGGCGTTGTAGAGCGTGATGTCGGAGGAGGTCCCCTTCTTCCCGAGCTCCTTCGCGACCTCCCGGCCGCCGACGACGGCGATGGTGACCGACCCGACCACCGCTCAGGCCTCCGGGCTCGTCGCCGCGGGGCCGGCTCGGACCTCGAGCGCGACCGCGTCGCCGTGGGCCACGACGAGGACCTCGGCGCCCTCGGGGATCTCGCCGGCGAGAAGCTTGACGGTGAGCGGGTCGACGACGAGGCGCTGGAGCGTCCGCTTGAGCGGGCGGGCGCCGAACTCCGGGTCGAACCCGGCCGCGGCGAGGAGCGTGCGCGCCTTCGGCGAGACGGAGAGGTGGACACGACGGTCGCGAAGCCGGGTCTCGACCAGGCGCAGCTGGAGGTCGACGATCCGTCCGAGCTCGCGCTCGGAGAGACTGTGGAAGAGGACGACCTCGTCCAACCGGTTGAGGAACTCGGGGCGGAAGTAGGAGCGGAGCGCGCCGTTGATCGCGCTGCGGCGCTCGTCGTCGGTCTTCGCCTTCTCGAGGAGCTCCGTCCCGAGGTTGCTCGTCATGATGACGAGCGTGTTGCGGAAGTCCACCGTCCTCCCCTGCCCGTCGGTGAGACGCCCCTCGTCCATGAGCTGGAGGAGGACGTTGACGACGTCGGGGTGCGCCTTCTCGACCTCGTCAAAGAGGATGACCGTGTAGGGGTGCGTCCGCACCGCCTCGGTGAGCTGGCCCCCCTCCTCGTAGCCGACGTAGCCGGGAGGAGCGCCGATGAGGCGCGCGACGGTGTGCTTCTCCATGTACTCGCTCATGTCGATCCGCACGAGCGCCTTCTCGCTGTGGAAGAGGAACGCCGCGAGCGACTTCGCGAGCTCCGTCTTGCCGACCCCCGTGGGTCCGATGAAGAGGAACGCCCCCATGGGCCGGTTCGGGTCCGCGAGCCCGGAGCGGGAGCGGCGCACGGCCTTCGCGACGGCGTCGACCGCCTCGTCCTGGCCGACGACGCGGCCCTTGAGCTCGTCTTCCATCGTGAGGAGCCGTCGTGTCTCCCCCTCGAGGAGCCTCGATACGGGGACCCCGCTCCACTTCGCGACCACCGTCGCGATGTCCTCCGCGGAGACCTCCTCGCGGAGCAGTCCGTCCGCCTGGGTTCGCGTGAGCTCCGCGCTCCGGGACTCGACCTCCTTCTGCAGCTCGGGGATCGTCCCGTAGCGGAGGCGCGCCGCCGACTCGAGGTTCCCGCCACGGGCGGCCTCCTCCTCCTCGGCGCGGGCCGTCTCGAGGCGCTTGCGAAGCTGCCGGAGCTGCTCGACCGCCTCCTTCTCACGACGCCAGCGCGCCTGCAGACCCGCCTCCTTCTCCTTGAGGTTCGCCACCTCCCGTTCGAGCTTCTGGAGACGCTCGAGCGAGGCGGGGTCCTTCTCCTTCTGGAGCGCCGCGCGCTCGATCTCGAGCTGCCGCAGGCGGCGGCTCAGCTGGTCGAGCTCGGGAGGCCGGGAGTCGAGGGTGAGCCGGACCATCGACGCCGCCTCGTCCATCGCGTCGATCGCCTTGTCGGGAAGATGCCGGTCGGGGATGTAGCGGGCGCTGAGGGTCGCCGCCGCGACGAGCGCGGCGTCGTGGATGCGGACGCCGTGGTGGATCTCGTAGCGCTCCTTGAGCCCGCGCAGGATCGAGATCGTGTCCTCGACGCTCGGCTCGGAGACGTAGACCTGCTGGAACCGGCGCTCGAGCGCCGCGTCCTTCTCGATGTACTTGCGGTACTCCTGGATCGTCGTCGCGCCGATGCAGTGGAGCGTGCCGCGGGCGAGAGCGGGCTTGAGGAGGTTCGAGGCGTCCATCGCGCCGCCCTCCGTCGAGCCGGCGTGGACGAGCGTGTGCAGCTCGTCGATGAACAGGAGGACGCGTCCTTCGGCCCGCTCGACCTCGGCAAGGACCCCCTTGATCCGCTCCTCGAACTCCCCCCGGAACTTCGCCCCGGCCAAGAGGGCGCCGAGGTCGAGGGCGATGACGCGCTTGTCCTTGAGCGACTCGGGGACGTCGTGGACGGCGAGCCGAAGCGCGAGCCCCTCGACGATCGCGGTCTTGCCGACGCCGGGGTCCCCGACGAGGACCGGATTGTTCTTGGTCCTCCGCGAGAGGATCTGGACGACGCGCCGGATCTCGTCGTCGCGGCCGATCACGGGGTCGAGCTTGCGCTCGCGGGCCATCTGCGTGAGGTCCCGCCCGTACTTCTCGAGGGAGCGGTACTCCTGCTCCTCGGTGCGGCTCTCGACGGTCCTCCCCTTCCCGCGGATCGTCTCGAGCGCCGCCTCGACGGCGGAGCGGCGCACGTTGGCGTCCTCGAGGAGCTCGCGCGCCTTCGAGCGGACGGAGAGCAGGCCGACGAAGAGCGCCTCGACGCTCGTGTAGCGGTCCTTGCGGCGCTGCGCCTCCGCCTCCGCGGCCTCGAGGACGGCGGTGAGCCCGCGGGAGACGTACTGGTCCGACGGCGCCACGCGGTCGGCGGTCGGGAGGCTCGCCAAGTGCTCTTCGAGCCGGGTCGAGAGTTGGGCGGTGTCGACGGCGAGCGTGCGGAGGACCTCGGCGACGACCCCGTTCTCCTCCGCGAGAAGGGCGACGAGGAGGTGCTCGGGTTCGACGGAGGCGTGCCGGAGCTCTGCGGCGCGCGCGAAGGCCCGTTCGAGCACGCCCCGGGCGGCGTCCGTGAGCTTCTCGAGCCGCATCGACCTCGACCACCCGACATAGCCATATAAACGGACGCCCCGTCCGCACGCCGGTGGCGGACCTTCGCGTCGACCTGGCGGGTGTCGCGCTGCGGAACCCGTTCCTCCTGGCCTCCGGGATCTGGGGCGAGAGCGGCGAATCGCTCAAGGGGGTCTGGGCGGCCGGCGCCGGTGGCGTCATCACGAAGTCGATCGGCCGCGAACCTCGCGCGGGCTATCCGAACCCGACGGTCGAATCGTACGACCGATGGGGATTCCTCAATGCGATGGGCCTTCCCAATCCCGGGATCGAGGAGTATCCGCAGGAGATCGCGATCGCGCGCGGCGCCGGCGCGCTCGTCGTCGGCTCCGTCTTCGGCCACGACGCGGACGAGTTCGCCGACCTCGCCGAGCGCCTGGCAGCAACGGGCGTCGCGGCCCTCGAGCTCAACCTGAGCTGCCCCCACGCCGAGGGGCTCGGCGCGGAGGTCGGCTCCGACCCCGGCGCCGTTGAGGAGATCTGCCGGGCCGTGGTCCGTCGCGTGCGCCTGCCCGTGATCGCGAAGCTGACACCGAACACGCACGACATCGCCGCCCTCGCCGTCGCCGCGGAGCGGGCCGGCGCCGCCGCCGTGAGCGCCATCAACACGGTGCGCGGGCTCTCGATCGACGCGACGCTGCGTCGCCCGACGCTCTCCCACGGGCTCGGCGGCCTGAGCGGGCCGGCGATCAAGCCGGTCGGCCTCGCCTGCGTCTGGCAGATCTACGAGAAGGTCCGGATCCCGATCGTCGGGGTCGGCGGGATCGGCCGCGCGGAGGACGCGCTCGAGTACGTTCTCGCGGGCGCGCGGGCGGTCGAGGTCGGCACCGCCGTCGCGTTCGAGGGGGTCGGCGTCTTCGGAAGGCTCGCTCGGGACCTGTCGTCGAGGCTCGACGCGCTCGGCGTCTCGCGCCTCTCCGACCTCGTCGGCGCCGCCCACCGCGAGAGCGGCGCCGGCGCGACGGCGGCCGCACCGTAATGTAGGCCCACCCCTACGAGGGGTCGTGCGCCGGATCGTGACCGTGTCGGAGCGGGTCGTCGAGACCCCCTCGACGGTGACGCTCCGGTTCACGGACCCGACCCCCGCCCGACCCGGACAGTTCGTGATGGTCTGGGTGCCCGGCGTCGACGAGCTGCCGATGTCGCTCGCCTACGCGGGCGACCCGAAGGGCATCACGGTGAAGGTGATGGGGGAGGCGAGCGGCCGGATCCAGTCGATCTCTCCCGGGACCCTTCTCGGCGTGCGCGGTCCGTACGGCAACGCCTTCGACCTGAGCCCCCGCCGGCTGCTCGCCGTCGGGGGCGGGTCCGGGACCGCCGTCCTCGCTCCCGCGATCGAGGCGCTCGTCGAACGGGGCGGTGACGCGGTCGCGGCCCTCGGCGCCACGACCGCCTCCGAGCTCCTGTTCGCCGACCGCCTGCGCGACGCGGGCGCGGTCGTCCACCTCGCCACCGACGACGGGAGCGCCGGGGCGCCGGGGTTCGTCACCGGGGTCGTCGAAGGGCTCCTCCGGCACCAGACGTTCGACGCGGTCTGGACCTGCGGACCCGAGGTGATGATGCGCAAGGTCGTCCTCGCGGGTCGGACGGCGGGGATCCCGACGTTCTGTTCGGTGGAGCGTTGGATGAAGTGCGGGCTCGGCCTCTGCGACGCCTGCGCCCTCGGGCCGTACCACGTCTGCATCGACGGGCCGGTGTTCCCCGGCGAGACCCTCCTGGCGGCGCCGGGCTTCTCCGAGTTCTACCGGGATGCCTCCGGGCGCCGGCGGCCGTACGCGCGGCCGTCCGCGCCCGGCCCGGCGGCTCACGGCCCCTAGCGCCGTGGCCGGGGGCCTCGGGGAGACTCCGGGCCCACGGCGTCCGGAGCGGGTCCTCTCTACGCCGCGCGAGCCCCCGCCTCGCGGACGACCGCTGGGTGCCCTCCACCCCGGAGGCCGTCCGCGGGGGGGACCGGCGCTGGATCCGCCGCGAGACGATCCTGACGAGCGCGTCGCACGACCTCGCGGTCGAGACCCACGGCCGTTCGATCCGGAAGAACGCGCGGACCGGGACGGACTCCCGCCGCGCGGGAGAGACCGGACCCGCCCTCCCGGGGGCGCGGCCGGAGCTCCGTCAGAGACGCTCGGAGGGCCGACACGAGGTCCGACGACGCGTGGGGTCGGGGCCCTCGACGGGGCCGAGGGACCCGGCGGAGGCTCCGGCTACCGAGGGCGAACCCTTTTCCCCTTGAGGTCGTGGCCGAGGTATGCGCCGCGGCGTCTTCGCGATCGGGATCGTCCTGCTGATCATCGGGGTCGTTCTCGTCGCGCTCCCGCTCCTCACTCCGACGACCTTCAACATCCCGGCGAGCCCGAGCGCCCTCGAGATCACGCCGAACCTGGTCGGCTCCGGCTCCGCGACCATCTCCTGGTCGGGGGCGGCCTCGACGACGCAGATCACCGTCTACTCGTGCCCGGGCGGTACGTGCTCGGCGGCCGGCAGCACGCTCGCGAGCGTCACCGGGGCGTCGGGTTCGGTCACGTTCTCGGTCCAGGCGGGCAGCACCTACGCGGTGACCGCGACCGGGACGAGCGCCCCGGTCGCCGCGAAGATGACCCTCTCGGGGATCTCCCCCGGCCAGCTCCTCGGGGTCGGACTGCTCGTCGTCGGCGCCATCCTCGCGCTCCTCGGCTACCGGGCCCAGCCGCGCGCCCCGCCCGCCGAAGCCGCGCCGGCCGCTCCGGTCGAGACACCGTTCTCGACCGCTTCCCCCGAGATCTCCGGCCCGGTCGTGGTCGCCTCGACCGCGGAGGAGACGACCTATCCCTCGGGACCCCTCGGCGCCTCCGGAGGGAGCGAGTCCCCGACGCCGGCGGCCAGCGGCAGCCGGCCCTCCCGCAAGTGCGGCCACTGCGGCACGCTGAACGAGGCGTGGATCACGAACTGCCGGAAGTGCAAGCGGCCGCTCGCCTCGACCGGGAACTGACGGAGCCGTCGCTCGCCGAGAGCCCCGGCGCCCCTCGGCGGGGCGCGTCCGCGGCGCGCGGCGCCTCTCCAGAGGGCCCCGGCCGTGCGCGAGGATTCTTCGGGAGCCTCGGGGTGGGAACCGTGCGTCGTACGGGCGCTCCGACGCGGCCGGTGCGTCGGTGTTGGGCACAGCCTTTATGCTCGCCCCCAACTACTGCGCGCGGGGTCGCGGTATGAAGGTCATTGTGGTGAGCGGCGGGGTCATCTCCGGGCTCGGAAAGGGGATCACGACCTCCTCGCTCGGCCGTCTCCTCAAGGCCCGCGGCATCGCCGTCACGATCCTCAAGATCGACCCGTACCTGAACGTCGACGCGGGCACGATGAACCCGTACCAGCACGGGGAGGTCTTCGTGCTCGACGACGGGACCGAGGCGGACCTCGACCTCGGGAACTACGAGCGCTTCCTCGGCCAGAGCGTCAACGGTGCCCACAACCTCACGACCGGCAAGATCTACCGGGCCGTCATCGAGAAGGAGCGGCGCGGCGACTACCTCGGCAATACGGTCCAGATCATCCCGCACGTCACGGGCGAGATCAAGCGGACGATCCGCGAGGTCGCGCAGTCCTCCGGCGCGGAGGTCGTCCTCGTCGAGGTCGGCGGCACCGTCGGCGACATCGAGTCGATGCCGTTCCTCGAGGCGCTTCGAGAGCTCTCCTACGAGGTCGGCGAGGGGCACATGGCGTTCGTCCACACGACGCTCGTGCCGTTCGTCGGGCCCGTCGGCGAGGCGAAGACGAAGCCGACCCAGCACTCGGTCCGCGAGCTCCGGGCCATCGGCATCCGGCCGACGATGATCGTCGCGCGCGGCCCCGCGCCGCTCTCCTCCGACATCAAGGCGAAGATCTCGCTGTTCTGCGACGTCACGCCCGAGGCCGTCATCTCCGTCCCCGACCAGGCGATCATCTACGAGGTCCCCCTCGTCCTCGAGGCCCAGGGCGTCGGCGCCTACCTCTGCCGGCTCCTCGAGCTGCCGGACCGCGAGCCGGACTACCGGGCCTGGAAGGAGTTCCTCGCGACCTACCGGCGCGAGTCGGCGACGGTCGAGGTCGCGGTCGTGGGAAAGTACACCGACCTTCGCGACGCCTACCTCTCGCACATCGAGGCGTTCCATCACGTCCAGGGCCGGCTCGGCGCCTCGGTCAAGCTCACCTGGTACGACTCGGAGGACCTCCCGCGGAACCCGGGGGCGATCGCCCGCCTCAAGCGGAGCGACGCGGTCCTCGTCCCCGGCGGCTTCGGCTCCCGCGGGATCGAGGGGAAGATCCAGTCGATCCAGATCGCGCGCGAGCAGGGGCTTCCGTTCCTGGGCGTCTGTTACGGCTTCCAGATGGCGGCGGTCGAGTTCGCTCGGAACGTCCTCCACCTTCCCGCCGCGAACACGACGGAGGTCGACCCGCACACCCCCGACCCCGTCGTCTGCCTCCTCGAGGACCAGAGGGCCGTCTCCGAGCTCGGCGGCACGATGCGGCTCGGCGCCCAGCGCGTCACCGTGACGCCGGGCTCGAAGGTCGCGCAGGTCTACGGCAAGACCGAGCTGTGGGAGCGGCATCGCCACCGCTTCGAGATCAACCCGTCGTACCTCAAGCGGTTCGCGGAGAAGGGACTCACCGCGACGGCGTTCTCCGTCGACGGGCGGGTCGAGGCGCTCGAGCTCTCGGGCCACCCGTTCTTCGTCGGGGTCCAGTACCACCCGGAGTTCCTCTCCCGTCCCGAGGCGCCGCACCCGCTCTACCTCGAGCTCGTCCGGGCCGCCCTCGTCCGCCAGGAGGTGCGGTCCCCTGTCCCTGCCCCGACGCCCGGCGCGTGAACTCGCCGAGCTCGACGGCCAGACGGTCCGCGTCGCCGGCCATCTCGAGGACTACCGGGCCCTCGGCGGCGTCGCCTTCGCGCTCGTCCGCGACCGCTCCGGCACCACCCAGGTCACGCTGAAGAAGGGGGTGTCCGACCCGGCGCTCTTCGACCGGCT
This sequence comes from Thermoplasmata archaeon, assembly GCA_027315165.1. Taxonomy (GTDB): domain Archaea; phylum Thermoplasmatota; class Thermoplasmata; order Lutacidiplasmatales; family UBA184; genus Lutacidiplasma. Next base: position 68,950 of record DAHUYN010000010.1, on the reverse strand, counting down.
CGCCCAGACGCCGCGCGAGTCGGTCGTCGAGGTCGTCGGGACCGTCCAGCGCTCGGCGAAGGCGAAACGGGGCGTCGAGCTCCTGCCGTCCGACGTCACCGTCCTGTCGGTCGCCGAGGTGCCGCTGCCGCTCGGGATCGTCGACAAGGTCGGCGCCGAGCTCGACACACGGCTCAACCACCGCGTCCTCGACCTGCGAAAGCCGGCGGTCCGCGAGGTCTTCGAGCTCCGGGCGGCCCTTCTCGAGGGGTTCCGGGCGACCTTCGGGGAGAGGGGCTACCTCGAGGTCGAGACCCCGAAGCTGCTCCGACAGGGCGCGGAGGGCGGCGCGACGCTCTTCCCGGTCGACTACTTCGAGACGCGCGCCTACCTCGCGCAGAGCCCGCAGCTCTACAAGCAGATGCTGATGGGCGCCGGCTTCGAGCGCGTCTTCGAGATCGCGCCGGCGTTCCGCGCCGAGCCGTCGGACACCGTGCGGCACATCACGGAGTTCACGAGCCTCGACGCCGAGCTGAGCTACATCGACTCGGCGGAGGACGTCCGCGCCGAGCTCGAGGCGGTCGTCGTCGGCGCGCTCGGGCGCGCCCGGGCCCGGCTCGCCCTCGAGGGGAACGGCCTCGCCGAGAAGCTCCCGGAGGCCCGGGCGCCGTTCCCGCGATTCGCCTTCTCCGAGTGCGAGCGGTGGCTCGGGCGGCCCGGCGCCGCGCAGGACCTCGGGACCGAGGACGAGAAGCGCATCGGCGAGGTCGCCGAGAAGGAGCACCACGCGGAGTTCTACTTCATCACCGACTTCCCGACGGCCGTGAAGGCGCACACCTTCTACGCGGCGCGCCGGGACGACGACCCGTCGCTCACGGGGTATTTCGACCTCGACTACCGCGGGACCGAGCTCGCGAGCGGCGGCCCCCGCGAGCACCGGACCGACCGACTCCTCGCCAACCTCGCGGCGGCGGGGCTCGACCCGGCGGCGTTCCCCGGCTACCTCGAGGCGTTCCGCTTCGGGATGCCGCCCCACGGCGGCTGGGGCTTCGGGCTCGACCGCTTCGTCTGGAAGCTCGCGGGCGTCGCGAACATCCGGGAGGCACGGTTATTCCCCCGGGACCGTTACCGGCTGGACCCGTAGGAGGGACGATGGCAGCCGTCAACGCGCGCGCGCTCCCCGCTCCCCCCGAGCTCACCGGGCGCTGGGTCCAGGTGATCGAGGAGGCGGAGCTCCGTCCCCGCATCCTCGAGGTCGCCGACCGGTTCCCCGAGGAGCGCGCGCTCGAGATCCCGTTCTCGAGGATCGAGGAGGCCGACACGGCGCTGGCCGACCTCTTGCTCGAGCGCCCCGAGGAGGTCCTCCTCCACGGCGCCCGGGCCATGCGCGAGCTCATCCCGATGGCGGGCGACGAGGCGGAGGGGCTCCGTCTTCGCGTCACGGGCCTCCCGACGACGGCCCGCCGGTCGATCCGGGCGGTCCGCGAGTCGGACCTCCAGCGGTTCCTCGCGGTCGAGGGGATCGTCCGCAAGGCGACCGAGGTGCGCCCGCAGATCCGGGACGCCGTCTTCTCCTGCCTGGCCTGCCGGTCGGAGATCCACGAGCTCCAGGACGAGGGCTCGCCGATCCTGCGCGAGCCCCTCGAGTGCCCGTCGTGCGGGAAACCGGCGGGACGCACGCGGTTCAGGCTCCTGCCCGAGCGCTCGACGTACATCGATGCCCAGCGGATCGAGGTCCAGGAGAACCCGGAGTCGCTCAAGGGCGGCGCGCACCCGCAGGGGCTCACGGTCCTCCTCACCGAGGACCTCACGGGACGGGTCATCCCCGGCAACCGGGTCGTCGTCAACGGCGTCCTCAAGAGCCTCCAGCGGGCCTCCGCCTCCCGGACCGGGGTGCTCCGGAGCACCACGTTCGACCTGATGCTCCTGGGCAACTCCCTCGAGTACCAGCAGCAGGAGTACGAGGAGATCGAGATCCCCGAGGAGGACGAGCGACTGATCCTCAAGTACCGCGGGGATCCGCGCGTCGTCGACCAGATCGTGCTCTCGCTCGCCCCGACGATCAAGGGGATGGAGGACGAGAAGGAGGCGATCGCCCTCCAGCTGTTCGGCGGCGTCGAGAAGCGCCACGCCGACGGGATCCGGCTCCGCGGCGACATCCACATCCTGCTCGTCGGGGACCCGGGGACGGCGAAGAGCCAGCTCTTGCGATACGTCGCCGACGTCGCCCCTCGGGGCATCTACACGAGCGGCAAGGGGGCCACCGCCGCCGGGCTCACCGCCGCCGCCGTCAAGGACGACTTCGCCGGCGGGCGCTGGGTCCTCGAGGCCGGCATGCTCGTCCTCGCGGACGGGGGGATCGCCATCGTCGACGAGCTCGACAAGATGACCCCCGAGGACCGCTCGGCGATGCACGAGGCCCTCGAGCAGCAGACGGTCTCGATCGCCAAGGCGGGGATCACCGCGACGCTGAACGCGCGCTGCCCCGTCCTCGCCGCCGCGAACCCGAAGTGGGGCCGCTTCAACCGCGAGAAGTTCATCGCCGAGCAGATCGACCTGCCGCCGACGCTCCTCTCCCGGTTCGACGTCATCTACTCGATCCAGGACCGCCCGGACCAGTCCCGGGACCGCCTCCTCGCCAGCCAGATCCTCCAGTCCCACCAGGAGGGGGAGGCGTCCCCGACGGGGCTCACCGCCTCCGACACACCACCCTCGGCGATGGCGCCGTTCTCGCCCGACTTCCTCCGCAAGTACATCGCCTACGCCAGGCGCACGGTGCGCCCGGTCCTCTCGAACGAGGCGCTGCGGACCCTCGAGGACTTCTACGTCAAGACCCGCAGCCGCGGCGAAGAGCCCAACTCGCCGGTGCCGATCACCGCCCGACAGCTCGAGGCGCTCGTGCGCCTGAGCGAGGCCGCCGCTCGGGCCCGGCTCTCCATGGTCGTCAGCGTCGAGGACGCGACCCGCGCGACGCGCATCGTCCAGCGGTTCCTCGACCGGATCACCCCGCCCAACGAGAAGCTCGACATCGACGTCGTCACGACGGGCGTGAGCCACAGCCAGCGCGAGCGGATCGACCTCCTGCAGGACCTGATGCGAAAGCTGCAGGAGAGCGGGGGCGGCGCCTTCGGCCTCGAGGAGCTCAGGAGCGAGGCCGCGAAGCACGGGATCGCCGAGGGGCGCGTCGACACGCTCTTCGGGATGCTCCGGGGCCAGGGCGAGGTCATGGAGCTCCGACCCGGCCGCTGGCAGCTCGTCCGGTTCTAGCGCGGGCCCCCTCTGCAAATTGTGATATCCCCCGCGCGCGCTAGCGAAGGGGGCAGCGATGGCCGACGGGATCGTCATGCGGGTCCACCGGGTCCGCGCGGAGTTCGTCGTCGCGGCGTGCGACGCCGAGCTGTTGGGCCGGCACCTGCCGGTCGGCGCCTCGGGCCGGACCGTCGAGGTGTCTCCACACTTCTACGGCGAGCGCGTCGTCTCGGAGGAGGAGCTCCTCTGGGCGCTCCGCCGGTCGACGGTCGCGAACCTCCTCGGGGGCCGCGTCATCGCCCTCGCCCGCCGTGAGGGGATCGTCGGTACGGACGGCGAGGGGCGTCTCGGGGGCGTCCCCCACGCCGAGATCTTCACCGTTCCCGGGTAGCGCGACCGATGAGCGATGAGTTCTGCGTGATCTGCGGTCGTACCGACCTCGCCCTCACCGACGGGCTCTGCCCCGACTGCTTCGCCGACCGGACGCCGCTCGTGTGGATCGAAGGCCATCCGACGATCACGCTCTGCCCCACCTGCGGGGCGCGAAAGGTCGGCCAGCACTGGGAGCGGGAGGGCGCGAGCCCGACGCTCCTCTCGGCGGAGGACCTGACGCCGCTCCTGAGCGTGCATCCCGAGGTCGGGATCCGCAAGGCCGCCTGGACCGAGGGCGTCGGCGACCCGGCGCAGCGCCGGTTCCTCGGGGAGGTCCGTCTGCGCTTTCGCGGGACCGAGCGCACGGTCTCGGTCGAGCTGCCCGTTCGGGTCCAATCGGCGACCTGCTCGGCCTGCTCGCGCCGCTCGGGCCACTACTACACGGCGCTGATCCAGGTGCGAGGCACCTCGGAGAGGCTACGAGGGCCCCCGCGGGCGCTCCGCGACCGGCTCGAGCGCGCGTTCGACACGGTCCTCACGAACACGAAGGCGGAGTGGCGCCGGGCCTTCAGCTGGCGGGAGGAGCGCCCGGAGGGCTGGGACTACTACCTCACCGACACGCTCGCCGCCCGCTCCGTCGCACGCCTCGCGCGAAGCCGGCTCGGGGCCGAGCTCAAGGAGTCGGCGACGCTCTGGGGCCGGCGCAACGGTCGGGACGTCTACCGCGTCACGTTCTGCCTCCGCGTGCCGGACGCGGCGGTGCCGCCGGTCCGGGAGGGCGGGGGCCGCCAGGTACCGATTCGCGTCGGACGGCAGCCTTAAGTGCCGAATCCCCCTCGTTCCGCCCGACCTCGGGTGGCGTTGGCATGCTAGGGAAGAAGGGGATCCTCCGGCGGCATCACGGCTCGGACACTCTCGAAGAAGGGACGTTCCTCGACCTCGGCGCGATGGAGTTCGAGGACGAGGTGGCGTCGCTCGCGGGAGCGAGGGGGGCGATCCGCATGGCGGAGATCCTCCGGTTCGAGGACCTCCACAACGTCACCAAGCTCGCCTACAACGGCGACATCGTGATCCTCGACTACACCTCGATCGCCAACGACCAGACGGCCGTGAAGCGGATGAGCCTCGAGCTCAAGAACGTCGCCAAGGACATCAACGGCGACGTGGCGGGGATCGCGAAGAACCTCCTCGCCCTCACGCCGACCGGCCTGAGGATCGACCGCCAGAAGCTCCGCCCGTCGTTCTAAGGCCACGCCGGCGATGAAGCTGGCCCTCGACCGCCGGGAGGCGACCCTCGGCTCCGTCGACGCCTCGGTCTCCGGGGTCTTCGAGCGCTCGGAAAAGCCCGACCCGCTCCCTCGGGGCCTCGCCAAGGAGGACGCCGCGGCCAAAGGGCTTGTCGGCCAGGCGTGGGAGAAGCGCGAGGTCCGCGGTCGCCGCAAGGAGCTCACCGTCCTCCACCGGCCCGACGGCCGCGGGCGCGTGGTCCTCGTCGGCCTGGGCCCGCAGACCTCCTACACGGTCGAGACGCTCCGCCGGGCGGCGGCCGAGGTCATCAAGGGGCTCCGGGGCAAGGGGGTCCGGACCCTCGGGTTCCGTCTCTCGTCGTTCGTCGCCGAGTCGGTCGCCGGCGACGTCGCGGTCCGCGCGATCGTCGACGGCGCGACCCTGGGCAGCTACGAGTTCCTGCGCTATCGGACGACCCACGAGGCGGGGGTCGAGGAGGTGACGCTCCACCTCGGCGAGGAGCTCTCTCGAGAGGAGGCGGCGCTCCGCAAGGCCCTCGAGAACGAGTCGGTCGTCGCCGAGAACGTCCTGTGGACGCGCGACCTCGCGAACCTCCCCGCCGACACGGCGACGCCGGAGTACCTCGCCGAGGAGGCCCGACGCGTCGCGAAGGAGGTCGGGCTCAAGATCACGGTCTACGACGAGAAGAAGCTCGCGGAGATGCACTGTGGTGGCCTGCTCGCCGTCGGCGGCGGGAGCGCGCACCCGCCCCGGATGATCGTCCTCGAGTACTCGGGCGGCGCGCGGAGCGGCAAGACCGTCGCGCTCGTCGGCAAGGGGATCACCTTCGACTCCGGCGGCATCTCGATCAAGCCCGCGCTCTCGATGGACCACATGAAGTTCGACAAGTCGGGCGCCGTCGCGGTGCTCGGCGCGCTCCGGGCGGCCGCGCTCCTCAAGGTCCCGCCGCGCGTCATCGGCGTGATGGCCTGCGCCGAGAACCTCCCGAGCGGCTCCTCCTACCGGCCGGGGGACGTCGTGCGGACGTACAACGGCAAGACGATCGAGGTCCTCAACACCGACGCCGAGGGCCGGGTCGTCCTCTCCGACGCTCTCGGCTACGTCGTCGACAAGTTCCACCCGGACGAGCTCATCGACCTCGCGACGCTCACGGGCGCCTGCGTCGTCGCGCTCGGCGACGACACGGCGGCGCTCGTCTCCAATGACGACCGGCTCGCCGCCGGCCTCCTCGACGCCGCCGGGGCGACGGGGGAACCGATCTGGCGGATGCCGCTCACCGACTACCACCGCGAGCTCGTCAAGAGCGACATCGCGGACGTCCGCAACTCGACGGAGATCCCCCCCGCGGGGCTCCTCACCGCCTCCGCCTTCCTCGAGAACTTCGTGGGCCGGACCTCGTGGGCCCACCTCGACATCGCCGGCCCGGCCTACACCGTTGCGACGACGCGCAAGTACCAGCCGGCGTACATGAACATCGGCGCGACGGCCTTCGGCGTGCGCCTCCTCACGCGATACCTCTCCGAGCCGCAGTCGCGGTAGCGCGACGGCCGCCCGCCCCGGGAGCTCCCCGGCTCAGTTGTTCTCGACGACGGGGACCGACTCGCCGCCGTGGCGGCTCGCGCGAGGACGCACCTCGCAGAACAAGGGTGTGTGGTAGCCGCCGCCGGTGATGAGCGCGACGCCGACGGGGAGCGACTGGATCATCTCGGTCATGCCGGCGGTGAGCCCCTCGATCGATTGGGCGATGGCCTTGAGGTCGAGGGGGTTGGTCACCTGGAGGATCAGCTGCGTGTTGCACTGCGAGAGCACGCTCTTGTCGATGCGCGCCGCCCGCTGCGTCACGGCGCAGAGGCCGAGGCCGAACTTGCGCCCCTCGCTCGCGATGTTCTTGAGGATGCGCGAGCAGGCGGCGGTCCCCTGCTGCGGGGCGAAGTTGTGGGCCTCCTCGATGACGAGGAACAGCGGCGGGATCTTCCCCTTCTTGCGGTTGTCGAAGAGCGTCGCGGCGATCCTCGCGACGACGAGCTCGGCGACGTCGGGCGCGACGCCGCGCAGGTTGATCAGGGTCGCCGAGCCCTTGACGACGAGCTCGTTGAGGCTCGTCCCCTTCGGCCCGAGGAGCTTGGTCTGCTCGACGTAGGCGAGGCGCTCGGCGAGGACCTCGGAGACGGCCCCCTCGCCGCGCTCGGCGGCGCGCTCGAGGTCCTTGACCGTGTAGTCGGGGCTCACCGACGCGACCTCCTCGACGATCGCCTTGAGGGGCGCGAGGTACTGCTTCACGTTCATGAGCCCCATGAACACGAGGAGCTCGCGCGGGTCGATGTGGTGCAGCGAGAAGGTGAGCGGCTTGGCCGTCGGGTTGAGCGTCGGGTCGGGAGAGAACTCGAGCAGCTGCTTGCCGAACCCCTGGGTCTCGACGCCGAACTTCGCGTGCACGCCGTTCTTCGGCGCCGGCTCCGCGAGCGAGTGGTACTCGCCGTGCGGGTCGATGATGACGCAGGTGACCTTGTGCCGGAGCAGCTCTTCGATGAGCACGCCGAGCAGGTAGCTCTTCCCGCCGCCCGTCTTCGCGAGGACGCTCACGTGGCGTTGCACGAGCTGGTTGATGTCGAGCTCGATGCGGAGCGAGTGGTTGCGGAGCAGGCCGACGTAGGCGCCCGTGTTCCCCCGGTGCTTGAGGCCGAGGACGTCGGCGATGAGGGGCTCCTCGGCGAGGAAGACGTGCGCGCCCGGGCGGAACGGGATCGTCGGGAGCTTGACCGGGCCGTCCTTCTCGCGGTAGCCGATGATGCGGGCGATCCCGAGAAGGTTCTCGTGGATCGGCGTCACCGCGCCCTTGACGAGCTCGTCGGCGCGCGCGAGATCGAGGTCGCTCTTCCGCCGCAGATCGTCGAGCTGGCAGAGGACGCGGCCGTGGAGCTCGTCCTCGACGCAGAGGTAGTCGCCGCGCTCGACCGGCGTCGTCAGCGCGACCTGGAAGGCCCCGAGGCCGACGTCGCCATAGATGCGGCCGACCTCATCCACGGCGGGTTCGAGCGGGGGCGTCGCTTATTAGCGTGACCCCGCACTTGAACCCGGAGCGCGACCCGGGGCCGCCGGCGGCCCTCATGGGCCGCGGCGCCTCCGCCGGAAGTCTTTATAACGCCCCTCTTTGTCGAACCCTCCCCCGTGTCCTCGATGGGACGGGTGAGCCGAGTGACCGACGCGATCCAAGAGCTCGAACGCAAGCGAGCCGAGGCGAACCTTAGGGCCGACGAGCACCGCAGCGTCCGCGACAAGCTGAACGCGGAGGCGCGGATGCGCGCCGAGGAGCGGGGCCGGGTGCTCGACGACCTCCACGCCAAGAGCGCGGAGGCCCAGGACCACCGGCGGCACCGCGACGAGCTCAACGACCAGGTCCGCGAGGCCAAGCGGCTCCGGGAGGAGTGGAACCACAAGCTCCAGGAGGCCGCCGACAAGGTCGCCGAGCTCAAGCGGAGCCGGGCCCCGCGCCCCGGCGCGATCCCGGTCTGGCGCCTTCGAAAGGAGCTTCGCGAGCTCGAGTTCCGGCACATGACGACCGCGCTCACGGGCGACCAGGAGAAGCGCCTCATCGAGGAGATGAAGCGCCTCGAGGCCCAGATCCGCGAGCAGGACGAGCAGCTGCACCAGGACCCCGAGATCGACAAGGCGATCGTCGACGCCGACGCCGCGCGCGTCGAGGCCGAGCGCCACCACGCCGCCGTCGGCCAGCTCGCCGAAGAGGCGCAGCGGGAGCACGAGTCGATGGTCGGGCTCTACGAGGCCGTCGACGAGCTCCGACGACAGGCCGACGAGGTCCAGGCCAAGCTAATCGAGGTGAAGTCGCAGGCCGACGAGGCGCACCGCGCCCACATCGCGGCGATCGAGGAGGTCCGCGACCTCGAAAAGTTGCTCTACGCCGCGCGCGGCGGACGCGCCCCGATCTCGTGGGCCGACGCGGAGCCGCCCCGCGAGGACGACTTCCTCGCCCGCCTGAAGAAGGGCGAGAAGGTCTCGACCGAGGACCTCCTCGAGCTCCAGAAGACCGGCCGTGGCTAGTCCGCCCGAGCGCGTCGCCGCGCCCGCCCCGCTGCGAGGGGTCCTCCTCGACCTCGACGACACGCTGGTGCCGTGGCAGACGCCCCGCCACTGGCAGTGGGCGTGGCGTCCTCGAGGCCCGCTCCTCTCGGAGCGACACACGAGCGCCGCCGTCCGTCGGCAGCTCCACCTCTGGGACCGTGAGCGCTGGCTGGGCCTCGTCGGGCGCGGCCCGGTCCCCGATGTCGAGGCGTACCGACGCTCGCTCTCGGAGACGCTGCGCGCGATCGCCGGGTTTACGCTCCCGGCCGAGGAGGAGCACGCCGTCGTCGAGCGGTTCCTGCGACCGGCGCACGATCCCGAGAGCTTCGCCGACGCCGCCCCGGCGCTCCGCGCCCTCCGCGAGCGCGGCCTCCAGGTCGGGGTCCTCTCCGACCTGCCGCTCGAGACGGCGCGGCTCGCCCTCCGTCGCAGCGGGCTCGACGAGGGGCTGCTCGTCTCCGCCGGCGACGCGAGGGGGCCGCGGCCCCCCGCCGCCGCCGGCTTCCGCGCGGCCGTGACGAGCCTGGGCCTCGGGGTCCGCGAGGTCCTCTACGCGGGCGACCTGTTCTGGAGCGACGTGCGCGCCGCCGGCCGCGCGGGGCTCGCCGCCGTGCTCGTCGACCGCGGCGTCACGGGCGTGCGGGCCCAGGGTCCGCGCGTGCGGACGCTCGCCGAGATCCCGGCGCTCGTCGAGCGGCCGCCCGGCGTCGACGCAACCGCGACCTCCTCCGACGAAGGCCCCGTCGGCTAGGACCGCGACGACCGGCGCGCCGCTCCGGGCCAACGCCTATATATCCCGACTGACGGTGGCGCGGGTGCCGATGCGCTACGTCAAGCTCAACCAGTCGGAGCTCCACAAGATCAAGGAGCTCTACGAGGGCGTGATGTCGCATGCCTGCCACGGTCTCTTCTTCAAGGAGGGCTCCGTGATCGGCTCGGACATGGCCGTCGAGGCCCTCAAGGACCGGGCCCACTTCCAGGAGCGGGCCGGCCAGCTCCTCAAGGAGCGGGGGTGGATCGAGGAGATCTCGTTCCACGACGGAGAGGTCGTCGTCAAGGGGTCGATCGAGGTCGCTCCAAGCGACATCCCGACGTGCCACCGGCTGCGTGGCATCCTTCGGGAGTTCTACGAACGTTTTAAGGGGGCGCGCGTCAAATGTACCGAAGAGGCGTGCGCCAGCGTCGGGCAGGCTGAGTGTCGCTTCCGTATCGAGGAGATGTGAGGGATCCGGGTCAATGATGGCATCAGGGAACGTTGGCGCGGTGATCAAGGACCTCAAGAGCCGTATCGGCGGCATCGCAACGGCGCTGGTCTCGCGCGACGGTCTGGTGCTCTACGCGGACGTGCCCGCGGGCGTCTACACCGAGACCTTCGCGATCATGTGCGCGACGATCCTCGGCGCCGCCGCGACGGCGAACACGGAGCTCAACCGGGCTCCGCCGGAGCGGATCGTCATCGAGGGGAACGACTCGAAGACGATCATCGTCGGCTCGGGGAAGAAGGCGCTGCTCGTCGCCGTCGTCGACCACACGGCCGACGCGACGAAGGTCCTGAGCGAGGTCGGCAAGGTCGCCGAGCTCCTCAAGACGAGCTAGTCGAGCGTCCCGCCCGCCCGGCCGCTACGCGGCCGGTGGAAGAGCCACGGGGACCGGTTCGGACAGGCGGCGGCCGCTGCCGGTGAGGACGCGGCTCGTGTAGCCGCCGAGCGCCGCGAGGAGCCGGAGCATCGCGATCGGGCTGCGCTGCGTCTCGAGGAGGCGGCGGACCCGGTAGTTCCCCCACAGGCTCCCGTGCTTTTCGGTGAGCTGCTTGCGTCCGTAGCCGTTCCAGTAGGCCTGGACGAGGAACCGGGCGACGTTCGGCCGCATCTGGTGGTAGACGATCGCCGTCGGCCGGCCCAGGAGGCGCGCGCCCGCGCGAACGGCGCGCAGGTTGAGGTCGATGTCCTCGGCGGTGATGAACCGCGGGTCGAAGCCCCCGAGCGTCTCGAACAGGCGCCGGCGGTAGCCGAGGTTGCACGAGGGGAACGTCACGTCGCTCCCCTCCTGGAACAGCTCGACACGGCCGAGCTGGACGTACTGGGACTTGCCGAGCGAGACGGTCTCGCCGGCGACGACGTCGGAGGTGCGGAACCCCTCCCGAAGCTCGTGGAGCCATCGCGAGTCGGCGACGCAGTCGCCGTCGACGAACGCGAGGTAGTCGCCCCGCGCGAGCCGGGCGCCCTCGTTGCGTCCGATCCCGCGGGAGCCGAAGCGTCGGACGGCGCGGCCGAGCCCCGGGTGCTCTCTCGCCCACGCCTCGGCGATCGCGAAGGTCCGATCGCGCGAGAGGGCGTCGACGACGATGACCTCGAACGGCGGCTCCTGGCCGCTTAAGCTGTCGAGGAGCCGCGGGAGGTTCGGCTCCTCGTTCTTGACGGTGGTGACGACCGAGATCAGCGCCGGGCCGGCGGGCTCACTTCCCAATTTCCATCACGACGACGTCCTTGACGGCCCGCATGCTCTTGAAGGGGAGCACGAGGCGGCCGCCGGCGTCGGTCTGGAACAGGCGAGGCTCGACGTCCTCGCTCGGCGTGACGAGCACATGGGCGATGCCCCCGGTGGTCGTATCGACGACGAAGTTCTCGATGAGGCCGAGGATCTGCCCATCGTTCGTCATCACGGTCTTGCCACGGAGCTCGGTGAGGAACTTGCGCATGAGGCCCTCGCCCGCCGATGGCGGCGCTCGCTATTTAACCGTTGTCGGGGAACGGAAGCGCACGAGCCCGCCACCGCCGCCGGGAGGCGACCGGCGCGCGGAGCCCGCCTCTCGGCGGGCAACGCTTATATGAGGCACCCCTGTCGAGGCGCTCCCGCATGTTGCGCACGATCCGCAAGGAGAATCCGGAGCTCGTCCGGACGCTCCTCGAGCTCAAGCGGGCCGCTCGGGCCCACGACGCACCGATCTGGGCCAACGTCGCCGAGCAGCTCTCCCGCCCGCGCCACCAGCGCACGCCGGTGAACGTCGGGCATCTCGAGCGGCTCGTCGCCGAGAACGAGACCGTCGTCGTCCCCGGCAAGCTCCTGGCCGAGGGCTCTCTCTCGAAGAAGGTCACCGTCGCCGCGTTCCACTACTCTCAAGAGGCGCGCTCGAAGGTCCACAGCGCCGGCGGGACCGCGCTCACGATCCACGAGCTCCTCAAGGCCAAGCCGGACGGCACGGGGGTGCGCCTCCTTGCCTGACGCGGCCCCTCCCGCCGAGCCCGCCCCGTCGTCGCCGACCCCGACGCCCGCCGCCCGGCCCAAGCCGGCGCCGAGGCCCTCGGGCGCGCCGGCCACGACGACCGCCCCGAAGCCCGCCCGCCGCCCGAAGCCCTCGGGCGAGGGGACGGCCCCACCCGCGACGGCCAAGCCGGCCGCGAAGCCGGCGGCGAAGCCGGCCAGCGCCCCGACGGCCCCGGCGCGCGCCGTCAAGCCCCGAAAGATCGCCGAGCCCCCCAAGGGGACCGTCGTCGACGTCTCGGGCCTCGTCCTCGGCCGCGCGGCGAGCGCGATCGCCTTCCGGCTCCTCCGCGGCGAGTCGATCGTCGTCGTCAACGCCGAGAAGAGCGTTGTCACGGGGTCGAGGCGCAACGTCCTCGCCTTCTACACGGCCAACCGGGCCCGCGGCTCCGTCCGCAGCGGGCCGCACTTTCCCCGCTACCCCGACCGGATCTTCCGGCGCACGGTCCGCGGGATGCTGCCGCACCTCAAGACCCGCGGGAAGCAGGCGCTCGACCGCCTCGAGGTCTACATCGGCGTCCCCGCGCCGGTGGCGGGCCTGCCGCGCCAGAGCGTCGAGACGGCCCGCGCCCGCCCGTCGCTGAACGCCCCGCTCACCCTCGAGGAGATCACGCGCCTGCTCGGAGCCCGCTTGTGAAAGCCCCCGTCATCCTCCAAACGACCGGAAAGCGTAAAGAGGCCGTGGCCCGCGCGACGATCCGCAAGGGCGCCGGCCGGGTCTGGGTCAACGAGCGCCCCCTCGAGTTCGTCGAGCCGGAGGGGGTCCGCCAGAAGATCCAGGAGCCGCTGCTCATGGCCGGCGACCGGTGGAAGGCCCTCGACATCACCGTCGATATCCGGGGCGGCGGGATCATCGGCCAGGCGTCGGCGGCCCGGACGGCCGTCGCGCGGGGCCTTCTCGCGTGGCTCAAGGACCCCGAGCTCTCCGCGATGTTCAAGCACTACGACCGATCGCTGATCGTCAACGACCCGCGGCGCAAGCTGCCCAAGCGCCCGGGCGGCCGCGGAGCCCGCAAGCGCCGGCAGAAGTCGTACCGGTAGGGAGGACGCGCGATGACGATGATGGTGCCGGTCCGCTGCTTCACCTGCGGGACGGTCATCGGTCAGCACTGGGACGAGTACCGCGAGCGGACCAGCCGGGGCGAGCCCGCCGGCGAGGTGCTCACCGCGCTCGGCCTCGAGCGCTACTGCTGCCGTCGGATGATCCTCTCCCACGTCGACCTGCTCGACGAGGTCGGACCCTACGGGTAGCGCCCGCCCCGCGTGAACCGGCGGAGCGCCTTCGAGCGCAGGAGCCGCGAGATCTCCGGCTCTAGCGCCGTCCTCGCGCGCTCGAGGCGTCGTCGCCACCTCTCCCCGCCCTCGGGGTAGCCCTCCAGGCGCGCGAGGGCCACGTCGAGGTCATGGAGGCGGCCCAGCCCCTCGATTGCCCGGCGCACCGCCGCCGGCTTCGCGCTCGCCGTCCCGCGCCGTTCCCGCCCCTCGAGGGTCGCGAGCAGCCCCAACCGCCGTAGCTCCTTGCGGAGGGCGTGCGCCCGACGCAGCGTCAGCTTCGCGCGGGCGCGCCGCAGGGCCTCACGGGCGTCGCGCCGCCCGCTCCGGAGCCGCGCCCGGGCCGTGCGGGGGGGTCGGGGGCCTCGGGAGGGTCCGGTGGGCCCGGCGGCCGCCCGGCGCGCGGCCACGAGCGCCCTCGAGGCGGCCTCGCGTTCTTCGCGTCGGGCTCTCGCGTAGGCGACCGCGCGCCAGCGGCGGTCGGCCGCCCTGAGCCCCCGGGGCTCGGCGCGGGCGAGGACGAGCCGGAACAGGGAGAGGTCCCTCGACGCGCCGAGGGCGCGCTCGAGCTCGCGGAGAGGCGCCGAGGGCGGGGGCGCGCCGGTGAGCCGACCCTCGAGGCGCGCCCGCCTCAGCCTCCGGTGGAGCTCGTGCACCGGCTCGAGCCCGACGGCGCGCCCCCGGGCGAGCGCGCGGATCGCCGTCAAGAGCGGGGCGCGGGGTCTTGGCGCCATCGCGACCGAGAGGGCGGGCCGCGCGCATAATCTAGCGCGCCCGAGAACAGGGGGGGCCGCGGGGCGTCGTGCCCCGCGGACCTCGGAAGGGGTTCGCGACTACGGGGACGAGGGCCTACTCGTCGTCGTCGTCCTCGCTCTTGCGATCCTTGCCGCGCTCGAGGCCGCTCTTGCTCGACGGGGCGCCGCTCTTGGCGGGCTTCGCGCCGCCCCCCGAGGTGCGCCGGCGGTACCACACGAGCACGAGGACGATCGCGAGCGCCGCGACCGCGACCCCCGCGCCGACCTCCTCGTAGAGGACGAGCGGGTTCGGGTTCAGGCTGACGCTCACGTGGGCCGTGTTGGCCCCGTTGCGGTAGTCCGAGACGAACTCGTTCGAGGCCGTCGCGTTCGCCCAGAGGTCGAACGTGCCGGTCGAGCTCGGCGAGTAGCGGATCACGGCGCGCACGGTGTGGTTGTAGACGAGGTTCACCGGCGACGGGATCGGGCTCGAGGCGATCGTCGTGTTCGACGTGTAGTTGTAGAACTCGACGGTCCCGCCGATCGTCGTCCCCGACCCGCTCCCCGAGGGGGGCAGCAGGTAGAAGCGGACGGCGAGGTCGTTCGCGGTCGAGTTCTTCCCGATCGTGTTGGTGACGTTGACCCAGACCGTGTAGCTCGAGCCGCCCGTCATCGTCGACGGGGCCGTCAGGTTCTGCACGACGAGGACGGGCCTCGTGCTCGTGTTCACCGTGACCGTGAGCGACGCGGTGACCCACGCCTTGTTCCCGGCCCGGTCGCCGACGGTGAGGTTCACCGTGTACGCCTTGACCTGGGGCGGGAGCCAGTACTGGGGCTTGGGCGTCGGGAGCTTGTAGCCCGCGCCGGCCGTCTGGTTGAGCGTGTAGCTCACCGAGCTGTTCCCCGAGTTCGTGATCGTCCAGTTGTACCAGGCGATCGACCCGTTGTGGGGGTCGCTCGAGTTCGCGGCCGAGAGCGTCACCGCGGCCGTCGCGTTCGAGCCCTCGACGATCCCCGAGCTGCCGACGTTGCGGCCGCGGGAGTCGAGGAGCGTCACGACGGGGGTCGGCTTCTCCGTGTCGCGCACGAGGACGTCGAGGTAGGCGACGGAGCGGTGGCCCGCGCCGTCCCAGACCTGGAGCGTCACGTTGAACTGCCAGCCCGTGAACGCGATCGGGGTGCCGTTGACGTCCCCCTGCGTGAGGTAGCTGCCGCCGCCCGTGAACGCCATCGTCAGGTTCGTCGACGGCCGGGCCCCCGCGCCGGCGGAGTAGTTCGCGAGCCGGACGGCGTGCGTCCCGGTCGAGACGTTCCACGAGGCGACCGCGATGATCCCCTTGAGGGTCGTCTGCGCGTTGATCGCATCCGTGCTCTTCGAGGCGTTGAACTGGAGCACCGTCGACGCGTTGACGAGGAGGTAGGTCCCTCCCGAGGTCGCCGTCTGGACCGTCCCGTTCGTGCTGATCGTGGCGACGGGGTTCTCGTTGTCGGTGTAGATCCAGAACGGCACCGTCGACGACTGTCCGCCCGAGCTCGTGAGCGTGAGCGAGCCCGCGAACTCACCGGCCGCGCCGTAGGTGTGGTAGGTCGTCGGCTGCGAGGTGTTCGTGACGCCCGACCCGTCCCCGAAGTTCCAGGAGTACTTCGTCCCGTTGTTCCCCGCGGGGAACGTCGAGTTGAGCGCCGAGAACGTCGTGTTCTCGCTGACCCCGACGAGGACGGTGTAGTTGCCGCGCGTGGAGTTGAGGACGTTCGCCTTCGAGAAGGCGAAGTTCGAGGTCGTCACGTTGACGTTCGCGGTGACCGCGGCGTACTTCACGATCGTAAAGGACGCCGTCGAGGCGGCCGCCGTCGACGGGAGCGAGACGAGCGTGAAGGACGTCCAGGTGCCGTCCGGACCCGCCGGGGCGAGCCGGCTCTGCGCCGGCGCGCCCGTCCCCGCGTTGAGGACGTAGCCGGTCGGGAGCTGGACGGTGTAGTTGATCGACTCCGCGTTCGTCGGGTGGCGGTAGACGAACGAGATCGTGTAGGACTTCGCGTTCGTGGGCACGGAGGCGGTCGCGTTGTACGTCTGGCTCCAGCCGAGCGAAAGGCCCGCCGCGCTCGTGAGGCCGCAGTACGACGAGCAGCCGCTCGCGTTCGTGAACGTGTAGTTCGTCGGCTGTCCGAAGCCCGTCCCGTTGACCGTGAGGAGGTTCTGCCCCGCCGGGAAGAACGGCCCGGAGGAGTTGACCCAGCTCAGGAACGCGGGAAGGTTCGCCGCCGAGAACGTGAGGTTGTGCTGCCAGTCCAGCGCGAGCTGGGCCCAGAGCTGCCCGACCGAGGCGTTCGCCAGGTCGGGGAGCGTCGAGTCGTTCGCGAGCTTCGCCGACGTGCCGATCGTGACCTTGCCGAAGCCGGCCGAGAAGTTGAGGGTCGTGTTGTAGACCGCGGGCGCGGCCATCGGCGTCGTGTAGACGACCTTCGGCGCGGCCCCGCCCGTCGGGTTCGAGCTCGAGACGCTGAGCGCGTAGCTCACCGTCTGCCAGCCGACCTCGGAGAGGACGACGTCGAGGGTCTGCGCGCCCGGGCCGATGAAGCCCGCCGGGTAGGTCCCGAAGCTGTAGAAGCCGCCCGAGGGCGTGGGCGAGCTGTAGATGAGGCCGTTGGTCGGGTCGAACACCGTCACGTTGCCGCCGGAGGGGACGTGCGCGGTCGGCGTCGACGCCTGGTTGACGTAGCCCCAGGCGAGGTAGTTCGAGACCGAGGGGTTCACGGTGACCTTCGAGGCGTTGATCGTCGTCTGGACGACGCTGTAGTGGGGCGGGCTGCCCGGGACGATCGTCTCGAGGACCCACGTGCCCCAGGGAACCTGGAGCGAGAACTCGCCGACGACCGTCGTGTTCGTCGCCGTCGCGACGGTCGTGTTCGTCGAGAGGACGAAGCCGTTGAACGTCGGGTCGAGCAGCTCGACCGTGGCGCCGCCGACCGGCGCGCCCTGGTAGGTCGCGTTCCCCCAGATCGTGGCGTTGTAGGGGACGAGCGTGACCCCCGAGATCGTCACGGGGTTCGCCGAGGTCGACTGCGTCGCGAGCGAGGTCGAGTTCTCCCAGTAGTACTGGGGGTTCTGGTTCGCCGGCAGCACGGCGTACGGCTTGCCGAAGAGCGGGACCTTCGCCTGCGGCGGGACCCAGACGCCCCACCAGCCGGGCGCGAGGGTGCCGCCCGTGTTGGCCGAGGTGAAGCTGAACTGGCCGCTCGCGCTCGCCGTGGTCGTCGTGTAGGTCTGGTGCGAGGCCGAGGAGATCAGGTCCACGGTGACGCCCGCCGGGACCGGGGGCGGGGCGATGCCGCCGGCCTGCTCAGCGTACCCCAGTAGGGTATAGTTCGGCGTCGAGCCGGCCTGCGCTCCGGCAAGTGATGCGAGCGTCGCCGCCAGCAGCACGAACGTCAGAGCCAGCAGGGGGACTCGGGACAGCGCGTTTCCCATCGTGTTTCACGTCTCCCGGTTGTGGATTCCCCTATCGAGGAACGCGGCGGCGAACCTAGCCCCCCTACATATAGCTTGCCGACCGAGGAGGCTCGCGCGTCGCCCGAGGGGGGCTCGCCGCCGGCGGGCGCCGAACGTCACGGGGGTCGGGCGGGGGCGCCGGGGCTCAGCGGTAGATCGCCTGCGCCGTCTCCTGGCGGGCCTCGGCGACGCGCTCTCGACCGAGGCGCTTTTGGAACTCCTCGTAGAACTTGAGCGTCTCGGGCGAGAGGGAGGCGTGGGCGAGCCGCAGCGCCTCGTCGAAGTGGGCCATCGTGACCTTCGAGGCCTTCACGTTCTCGCGGATCGCGACGAGCCCCGCCTCGCGGCAGAGGGTCGCGAGGTCGCTCCCGACGAACCCCTCGGTCCGCTGGGCGATCTCGAGGAGGCTCACGTCCTCGAGGGGCATCCGCTTCGTGTGGACCTTGAGGATCTCGAGCCGCCCGGCGACGTTGGGGGGCTCGACGTAGACGAGCCGGTCGAACCGCCCGGTCCGGAGCAGCGCCTCGTCGAGGATGTCCGGCCGGTTCGTGGCGGCGAGGACGAGCACCCGCTCGAGCGACTCGAGGCCGTCGATCGACGTGAGGAGCTGGTTCACGATCCGCTCGGTGACGCCGCTCGAGGTCTGGAGGCCGCGGCGGGGGGCGATCGCGTCGATCTCGTCGATGAAGACGATCGCGGGCGAGGCCTGACGGGCCTTCTTGAAGATCACCCGGACCGCCTTCTCGCTCTCCCCGACCCACTTGCTCATCACCTCGGGGCCCTTGACGGAGATGAAGTTCGCCTGGCTCTCGGTCGCGGCGGCCTTGGCGAGGAGGGTCTTGCCGACCCCGGGCGGGCCGTAGAGGAGGATCCCTCGCGGCCCGTCGATCCCCAGGTGCTTGTAGACCGCGGGATTCCGGAACGGCAGCTCGACGGACTCCTGCAGCGAGAGCTTGACGCGGTCGAGCCCCCCGATGTCCGACCAGCGGACGCTCGGGATCTCGATCGAGACGTCGCGGAGGCTCGACGGCTCGATCTGCTTGAGCGCCTCCTTGAAGTCGCGGTCGGTGACCTTCATCCTCTCGAGGAGGCTCAACGGGATCGGCTTGTCGAAGTCGATCTCGGGCAGGTAGCGGCGCAGCGTCCGCATCGCCGCCTCGCGCGCGAGCGCCGCGAGGTCGGCGCCGACGAAGCCGTGGGAGAGCGCCGCGAGCTCCTTGAGGGTCCGTTCCCGCTCCTTCTCGCCCCCCTCGATCGGCATCCCGCGCGTGTGGATCTGCAGGATCTCGAGCCGGCCGGCCTGCGTCGGCACGCCGATCTCGATCTCGCGGTCGAACCGGCCGGGACGGCGGAGGGCGGGGTCGATCGCCTCCTCGCGGTTCGTCGCGGCGATGACGATGACGTTCCCCCGGCCCGAGAGGCCGTCCATCAGCGTGAGGAGCTGCGCGACGACGCGGCGCTCGACCTCGCCGACGACCTCGTCACGGCGGGGGGCGATCGAGTCGAGCTCGTCGATGAAGACCACCGAGGGGGCGTTCTTCTCCGCCTCCTCGAACTTCTCCCGAAGCTCCTTCTCGCTCTCCCCGTAGTACTTCGAGATGATCTCGGGCCCCTGGATGCCGATGAAGTGCGCGCCGGCCTCGTTCGCGACGGCCTTCGCGATCAGCGTCTTGCCCGTCCCGGGGGGACCGTAGAGGAGCACCCCCTTCGGCGGGGAGATCGCGAGCCGGTCGAACAGCTCGGGGTGCTTGAGGGGCAGCTCGATCATCTCGCGGACGCGTCCCAGCTTCTCCTTGAGGCCGCCGATGTCCTCGTAGGAGACCCGAGGGGCCGCGACCTCCGTCTCGGTGACGGTCTCGTCCTTGATCGTGATGAGCGTCGTCGGGCCGACCTGGACGGTCCCCTTGGGCTGCGTCTGCAGCACCATGAACGGCAGCGAGCCGCCCATCAGGAAGACCCCGGGGATGACGAAGACGTCCCCGCGCACGAACGGCCGTCGGCTGAGCGCCTTCGAGACGAACGCCTCGAGACCGGGCCCGAGGTCCATCTTCGCCGAGCCGGAGTAGATCGGGGCGATCGTGATCGAGTCGGAGATCGGGCAGTCGATCCGCTGGACGATGACGCGGTCGCCGATGCTGACCCCCGCGTTCCGCCGGACGACCGCCTCGACGCGGAGGACCCCCTTCCCCTCGTCCTCCTGCTGGGCGCGGTTGACGAGCGCCGCGGTCGTCTTGCGGCCGCGGATCTCGACGATGTCGCCGACCCCGACCTTGAGCCGCTGGCGGGTGCCGACGTCGAGGCGGGCGGTGCCGAGACCGATGTCCTGCTGGAACGCCTCGGCGACGCGGAGGGTGATTGCCTCTCCCATCGGTACGAGCGATTGCACCGCCGGTCGCGATATATACGTTGCTTCGGAGGTCCCGCGGCTCCCTCAGGGGCCGTCGAACCCCTCGAGCCCGGGCTGGCCTCGGAGCCGGAGGGCCCGGGCGAGGTCGGCCTTCGGCACCCCGAGCACCTCCTGCATGCGCTGCGCCGTCCCGGGGCCGAAGCCCATGAAGTGGTTGTTGAGCAGGACGAAGACGTCCCGGGCGGAGCGGCCCTCGTCCTCGAAGTGCGCGCGCAACTCCTCCATCGCCGGCCCCTGGTCGCGCTGGATCGCGTCGAACCGGGTCAGGGCCCGGTCGCCGACGCACCGCGCGTAGAGGAACGGGGCGGTGAGCCGGTAGGGCGGGTGGACCTGAGGGTAGACCGACCAGACGAGGGCGGCGCCGCGGGCCTCGAGGGCCGAGAGCGTCCCGGGGGTCCACCAGGAGGCGTGCCGCAGCTCGACGGCGAGCGCGAACTCCGGCGGGACGGCGTCGAGGAGCTCGGCGAGCCGGCCCCCGTGGCGGTCCTGGCGGAACGACGGCGGGAACTGGGCGACGAGGGGGCCGAGCTTCCCCGCCTCCCGCAGCGGGGCGAGACCCTCGAGGAACGCCGCGAGCGCGCCCGCCGCGAACGGGGCCCCGACGGCGTGCGTGACCTCTCGCGGGACCTTCAGGGCGAAGAGGAACCCCTCGGGGGTCGTCCGGGCCCACCGCGCGCAGAGGGAGCGGCCCGGCGCCCGGTAGAAGCTCGAGTCGACCTCGGTGAGGTCGAAGACACGCGCGTACCGGGCGAGGTACTCGCCCGCCGGCGTGCCCGGGGGATAGAACCCCCCGACCCAGTCGTCGTAGCCCCAGCCCGTGCAGCCGACCCGATACCGGCCCACGGCCCGGGACCGGCGGCGCCGAGGATGAGGGTTTCGACCCGGCGTCCACCGGCGGTGGCGACGGAAGTGAGATAACCCCGGGAGGGCTCGTTCGGAGGATGTCGCCCGGCGGCGGTACGACGCCGACGCTGCGCCGGCTGCTCGAGGCCGCGGGCTATCGGCTCGAGGACCGCTCGAACGGGCTCCGGGCCGTTCGGGCTCGAGACCATCGCGCCGTCTTCCTCGTCTCGGGCCTCCGCTCCCCGGTCGAGGTCGAGGGCGAGTTCCCCGGCGACGTCGTCCACCGCACGCTCGTCTACGCTGAAGAGCCCGGCGAGGTGGCGCGCAAGATCGCCGCCGAGCGCGGGATCGAGGTCCTCGACCCGACGACGCTCGGGCCGGCGCTCGGAGAGATCCTCCTGCCGGGCCCGACGGGCCCCATCGGCGAGGAGGAGCCGTCGGCGCGCGCGGCCCTCGAGCCCCCGGCGACGGTCTTCCCCGAGGGCGAGCGGATCATCGTCCCGCGCCTGGGCCAGGCGGAGGCCGAGGCGCTCGCGGGCGTCGAGGGGTGCCGCTACTCGCTCCGCCTCGTGCCGTTCTTCGTGACCCCGTACCGCGTGCGAGTCGCCTCGGCGCACGGCGGCACGGGGGCGACGAGCGACCACCTGATCGCCGTCAACGCGCTCACGGGCCACGCCGAGGTGTGGGAGGCCGGCGAGCGCGAGGTCACGGGGGGTCTCGAGGTCTCGAGCCAGCGGCTCGAGCCGGAGCTCTCGGAGGAGCAGAGCCGGGCGATCGCCGAGGAGGCGGTCCTCAAGCGCCATACGGTGAGCGTCGACCACAGCGAGCAGCACGGCGGCGCCCTCGTGATCGAGCGCCGGCGCGTGCCGCCGGGTCCTGGGGACCTTCGGCTCGGGCCGACGGTGCTCCTCCACGTGCCCTACTGGTACGTCGAAGGCCCCGAGGGGCGCGTCGTGCTCGACGCCGTCACCGGGGCTCGAGCCCTGCCCGACGAGCGGGAGATCGACACCGTCCGGTAGCGCCGCGAGCCGCTCGCTTAATATCCGGCGGGCTTCGGCGGCGCGTGCTCCTCGAGCAGTACGTCATCGGCCCGTACCAGAACTTCACCTACCTCGTCGCGGAGAGAGAGGGGGGCGCGGGCGTCGTCATCGACCCTTCGTTCGGCGTGACGCCGGTCCTCGAGGCGATCGACGCGAGGTCCGTCAAGGTCCGCTACATCCTCAACACGCACCGGCATCCGGACCACATCGCCGGGAACGAGGACGTGAAGGCGCGCACGGGAGCCCAGGTCGTCGCCCATGTCGCGGCCCCGATCGGCCAGGACGTGAGCGTCGAGGACGGCGCCTCGCTCGAGGTCGGCGGTCTCCGCTTCCAGGTCGTCCACACGCCCGGGCACACCGACGACAGCGTCCTCTACGTCTTCGACGGGCACGTCGCCACGGGCGACACGCTGTTCGTCGGTGAGTGCGGCCGCACGGACCTTCCCGGCGGGGACCCGTCCAAGCTCTACGACTCCCTCTTCCAGCGCCTCGTCCGTCTCGACGACGGTCTCGTCATCCTCCCCGGGCACGACTACGGCCCGACGCCGACCTCGACGATCGGCCGCGAGAAGCGCGAGAACTATGTCCTCCAGCCGAGGACGCGCGAGGCGTTCCTCCGCTTCCTCAAGGAGTGAGCGCGTCGTGGCCCCGCTGCCCCCGACGGAGAGCCGCACGCTCCAGGCCGTCGGCGCCCGTCGTCGGACTCCCGGCGAGCCGACGTCCTCGGAGCTGGTCCGGCGGCTGAGGGCCGAGAGCGCGGGCGAGGCGCTCGTCGCGGTCTTCGACGCGCGGTCGATCGCCGGCGAGCGGCACCTCCTCTCGGCGTGGGCCCACCTCGGCCGCTCCCGCCAGCGCGGGGAGAGCCGGCTCCGCGTGCGCGGCGCGGAGTACTCGCTCTGGGTCGCCGGCGACGACCAGCTGCCGCGGGCCCTGCAGAAGGTCGGCATCTCCGACGACACCGAGACGTTCGTCGTCGTCGCCGAGCGCCCCCGGACGCTCGCCTCGCTCCTCGAGGCGCTCGGCCTCGTCGACGAGCCCTCGGCCTACCCGCGCCCCGTCGACGAGGGGACGCTCGATCGGCTGGGCGTGGGGCCCGAAGAGCGCCGGACGGTCCCGCGAGAGGCGTGGGAGGGGCTCGTCCTCGAGCGGGTCGCGCTTCTGGAGCTCAGCGCCGCGCACGGCGGCGGCGCGCCGACCCCAAAGCATTAGTCGAGGCAGCCGGTCCGTCGCCCGGCCCGGCGGCCCGTGCAGGTGTAATCTAGCGGTAGGATGTCAGCCTTCCAAGCTGACCACCCGGGTTCGAATCGCGGACGCCTCCCGCGTTCGCGCGGGACTCCCGGCGCCTGCATCGGCCTCCGGGCCCTTCCCCGAGCCTCCGCCCCGGCCGTCCGACGGACCCTCGGGACCCGGGTCGCGTCGGCGTCGCCGACGGGATCCACGCCGCCCCGCGAAGGGCCGGGACCGCGGTCCGGCGCGGCGGGGGTAAGTTTTTCTCGGCCGGCCGCCGTCCTCGGGTCGCGCTGAGGTAGCCTAGCCCGGCAAGGCGCCAGCCTTGAAAGCTGGTGGCGGTTCCGCCACGGGAGTTCAAATCTCCCCCTCAGCGCCCTCGATCTCCGGGCCCCACCGACGCCTATAAGCGGCGGCGGGCTGGTTCGCTCCCCGATGCCCGACGGCGTTGTCACGACCCCGCTCATGGAGCAGTACGAGCGGGTCAAGCAGCGGTATCCGGGCCATCTCGTCCTCTTCCGCGTCGGGGACTTCTTCGAGACGTTCGGCGACGACGCCCGGCTCCTCTCGCGGGAGCTCGAGGTCGTCCTCACCGCCCGCTCGCCGGACACGAACGGCGAACGGACGCCGATGGCCGGCGTCCCGCACCACGCCGTCGAGAGCTACCTCGCCCGACTCGTCCGGAAGGGGTACAAGGTCGCGCTCTGCGACCAGGTCGAGGACGCGAAGTTCGCCAAGGGGCTCGTCCGGCGCGAGGTCACGCGCGTCGTCACGCCCGGGACGGTCGTCGAGGACCGGATCCTCGCCGGCCCCGACCACAACTTCCTCGCGAGCCTCCGCCTCTCGGCGACCGGCCGCGGCAGCTTCGCGTGCGTCGACGTGACGACGGGGGAGTGGTTCCGCGGCGAGGCGGCCGAGGCGGGCGTCGACGGGCTCCTCGCGGCGCTCGCGCCGTTCCAGCCGTCGGAGGTGCTGGTCTCCGAGCGCGAAGGAGACCCGGGGCGAGCGCTCGCCGCCGGGCTCCGTCGCGAGTTCCCTCGGGCCCACCTCGAGGCGCCACCGCCCCCCGACGACGTCGCCGTCACCATGCCCGCGTCGGTCCCGCCGTCCGCGACCGCGTCCGTCGCCGCCGCCGAGGACGACCTCGCGCGGTACGTCGCGAGAGCGCAGCCGCGGCTGCTCCGATACCTCGAGCTCGTCGGCGACGGGACGACGACGCGTCGGCTCTTGCTCGACGGGAAGACACTCCGGCACCTCGAGGTCGTGCACCCGATGAACCCGGACGACCCCGGCGGGCCGACGCTCCTGTCGACGTGGGACGAGACGGTCACGCCGCCGGGCCGGCGCACGCTCGCCTTCTGGCTCCGGACCCCGCTCGCCGAGGTCGGGGCGATCCGCGAGCGCCTCGACGCCGTCGAGGCGCTCGTCGGCCGCGGGAGCGACCTCCTCGTGCTGCGCTCGGAGCTGGGACCGGTCCCCGATCTCGCGCGCATCGCGGCGCGGGTCGCGGGCCGCCGCGTCCGGCCTCCAGAGCTCGCCGCGCTCCGCGCCGGGCTCGACGCCGTCGGTCGTGTCCGCACCTGGCTCTCGGCGTCGGCGGCCCCGGGACGGCTCGCCGACCTCGTCGCCCGGCTCGCCCCCGTCACGTCGCTCTCGGACCTGCTCGCCGCCGCGCTGCCCGAGGAGCCGCCCGCGACGGCCGACGCGGGCGGCCTGTTCCGTCCGGGGTTCGACCCCGAGCTCGACGCGCTCGCGCGGACCGAGTCCGAGGGGCTCGCCGAGCTCGCCTCGCTCGAGCGCCGGGAACAGGACACGACGGGGATCCGGGGCCTCAAGGTCGGCTACAACAACGTCTTCGGCTACTACCTCGAGGTGACGCGGCCGAACCTCGGCCGCGTCCCGCCCCACTATCGGAGGCGGCAGACCCTCGCCGCGGGCGAGCGGTTCACCTCGGAGGAGCTCGCCGCGATCGAGTCGCGGATCCTCGACGCGCGCGGCCGGCGCGAGGAGGCGGAGCGGTCGGCCTGGGAGCGGTTCCTCGAGGAGGTCGAGCGCACGACCCCCGAGGTCCACCGTCTCTCCCAGGCGGTCGGCGAGCTCGACACGATCGCGACGTTCGCCCTCTTGGCCCAGGAGCGTGGGCTCGTGCGGCCCGTCGTCGACGACTCCTCGGTCCTCTCCGTCCGCGACGGCCGCCATCCGGTGCTCGACCGGACGCTCGAGTCCGGGTTCGTCCCCAACGACGTCGACCTTGACGCCGAGTCGGGGCGGCTTCTCGTGCTCACCGGGCCCAACATGTCGGGGAAGTCGACGTACATGCGCCAGGTCGGGCTCACGGTCCTCCTCGCCCAGGTCGGCGCCTTCGTCCCCGCGCGCTTCGCCCGCGTCGGCGTCGTGAGCGCCCTCTACACGCGGATGGGGTTCACCGACGAGATCGGTCGGGGCAAGTCGAGCTTCATGGTCGAGATGACCGAGGTCTCGGAGATCCTCCGCGGCGCCGACGCGCGGGCGCTGGTCCTCCTCGACGAGGTCGGCCGGGGGACGAGCACCTTCGACGGGCTCGCCCTCGCCTGGGCGACGTTGCGCCACCTCCACGACCGGGTGCGCTGCCGCACGATCCTCGCGACCCATTACCACCAGCTGACGGAGCTCGTCGCGGGCCTCCCGGCGGCCCGGAACGCCCACCTCGCCGTCCGCGAGGAGGGAGACGAGGTCACCTTCCTCCATCGCCTCGTGCCGGGGTCGACGGACCGGAGCTACGGGCTCCACGTCGCGCGGCTCGCCGGCCTTCCCGAGCCGCTCCTCGACGATGCGAAGCGCCTGCTGCGACGGCTCGAGGCGGAGGGCGTGACGGTCGGCCCGACGGCCCGGCGCTCGCCGCCGACGCGCTACACGCAGGCGGTCCTGCTCTCTTCCGAGGCGGGCCCGACCTCGGAGGTCGAGGCCGCGCTGAGGGCCCTCGACCCGGAGCGGATGACGCCGTTCGAGGCGCTCAGTTTCCTCGCCGAGTGGCGGCGACGTCTCGTCGGAGGCGACACCCCCGGACGATGACGGGCCGAGAGCCCCGACCGATCCGCCGCCTGAGCGAGGAGACGGTCCTCCGTATCGCGGCGGGCGAGGTCGTCGAGCGTCCGGCCTCCGTCGTGAAGGAGCTGGTCGAGAACAGCGTCGACGCCGGCGCGAACGAGGTCCGCGTGCGGCTCGAGAACGGGGGGCTCGACGCCGTCGTCGTCGACGACGACGGCCACGGGATCCGGCCCGAGGAGCTGCCGCTCGCCCTCGAGCGGCACGCGACGAGCAAGCTCACGACGGCGGAGGAGCTTAACGTCGTCTCGACGCTCGGCTTCCGCGGCGAGGCGCTCGCCGCCATCGGCGCCGTCTCGAGGCTTCGGATCCTCTCGAGGGCCGCGGGGCACGAGGAGGCCCACGGCCTCTCCGTCGTCGCCGGCAACCTCGCCGGCGAGTTTCTCGAGGGCCGGGCCCTCGGGACGACGGTCGAGGTGCGCGATCTGTTCTTCAACACGCCCGCCCGTCGGAAGTTCCTCAAGGCGCCGGCCGCCGAGCAGGTCGAGGTCGCCGACACGGTCGAGCGGTTGTTCCTGGCCCGCCCTCGCGTCGGCCTCACGCTCTCGAACGAGTCGGGCGAGCTCGCGCGCTTCCCGCCCTCGACGACGCTCCGCGACGCGGCGGGGCGCGTCCTCGGTCCCGAGTTCCTCCAGCAGTCGTTCGAGGTCCGCGCGGGCCTCGGAGGGCCGGTCGCGATCCGGGGCGTGCTCGCGCGGCCGGCCCTCAGCCGCTCGAGCCCCTCGGGGATCTACCTGTCGGTCAACGGCCGCGCCGTCCGCTCCCGCCTCTTCGTCCAGGCGCTGCGGCAGGCCTACGCCGACTACCTCCCTCGAACGCGAAGCCCGCTCGGCGTCGTCCATCTCGACCTCGACCTCGCGCGCGTCGACGTGAACGTCCACCCGACGAAGCGCGAGGTCCGGATCGCCCGGGAGCGCGAGGTCGCCGACCTGCTCCGGGTCGCGGTCCGCGACAGCCTCACGAGGACCCCCCACTACGCCGACCGGACGGGGGCGCCCGGCCCGGGGACCCTGCGGGGCCCGAGGGAGCCGGGACCCGCGGGGTGGCGCGAGGGCGCGGCCGCGGGCCCGGTGCCGGGGCCGGCCGCGTCGGGTGCGGCCTCGAGCGGCGGCGCCGCCGGCGTCCAGCGGACGCTCGGCGAGGCTCCCGGGGCGGAGCCGCTCGCGGCGGGCCCCCACCATCCCGCGCTGCGCCTCGTCGGACCCATCTTCGACCTCTACTGGCTCGCGGAGTCGGACGGCGCGCTCGTCCTCGTCGACCAGCACGCCGCGAGCGAGCGGGTCCTCTACGAGGAGCTCCGGCGATCGGGTCGCCTCGCCCGGCAGGAGCTCGTCGAGCCGATCCTCCTCGAGCTGTCGCCCCGACGCGCCTCGGTCCTTAAGGCCCACGTCGAGGCGGTCGCGCGCAGCGGCTTCGGGCTCGAGTCGTTCGGGCCCCGCGCGCACCGGCTCTTGTCGGTGCCGACGTACCGCGGGCGGCGCGCCCAGGCCGAGCAGCTGCTCGCCCTCCTCGACGAGCTCGGCGAGGGAGGCCGCGCGACGGTCCCCGACGGGATGACCGAGCGCGCCGACGCGATGCTCGCCTGCCACGCGGCGATCCGCGGCGGCGACGTCGTGCGTCCCGAGGAGCTCCGGCGCGTCCTCGAGGCGCTCTACAAGCTCCCCGAGGCGTCGTACGCCTGCCCGCACGGCCGCCCCATCCTCGTCCGGTTCGACCGGGCGCGCGTCGACCGCTGGTTCCTGCGGAGCCCCGCGTGATCGAGGCCGACCTCCGCGCGCCGGTCCTCGCGCACCTTCGAGCCCGGGGCTACCTCGCGTGGGCCGACCCGGACGGGCGCGACTACTTCGACATCGCGGCGATCCGCGGCGAGGAGGTCGGGCTCGTCGAGCTGAAGCTCGCCGACGCGAGGGCCGTCTTGGGCCAGGCGCTGCGACGGCGCGCGTGGGCCGACTGGGTCGCCGTCGCGGTCCCGGGCGTGCGCGCCGCGCGCCGGCTCGCCGACGTCCGCGAGCCCGAGGTCGCCGCCCGCGTCGGCGTCTGGCGCGTCGCCGACGACCGCGTCGAGGAGATCCGCCCGGCGCAGCCCCTCCGGGGGGAGGGCGAGCCGGACCCGTTCGCCGCCTCGCGCGAACGCCTCCGCAAGCTCCTCGCCGCGCTCGCCCGGGGCGAGGTCCCCGAGGGGGTCGGCTGGGGGCTCTCGGGGGCCCCGAGGCTCGTCGGTCCCGGTCGGCGGTCGACCTCGGATCTTCGGCTCGACGAGTTCGCGTAGCCTACGCGCCCTTGAGGAGGGGCGCGACGGCCTTCTCGAACCGCTCGGCCATCGTGTCGAAGCTCCACGACGCGGAGGCGGCGCGCGCCGCCTCGCCGAGGCTCCGGCGGAGCGCGACGTCGGCGAGGAGCTCGGCGAGCTCGCTCGCATAATCGCCCGCCTCGTCGCTCGCGACGACCCGGAGCGCCCCCTCGCCGACGCCGTCGAGCGGCACGTGCGCGCTCACGACCGTCGCGAGACCGTAGCGCATCGCCTCGCGGGGCGCGAGGCCGAACCCCTCGTACCGGGCCGGGAAGACGAAGACGTCGGCGGCGGTGAGCGCACGCGCCTTCGTCGTCTCGTCGACGACCCCGAGCGGGACGACGCCCGGCTCGACCGGGGGCGAGCTGCCGACGACGAGGAACCGCGCCCCCGGGAAGAACGAGCGGACGCGCCGGAACGCGTCGAGGGCCGTCGCGAGCCCCTGGCGCTCGGGCGTCCGCCCGACGAAGGCGACGACCGGGACGTCGGGGGGGACCTTGAGCTCGAGCCGGGCCTGGGCCTTCGTGCCGACGTCGAGCGGCGCGGGGACGCCGATCGGGAGGAAGGCGACGCGCCGCGCGGTCCCCGGATAGTAGCGCTCGAGGAGGTCGGCGTTCGAGCGGGAGCCGACGAGGACGACCCCGGCCCTCGCGAGGGCCCGCCCCTCGAGCCCGCGGAGGGTGCGGCGGTCCAGCCAGTTGCCGACGCGCTGTCGGAGCCCCCGGTCCGGCTCGGTCGGCCGGAGCGTGTCGAAGGTGTGGAGCGAGACGTCGTGGGCGAAGTGGACCCACGCCGGTGTCGCGCGCGCGCCGCCGCTGAGCGTCCCGACGGCGCCGGCCCGCTCGTCGTTGCCGACGACGAGGTCCGCGTCGCGGGCGATCGCCTCGGTCGCGTGACGCCCGAAGGCGATATCGCGGCCGAACGGCCGCCGCGAGGCGCCGGTCGTCGGCAGTGGGACCGCCTCGACGCCGTGGAACGGGGCGTGCGGCGTCGCGGGGTCGGCCGGGTAGAGGACGCGGACCGTGTGGCCGAGGCGCGTGAGCGACGCGCCGAGCTCCCAGACGACCCGGCCGAGCCCGGAGGAGGTCTCCTCGGGGGGGACGGAGGCGAGGAACTCGATCCTCCACGCCGGCATCGTGCCTACGCGGGGGCGAGCCCGAGGCGGTCGGCGAAGGAGCGGCCGTGCAGGTACGGCGGGATCGGCGCCCCCATCCCGTCCAGGACCGTCGGCGCGACGTCGAGGAGGCTGAGCGGTTCGAGGAGCCGCGCGTGCGCGACGCCGTCGCCGCCGGCCAGGAGGATCCCGTTCATCCGGTGGATGCCGCTGCCGTAGAAGTAGGCCGGTCGGCGCTTGAGGAGCGGATGCGGGTAGCTGAAGTCCATGCGCAGGTCCGTCGCCATCCCGTCGATGCGGAGCAGGAGCGCGGGCGCGCGGTCGGCGTGGTTGGCGCGGTAGAGCTCCTTCGGGTCGAAGACCTCGACGCGCGCGTCGGGGAACCGCGCGAGCCGCTCGCGGATCTCCCGCATCACCTCGGCGCCGCGCTCGGGCGTGAGGGTGGGGTTGTAGCGGTTGAGGTAGATCCCCTCGGGCACGGGGTAGGAGAAGGCGACCGTCCTCTCCCAGTCGATCCTCGGGGCCATCGCCTCGAAGCTCGTCTCGCCGGCGATCGCTCGCGAGAGCCTTTCGCCGCGGGGACTGCCTCGAAGCCGGTCCGCGACCGGGCCGAGGAGGCGGCGGGCGAGCGGGACGCGGTCGGAGGCGAGCAACAGGCTCGAGACGACCCGTCGCCGTAGGTCGCTCGCTCCGCCCCGGAACCGGAGGTAGCCCTGCTGGGCGAGCCAGCGGTTCGTGAAGAACTCGCTCGTCGCGGCCCCGGCGCCGTGGTCGGAGATGACGAGCGAGACCGCAGGGCCGCCGTCGGCGCGGAAGGCGGCGTCGATCCGGGCGCACGCGGCGTCGACGGCCCGCCAGAACCGCCGAAGGTCCTCCGGGACCTTCGCCATCGGCCGGGCGAGCTCGCCCCAGTGCTGGTGCTGGACGCGATCGGTCTCGCGGAACAGCGCGAACAGAAAGCCGGGGTGGTAGCGGTCGACCAGCATCTCGGTGAGCCGGCCCCGCTGCTGGACGGAGCGGACGGCCAGGTCGAGCCACTCGGCTCGCTCGGTCGCCTTGTACGGCGGCAGCTCGGGGAGGCACGGCTCCCCGAGGGCCTCCTCGAGGTCGCCGCGGAGCCTCGCGGGGTAGCAGTCGGGGCTCTCGGTGAGCATGCCGGGGAGGACGAACCCGTTGATCGGGTAGCCGGCGCGGAGGGGGAAGTTCACGACGCCGACGGTCGCGCCCGAGCGGCTGAGCCGGTCCCAGACCGCCTCCGCGGGCCGGAACGTCTGGACGAGGCGGCTCTTCCCCGGGCCGCCGTCCGGCTCGGTGAAGCCGTAGATGCCGAGCGCCCCCGGGTCGAGGCCGGTCGCGAAGGAGTACCACGCGGGGATCGTCTTGGCGGGGAAGACGGAGGCGAGCGGCGCCCGCAGGCCCCGGTCGGCGAGCGACGCGAGGAACGGCAGCTCCCCCGAGGCGAGCCAGGGGTCCAGCAGGTCGAAGGTGGCGCCGTCGAGGCCGAGGACCAGGAAACGGGGTCTATCGCGGGCCATCGAGACTTCCACGCCGACGCTCGGCGGACGAGCGGCGCGAGATACTAAACCTCATGCGCCGCGTCCGCACCGCTAGATCAGGCGCACGGCCTCGAGGTTGTAGGGGACCCGGCTCTCCAGGTTGAACCGCTTGTGGAGGCTCGTCGCGAGGTCGAGGGCCTTCGACTCCTCGCCGTGGTTGAGGATGACCCGGCTCGGCCTCGGGTCGACGCTCGCGATGTAGTTCATCAGCTGGACCCGGTCCGAGTGGCCCGAGAACCCCTCGATCGTCGCGACCTCGAGCCGGACCCCGACGGAGATCGGGCGGCCGCTGTCCATGAACGTCGCCTCGCCGAGCCCCCGCTGCAGGCGGCGGCCGAAGGTCCCGTCGGCCTGGTAGCCGACGAACAGGATCCCGTTCCGCTCCTCGGGGGCCCACGCCCGGAAGTACTCCATCACGGGGCCGCCGCTCATCATCCCCGACGTCGCGAGGACGATGCACGGCTCCTTGGCGTCGAGGATGTCGTAGCGCATCTGGGCCGAGTCGACGCGGTGGAAGACGTCGGAGAGGAACGGGTTGTCCCCCTGCTGGAAGATCTGCGTGCGGAGCGCGCTGTTGAGGTACTCGGGGTAGGCGGTGTGGATCGCCGTCGCCTCGAAGATCATCCCGTCGAGGTAGACGGGGACGCGAGGGATCTTGCCCTCGCGCATCTTCTCCTCGAGGACGAGCATGACCTCCTGCGACCGTCCGACCGCAAAGACGGGGACGACGAGCTTGCCCGATCTCGAGACGACCTTCGAGGCGAAGGCGCAGAGCTCCTCGGTCGCCTGCTGTCGCGGCGGCTGGACGTCGCGGTAGCCGCCGTAGGTCGACTCGAGGATGAGCGTCTCGAGCCTCGGGAACCGGTTCGCCGCCGGATTGAACAGCCAGCTCCGCTCGAACTTGATGTCGCCGCTGTAGGCCAGGTTGTAGTCGCCGTCGCCGAGGTGGAAGTGGGCCATCGACGAGCCGAGGATGTGCCCGGCGTTGTGGAGCGTGAGGCGCATGTCCGGGGCGATGTCGGTCGTCTCGCCCCATCGGAGCGGCACCGTCCGGTTCACGAGCTCGCGAACATGCGAGGAGTCGTAGAGCCCCTTGCGGGCCTCCTGGTTCGTCACCTTGATCGCGTCCAGGAGCATGAGCGTCATCAGGTCCCGCGTCGGCGCCGTGCAGTAGACGGGCCCGTGGTAGCCGTACTTGAGCAGCACGGGGATCAGGCCGCAGTGGTCCAGGTGGGCGTGCGTGACGACGACGGCGTCGAGCGAGTCGAGCGGCAGGAGCTCGGGGGCGTTGAAGAACGGCGTCCGGTCCGACCCCGGGTCGATCCCGCAGTCGATCAACACCTTCGAGTTCTGGGTCGTGAGCAGGTGCGCGCTCCGGCCGACCTCCCGGTAGCCGCCGAGCGCGGTGTTCCGGGCCCAGATCTTCTCGGGGAGCCGGTCCCGGGCGATGCGGACCCCGACCTTCTTGAGGAACGTGCGGCGCTCCTCGAAGTGGTGCCGGAGGTGGATCCGGACCTCCTCGACGGTCTTTGAGGGGATCGGCGGCGTCCGCTGGACCGTCGGGACCCAGCCGATCCGCTTCTTGAGCTCGTTGAGGACCGCCCCCTGGCGGCCGATGGCCGCGCCGGGGTTCGCCGCCTCGATCGTGACCTCGCCGGTCTCGGGCTCGAAGAACAGCGCCGAGATCTCGGCCTCCGCGGGGATCAGCTCGCGGATCGACCGTTCGGCCTCCTTGGGGTCGATGAGCGTGGCGGGGTCGGAGCGGACCAGGACCCGCCGTCGCAGCCGCTGCGCGATCTGCCGCAGGTAGTCGCCGCCCGAGAGGAACGCCTCGAGATGCTTTGTGTAGAGGACGATGTGGGGGCCCTCGAGCTCGATGTCGGTGACCTCGATGGTCTCCGGCAGGACCTCACGCAGCGCCTGTTGGGTTTGCTCTAGGAGCGAGTCGTAACTCATTCGCACGACGAAGGGGTTGCGCGGAAGGGGTTGGGCCCGGATCGGGGAGGGAGGTTCAGGGGAGGGCCGGCGGGAGCGGGATCTTGAGCGCCTTGAGGCGCTTGTTGATCTCGTCCTCGGAGTACTCCTTGTACTCCTTGGAGGTGATGGTGTGGATAATATACCCATCGCCCGACGCCGAGTCCCGCTTCATCGCCGCCGTGAGCCCGCGGAGCGCGAGATCGACCCCGTCCGAGAGGCTCATGTCCCGCGAGTAGCCCTCCTCGAGAAGGCCGTAGGCGAACGTCGAGCCCGAGCCGACGGAGACGAACCGGTCCTCGATGGAGCCGCCCGCCGGGTCGACCGAGAAGACGTGACCGCCCCTCGCGTCGACGCCCCCGAGGAGCATCCACGCGTAGTAGGGGAACATCCGGTTGCCGCTGAGGATGTTGGCCAAGAGCGTCGCCGCGCCCTCGGCCGAGAGGAGGCCGTTGCGCCGGAGTCGGTAGAGCGCGACCTCCGCCCGGAGGTATCGCGCGAGGACCTGCGCGTCGCCGACGAGGCCCGCGACGGTGACCCCGATGTTGCTGTCGATCTTGAACAGCTTCTGGGTCATCTTGTTCGCGATCAGGTTGCCCGCCGTCGCCCGCCGCTCGGTGGCGAGCACGACACCGTCCTTGCAGACGATGCCGATCGTGGTCGTACCCTTCAGCAGCTCGATCTCGTGACCCGCCAGCCTTCCCTGCATGGACCTTCCCAAGACGAGGAGAAACGGAGCGGGGGACCGAAGGTCGGTATATAAGCGCTCGCGCGAGGGTTACTCCGAGGCCACCCGCTTTCCCGACCGCGCACGGCCGGCGGGGCTACACGGGGAGCTCGGCCAGAAAGCGCAACGTCGCGCGCCGGGCGAGCACGAGCAGCACCGGGAGAAGGACGAGCAGCAGCGCCACCGGCACCGCGACGGAGAGGAGCGACGCCCCGCCGAGCGGCGCCCCGACGATCGCCCAGAGGAGCACGGGGAGGCCGATCCCGAAGTCGAGCGCCATGCCGAGGAACAGCATCCCGAGCATCGGCAGCGGCCGCACGAACTGCGGCCTCGGTCGCTCCTGGAAGTCGGACCAGCGGGCGGCGGCGCCGAGACCCAGGAACGCGCCGATCGGGGCGAGCCCGAGGACGATGGCGAGGAGCACGACGGCGCCGAGCGCCGGGAGGCGCTCGAGACCCTCGGCGATCGCCCAGAAGAGGCCTCCAAAGACGACGGCGGGCAGGAGCGCGACGGCGAGCTTGGCCCGGAAGACGCTCGACGGCGGGAGCGGGAGCGCGAACAGCATCTGGATCGAGCGCCGCTCCTGGCCGAAGCTCGCGCTCGCCAGGAGGAGCGCGAAGAACCCGGGGATCCAGGCGACCAGGATACCGACCCCGAGCGCCGAGCCCGGGCCGACCCCGCCCGTGCCGACGCTCGAGAACGCCGAGAACAGCGCGATGACGAGCGGCGTGACGAGGATCGGGAGGAGCTCGCGGCGGCGGACCAAACCCTTGAGGTCCTTGGAGACGAGCGAGGCCTCGCGGGGCGTGAGCCCGAGGCGCCGGAGGAGGGGGTGCGGCGCCGCGTACCGGTGCTCCTCGAGCCGGAGCTCCGCGGCGACCGGGACCCAGAAGCGGACCCGGAGCCCGACCGCGGCCCACACGGCCAGTCCGATCAGGAGCAGGTCCAGCGCCGCGAGGGCCCCGGAGAGCAGGAGGTCGCCGTCGAGGAACGCCTGGACCGACCTCGGCGCCCAGAGCAGCGGCACGAGCGCGCCGTAGGGTCCGATCCCGGCGTAGCCGCGGAGGAGGTCGAGGAGGAAGATGGGGTTGAAGGCCGACTGGAACGCGAGGATCACGACCAGGAACAGGAGGATCCGGAGGACGAGGGTCGCCCGGCCGGTCCGTCGCGCGACGACCGTCGAGAGGCGTTGCGTCGAGGCCCGGAGCATCTCGATGAGAAGCCCACCCAAGAGGAGCGAGAGGACCGAAAGGACCGCCGCGAGGAGGAAGGCCGCGACGAGGCCCGTGACGAGGGCGAGGCCGAGGCCGACGCCGAGCCCGACGGCCAGGATCGTCGAGTAGGAGTAGGCCGCGGCGCTCGCCGAGGCGACGACGTACTCGACCGGCGAGAGGGGGAGCCAGTTCGCCGCATCGCTCGTCGAGAACCTCGTCGTCGTCGACAGCTCGAACATCACGCCGGCGACGAGGACGATCCCGAGCGCGAACAGCGGGAGGAAGGCGAGCAGCAGCGGCGCCACGAAGGCGAGGGCCGACGCGTCGACACGGGCGATCGCGTTCGCGGCCGCGTCGGCGAGGAGCGCCACGACCGCGAGGGCCACCGCATCGACGAGCGCGAGGAGGCTCGGGCGGCCCCACAGGCTCGTCGGGTCGGAGCCGCTGCGACCGGAACGGAGCTGGGAGGCGACGAGGACCCAGGCGAGCCGGTAGACTCGTCGAAGGTCCATCGTCGCCTACCGGGCGAGCGCGTCGACGACGCCCTGGATGTCCTCGGTCCCGGTGAGGCTCAGGAAGACCTCCTCGAGGCCGGAGCCCGGACGACCGACGGAGTCCCGGAGCGCCCCGACCGTTCCGGTCGCGAGGACGCGGCCCCGGTGGAGGATGACGATCCGGTCGCAGATCGCTTGAGCGATCTCGAGCACGTGGGTACTGAAGAGGACCGCGACGCCCTCTCGCGCGGCGAGGCTCTTGAGGAGGTCCTTGACGATGCGGGCCGAGCGCGGGTCCAGCCCGTTGAGCGGCTCGTCGAGCACGAGGAGCCGGGGCCGGTGGAGGAGCGCCGAGGTGAGCGCGACCTTCTGCTTCATCCCCATCGAGTAGCCGCTCAGCATCGAGTTCTCGTGCCCGGTGAGCTCGAGCGCCGCGACGAACCGACCGATCCGCTCCTGCCGGCCGTCGCCCGCCATCCCGTACATGTCGGCGATGAAATCGAGGTACTCCGCGCCCGTGAGGAACTCGTAGAGCTGCGGGCTCTCCGGCACGTAGCCGACCTGCTGCTTGGCCACGAGCGGCTCGGCGTGGACATCGCGGCCGAAGAGGCGGATGTCGCCGGCGTCCGGCCGGAGGAGCCCGAGGATCAGCTTCATCGCCGTCGACTTCCCCGCGCCGTTCGGCCCCAGGAGCCCGACGATCTCGCCGGGACGGAGCGCGAACGAGACCCCCTCGAGCGCGTGGACGAAGCCGAACGACTTCGAGACCCCGCGGACCTCGAGCGCCGCGTCGGGCGGAGGCGGCGCGGCGGGCAGCGGGGCGCCGGTCGCCGATCCCATCGGACCCGGAAGGGCGGCGCGGGCCGTTTATAGCCTCCGTCGGGAGAGGCTTTTGTGGGGGGCTACTCGCCCTCGGTCTCGAACGCCGCGCGCAGCTTCTCGCCGAAGGCGCGAGCGACCCCGGTGAACCGGGGCGAGTCGGTGCGGACCATCAGCATCGATCGTGGGGGGCCCCGGACCGGCTCGGCGTAGGCGAAGTCCGACCAGCGGAGGCCGACGATCGGCGTGTCCGAGTCGGCCGGCGGTGATGCCTCGTCGACGCCGGGGAGGACCGCGTAGAAGACCGTGAACCCGCTGCCGGCCCCGGCCACCCGACCGCTGGCCCCCGCGGCGACGACCGCCGCCCGGCGCGACCAGACGAGGGTCCCGGGCTGGCGCTCGACCATCGCGAGGGGGCGCACGGGCTCGAGCCGGATCTCCGCGAACTCCCGCCGCTCGCTGAGGTGCGTGCCGAGCTCGTCGAACGTCGCGCCGGCCTCCTCCGCGACCTCGAGCGCGACCGTGGTCGGCGTGGGCGGAGGGAGCGGCGGCGCGATCTCTCGCGGCGGGTTCGGACGCTCGGCCATCGGTCCGGCGGCACCCCGCTCCTCGGTGATAATCCCTCCGCCCGCCGAGCCGGGCGCCCACGGCCGGCGGACCCTCGACCCCAACGAAGAAAAAGGGGGAGGCGGTCAGGCTCCGGGTGCCGCTGCCTCGGTCCCTCAAGGTCGCCGCCGCCGCCAGCTGGCTTCTCGCCGCCCTCGTGGTGCTCGTGCCGCTCGCGAGCGCCTCGGGGACGGGTTACAATCTGAGCTTCTCCCAGGGAGCCTCCGGGGTCAACGGTGCGGTCGACCTCGTCGGCCTCACGACGAGCGACAACGGCGCGACGGTCCTCGTGACGCTGACGGTCAGCGGGCAGGTCTCGCTCTCGTCGAGCTCGGACTTCTACTTCTTCTACTCGGGGGGCTCCTCCTCCTCGAGCGCCACGGCCTACGTCGAGTTCGACGGCAACGTCACGGGGCTCTGGTTCTCGAGCGCCGCCGGTTCCTACGGCTACGGGAACGTCGCGGGGACGATCACGAACTCGGGCTCCTCGCTCCAGTTCCAGCTGAACAAGACGTCCCTCCCGACCTCGGGCAGCTTCACCGCGAACGCCGAGGCCTACTCCGGGAGCTCGGGCTCGGGGAGCGCGAGCTGGATCGGCTCTGACTTCGTCAACGGGGGTGGCTCGGGCACCTGCCTCAACGCCAACTGCACGAGCGCCACGCTCGGGACCGCGCTCGCCTGGTGGGTCCTCGCGGCGATCCTCATGGTGGTCGTCATCGTTGTCATCGTCGTCGTGGTCGTCGTCCTGGTCGTCGTGAGCCGTCGCAAGCGCCAGCAGCCGCCGATGACGCCGCCGATGGCGTCGCCCCCGTCGGCGCCCGCCGGCGGCACGGCGCCCCCGCCCCCGCCGCCGCCGCCTCCCCCCCAGTAGCCGCTCGGCCCGACCGCGGGACCCGGACGGGCTCGCGGTCGGCGAGACCTCTCGCCCGCGAGGCGCGAAACGCTTTACCTGCCCATCGCTCCAGCGCGCGCGGAGTTCCCTCGATGCAGCGTCACGATGTCGTTGTCGTCGGAGCCGGGCTCGCCGGACAGCGGGCCGCCCTCGCCGCGATCGAGGCCGGGCGCGACGTCGCGATCGTGACGAAGCTCCACCCGCTCCGCTCCCACTCGGGCGCCGCCCAGGGCGGGATCAACGCCGCCGTCGGGAAGGAGGACTCCGTCGACACGCACATCTACGACACGGTCAAGGGCTCCGACTACCTCGGAGACCAGGACGCGATCGAGTTCTTCTGTCGCGAGGCCGGCCCGACGGTCGTCGAGATGGAGCACTTCGGCACGATCTTCTCGAGGGCCGACGACGGCAGCCTCGCGCGACGGCCGTTCGGCGGCGCCGGCTTTCCGAGGACGATCTACGCGGCGGACCGGACGGGTCTCGCGCTCCTCCAGGCGCTCTACGAACGGCTCGGGACGGAGAGCTTCACGATCTACGAGGAGTGGGACCTCACGAGCCTCGTCGTCCACGACGGCCGCGTCCAGGGGATCGTCGCCTTCGACCGACGCCACGGCGACTTCGCGGCGATCGCCGCGAAGGCCGTCGTCCTCGCGACGGGCCCGGCGGGCCGCATCTACGGCCGGACGACGAACGCGCACAGCTGCACGGGAGACGGCCTCGCGGCCGCCTACCGCGCCGGGGCCGCGCTCAAGGACATGGAGTTCGTCCAGTTCCACCCGACCGCGCTCCTGGAGTCGTCGATCCTCATCACCGAGGGGGCGCGGGGCGAGGGCGGGATCCTCAAGAACGCCAACGGCGAGCGGTTCATGTCCCGCTACGCGCCCCACGTCCTCGATCTGGCGTCACGGGACGTCGTCTCGCGCGCGATCTGGACCGAGGTCCAGGAGGGACGCGGGTTCCCCGGCCGCTACGTCCACCTCGAGCTGATGCATCTCGGTCGCGAGAAGATCGAGACCCGCCTCCAGGAGATCTGCGACTTCACCCGGGCGTTCGCCGGCGTCGACCCCGTGACGCAGCCGATCCCCGTGATGCCGGCCCAGCACTACATGATGGGCGGGATCTCGACGGACCTCCACGGCGAGGCGACGATCCCCGGGCTCTTCGCGGCCGGTGAGGCCGCGTGCGTGTCGATCCACGGGGCGAACCGCCTCGGCGGCAACTCGCTGCTCGAGACGCTCGTCTTCGGCAAGCAGGCCGGCCTCGCGGCCGCCGCCTACGCGGAGACGGCGGCGACGGCCTCCGTGACCCCCGAGGACCTCGAAGGCGAGACCGCCCACGTACGTGCGATGGCCGCGCGGAAGGACGGCGAGGAGCCGCAGGCGCTGCGGTCCGAGATGCAGGCGACGATGGACCGGTACGTGGGGATCTACCGCAGCCCGGGCGACCTCGAGGAGGCGCTCCGGCGTCTCCGCGCGCTCCAGCGCCGCTACGAGAACGTTCGCATCTCCGAGACCTCGCGGGTCTACAACCTCCATCTCACCGATGCGCTCGAGACCGGCCACATGCTCGACCTCGCCGAGGTGATCGTCGTCGGCGCGCTCGCGCGGACGGAGAGCCGGGGCGCGCACACGCGCCTCGACTACCCCAAGCGCGACGACGTCAACTGGATGCGGCACACGATCGCGCGGCCGGGCCCGGAGGGCCCGACGTTGAGCTATGCGCCGGTCGCCTACACGCGGTGGGAGCCGAAGGAGCGGGTGTACTGATGGCAGCAGCGCGGGTCAAGGTGCCCATCGAGGTCTACCGGTTCGACCCGACCCACGACGCAAAGCCCCACTACGACCGCTTCGAGCTCGACCTCGCCCCGCACACGCCGATCCTCACCGCGCTCCTGCAGATCCGCGCCGACCGGGACCCGACGCTCACGATGCGCTACTCGTGCCGGAGCGCGATCTGCGGCTCCTGCGCGATGGTCGTCAACTCGAAGAGCCGCCTCGTCTGCCAGACCCCGGTCGGCCCCGAGGTCGAAAAGCACGGGAAGATCGTCATCGAGCCGATGCGGAGCCTGCCGGTCCTCCGCGACCTCGTCGTCGAGATGTCCCCCTTCTGGGGTCACTACCGAAAGCTCGAGCCCCACCTCATCACCGACCCGCGGCACCCGATGCCGGCCGACCGGGAGACGCCGATGACCCCGGTGGAGGTCGAGCGGTTCAAGGAGACCCCCCGGTGCATCGCCTGCGGCGCCTGCTACTCCGCCTGCCCCGCCGTCGAGGCCGACGCGAGCTTCCCCGGCCCGATGGCGCTCGCCAAGCTCTATCGGTTCGTCGTCGACCCCCGCGACAGCGCGCGCCAGGACCGCCTCGTGCGGATCCAGACCGAGGGGCTCTGGCTCTGCCTTCGCTGCCACCTCTGCACCGAGGCGTGCCCGAAGGACGTCCAGCCGTCGCAGCGGATCCGCGACCTCAAGGAGATGGCCATCGCGGCGCAGGGCGCGACCGAGAACGGCTCCCGTCACGCCCTCGGGTTCAAGGAGAACCTCCGCGATCGGGGGATCCTCAACGAGCTCAAGCTCGTGCGCCAGACGATGTCGCCGCTCGCGATGCTCGGACAGATCCCGCAGGGGCTCAAGGTCGCGCGAAAGAAGCCGGAGACGATGCGCAAACCCCCCAAGATCCAGGAGCTCGAGCAGATCGAGACCCTCTACCGCGAGCTCGACGACGCGCCCGGGGAGAAGGCGCGATGAAGCTCGCCTACTACCCCGGCTGCGTCGCGCAGGAGTCGGGCAAGGAGCTCGACCTCGCC
This sequence comes from Thermoplasmata archaeon, assembly GCA_027315165.1. Taxonomy (GTDB): domain Archaea; phylum Thermoplasmatota; class Thermoplasmata; order Lutacidiplasmatales; family UBA184; genus Lutacidiplasma. Next base: position 28,176 of record DAHUYN010000010.1, on the reverse strand, counting down.
ACCCGCTGGGTCGCGAAGAAGATCGGGCTCGAGCTCGTCGAGTTCCCCAACTTCTCCTGCTGCGGCTCGGGGTTCGTCGACGAGGCGAACCGGACCCTCAACGTCGCGATGAACGCGAGGAACCTCGCGATCGCCGAGCGGGCCGGGCTCGAGCTCCTCACGGTCTGCTCGACGTGCACGGGCATGCTCCGCCTCGCCAACGTCGAGCTCGCGTCGCCCGAGATGCGCCACCGCGTCGACGGCGCGCTCGCGAAGATCGGCGTCGCCTACCAGGGGACGACGCGCGTCCGCCACCTCTTGGAGGTCCTCCACGAGGACGTCGGTGTCGAGCGTCTGCGCGCGATGGTGACGCGCCCCCTCACCGGCCTCAAGGTCGGTGCCTTCTACGGCTGCCACCTCCTGCGCCCCTCCAAGGAGCTCTTGAGCGAGAGCGGCGAAGAGCCCCGGTCCTTCGAGGACCTCATCGCGGCGCTCGGCGCGACCCCCGTCCTCTACCGCGGCCGCGTGATGTGCTGCGGCTTCCCGATCCTCTTCGTCAAGGAGGCGACGGCGAACCGGATCGCGGCGACGCAGATCGAGGACGCGAAGGCCCACGGCGCCGACGCGATGGCGACGCCGTGCCCGCTGTGCCACACGTCGCTCGACTCGTTCCAGAACAAGGCGGAGAAGGCCGTCGGCCACGATCTCCACATGCCCGTCTTCCACCTCCCGCAGCTCGTGGGCCTCGCGCTCGGGGCGACGCCGGAGGAGCTCGGGCTGCCCCGACACCTCGTCGCGACCGACTCGGCCCTCCGCAAGATCGGCCAGGTCGCGGTGCCCGCGTAGGGCCCGGAGGACCTTGGAGGCCGCGTCGGGCGCCGTACCCCGCCCCGACGCGACGGCCCCAAGTCCCGGCACCGCCCCGACCGCGACGAGGGCCGCCGAGGCCGAGGAGGTGCGAGAGGCCCGCTACGCCGGCGAGCTCGGCGGCACCGACCTCTCGCGACTGCTCGGGCTCAGCGACGGCATCTTCGCCTTCGCGATGACGCTGCTGGTGATCTACCTGGTCCCGCCGAGCACGATCGGCCGGCTCGGCCAGGACCTGCCGCTCTTGGAGACCTACGTGATCGGCTTCCTCGTCCTCGCGGTGTGGTGGTCGTCGCACCACCGGCTCTTCCTGCACATCCACCGGTGGGACCGTGGGCTCCTCTGGACGAACCTCGCCCTGCTGATGACGATCGCCGTCCAGCCGTTCTTCATCGACCTGTGGATCACCTTCCCCAATACGACCGAGGCCGGCGTCGCCTACACGATGCTCGAGCTCGTCACGGGGAGCCTGATGGCCCTCGTCTGGCTCCACGCCGCCCGAGCGCGTCGCCTCTTGGCCCCCGGCCTCCCCGAGACGATCGTCGCGGGGACGACCCAGCGGGTCCTCCTCGCCCCGCTCGTCTTCCTGGTCGCGCTCGGGGTCGCCTTCGTCGCGCCCCGCTACACGGTGGACCTGTTCGTGCTGCTGCTGCCGGCCCAGCTGATCGTCGGGCGGATACGGCGCCCCCGGCGCCGCGTCGCCGCCGGCGCTACGCGGGACCGTCCGCTCGCGTGAGCGCGCGCGCCCCCTCGCCCTTCGTCACGAAGAGGTGGAGCCGGTCGCAGGTGCCGCGGAAGTAGGCCGCCCCCGGCCCCGCATAGCGGCTCCGGAGCGCGAGGTCGAGCTCGGGCTCCGAGAGCGCGGGGTCGACCTCGGGGGTGAAGAGGCAGCGGAAGACGAGGAACCGCTTCCCCTCGAGGTCGATCCGGTCGGTCTCGGGGGCGCCGCAGAACGGGCAGGCGAGCACGCCCGACCGAGCCCGGGCTCGCGTATAGGGGTTGCCGGGTCAGTCGATGTAGCCGAGGGACCGGAGCCGCTCGCGGAGGCGACGCTCCTCCTCCTCGGTGAAGCCGCCCCGCTCGGGGCTCTCGAGGAGGCGGGCGAGGACGAAGGCGACGAACGCGTCGACGTCGGGGAACGAGGTCCCGCGGACCCGGGCCTCGAGGGCCACGGCGAGCTCCTCGGGGAGCACGATCGTCCGGCCGACCGCCGTACCGTCGCCCACGTCGCCTCGGGAGACTCCGACGCGGGCGCGGGAGATAGGCGTTTCGCCCTCGACGCTCGTCACTCCCACTCGATCGTCGCCGGGGGCTTATCGGTGAGGTCGTAGAGGACTCGAGTCACCTGGCCCGACAGCTCTCGCGTGATCCGCTCGGCGATCGTCGCGAGGAGGTCGGCGGGCGGGTGCATCGAGGTCGCGGTCATCGCATCGACCGACTCGACGATCCGCACGCTCACCGCCTCGCCGTAGACGCGGTTGTCGCCGGTGACGCCGACGGTGCGCACCGGGAGGAGGACGGCGAAGTACTGCCACGGTCGCGGCAGGCGGCCCGTCGCGACGGCCGCGTCGACCTCCTCCTCGACGATCCGGTTCGCGACGCGGACGCGAGCGACCCGCTCGCGCGTGACGGGACCGTTGACGCGGACGGCGAGCCCCGGGCCCGGGAACGGCTGGCGCTCGTGCTCGGGGACGCCGAGGTACAGCGCGAGCGCTCGTACCTCGTCCTTGTAGAGGTCGCGGAGCGGCTCGACGACCTTCAGGCGCATGTCCTTGGGGAGGCCGCCGACGTTGTGGTGGGTCTTGATCGTGTCGCGGAGCGCGCCGCCGCTCTCGATCCAGTCCGGGGCGATCGTCCCCTGGACCAGGTGGTCGGCGTGGAGCGTCGTCGCCTCCTCCTCGAAGAGCCGGACGAACGCCGTGCCGATCCGCCGCCGCTTCTCCTCGGGGTCGGTGACGCCGTCGAGCGCCGAGAGGAATCGCGCCTCGGCGTCGAGGACGCGATAGCTCAGGTGGGAGGCGGCGAAGAAGCCCTCGACGCGCTCGACCTCGCCGGCGCGGAGGAGCCCCGTGTCGACGAACAGCGAATGCGCCCGGTCGCCGAGGGCCTCCTGCGCGAGGAGGGCGGCGACCGTCGAGTCGATCCCGCCGCTCGCGGCGACGATCGCCGGGCCCGGCACCGCTTCGCGCAGCCGCGCGACGGCGTCGGAGCGGAACCGGGCCAGGTCCTTCACGGCGGGTTCCCCGAGGGCGGCACGGGGGCCGGTGGCTCCTCGCGCCAGCGGGCGCGGTAGCTCTCGAGCCCCCGGACGAGCTCGGGGTAGCGGAGGGCGAGGATCTCGACGGCGAGGAGGGCCGCGTTCTCCGCGTTGTCGAGCCCGACGCTCGCCACGGGGACCCCGGGCGGCATCTGGACGACCGAGAGGAGGCTGTCGAGCCCGAGGCCCCGGTGGAGCGGGACGCCGATCACGGGCTTGAGCGTCCGCGCGGCGACCGTCCCGGGGAGCGCCGCGGAGAGCCCCGCGAGCGCGATGAAGACGTCGACGTCGGGGTCGGCGACGAGCCGGTCGACCTTCTCGGGCGTCCGGTGCGCCGACGCGACGTCGACCTCGCACGGGACGTGGAACTCGCTCAGGCGCTGGCGGACCTTCTCGGCGACCTCGAGGTCGGACTTGCTGCCGACCAGCACGCGGACCTTCACGGGCGGGCGAGAGAGGCCCGGCAGAAAAGGGCGCCGGGGCGACGCCCCGCCCCCTGTCGAAAGGGACATTACTCGGGACGCCCGACCCCGCCCGATGCCCCCCCGACTCCACACCGGCGGACGCTGGCGGGCCTGGCTCGGCCGCCACCTCGGCGGGGGTCCCGAGCTCGGCGACCGGGCCTGGCGCCGGATCCTGCACGGGGCCGGGGCGTTCGTCCTCCTCTACTATCTCGTCCCGGGCGGCGCGTTCGTCGTGCTGCCCACCTGGGCGCTCCTGCTCGCCGTCCTCGCGGTCGTGCTCGCCCTCGAGCTGCTCCGGCACGCCGTCGGGCTCGAGCTCCCGACGATCCGGCCCTACGAGTCGGGGCGGGTCGCGAGCTTCACCTACTTCGCCGTCGGCCTCGTCGTCGCGGTGCTCCTGTTCCCGCGGCCGATCGCGGTCGTCGTCGTGCTCGGAACGTCGTTCGTCGACCCGCTCTCGGGCGAGCTCCGGCTCCGGGGCGTCCGCCCGCTCGTCGGGTTCGGCGGACCGGTCGTCGCCTACGCGCTTGTCGCCCTCGTCGCGCTCCGCCTCGCCGGGCCGTGGCCGTGGGCGGGCTGCCTCCTCGCCGCCCCGATCGCCGCGATCGCGGCGGTCCTCGCCGAGCGCCCCCGGCACCGATACTACGACGACGACCTCGCGATGACGCTCGTGCCCGCGCTGCTCCTCGCCGCGCTCGCGGCGTGGCTTCCAGGGCTCACCTGACGGGAGCGCGGGCGCCCTAGACGATCGGCGTCAGCTTGGCGTGCGGCGCACCCTTCTCCGGGTCGACGGAGATCGAGTAGATCGTCGTCCTCGGCCGGATCCCGTAGAGGCACGGGGCGTTGTCGATGTTGATGATGCGGAAGTACGTGTCCATCATGTTGAGGATCTCGCTCGAGACGAGGAGCCCGGGCTTGAGGAGCCCAATCCCGAGGTTGCCGACGAGCTTGGTCCTCTGCACGCCGTGGAAGTACATCCGGATGGCGACCTGGTCGCCCATCAGGCTCTCGAGCGTGTCGAAGGCGGTGTACTCGAGGAACGGCTTCTGCTCGGGGCCGCGAGCGGCCTTCTCGGCCGTCGTCATCGCTCGCATCGCCTCCTCGCGGTTGAACCGCGCCATCGGGACGATGTAGGACTGCTCGGTCTCGTTCGCGGTGTAGTCGGCGATCCGCACGCGCGTGTCGAAGACGTTCGGCGCCGTGTGGCGGACGAGCGACTCGCGGAGCTTCTCGGGCGACTCGCCCGCGGCGAGGACGCCGATCATCCCGCGCGCCTGGGCCAAGAAGTTGAGGAACGTCGGCGTGAACAGCATGTAGTAGTCGTCGATCCCGACGTTGACGTCCGCCTCGAAGGCGTTGAAGCTCCCGCGACGGAAGCCGCCGCCCAGGAGCGCGTCGAAGTCGGGGATCCCCGTCGAGTAGTAGCGGTCGGGGTCCGCGATCGGACGCCAGACCTGCGGCGGGGAGCTCGAGGACGGGGTCGCGGGGATGCCGAGGGCCTCGAACCGGCCCCCGTTCAGCGTGACGGCGTAGCGCGGACGCGTGATGTTCGTCGCCCGGAGCTTCTCGAGCCTCAGGTGCCGGACGCGGCGCTCGTCGAGCTCCTCGCGCTGGATGGAGATGAGCCCGTCGACGAGGTACTCGATCCCGCCCGCCTCGGGCTTCTCGAGGATCATCACGACGTTCGTGTTCGAGGCCTCGACGAGGTCCTTCTGGAGGGCCATGACGAACTCCTCCATCTCGAGACCGTACTTGTGGGTCACACCCTCGAGGGAGTCGATGACGAGCAGCGACTTCTCCGGAAGCGCCTGCTCGATGCGGTTGTAGACGTTCTCGACCTCGGGCATCGGGTTGCGCTTGAGGAGCGCGGAGAGGTGCGTCCGGTCGACGCGCGTGGGAGGCCCCCGCTCCTCGGCGAAGGTCCGCATCATCTCGCGGGCGGCGGTGATCTTGCGCTTCTCCGACTCGGGGAGCTCCGCCGGCTGGGGGCGCGAACCCGCGTTCACCGCGTCCAAGAACAGCTTGCCCGCGTCGAGGATGCGGGCGCGCATCTCCGAGGCCTTGAGCCAGGGGAACTGTCGGTAGAGCGCCTCGTCGCCGACGCGCGTCGAGAGATAGTAGGACTGCTGGGGGCGCCCGGCGACCTCGAGGAGCTCGAGGCCGAACGTCGTCTTCCCCGTGCCGGCCCCGCCCTTGACGATGACGGAGCGCCCGCCACGTCCCGAGAGGAACGTCATGACCTCCGGTGGCACGCCGCCGATCTTCCCGCCGTTCCCTTCCGTCACGCGGTAGCCCCCAACGATCGTCGACCACGCCCGGACGTGCCGATCTCGTGGTCAGCGGTATTCCACTGTCGAACCTTAAGGTAAAGCTTTCGTCGCACCGCTCGGCGCCGCACCGCCGGTGGCGAGCTGGAGCGCCGCCTCGCGCGCGGCGGCGAGCGCCACGTCGAGCGGGCTCCCCGGCTCCCCGACCGCCGTCGCGCTCGACGGGTTCCCCCCGCCCTTGCCCGAAAAGCGCGCCCGGGCCGCCTCGAGGACGGCGAGCGCCGGCACCGACGGCGCCGTCGACCCGACGAACAGGAGCCCGCGGCCCTCCGACTCCGAGGCGAGAACGGCGACGCGTCCCTGGCCCCGGGTGAGGCGTCTCGAGACCTCCATCAGGCCCGACTTGTCCAGGGCCAGCCTGGCGGCCGTCACGCGGACCCCGTGGGCCTCGATCGACGCGCTCGCGTCGGCGGCGAGCCGGTCCGCGGTCGTCGCGAGGTCCTCGAGGGCCTGGCTCTTCGCCGTCGCGCGCGCCTCCTCGACATCTCGCTGGAGGCGACCGATCGCGTGGAGGAGCTGCTCCGGCGCGACGCCGAGGCTCCGGGCGGCGTCGTTGAGCAGGCTCCGATGCCCTTCGACGACGTCGAGCGCCCGCTCGCCGGCGGCGTAGCTCAGCCGGACGATCCCGTCCTGGATCCGCTCCGAGCCCAGCAGCGTGACGAGCCCGACCTCGCTCGTGTGCGTGCAGTGCGTGCCGCCGCACGCCTCGACGTCGAACCCCTCGACCTCGACGACGCGGAGCTCGCGGCCCGGGACCGCGCCGCCCTGGTAGAGGCCGAACCCGAAGCGCCGCTCGGCCTCGCCGCGGGACTCGAAATAGCTCTTGACGGGGCGGTCCTCGCGGACGACCTGGTTCACGCGACGTTCGACGGCCTTCAGCTCGGCCGTTGAGAGGGCGCGGAAGTGCGTCACGTCGATCCGCGCCGACTCGGTCCCCTTGTAGGCGCCGGCCTGCCAGACGTGCGGCCCGAGGAGCTCCCGGAGCGCCCCGTTGATCAGGTGCGTCGCCGTGTGGTGCTGCATCAGCTGCGTCCGGCGGCCGCCGTCGATGTGCCCGCGGACCCGGTCGCCGACATGGAGCGTCGACGGCGCCTCGAGGCGGTGGAGGACCCAGCGGCCCGACTTCGCCACCTCGACGACGTTGGCGTCGCCGAGACGGCCCGTGTCGGTGATCTGACCGCCGCCCGTCGGGTAGAAGAACGTCCGGTCGAGGACGACGTAGGGGCCCTCGACGTGGAGGACGTGCGCCTCGAACTGGAGGGTGTACGGGTCGCCGTAGTAGAGGACCTCGGTCGCGGGGAGCGACTCCGGGACCTTGGGGAGGCCCCGCGTCCCCTCGGTGTAGTCGGTCTCGCGCGCCTCCTTCTCGTGACGGGCCGCCAAGAGCGCGTAGAAGTCCTTCGGGACCTCGGGGGGGTTCTTCAGCGACTGGACGGCGAGGTCCGGCGGGAGACCCCAGGAGTCGTACCAGGCGACGAGGTCCTCGCCGGTGATGCGCGTGCCGACCCTCTCGCTGCGCTCCTCGGCGCGCCGGACCTGCTCGCGGGCCCGGCCGATCGCCTCGTCGTACCGCTCGACCTCCGCGGCCACGACCCGATGCAGGTCGTCGCGGTGGGCGCCGAGCTCGGGGAAGTGCCGCGCCGCGTCGCGCCCGACGCGGTCGAGGACCTCGGCGAGCGTCGGGGCCTCGGGGGCCTTGGCGAGGACGCGGAGCATCCGGCGCAGGAGGAGGCGGGCGAAGTAGCCGTCCTTGCTGTTGGACGGGACGACGCCGTCGGTGAGGAGGAAGTTGAGGGCGCGGGCGTGGTCGATCAGGACCGCGGTCTCGGTGGGCGCGAACGTCTGACGGAGCTCCTCGTAGGCGCGGCCGAACACCGCCTCGTAGGCGTTGTGGCTCCCGTGGGAGAGCCAGGTGAGCCGCTCGAGGCCGTAGCCCGTGTCGACGACGGTGAGCGGCATCGGCTCGACGAGGTCTCCCGCCCGGACGTACTCCATGAAGACGAGCGTCGCGACCTCGAGCCCCAGGACCCCGACGCTGAGGGACGGTCCGAGGTTGCCGCCGCCCTCCCACTCCTCCTCCTTGTACGTGACGAGGCGGCCGTCGACGCCGAACGTCTGCGTGAGGAGCTCGTGGCAGAGCTCGACGGTCCGGTCCTTGAAGTAGACCTCGTGGTCCGGCCGGTTGAAGGCGTGGTGGGCGAGCATCTCGAACAGCGTGAAGTGCCGGCCGCTCCGCCCGACCTCCTCGAGGTCGATGAACCGCAGGCACGGCTGGCTGATCGTGAGGGGGTTCGCCGGCGGCGGGATCGCCCCCGAGGTGACCCACGGCTGGAAGTCGTAGATGCTCGCCTGCGTGAAGAAGACGTCGTTGCGCCACCTCGCGACGGTCGGGTAGCGGCGCACGCGCTGGTGGCCCCGCTGCTCGAAGAAGGCGAGGTACTCCTCGCGGAGCTCGTCGACGGACCGCGGTCGGTTGAACGGGGAGTGCCCGAGGAAGGCATACGGCGCGCACGGCGCCTCCTGGCACCGGTCCGAGTCACCCGTCGTCCAGAAGGCGGCGCCGCAGCGGACGCAGGTCCTTCGCGAAAACCCCTGGCGGTGGAACACCGGCAGGTCGTACTCGCGCGCGTCCATCGGCGGCGCTGGGAGCGGTCCCGAGAGAAAAGCGCTTCCCTACCGCGCTCGGGAGCGGCGCCTCGGAGCCGCCCGGGCCGCCGGGCCGGGGGGCCGTCGCGGCGCGTCCTCGGGCCGCGGCGGGGGACGGCCGCGGGCGAGCGCGACGCCGGTCGCGCAGAGGTCCTCGAGGGGGCAGGCGCCGCACCGCGGTCCCCGGGGCCGACAGACGTTCTGCCCGTGCTGGACGAGGAGGGGGTTCAGCGGGGCCCAGTACCGTTCGGGGACCCGGCGCCGGAGCGCCGCCTCGGTCTCCTCGGGCGAGCGGGTCCTCGCGATCCCGAGGCGGTTCGCGATCCGGTGGACGTGCGTGTCGACGGGAACCCCGGGGATCCCGAAGCCGAAGACGAGCACGCAGTTCGCCGTCTTCGGGCCGACGCTCGGGAGCGAGAGCAACGCCTCCATCGACCGCGGCACCTCGCCGCCGAACCGCTCTAAGAGCTCCTGGGCACAGGCGCGGACGGCCCGGGCCTTGACACGGTAGAACCCCGTGGGTCGGACGAGCCGCTCGACCCGTTCGAGCGGCGCCGCCGCGAGGGACGCGGCGTCGGGGAACTCGCGGAACAGCGCGAGGGCGGCGCGGTCGGTGTTCGCGTCCTTCGTGCGCTGCGAGAGGATCGTCCCGATGAGCACCTGGAACGGCGACTCGGCGTGGTCGCGGAGGTACGGCACCCGCCAGTCGCCGCGTTCGTAGAAGGCGCTCAGCCGGTCGAGGACGACCTCGACGTCGAGGGCGCGCCCCCGGCCCGTCATCTCGACGCCCCGCCGGCCCGGGCCGGTGTCGCGACCGGGTCCGAAAGGTCCGGCTCCGCGTCGGGGTCCCCCTCGAGCTCGCGCAGGATCTCGCCGACGAGATAGTCGCTGCCGAGCGCGAGCGTGAGCCCCTCGCGCGCCGTCGCCGAGCGCCCGAGGGCGAGGCCCGTGGCGACGTCCGGCGCGACGACGACCTTCGGGAACCGGCCCGTCGCCGCGCGGCGGATCTCCTCGACGGGCATCGCCCTCAAGGACGGGATCGGCACGACGACGAGCGTCGTCGCGATCGGGGCGAGCGCCTCGAGGATCGAGGCGGCCCGCTTGTCCTCGAGGCAGCCGAAGACGACGGCGTTCGCCTCGGGGTCGAGGAACGGCCGGATCTCGGCGAGCCCGACGGCCGCGGCGCGCGCGCTCTCGGGGGTATGGGCGACGTCGAGGTAGAGCTCGGGGCGGCCCCGCGCGCGCTCGAGCCGTCCGCGCCACCGGACGCGACCGAGCCCCTCCAAGACCGCCGTCGGCCGGAGCGGGGTCCCCGTCCTCGCGACGAGCGCCTCGACGGCGGCGACGGCGAGGGCGGCGTTGCCGGCCTGGTGCGGGCCGAACAGCGGGAGCCGCAACGACTCGTGCCGCCCGCGGGGCGTGACGACGCTGAGACGCTGGCCGCGCTCGTCGAGCGTGCGGTCGTCGACGCGGACCTCGCGGCCCAGGTGGAGGAGGGGGACGCCGGCCGCACGCGCGTGCCGCTCGACCTCGCGAGCCGCCTCGAGCCCGAGCTCGCCGACGAGCCCCACCATCCCCGGCTTTAAGATGCCCGCCTTCTCGCTCGCGATCCTCTCGAGCGTGGGGCCGAGGACGTCCGTGTGCTCGAGCTCGATCGTCGGACGACGCCGACCGGCGCGTCGACGACGTTGGTCGCGTCGAGCCGGCCCCCGAGCCCGACCTCGACGACGGCGTGCGTGACGCGGGCGGCCCGGAACGTCTCGAAGGCGAGCGCGGTCGTCAGCTCGAAGAACGTCGGGCTCCGGTCGATCCGCCCCTCGCGCTCGAGCCTCTCGGCGACGCCGCGGAGCCGCTCGACCCCGTGCGTCACCGCCTCGCGCGCGACCGGCTCGCCGTCGACGCGGATCCGCTCGCGGTAGCTCACGAGGTGGGGCGACGTATAGAGGCCGACCCGGAGGCCCGCGGCGCCGAGGACCGCCGCCGCCATCGCGGAGACCGACCCCTTCCCCTTGCTGCCCGCGACGTGCAGGGCCCGGAACGACCGTTCGGGGGAGCCGACCGCGTCGAGGAGGGCCCGCATCACCTCGAGCCCCGGCCGCATGCCGAACCGGCGGAGGCCGTAGAGGTGCTCGAGCGTCGCCGAGTACGCGGGGTCGGGCACGGGCGCGCCGGGGGTGGAGGACCGGGGCAGATAACCCTACGCGGCGCGCCCCGGGACCTCAGTAGGTGGCCCGTTCGCGGTAGGCGCCGTAGACGCTCTGGAACGCCCGCACGATCTCGCCGAGGGTCGCCCGGGCCCGGAGCGCGTCGAGGACCGCGGGCATCGTGTTCTCCGCCTCCGTCGCGGCGACGGTGCGCAGCCGCTCGAGGGCGCGCGCGTGCCGGGCCGCGTTCCGCTGGCCGCGGAGGGTCGCGAGGCGCTTGGCCTGGTCGCGACGCGCCTGCTCGGAGATCCGGAGCCTCGGCACCTTCAGGGGCGCGTCGGTCGTGTAGGCGTTGACGCCGACGACCTTCCGCTCGCCCGACTCGACCTGGCGCTGGTAGCGGAACGACGCCTCCTGGATCTCGCGCTGGAAGAACCCGCGCTCGATCCCGGCGACGACGCCGCCGAGCGCGTCGATCCGATCGAAGTAGCGCCGGGCCTCCTCCTCCATCCGGTCGGTGAGCCACTCGACGTAGTAGCTCCCGCCGAACGGGTCGATCGCCTCGGGGACGCCGCTCTCGTTCGCGAGGATCTGCTGCGTCCGCAACGCGATCCGTACCGCGTCCTCCGTCGGGAGCTGGAGCGCCTCGTCGTAGGAGTTCGTGTGGAGAGATTGCGTGCCGCCGAGGACGCCGGCGAGCGCCTGCACGGTCGTGCGGACGATGTTGAGCTCGGGCTGCTGCGCGGTGCACGAGCAGCCGGCGGTCTGCGTATGGAACCGGAGCCAGAGGGAGCGCTCCTTGCGCGCGTGGAAGCGATCGCGCATCACGCTCGCCCAGAGGCGGCGGGCGGCGCGGAACTTCGCGATCTCCTCGAAGAAGTCGTTGTGCGAGTTGAAGAAGAACGACAGCCTCGGGGCGAAGTTGTCGACGTCGAGTCCGCGCGCGATCGCCGCCTCGACGTAGGCGATCCCGTCGGCGAGCGTGAAGGCGAGCTCCTGCACCGCGGTCGAGCCGGCCTCGCGGATGTGGTAGCCCGAGATCGACACCGGGTTCCATCGGGGCATCTCGCGCGTGGCGAACTCGATCGTGTCGGTGACGAGCCGGAGCGCGGCCCGGGGCGGGTAGAGGAACTCCTTCTGCGCGATGTACTCCTTGAGGATGTCGTTCTGGGTCGTCCCCCCGAGCGAGGCCCTCGGGACGCCGGTCGCCTCGGCGGCGAGGAGGTACATCCCCCAGACGATGTTGGCGGGGCCGTTGATCGTCATGCTCGTCGTCACGTCGGCGAGCGGGATCGCGCGGAGGAGCCGGCGCATGTCGTCCAACGACGAGACGTTGACGCCGCACTTGCCGACCTCCCCGAGCGCCTCCGGGTCGTCGGCGTCGATCCCGTAGAGCGTCGGGTCGTCGAACGCGATCGAGAGCCCGCTCTCGCCGTGTGCGAGCAGGTAGCGGAAGCGGCGGTTCGTGTCCTCCGGCGTGCCGAACCCGGAGAACATCCGCATCGACCAGAGCCGACCGCGGTACATCGTCGGATGCACGCCCCGCGTGTACGGGTACTGTCCGGGGTACCCCAGGCGGGCCTCCTCGTCGACGCCGGGTCGGGGCGTGTAGAGCCGGTCGACCGGGATCCCGCCGAGGGTCTCGAACGGCCCCGGGCGCTCGGGGCTCCGGTCGAGCGTCGGACGGAGGGTCTCCTCCTCCCACGCCCGGCGCGCCTCGGCGACGGGGTCGCCGCCGCGCGTCGCGGCCGCTCGGGGCGCCCGCGCGCTCCGGGCCCTCGTCGCCGCCATCGCCGTGTCCCATGCGGCGGGCGCCATAAAGGCGTGCCGCCGCCCTCGAGCCGCGGGGCCGGGACCGCCGGCCTACGGGGCCCGTCGGGGTCGGTGCGCCGAGCTCGCGCGGGCGCGGCCCGGGCCCGCGGCCGTCGGGACCCTCAGGCCGACGAGGTCCTCGCCCCCGCGCGCTCGGAGCGGGACCCCGAAGGAGCGGGCGAACCGCTCGAAGGCGTCGCCGGTCCACTCGGTGTTGTCGGCGAGGACGACCCCGCCTCGAGCGAGCTTCGGCCGGAGCGCCTCGAGCTCGAAGGTGAGGTGCTCGGGCGTGTGGAGGCTGTCGTGCAGGAACAGGTCGACGCGCTCGAGGGAGCGGAGGACGACGGGGAGCAGCACCTGGCTCGGGCCGAGATGCAGGTCCCAGCCTTTCCTCAGCGCGTCCGGGACGGCCCAGCCGGTCGCCCGGCCCGGCGGGAGGCTCACGATCGACTCGCCCTTCTCGAGCCGGGGGCCGGCCTGCGCCGTGGGCAGGTCGATCGAGTGCAGCGTGCCTTTGCCGTTGGCCCGAAGCGCGAGGAGGAGGTGGGCCGAGGAGACCCCGGAGGAGACGCCGGTCTCGACGAGCTCCGAGAGCCCGAGCAGCCGGACGATCGCGTAGACGTCGAACGGCGCGCGGAACTGGGCGTAGTCGGTGCGGCCGCCCTCGAGGTGCCTCGCGCGGATCCCCGCCTCGAGCTCGACGAGCCCGTCGACCTCCGTGAGGACCGCGTCGACCGCCTCGGCCGTCGCGCCGGTGAGCTGGCGGATCCACTCCGGGTCCGGGAGCGATCTCGGGTCGCCGAGCGCCTCGACGGCTTTCAGCCCCGGCGAGCCCGAGTCGGGCACGGAGGAGAGGAGGGGGTCACACCGTAAGAGGGTTTGCGGGAGCGGCCGGGGCCGACTTCGGGACGAGCCGCGCCCCGCCGACGACGAGTCCGTGGGCGCCCCCACGGCTCACGACCTCGGTCTCGAGGAGTTCGACACGGGCCGAGAAGAACGGTGCGTCGACGACGAGGGTCTCGAACTCCCCGCCCTCGCCCGCGACGTGGACGGGGCGGACCTCGCGTCCGAGCCGCTCGAGCTCCCGGAGCGTTGCCGTGTCCAGGCGACGGCCGAGCAGCTCTGGCGAGAGCGGCTCCGCCGCCAGGTGCACGAACCGGATGTCGAGGCCGGCGCCGATCTCCTCCTCGACGACACGGTGGGCCTCCTTCCCCCACAGCGGCGTGAAGAGCGGCCGGCCGAGCGCGAAGGTGACCGCGTGGAGCCGGCCCCACTGGTAGGAGGAGGCGATGGCTCCGGCGACGACCCAGCCGCGGCCGCCCCGGAGCGCCGCGTCGAGCGCCGCCCGCTCGGCGGCCTCGCCGGCCCCGGCGACGCGCACCTCTCGATACCGCTTCCCCCACGCCTCGGCCTGAAGTCGGACGAGGTGCAGGTTCGGCGTGTGGAACAGCATCGACTCCGGGTCCGACGGACGCAGCGTGAGGAGCTCGTCGATCGGGATCCCCTGCGTCTCGGCGAGGTAGGCCGCGTAGACGGAGTCCTTTCCCCCCGACAGGAGGGCCGTGTTCGTCATCGGGCCCCCTACGGGACCCCGACGCCGGCCCGCCAGGTCGGGTAGAGCCGGTCCAGTCCGACGATCCCGAGGCGGTCGGTCCCAAACGACAGCCGACCGTCGCCCTCGACGACCTCGCCGAGCCGCGCGATCGGAAGACCCCGGAACGACGCCTCGAAGCCGGGGATCGAGTCCGCCGGGACCTCGACGACCCACCGCGACCCGCCCTCGGCGGCGAGGGCGTGCGCCGGGGTCTCGAGCCCCGTCGCCGAGAGGTCGACGGCGAAGCCGAGCCCGCCGCCGAACGCCATCTCCGCGAGCGTGACCGCGAGGCCGCCGTCGGAGACGTCGTGGACGGCCCGAAGCCGCTCGCGCGCCCCGAGGGCGAGGAGTCTCTCCCCGAGCCGACGCGTCAGCGCCGGGTCGGTCCGCGGGAGCGCGCCGCCGTCGCGGCCCGTGAGGCGCGACCAGAGCGAGCCACCGAGCCCCGGGGCGGTCCGGCCGACGAGGTAGAGCGCGTCACCCGCGACCTTGAGGTCGGTCGTCGTCGCGCGCCGGAGGTCGGGGAGGAGCCCGGTGGCCATCAGGACGGGGGTCGGAGGGATCTCGGCCCCGAGGCCGCCGTTGTAGAAGCTGACGTTCCCGGACGGCACGGCGAGGTCGAGCGCGCGCGCGCCGTCGGCGAGCCCCTTCGTGACCTCACCGAAGTCGCCGAGGACGAGCGGGTCCTCCGGATTGCCGAAGTTGAGGCAATCGGTGAACGCGTCCGGCCTCGCCCCGACCGCGTAGAGGTTCCGCGCGGCCTCCTCGACGACCCAGACGGCGCCGGCGCGCGGCGAGAGCCGGCAGGCCCAGGGCTGTGCGGCGATCGTGACGGCGAGGCCGCGCCAGCTGTCAACGCGGGGTCGGAGCACGGCGGCGTCGCCGTGCGAGGGCGTGACGACGCGCCCCTGGAGCGGCTTCACGACGGTCCGGCCCTGGACCTCGTGGTCGTAGACGCGGATGACCCCCTCGCGCGAGACCGACTCCGGCGAGAGGACGAGCCGCTCGAACAGCTCGACCGGATCGGCGTTCGGGATCGTGCCGGGGTCGTTCGATGGCGTCGGCCGCCGCCGGGCCGGCCGCCTCAGCTCGGGCGGGTCGACGCGGAAGCCGAGCCGAAGGTGGGCCGCGGGCGAGGGGCCGAAGAGGAGCGTCTCGTGGTCTCCAGGGACGACCTCGCCGACGTCCGTCACGGGGACGTCGTGGCGCTCGAAGATCTCGACGACGCGCGCGAGGTCGGCGGGGCGCACGTCGAGGAGCATCCGCTCCTGCGACTCCGAGATCCAGATCTCCCAGGGCGCGAGGCCGCCCTCGCGGAGCGGCACGCGGTCGAGGTGGATCACCGAGCCGAGGCCGCCCGCGTGCACGAGCTCGCCCGAGGCCGTCGCGAGGCCGCCGCCGCCGAGGTCCTTGGCGCCTCGAACGAGCCCCGCGTCGTACGCCTCGAGGCAGGCCTGGATGAGCGGCTCCTTCATGATCGGGTTCCCGAGCTGCACCGCGCCGCGGGACTCCTCCTCGCTGCGCTCCGTGAGCTCCTGCGACGCGAACGCGACACCGCCGATCCCGTCGCGCCCCGTGAGGCCCCCGACGAGGACGAGCCGGTCGCCAGGCCGCTCGGCCTTGTTCGGGACGAGCCGGCGGCGCGGCAGGAGGCCGACGCACCCGACGTTGACGAGCGGGTTCACCGTGTAGGCGCGGTCGAAGACGACGGCGCCCGAGACCGTCGGCACGCCGACCCGGTTGCCGTAGTCGCGGATCCCCGAGACGACGCCGCCCATGAGATAGCGAGGGCTCTTGACGCCGCGCGGCACCTCGGAGTCCGCGAGGTCGAGGGGGCCGAAGAACAACGGGTCCGCGAGCCCGATCGGCTGACCCCCGACCGCGAGGACGTCGCGCAGGATGCCGCCGATGCCGGTCGCCGCGCCGCCGTACGGCTCGATGGCCGACGGATGGTTGTGCGACTCGATCCGGATCGCGTAGGCGTACTCGCCCTCGAGGACGAGGACCCCGGCGTCGCCGGTCCCGAGGACCCGCGACTTCGGCCGAAGCCCGCCGAAGGCGGCCCGGAGGTACGGACGGGAGCTCTTGTAGCTGCAGTGCTCGCTCCAGCTCTGCGCGAGGCCCGCGAGCTCGACGTCCGTCGGGTCGCGACCGACCTTCGTGAAGTAGGCCTTCAGGCGCACGAGCTCGGCGGCGGAGAAGCCGAGGCCCCGCTCGGCCGAGGTCCGCGCGAGCCGCTCGCGGGAGAGGCGCCGGAAGGGGACGACCCCGACGCGGGGAGCCCACGCGGTCGGTTCACCGGTCCTTCGGGGAGCCATCGGCGCCTCAGTGCGGGACCCGGGAGAGAGCCACCTTGTGGATCACCGGATTCGCGAGCAGCCGGTCGACCGCTTCGCGGGCGAGCGCCTCCGCCTTCGAGGGCTCGACGTCGTCGAACTCGAGCGAGAAGACCTTCGCCGTACGGACCCTCGCGACCGGTCCGATCCCGAGCAGGCCGAGGGACCGCAGGACGCTCTCGGCCTCCGCGTCCATGACGCCGGGCTTGAGCTCGACGCGCACCTCGACGACCGTGCGACGCGCGGGGGACTGCACGTGGACTCCTACCCTCCGCGTAGGGGAGGGCCCACATAACCCTGACTTCCGAGCGCGTCCCTCCACCGAGGGCCGGCGCGCGCCGGACGTCTCGCCGCGGGGTCGGTCCGAGCGGCCGGACCCGGCGCGCCCTCGACCTCGGCCTCGGGTGAGGCCGGGGCCGACGCCCGCGCCCCGCGGCCCGTCGCCGTCGCGCACGGACGCGGAGCCGCCCCCCTCGAGCCCGAAAGCGTATATAGGGGTCCTTTTTCGGCCCTCGGGGCGCGGGGGGCGGAGCCATCGATGGAGGAGCTCATCTGTAGCGTCGAATTCCTCCGGGGTGCCAGCGAGCTGGTGGCCCGGGTTTCGAGCGAGGCGGGCGGGGTCCGGGAGTACCGGGCGCCGTCCACGGGGGCCGTGATCGACCAGGTGGTCAACGACCTCCAGGAAGAGTTCGAGGCGTCGCCCTCGACCTAGCGGGTCTGGGTCGAAGGGGCATCCGATCCGCCGGAGAGAGACTACGCCCAGAGTTCGCAGGGAGCAGATAGATGGGGCATCCAGAGAGCGGTAAGCCGCCGATCAGTCCCGCCGTCGAAAGCGCCTACACGAAGACCCGCGGCGAGGAGGACGTCGTCGCGTTGATCACGCTCAAGGTCGAGACGTCCGAGGCCGACCAGGTCGCCTCCGAGGTGAGCCGGTTCCCCGAGGTCGAGGACCTGTTCCTCGTCACCGGCGACACCGACATCTTCCTCAAGGTCCGCTTCCCCGCCTACGACGAGCTCAAGGAGTTCGTCCTGCACCGCCTCCCCGGCGTCAAGGGGATCCGCGAGACGAAGACGCACCTCGTCGTCACCGCCTACAAGGACGGCGGGGAGGCCCGCCGCCTGTGACGACGCCCGCGCCCGCGGCGACGGCCTCGGCCCCGACCCCCCGGGTCGAGACCGATCCGAAGAGCCTCCAGCTCCAGTCGATCGCCGAGACGCTCGTCCAGCTCTCCGACGACAGCTCCGTCCCGAGGAACGTCCGTCGGGGCGCCGTCTCCGCGCGGGAGGAGCTGACGAAGCCTCGCGTCGCGCTCGACGTGCGGATCGCGAGCGCCGTCTACGTACTGGACGACCTCGCCAACGACCCGAACATCCCGACCCACGGCCGGACCGCGATCTGGTCGATCATCTCCCGCTTGGAGAGCCTCTCGTGAAGGTCCCGAGCGGAAACCTGAAATACGGCCCCCGGGTCGTCTCGGGACGGAGCGGCCGAGGGCCCGTAGCTCAGGCAGGTTGGCCGGCGGGAGCCCCCGACGGTCCTGCAGAGAGCAACCGGCTTTTAACCGGTTGGTCGGGGGTTCGAACGGAGGTCGCGGCAGCCCGCGCGACCTCCCGAACATCCCCCCGGGCCCGTTCCGTTCCGGAGGACGCACGATGAGCCCCACGCGCGCGCGCACCCGAAGCTCCGCCAAAGCGAAGGCGACCCCGGCCGCGCCGCCCCCGGCACGGCCGTTCACGGCGCACCACCTCGTCCCGCCCCACGAGCTCCTCACGGAGGCGGAGGGCGCGAAGGTCCTCGCCGAGCTCGGGACCGCGATCGAGCGGCTGCCGAAGATCCTCTCGAGCGACCCCGGGCTCAAGACCGACTCTGGCTACCTCAAGGCCCGCGAGGCCCACGAGGTGCTCGCCGGCCGCCTCGTCCGGGTCCGCCGCCCCTCGGCGACGGCCGGAGTGGCGATCGCCTACCGCGTCCTCGTCGACCATCCGGGGGACTGATCCCACTCCATGCGCGAAATCGTGGACGCCTTCTTCCGAGAGCGGTCGATCGTCAACCACCACCTCGCCAGCTTCAACGACTTCCTGCCGACGAGCGACAACCCGAACTCCCGCATGCAGCGGATCGTCGACGAGTCCCGCGTGAGCGAGGACTCGACCGAGCGCGGCATCATCCGGCTCGACGTGCAGAAGACGAAGAGCTCGATCTACGTGCGCGTCGGCCGCCGGCGCGACCCGCGCACCGGCCTCGTGAGCCCGTCGGCGGAGCCGACGATCTTCGTCGGCCAGCCGTTCGTCAAGGAGCCGGTCGGCTCGAAGCCGACCCTCACGCCGA
Organism: Thermoplasmata archaeon; assembly: GCA_027315165.1. Classification (GTDB taxonomy): domain Archaea; phylum Thermoplasmatota; class Thermoplasmata; order Lutacidiplasmatales; family UBA184; genus Lutacidiplasma. The sequence goes on along the minus strand of DAHUYN010000010.1, from coordinate 9,421 downwards.
TGGAGGCGCGCCTGCGGAACCTCACCTACCAGGCGCCGATCTACCTCAACGTCACCGTCGTCGAGAACGGCGTCGAGCGCGCGCCGGAGACGGTCCACATCGGCGACCTCCCGATCATGGTCAAGAGCCGCCCGTGCAACCTCAACCGGGCGAACATCGAGCGGGACTCGAACTTCCCGCTCTCGGACGAGGAGTACCGCGCCAAGCTCGTCGAGTACGGCGAGGACCCCCTCGACCCCGGCGGGTACGCCATCATCGGCGGGACCGAGCGGGTCATGATGAGCCTCGAGGACCTCGCGCCGAACCGGATCTTCGCGGAGTTCAACGAGCGCTACGGGACCCCGGTCGAGTCGGCCAAGGTCTTCAGCCAGCGCGGCGGCTACCGCTCCCTCACCGTCGTCGAGAAGAAGAAGGACGGGATCCTCCAGGTCTCGGTCCCGACGGCGTCGGGTCAGATCCCGTTCGCCATCCTGATGAAGGCCCTCGGGATGAAGAACGACGAGGAGATCTTCCAGGCGGCGCTCGGTGAGCTGCTCCCGCTCGAGGAGCCGTTCGTCCAGACGATGAAGCACCTCCTCAACGTCAACCTCGAGGAGTGCATCTCGAAGAAGCTCTACCCCCCCGAGGGGATCCTCACGACGGAGGACGCGCTCCTCTACCTCGAGAAGAAGTTCGCGACGGGGCAGGCCAAGGAGTACCGGCAGCGGAAGGTCGACGGCATCCTCGACCGCTCCCTCCTGCCGCACCTGGGCGACACGAAGGCCGACCGTCTGAAGAAGGCCCTCTACCTCGCGCGCATGGCGCGGACGGTCCTCGAGCTCCACCTGCACGTCCGCGGCGAGGACGACAAGGACCACTACGCGAACAAGCGGCTCAAGCTCGCCGGCGACCTGATGGAGGACCTGTTCCGCGTCGCCTTCACGCTCCTCCTCAAGGACCTCAAGTACCAGCTCGAGCGCTCGTTCGCGCGGAAGAAGGACCTCCGCATCGCGAGCGCGATCCGGCCCGACCTCCTCACGCAGCGGCTCGTCCACGCGCTCGCCACCGGCAACTGGGTCGGCGGCCGCGCGGGCGTGAGCCAGGTCCTCGACCGGACCAGCCACATGTCCACGATCTCCCACCTGCGCCGCGTCACGAGCCCGCTCACGCGAAGCCAGCCGCACTTTGAGGCCCGCGACCTGCACCCGACGCAGTGGGGCCGTCTCTGCCCCAACGAGACCCCGGAGGGACAGAACTGCGGGCTCGTCAAGAACTACGCCCTCTGCGTCGACGTCTCCGAGGGGGCCGACGAGGACGAGGTCACGCTCATCCTCCGCGACCTCAACACGAGGGAGATCGGCCCCGAGGTGTTCCAGGAGGCCCCGAGCGGGACCAAGGGGAAGCGCGCCGCCCGCGTCTACGTCAACGGGAACCTCGTCGGGCTCCACTCGCAGCCGCTCGAGCTCGTACGGGAGATCCGCGAGCGCCGGCGCGCCGGGACGCTCTCCCCCTCGCTCGGCGACAAGACCTACGAGATCAACGTCCGTTACGACGAGGAGATGAACGAGGTCATCGTCCACGCCGACCCGGGCCGGCTCCGCCGACCCCTCATCGTCGTCCGGGACGGGGTCCCGAAGGTCACGCGCGCCGACCTCGACGAGCTCGCGCAAGGCACGCTCTCGTTCACCGACCTCGTCCGACAGGGGAAGGTCGAGTGGATCGACGCCGAGGAGGAGGAGGACTCGCTCATCGCCGTCGACGCCTACGTCCCGCCCGAGCGGTGCCCCAAGTGCGAGCGCGCGCTCTCCCGGTCGGACCTTCGCTGGGTCAGCGCCGGCGAGCGGAGCGAGAAGCCGCTCGTTCGCTGCGGCCGCTGCCACCACGAGTTCCCGACGGGCTCGCTCCTCACGCCCGTCCACACGCACCTCGAGATCGACCCGAACATGATGCTCGGTGTCTGCACCGGGCTCATCCCGTACCCCGAGCACAACTCGACGGTCCGGAACACGATGGGCTCGGCGATGGCCAAGCAGGCGCTCGGCGTCGAGTCGGTGAACTACCGCCGGCGTCCGGACACGCGCGGCCATCTCCTGCACTACCCGCAGGCGCCGCTCTTGCGGACGCAGACGATGCGCTACGTCCACTTCACCGAGCGGCCCGCGGGCCAGAACTTCGTCGTCGCGGTCCTCTCCTACGAGGGCTACAACATGCAGGACGCGCTCGTCTTCTCGAAGGCGGCGATCGAGCGCGGCCTCGGCCGCTCCTCGTTCTTCCGGACCTACCGCGGGGAGGAGCGCAAGTACCCCGGCGGCCAGGAGGACCGGTTCGAGATCCCGCGACCCGACGTCGCGGGCGCCCGCGTCGACACGGCGTACCGGAGCCTCGGCGAGGACGGCCTGATCTTCCCCGAGCTCGAGGTCGGCGAGGGCGACGTCCTCATCGGCAAGACCTCCCCGCCGCGGTTCCTCGAGGAGAAGACCGACCTCCTCACGCCGCAGAAGCGCCGGGAGACCTCGGTCACCGTCCGCTTCGGCGAGTCGGGCTGGGTCGACAACGTCATCCTCACCGAGGGGGAGAACATCTCCAAGCTCGTCAAGGTCAAGGTCCGCAACCAGCGGGTCCCCGAGCTCGGTGACAAGTTCGCCTCCCGGCACGGCCAGAAGGGCGTCGTCGGGCTCATCGTGCCCCAGGAGAACCTCCCGTTCACGCGGGACGGCGTCACGCCGGACCTCCTGATCAACCCGCACGCGATCCCGTCGCGCATGACCGTCGCCCACGTCCTCGAGATGCTCGGCGGCAAGGTCGGCGCCCTCGAGGGGCGCACGATCGACGGCACGGCGTTCTCGGGCGAGCGCGAGGAGGCGCTCCGCGAGGGGCTCAAGGCCCTCGGGCTCCACCCGTCCGGCCGCGAGACCCTGTACGACGGGACCACGGGTCGGAAGATCGACGCGGAGATCTTCGTCGGCGTGATCTACTACCAGAAGCTCCACCACATGGTCGCCGGGAAGATGCACATGCGCTCTCGCGGGCCGGTGCAGATCCTCACGCGGCAGCCGACCGAGGGGCGCTCGCGCCAGGGCGGTCTTCGGTTCGGTGAGATGGAGCGCGACTGCCTCATCGGCCACGGCGTCGCGATGGTCATCAAGGACCGGCTGCTCGACGAGTCGGACGGGACGATCCAGTACGTCTGCGGCAACCCCGAGTGCGGGCACATCGCGATCCCCGACACGAGGGCGGGCTCGCTCCGGTGCCCGAGCTGTGGGAACACCTCGTCGATCTACCCGGTCGAGATGAGCTACTCGTTCAAGCTCCTCCTCGAGGAGCTGATCAGCCTCGGCGTGATCATGCGGCTGCAGCTCGAGGAGATGCGGTAGGAGGTCTGAGCATGGCACAGGGACTCTCGAAGCGCATCAAGGCGCTCCAGTTCGCCTTCCTCTCGCCGGACGAGATCCGCCGCATGAGCGGCGTGAAGATCATCACGGCCGATACCTACGACGACGACGGCTACCCGATCGAGATGGGCTTGATGGACCTCCATCTCGGGGTCATCGAGCCGAACCTCCGCTGCCGCACGTGCGGCGGCCGGGTCAACGACTGCCCGGGCCACTTCGGGATCATCGAGCTCGCGATGCCCGTGATCCACGTCGGCTACGCCAAGGAGATCAAGCGGCTCCTGCAGGGGACGTGCCGGGCCTGCGGCCGGATGCTCCCGGACGCGCCCCCGACCCGCGGCGAGGCGCTCGCCGACGACTCGGAGACGCCGACGCCGAGGACGCGCGAGTCGCGCGAGGAGCGGCTCTGCCCCCACTGCCACGAGGTGCAGCAGCGGATCATCCTCGACAAGCCGACGACGTTCCGCGAGAACGGCCATAAGATCACCCCGAAGGAGGTCCGCGCCCGCCTCGAGCGGATCCCCGACGACGACGTCCGCGCCCTCGGCCTGAACCCGAGGTTCGGCCGGCCCGAGTGGATGGTCCTCACGGTGCTGCCCGTCCCGCCGGTCCAGGTCCGCCCGTCGATCACCCTCGACTCCGGTGAGCGCAGCGAGGACGACCTCACGCACAAGCTCGTCGACGTGCTCCGGATCAACCAGCGCCTTCGCGAGAACCGCGACATGGGCGCGCCCCAGCTCGTCGTCGAGGACCTCTGGGAGCTGCTCCAGTACCACGTCACGACCTACTTCGACAACCAGACGAGCGGGATCCCGCCCGCCCGCCACCGCTCGGGACGCCCGCTCAAGACGCTCGCCCAGCGGCTCAAGGGGAAGGACGGCCGGTTCCGGTCGAACCTCTCGGGCAAGCGCGTCAACTTCTCGGCCCGCACGGTGATCTCGCCGGACCCGCTCCTCTCGATCAACGAGGTCGGCATCCCCGTCGAGGTCGCGCGCGCGCTCACCGTGCCCCTCGAGGTCACGCCCCACAACCAGGAGATCGCCAAGGAGCTCGTCAAGCGCGGCCCCTCGCCGCCGGCGGCGCCGGGCGGCGGGTTCCAGTGCGGGGTGAACTACCTGATCCGCGAGGACGGACAGCGGATCAAGGTGATGGACAAGAACTCGGAGGCGTGCGCCGAGCTCGTCGCGCCGGGTTGCGTCGTCGAGCGACAGCTGATCGACGGGGACATCGTCCTGTTCAACCGGCAGCCGTCGCTGCACCGGATGAGCATGATGGCCCACTTCGTGAAGATCCTGCCCCACAAGACGTTCCGGTTCAACCTCTGCGACTGCCCGCCGTACAACGCCGATTTCGACGGCGACGAGATGAACCTGCACGTGCTCCAGAGCCAGGAGGCCCGGGCGGAAGCGAAGGTCCTGATGAAGGTCGAGGAGCACATCCTCTCGCCCCGCTACGGCGGGCCGATCATCGGGATGCTCCACGACCACATCACCGCGGCGTTCCTGCTCACCTACCAGAACCCGAGGTTCTCTCGGAGCGAGGTCACCTACCTCCTCTCGAAGCTGAGGTTCCCGGTGCCGCCGCCGGCGGGGACCGACAAGGACGGCGACTTCTGGACGGGGAAGCAGTTGTTCTCGCTCACGCTGCCGAAGGACCTCTCGATCGAGTTCCGCTCGAACATCTGGAACCGGTGCGACTGTCCGCCGACCTCGTGCAAGCACGACAGCTACGTCGTTGTCGAGAACGGCGACCTCAAGGCGGGCACGATCGACGCGAAGGCGATCGCCTTCCAGAAGGGCGCGATCCTCGACGCGATCGCGCGCAACAACGGGATGCCGCGGGCGCGCCAGTTCCTCGACGAGATGAGCCGGCTCTCGATCACCGCTATAGGCCTCAAGGGCCTCTCGACCGGGATCGACGACGAGGACGTCCCCGAGGACGCCCGGCACGAGATCGACGATGCGCTCCACAAGGCGCGCGTGAAGGTCAACGAGCTCGTCGAGCAGTACCGCAAGGGCGAGCTCGAGCAGATGCCCGGCCGTTCCCTCGAGGAGACCCTCGAGGTGATGGTCCGTCGGGAGCTCGGGAAGGCGCGAGACACCGCGGGCGACATCGCGGGCCGCTACCTCGGGCTCGAGAACCCCGCCGTGATCCTGGCCAAGTCCGGGGCCCGCGGGTCGATGCTGAACCTCACGCAGATGGCCGGCGCCGTCGGCCAGCAGTCGGTGCGCGGCGAGCGCCTGCTCCGAGGCTACTTCAGCCGGACGTTGCCGCACTTCTCGCGAGGCGACCTCGGCGCCGATGCGCGCGGCTTCGTCTCCTCGAGCTACAAGCACGGCCTGTCGCCGACGGAGTACTTCTTCCACTCGATGGGTGGGCGGGAGGGTCTCGTCGACACGGCCGTCCGGACGAGCCGCTCGGGCTACATGCAGCGGCGGCTGATCAACGCCTTGGAGGACCTCAAGGTCGCCGAGGACGGGACGGTCCGCAACACCGCCGGCACCGTCATCGAGTACAAGTACGGCGAGGACGGGATCGACCCGACCCGCTCGTTCCAGGGCCAGGCGGTCCCGGTCGAGGAGATCCTGGCCCAGGTCCTCGGCCGCCGCGTCAAGCCCATCGTCGACGCGAAGGGGGAGCCGATCGCCGGCGCCCCGCCGGTCTCGGAGGAGGAGATGGACCTCCTCGCCGAGGCGCAGCTCGAGGAAGAGGGCGAGGAAGAGGAGTCCGACGAGTTCGGCGCGCCCGAGGAGGGCCCCGACTTCGGGGGCGAGTGAGATGACCGACGAGAAGAAGAGCCCGCGCGAGAGCTACCACGACCGGATCGTCGGCATCGCCCGCAAGGAGGGCATCGGCCTTCCCGACCTGCTCGTCACCGATCTCGCGAGCCGGCTCGCCGCGCTTCGCGCCTCTTCGGCGGAGACGACGAAGGTGGCGAAGAGCGTGGTCGAGCGGTTTCGCAAGGCGAGCGTCGACGCGCACGAGTCCGTCGGGATCGTGGCCGCGCAATCGATCGGCGAGCCGGGCACGCAGATGACGCTGCGGACGTTCCACTACGCGGGGGTCGCGGAGATGAACGTCACGCTCGGCCTGCCGCGCCTGATCGAGCTCGTCGACGCGAGGCGCGTCCCGTCGACGCCGATGATGACGGTCCACGTCGAGAAGAAGCTCAAGGCGGATCGCGACGCGGTCCAGTCGATCGCGCTCCAGATCGAAGTGACGACGATCCCCGACGTCGCGTCGATCGGCACGGTCGTCGAGGAGCTGAAGGTCCTCGTGAGCCCGCAGGTCGCGTTGATGCACGCCCGCGGCGTCAAGCGGGCCGACCTCGAGCGGGCCTTGAACGAGAACATCGACACGCGCTCGTTCCGCCTCCAGAACGGGGCCGGCAGCGGCGAGGCCCGGGCCTTCGAGGTCCACCTCGTCGAGGCCGGCAGCCAGCCCGTGCGGACGAAGAAGGACGAACCGGCCGAGGAGATGCCGTTCAAGAAGCTCCTCGAGGCCTCCGAGGAGGCCAAGGGGATCCGGATCAAGGGCGTCACCGGCATCAAGCGCGCGCTCATCAAGCGGGAGAAGGACGAGTACGTGATCTACACCGAGGGGTCCAATCTCGAGGGCGTCCTCGAGATCGCGGGCGTCGACGCCGCCCGGACCACGACGAACTCGGTGTTCGAGATCTACAAGGTCTTCGGCGTCGAGGCGGCCCGCGCCGCGCTCATCCAGGAGGCCTCGCGGACGCTCTCCGAGCAGGGTCTCGGCGTCGACATCCGCCACCTGATGCTCGTCTCCGACGTGATGACGAACGAGGGCGACATCCGGGCGATCGGGCGCCACGGGATCTCCGGGAAGAAGACGAGCGTCCTCGCGCGCGCGGCCTTCGAGATCACGGCGGCCCACCTGTTGCGGGCCGCGATCACCGGCGAGGTCGACGAGCTCAAGGGCGTCGCCGAGAACATCATCGTCGGACAGCCGATCACGCTCGGCACCGGCGCCGTGAACCTCGTCTACCGCCCGACGGTGGCGGCCAAGAAGCCGGCGGAGGCCTGAGATGGACCTCGCGCACGCCCTCAAGGTCGCGCTCCAGACGGGGACCGTCAAGGTCGGCGTCCACGAGGCGGTCAAGAGCGCCGAGGCGAAGAAGGCCCGGCTGCTCATCGTCTCCTCCTCCTGCCCCGACAAGCGGCTGACGGGGGAGCGCCGGTTCGACCGGATCCCCGTCTACCACTACGAGGGCACGGCCGTCGAGCTCGGCGCCGCGTGCGGCAAGCCGTTCCCGATCAGCGCCCTCGCCGTGCTCGACCCGGGCACGTCGGCGATCCTCTCGCTCGAGACGGCCTGATCCCGGCGAGGTCCGCGCGATCGTGCCCGAGATCGCCCTCGACACGGAGACCCTCGGCTACATCCGCCTCTTCGAGGAGCGGACGGGGGCGAGGGTCCGCGACTGCCTCGAGGCCGAGGACAAGCTCGTCTTTCTGGTCTACCCCGGCGAGATCCACAAGGCCGTCGGACCGGGCGGTGTCCTCGTCGACCGGCTCAAGGGGCTCCTCAAGAAGGAGATCATGGTCGTCGAGTACAGCGACGAGCCGGCGACGCTCGTCAAGAACGTCTTCTACGCCTACTCGCCCCGGACCGTCGACCTCGCGCAGAAGGGGAAGGGCCGGCACGCGACCGTCACCGTCGACCCGGCGTGGAAGGCGCGCGCGATCGGCAAGGCCGGCAAGAACCTGAAGATCGCCCGAGCGATCCTGATGCGCCACTCCGACATCATCTCGGTCAACGTCGCCTAGCGCGCGGGCGCTTTACGCTCGGTTCCCTCTCCCGGTCGAGGAGGCGGAGAGGACGTCGAGGTTCTCCTGGGTGTTCTTCGACCTCGGCGGCACGCTCGTCGAGGAGCGGAACCTCCCGGCGTGGATCGACCTCGGGCGTCGCCTCGGCCTCGACCTGAACGAGGACCACCTCGCGCACGCCTACCTCGAGGCGACGCGAGAGGCCGACGTGCCCGAGCCCCCGGCCGTCGAGGCGCTGTGGCGTCGTATCCTCGAGCGCGCGTGCGGCCACGACGTCCCCGAGGGGGTCGCGGACGAGTTCGTCCGGCTCTCGCGCCGGCTCCCCCGATCGCTGCCGCTCTACTCCGACACGAAACGCTGCCTCGTCCAGCTCTCGGAGGAGGGCCGCTCCCTCGGTGTCATCTCGAACGCCTCCTCCGTCGAGGCGGTCGGCGAGATCCTCGGGCACGCGGGCATCGCGCCGTTCTTCCCCCTCGTCGTCGCCGGGGGCACCGAGGGCCTCGCGAAGCCGAACCCGGAGATCTTTCGCACGGCCGTCCGGCGGGCGGGCGTCTCCCCGGGCGACGCGTTCTACGTCGGCGACCTCCCCTACCGCGACGCGAAGGCGGCGGCGGCGGCCGGGCTCGGCTCCGTCTGGCTCAATCGAGAGGGCTGGGGGTTCGGCGACGACCCGCCGGAGATCACGTCGCTCACCGAGCTGCCGTTCCACGTGCGGCAGGTCGAGGCCGAACGCGCGGTCCCGTCGAGCGCTCGCCGCCGCTCCCGTTAAATACCACCCCCCACTGGGAGCCCTGCTGCGCGGCTCCCTCCTCACGGGGGGCGTCGACGGCGGCGCCGCCACGGCGAGCCGGGGATCCGTGATCCGGTCTCTTCCAAGGCGACGTCACAGATGGCCCGATGGGGCGTGGAGCCCCGAGAACCCCTCCCCGGAGACGGGGAGAGACCTCTCGGGACTGACGGAGGAGAGCCAAGATACGCATGCCAGCTCAGAAAGCAAGAGCATAGAATCCGCCAGTCCAGGATCGGTCACCGACCACGTATTCCAAGAATCAATGTGCCAGAAATCCGGTTGATCCTGCCGGCGGGCACCGCTATTGGAGTTCGCTTAAGCCATGCGAGTCGAGAGGGGTAAGCCCTCGGCGCACTGCTCAGTAACACGCGGACAATCTGCCCTCGAGACGGGGATAATCCCGGGAAACTGGGGATAATACCCGATAGACCAGAGATGATGGAAGGCTCCCTGGTCCAAACCCTGCGGGGCTC